>NZ_JBBHZH010000007.1:0-291876 GCF_049843495.1 Agrobacterium sp. M50-1 | reverse complement strand
AAGGCACGATCATCCACACCAGAAGCAGCAGCACCGATGGCGCAAGCATCACCCGCGCAAGACCGCTCGTGTTTCGGGTTGCCATTACACTCACCTCCCCTTGGGCCCGGGCATCATGAGATGCGCCCGGCATATCCGGAAGAACCGGCTCATTCTTGTTTTGATTTGAAAGGCATCAAAGCCGCATCGCGGCTTCCGGCCCGGAGAGTTCGCTGCCCGGCATTGGCGCCGGGCAGCGATCTTCGGGAGGATTACTTGATGTAACCGGCGCGGGTCATTTCACGCGTTGCTGTCGACTGGGCGCCCGCAAGCGCATCATCGACGCTGGACTGACCGGCAACGACCGCCGAGAACAGCTGACCAACCGTGGTGCCGAGCGCCTGGAATTCAGGGATCGCCACGAACTGGCCACCGGTGTAAGGCACGGGCTTTACAGTCGGCTTGGTGATATCGGCGGCATCCATCGCGGCAAGCGTCGGCTTTGCGAAGGCGGCTGCCTTTTCATAATCGGCGTTCTTGTAAAGCGAGGTGCGGGTGCCCGGAGGCACGTTTGCCCAGCCTTCCTTGGAAGCGACAAGCGTGGTGTAGTCCTTGCTGGTTGCCCAGGCGATGAACTTTTCGGCGGCCTCCGCCTTCTGCGAGCTCTTCGGGATGGCGAGGTTCCACGACCACAGCCAGTTACCGTGGTTCTTCAGCTCACCATGCGTCGGGAACAGCGCGTAACCGACCTTGTCGGCAACCGTCGAGTCCTTCGGGTTGGACACGAAGGAAGCGGCCACCGTGGCGTCGATCCACATGCCGCATTTGCCCTGCTGGAACAGCGTCAGGTTTTCGTTGAAGCCGTTGGAGGACGCGCCCGACGGTCCGGCATCCTTCATCAGATCGACGTAGAATTGCAGCGCGCTCTTCCATTCCGGCTGATCGAACTGCGGCTTCCAGTTCTCGTCGAACCAGCGGCCGCCGAAGGAGTTGGTGAGCGCGCTGATGAAGGCCATGTTTTCGCCCCAGCCGGCCTTGCCGCGCAGGCACATGCCGTTGATATCGGCCTTGCGGTCGGTAATCTTGCGGGCGGCGTCACCGATGAATTCCCAGGCCGGGTTTTCGGGCATCTTCAGACCGGCTTTTTCGAACAGGTCCTTGCGATACATGATCATGGCGGATTCGCCGTAGAAGGGCGCTGCATAAAGCTTGCCTTCGGCGGAGAGACCACCACGAATTGCCGGCAGAATGTCGTCCACGTCGTATTTGTCGCCGAGCTTTTCGAGCGGCAGCAACCAGCCCTGCTTGGCCCAGATCGGCACTTCATAGTTGCCGATGGTCATGATGTCGTACTGACCGCCATTGGTGGCGATATCGGTCGTCACGCGCTCGCGCAGGACGTTTTCCTCAAGCGTGACCCATTCGACCTTGATGTCGGGGTTCTTTGCCGTGAAGTCGGAAGTCAGCCCCTGCATGCGGATCATGTCGCCATTGTTGACGGTGGCGATGGTCAGCGTCTCGGCGGAAGCAAGGGTCGTAAAGGCGAGTGCCGAGCATGCGCCCAGCAAAATGGTCTTCAATGTCATATCTTCCTCCCAGAAGAAAAATGATGAGCATTCGCTTTGCTCTGGGGCATTTACTCACCCGCAGAGCAAAAATGTCAAGCAACATCCTGTGCTGCGACGCACATGGAAAAACCAAGCCATTGATTTTATGTGATTAATTTTTGCTCAATGCGTGAGCAAATATTCACTTGTCGCTTCGTCGGTGATGAGACCGTTCAACAGACCACCTCTCAGCGCTGCCAGAATCGAGGCGTTCTTGCGCGCGCCCTGCGCCATGCCGATGACCGTGCAGGTCTCTCTGGACGGGATGGGAACGGAGGCGACACGCTCGTTGACGGAATGCTCGAGAATGCGGCCATTGGCATCATACATCCAGCCGCAAATCTCACCGACGGCACCGCTTGCCATCAAGGCCTTCATCTCATCGACACCGAGGAAACCATCAACGCAGAGCGGCGCGTTTTCACCGAGTTCACCGACGCCAACGAAGGTGACGTTGGCGGCAGCGCCGAGCGCCAGCGTGGAGCGGACCATGGATTGATCGTGCAGCAGCTCGCGCTCTTCCGCCGACGAACAAAGAACCGGTAGAGGCATAGGGAAATGCCGCGCCTTGATGGCGTCGGCCATGCTGAAGATGACGTTGTAATAGGCGGCCGATCCATCCGGGCCGATATTGCCTGTCAGTGACACGATGCGGTGCTGCGGGCACTCCATCGGCGGCAACTGGTCCACCGCCGCCTTCAGCGTGCGGCCGGTGCCGATGGCGAGCACGATGGGATCGGCGTTTTTCAGCCAGCGCTCGATCTCGGCCGCTCCGGCCTCGGCGATGCCCACCGTGGAGGAGACGCCGGCGGGATCGCTCGGCACCACCTCGATATATTTAAGGTGGAATTTTTCCTTAAGGCGCTCGGCCTTTTCGAGGCAGGCGGCGATAGGATGGTCGAGCCGGACCTTGATCAACCGCTCGGCGACGGCCAGCGACACCAGCCGCTGCGCCGACTGCCTTGAAATGCCCATGGCGGCGGCGATCTCATCCTGTGTGCGGCCGGCGACATAATAAAGCCAGCCGGCGCGTGCCGCATCGTCCAGCCGTCCATGTGCGTCGTTTCGTCTGGCCATGCCGCCGCCCTTTTCGAATTATGCTCGCGCATTTGCTGGCATTTTTTCTGGCTGCCTGTCAAACGGGAGGATGCGAAAGGAACCGCTCGACGAGCGTAAAATCATCTGGCGCGGCGATGCGGCATGTTTCTTCTCCCCACCGGGGAGAAGGTGGCCCGAAGGGTCGGATGAGGGGGCAACGTCAGCGATGGATCGCACCCTTGCCCCCTCATCCCGCTGCCGCGACCTTCTCCCCGGCGGGGAGAAGAAACAAGCGGTAACCGCCCGGTCCCTTACCAGCGTCAGCCCTAAGCCAGCACGGCTCGATCAAGCCGCTTCCTGCACCAGATGCCCTGCCGAGACCTCGCGGTAATGGCGCTGAGGCGGCACATAATCCACCGGCCGGATCGGGCTCTTGATCTCGTCCGTCGCCATGTTGCGCCTGATCTGCCGCCGCGCCGGGTCCGGCACCGGAACGGCCGACATCAGTTTTTTCGTATAGGGGTGCTGCGGATTGTCGAAGACCGCCGCGCGCGGGCCGATTTCGACGATCTCGCCGAGATACATCACCGCCACCCGGTGGCTGACGCGTTCCACCACCGCCATATCGTGAGAGATGAACAGAAAAGCGAGATTGAGGCTCTGCTGAAGGTCGAGCAGCAGGTTGCAGACCTGCGCCTTGATCGAAACGTCAAGCGCCGAAACGGCCTCATCGGCGACGATGACCTTGGGATCGAGCATCAGCGAGCGGGCAATCGCGATGCGCTGGCGCTGGCCGCCGGAAAATTCATGCGGGAAGCGCCGCATCATATCGGGGCTGAGACCCACTTTTTCCAGAAGATCGGCCGCCTTTTCCCGCGCCTGCTGCTTGGCGCCGAGACGATGTTCAACGAAGGGCTCCATGATCGCCGTGCCGATGCTCATGCGCGGATCGAGACTGGCGAAGGGGTCCTGGAAGATCATCTGCACGCTGCGGCGCATGGTGCGCAACGTTGTCTTGTCGAGTTTCAGCACCTCGTAACCGTCAAGCGTGACATTGCCGGAGGTCGGCTCGATCAGCCGGGTGATCGAGCGCCCGGTGGTGGACTTGCCGCAGCCGCTCTCGCCGACCAGCGACAGCGTTTCGCCTTCAGCGAGATCAAACGAGACCTTCTCCACCGCATGCACGGCGCCGGATTTACGGCCAAGAAGACCGGAGCGGATATCGAAGCGGGTCGTCAGATCCCTGACCGAGAGAATGGGCGTCTTGCCGCCGGAAACTGTATCCTTCACCTCGACCACAGGCTGGCTCTCGCCGGTCTTGATATCGATGATCGGGAAACGCGCCGGCAGCACCCTTTCCTTCATCGAGCCGAGCTTCGGCACCGCCGAAAGCAAGGCACGCGTATAGGGGTGATGGCCGCGATGGAAGATGTCGTCGGTGGTGCCGGTTTCCACCACATCGCCGCGGAACATGACGATGGTGCGGTCAGCCACTTCCGCCACCACGCCCATATCATGGGTGATGAACAGGACCGACATGCCCTCCTCTTCCTGCAATTGCTTGATGAGGTCGAGAATCTGGCCCTGAATGGTCACATCGAGCGCCGTCGTCGGTTCGTCGGCGATCAGGAGCTTCGGTTTGGAGGCCAGCGCCATGGCGATCATAACGCGCTGGCGCATGCCGCCGGAAAACTGGTGCGGATAATCATCGAAACGGTTCTTCGCATTGGGAATGCGGACCTTTTCCAGAAGGCGTATGACCTCGGCCTTGGCGGCGGAGGAGGAAATGTCCTGATGCACGGTGAGCGCCTCGGCGATCTGCTTGCCGATCGGGAAGATCGGGTTGAGGCTGGTCATCGGCTCCTGGAAAATCATCGAGATATCCTTGCCGCGAACCTTGCGCATCTCCTCTTCCGGAAGGGCCAGCAGGTCGCGCCCGCCAAGCATGACCTTGCCCTCGATGCGGCTCGTTTTTTTATCAAGAAGCCGCATGATGGAGAGCGAGGTCACGCTCTTGCCCGAACCGCTCTCGCCGACGATCGCCACCGTCTCGCGAGGGGCGATTTCGAAACTCATGTTGCGCACCACGGATTTCCAGCCGTCATCGACGCGGAAGGAGGTGGTGAGATTCTGAACCGAGAGAACCGGGCTTACCGAACCGCCGGTCTGTTCCATGGATGTTGCCGCCAAAAGCATGCCGATCTCCTGAAAAGCAGAAGGCGGCCATGAAGGCCGCCGGGTGTCTTATGCAGCAAGTGCGGTTTCGGCCATCGAAACCCAGTAGCTGATGCCGTAAGGCAGGGCTTCGTCGTTGAAATCATAGGCCGCATTGTGCAGCCCGGCCGTGTCGCCGTTGCCGATGAAGATGAAGGCGCCGGGGCGGGCTTCCAGCATGTAGGAGAAATCTTCCGCACCCATATGCGGGTTGGGATTGGTGTTGACGGCGTTCGCGCCGGCAATGCCCATGGCCACACCGGTCGCAAATTCGGTTTCGTCACTGTGGTTGAAGGTGACGGGATATCCGCGATGATATTTCACCTCCACGCTGGCGCCATGCGCCATTGCCGTGGCGGTGGCCACTTCCTTCAGCCGCTTTTCGGCAAAATCGCGGGTTTCCGGCAGCAGGGTCCTCACTGTGCCCGTCAGCGTCACCGAACCCGGAATGACATTGACCGCCGTGCCGCCATGGGTGGTGGCGACGGTGACGACCAGCGATTTCAACGGGTCCGTCTCGCGCGAGACGATGGATTGCAGCGCGATGATGATATGCGCCGAGGTCAGCACCGGATCGATGGAAAGATGCGGCGCGGCCGCATGGCTGCCCTTGCCGGTGATGACAATCTCGAAACTATCCGCCGCCGCCATGGTGGAACCCTTGCGGATGGCGAATTGGCCGACCGGAATGCCCGGCTCGTTATGCATGCCATAGACCTGCGAAATGCCGAATTTCTCCATCATGCCGTCGTTCAGCATGGCGAGCGCGCCTGCCCCGCCCTCTTCCGCCGGCTGGAAGATGACCGCGACGGAGCCTTTGAAATTGCGGGTCTCGGCCAGATATTGCGCCGCACCCAGAAGCATGGCGGTATGCCCGTCATGGCCGCAGGAATGGGCCTTGCCGGGCGTCTTCGAGGCCCAGGGTTTGCCGCTGGTCTCAAGGATCGGCAGCGCGTCCATGTCGGAGCGGAAACCGATGGTCGGGCCATCCCCATGCCGCCCCTTGATGATGCCGACCACGCCGGTCTTGCCGATGCCGGTCTCGACCACATCGCAGCCGAAGGACTTCAGTTTTTCGGCAACGAATTTCGATGTTTCGAAGACATCATAGAGCAGTTCCGGGTGCTCATGCAGATGGCGTCTCCAGCCGGCAACGTCTTCCTGCATTTCAGCCACACGGTTCAATATCGGCATTCTCTTTATTCCCTTTTTTGTTCCCCGCCGGGTTGTCGGAAAACATATTGCGTTTGGAATTTCTCCTTTTGCAAGTGTGAAATTTGCTGAATGAACGAAAAATAGGCCAGAAGGCGAATGGCTCAAATTTTGTTCATCAATAAGACTTTGGGGCTTGCTTTTCAAAAAAACTGACAATAGCATCATCTGGATCGCATGGATATTACTTAGTAAAATCAAATACTTACAATAAAATACCTTGCGCATGACGACAGGAAAAGCGTCAAACATTCAAATAGATAAAATCCAAAAAAGGGGAAAACATAATGAAGAAGCGCAGCATTCTCTTTGCCAGCACGGTGGCGGCGATGGCCTTGGCAGGCTCTGCCGCCCATGCCGAACGCGGCAGTGACGGCGAACTGAAAATCCTGTTCTGGCAGGCTGTATCGACACTGAACCCTTATCTTTCCGCAGGCACCAAGGAAATCTATAGCTCGTCCATGGTAATCGAGCCTCTGGCGCGCTACGACGAAAAAGGCGAGCTGGTGCCGATGCTGGTGAGCGAGATCCCGACGGTCGATAATGGCGGCGTCGCAAAGGACCTGCTCAGCATGACGTGGAAGCTGAAAAGCGACATCAAATGGTCTGATGGCACGCCGCTGACCGCTGACGACGTGATTTTCACCTGGAAATATTGCAAAGCACCGGATGGCGGCTGCGCGCAGGCGGCGCAATATGAGGGCGTGAAAAACGTCGAGGCCATCGACGCCCATACCGTCAAGATCAGCTTCACTGAACCCAAGCCCTACCCCTACTCGGCATTTGTCGGCGCGCAATCGCCCGTCATCCAGAAGAAGCAGTTCGAAAATTGCCTGGGCGCCGCCGCTCCCGGCTGCACATCCGCCAATTTCGGCCCCATCGGCACCGGCCCCTTTGTGGTCAAGGATTTCAAGCCGAACGACGTCATCAGCTTCGTCGCCAACCCCAATTATCGCGATCCCGCCAAGCCCGCTTTCGCCACGGCGACCCTGAAGGGCGGCGGTGACGCGGCATCCGCTGCGCGTGCCGTTCTTGAAACCGGCGAATTCGACTACGCCTGGAACATGCAGGTGGAGCCGGAAATTCTGGCGACCATGGTGGCCGCCGGCAAGGGCAAGCTGGAAACCGCCTTCGGCACGCAGGTCGAGCGTATCAATCTCAACTGGTACAACGCCGACCCTGCGCTGGGTGACAAGCGCTCCACCAAGGAGGGCGGTCCGCATCCGGCCCTTTCCGACCCGGCCGTGCGCCGTGCGCTCTCGCTCGCCATCGATCGCGACATCATCGATGAGACGGGTTATGGCGAGGCGGGCAAGCCGACCTGCAACATCGTGCCGGCCCCGGCGGCTGTCGCTTCGACGAAAAACGACAGCTGGTGCCTGAAGCAGGATTTGGAAGGTGCAAACAAGCTGCTCGACGATGCAGGCTGGGTGAAGGGCGCCGATGGCATCCGCGCCAAGAACGGCGTGAAGCTGTCCTTCCTCTACCAGACCTCCACCAACTCCGTTCGCCAGGCAGCGCAGGAACTGGTGAAGGACATGTGGTCGCAGATCGGCGTTGCATCCGAACTGCGCAATGTCAGCGCCTCGGTGTTCTTCGGCGGCGATCCGGCAAGCCCGGATACCTTCCAGAAATTTTATGCCGACGTTGAAATGTACACCAACAATTTCGACGGCACCGACCCGGAAAAATATCTGGCGGAATGGCTCTGCGACAAGATCCCTGCCCCCGCAAACGGCTGGCAGGGCCAGAATGTTCCGCGTTATTGCAATCCGGAATTCGACAAGCTGGTGGGCGTCCTTTCCAGGACGACGGACTTTGCCAAGCGAGGGGAAATCGCCAAACAGCTAAACGACATGCTGACGGAAGAAGGCGCGCATATTCCGCTCATCCACCGCGGCAGCGTCTCCTCGCACTCACTGACACTCGAAGGCGTTCGCATGAATGCCTGGGATTCGGAACTCTGGAACGTCGCGGACTGGTCCCGCAAAAAGTAACACGCAAATGCGCGGTCGCCCCAAAAAGGGCGGCCGCGCTCGTTTTGCGAGACCCTGACGGTCTGGAGACTTTCCGATGTTTACCTTTACGCTCCGGCGGCTTGCCTTTGCCGTACCGACGTTGCTCGTCATCAGCTTCGTCATCTTCGCCCTGCTCGATCTTGCGCCGAATGATCCGACCGGCGACCTGCCGCTGACCATTCCGCCCGAAGTGCGCGAACAGATCCGCGCCTCGCTCGGCCTCGACCAGCCGTTCTTCATCCGCTACCTGCTCTGGCTGCAGCAATTCTTCATCAATGAGCCGCTGAACCTGTTCGAAAAGCTGACCGGCTGGCAGATCGGCGACGGCAATCGCATGCGCGTGCTGTCCTGGGCAACGCGCAGCCCGGTGGTCGATCTCGTCATCCAGCGCATGCCCCAAACGCTCTGGGTGGTGGGCCTTGCCTATCTCTTCGGCGCGCTTCTGGCGATCCCGATCGGCGTCATTTCCGCCTACAAGCAATATTCGATCTTCGACCAGATCGGCACCTTCGTCTCGATGGTCGGTTATTCGGTGCCGACCTTCTTCACCGGCGTGCTGCTGGTGGTGATCTTCAGCTCTTACCTGCAATGGTTCCCTTCCGTCTATGACACCAATCTGCAGGTAACGGACTGGGGAAGCTTTGTGGCGCAGATCAAACAGATGTTCCTGCCGGTGCTGGTATTGACCCTCTACAATGTCTCGCAGATCAGCCGCTTCGTGCGCGCCTCCATGCTCGACAATCTGCATCAGGACTATGTGCGCACCGCAAGAGCAAAGGGCGTGAAGGAAAAATCCGTGCTGCTCGTTCACGTCCTGCGCAACAGCCTGATCCCGGTCGTGACGGTGATTGCACTCGGCGTGCCGACGATCTTTTCCGGCGCCATCATCACCGAGCAGATATTCCGCGTGAACGGGCTTGGCCAATTGCTGATAACCGCCGTTCAGGGCGCGGATATTCCGCTGGTGCAGACGCTGACCTTCATTTTCGCGGTGCTGATCGTGCTCTTCAACCTGATTGCCGACGTGCTTTACGGCATTCTCGACCCGAGGATCCGCTATGACTGACGCCACCATTACAGCACCGACGGTTGCGGCCACCCCAACACAATCCGCCCTTGCCGATATCTGGAAACAGTTCCGCGTCCACAAGGGCGGCGTTGCCGGGCTTTTTGTCTTCATCTTCATCCTGCTTGCGGTCTATGTCGGCCCCTATATCCACACCGTTGCGCCCAACGTCATCAACGTGAAGGAACGCAACCAGTGGCCGTCGCTGGCGCATCCCTTCGGCACCGACAATCTCGGCAAGGACATGCTGGCGCAGGTTCTGGCCGGCGGGCGCATCTCGCTTGCCGTCGGCATCACCGCCATGTTGCTGGCGCTGTTTCTCGGCACGCTGGTGGGGGTATTGTCAGGCTATTTCCGCAGGCTCGACGGGCCGCTGATGCGGCTCACCGACCTGTTCCTCGCCCTGCCGCTGCTGCCGCTGCTGCTCGTCATCCTCATGCTGTTTCGCGATACGCTGCGCGCCGCCTTCGGGCCGGAAACCGGCATCTTCATCCTCATCGTTTTCGTGATCGGGATAACCAGCTGGATGCATACCGCGCGCATCGTGCGCGGCGATGTGCTGACGATCAAAAGCCAGGAATTCATCATGGCGGCGAAATCGAGCGGCATGCGCGAATACCGCATCATCCTCAGGCATATTCTGCCGAATGTGCTGAGTTCGATCATGGTTTCGGCCACGCTCGGCATCGCCTCGGCCATCATCACGGAATCGGCGCTGTCCTTCCTCGGCCTCGGTTTTCCGTCCGACTTCCCGACCTGGGGACGGCTGCTGTTCGACGGCGCCAACTTCCTGCAGCTGACGCCCTCGCGTGTGCTGTGGCCGGGACTGGCGATTTCGCTGACGGTTCTGAGCGTCAATTACATTGGCGACGCCGTGCGTGATGCGCTCGACCCGAGGGCGCTGAAGAGCTGAGAAGATATGCGAGAGAGGGGAATCGTGGAACCATTCCCACGTCATCCTCGGGCTTGTCCCGAAGATCTAATCACGTCGAAAAAAACGATACGTCGGCAGATCCTCGGGACAAGCCCGAGGATGACGTCGAGTGTACTGTGACCGCCTAGTGGTAATTCACCTGCTCCGCCTCAAGGATGCTGTCCGCATCCAGTGCCGCAATCGGGATATCGCTGCGCGCCGGAATATCGCCGGAAAGCTGAAGCGCAAGATAACGCCCGCAGCAGACCCGCAAAAACGAGGTGAAATTGCCGAGATCATGCCCGGCGTCGATCGATTCATTATAAAGCTTGGCGATAAGCTGCACGCTGTTCATGCCATCCCGTCGCGCGATCTCGTCCAGCGTCGTCCAGAAGAAATTCTCGAGCCGGACGCTGGTGACCATGCCATCGATCCTCAGCGACCGCGTATGGCTTTCCCAAAGCGCCGGGTCTGCCTTGATGAAAAGCTTGCACATGGTTTCCTCCCTCACCACGCTTCAAAAGATAAACGGGAAACGGGGCTGGAAAAAGCCCCGTTTCGCAGGTCTTATTTGCCGAGCACCGCCATGAATTGCGAAAGCCATGCCGGATGCGCCGGCCATGCAGGGGCGGTCACCAGCTTGCCGTCAGTAACGGCCGCATCGATGGCGATATCGGCATAGGTGCCGCCGGCAAGCTCGACCTCGGGACGGCAGGCGGGATAGGCCGAGCAGGTGCGGCCCTTCAAAACGCCGGCAGCCGCGAGCAATTGCGCACCGTGACAGACGGCGGCCACCGGCTTGTCAGCCTCGAAGAAATGTTTCACCACCGCAAGCACATCCGCATTGAGCCGCAGATACTCCGGCGCGCGGCCGCCCGGAATGACCAGCGCATCATAATCCGCAACCTTGATATCGGCGAAGGTGGCGTTGAGCGCGAAATTATGGCCGCGTTTTTCCGAATAGGTCTGGTCGCCTTCGAAATCATGGATGGCCGTCGCGATCGTCTGGCCCGCCTTCTTGCCGGGGCAGACGGCATGGACCGTGTGGCCGACCGCAAGCAGCGTCTGGAACGGCACCATGGTCTCATAATCCTCGGCGAAATCGCCGGCGATCATCAAAATCTTCTTCGGCATGTTTGCTCCTCCCGTTTTCGAATGCCTTTGGGCAACGTAACAGGCCGGGCGCGGATGCGGGTATTATGGCAATACTACATGGTCGATAAAGGCGCGGTCAGCCACCCCGCGGCGGCTCCGGCCAGCGACGCACACCGCCGCCCCAGGTCTCAAAGGCTCTGGAAAGCTTCAGCACGAACAGATCTTCGTAACGCGGGCCGACGATCTGCAGGCCGATCGGCATGCCCGATTTCGAGAAACCGCAATTGATCGAGGATGCCGGCTGTTCGGACATGTTCCACGGCACGGTGAAGGCGATATGTTCAAAGGGCCGTGCGGGATCATTGGTGGGCGAGGCCCAGTCGGCCGGATAGGAGACGATGGGATTGACGGGTGAAATCACCGCATCAACCAACTGCATCAACCGCCCGCAGAGCTTACGCATTTCCATGGTCTGGTTGAAACCGAAAACGGCGCGTGCGCCGGAAATATCCGCCCCCTTCTGTGCCCATTCGTGAATATAGGGAAGGATCGCGGCGCGGCGGTCTGCGCTCAGCGCCGCCATATCGCCCCAGAACTTCGCCCGCCAGAAATCATCCAGCCCATCCAGCATCTCCCGCGTCAGCACCGGCTCGACCGGAATGACAGTGGCGCCTGCCTCTTCGAACAGTTTGGCGGCGGAGAGCACGGCATCGCGCACCTCTTCCTCCAGCGGCAGGCCGCAGCCGGCATCCAGCATCAGGCCGATTTTCAGGCCCTTCACGTCGATATCGAGGTCCATCCAGTTGATATCGTTGGGCGGCAGCGCGGTGCCGTCGCGCCAGTCGGGGCGGGAAAGCGTGGCCATGGCATAGGCGGCATCGATGACGGTCCGGGTCATCGGCCCGGCGCAGCGGCCAGTATAATAGGGATCGACGGGAATGCGGCCCTGGCTTGGCTTGAAACCGAACAATCCCGTCCACCCCGCCGGCAGCCGCACCGAGCCGCCAATATCCGTGCCGATATGCAGCGTGCCGTAACCCGCAGCACCGGCAGAGGCCGCACCGGCGCTGGAGCCGCCGGGGTTCTGTGTCGGGTCCCACGGGTTGCGGCTGAGCTTGTGAAAACTGGAAAGGCCTGATGATAACATGCCGTAATCCGGGCAGGTCGTCTTGGCGTAAAGGATCGCGCCATCCTCGCGGCAGCGGGCGGCCACCGGCGCGTCTTCAACCGCAGGCACCAGTTCCACCGCTTTGGTGCCAAGCGGAACGGGATGGCCTTTCGTGGCGATCAATTCCTTGAGCGATACCGGAATTCCATCAAGGGCCCCACGCGTTTCACCCTTTTGCCAGCGCTCCGTCGCGGCCAGCGCCTGCCTTCGTGCGTCCTCCGGATCATAGGCGTAAAGCGCGTTCACGACCGGTTCGAACGCCTCGATACGAGCCTCCACCGCCTGCCAATATTCGGATGGCGAAAGCCTCTTATCCCGGTAAAGCGCCAGGATTTCGAGCGTGTTGAGGTCTATGAGATCGGTCATCAGCTTCGTCTCGTCAGAAAAACAGGAAATAGGGGCGACAGCTTTCTTGGGCGGTCAGCTAGTATCGCGCGGGTCCAGCAGGTCGCGCAGCCCATCGCCGAGAAGGTTGAGGCCGAAGACGGCAAGCGCAATCGCCAGGCCGGGCATGATGGCGAGCCAGGGCGCCACGCCAAGATAGGTCTGAGCGTCCGCGAGCATCCGCCCCCAGGTGGCGGCGGGCGGCGGCATGCCGAGACCGAGGAAGGAAAGCCCTGCCTCCGTCAATATCGCAAGACCGAGCTGGATCGTCACCTGCACGATGATCTGGTTGGAAATATTCGGCACGATATGGAAAAGCGTGATTCTCGCGCGGTTCTGGCCGATGCTGGTGGCGGCGGTGACATATTCCCGCGACCATATCTGCAGCGCCGCCCCCAGCGTCAGCCGGGCGAAGACCGGCACCATGAAGGTGGCGATGGCGATGATGGCGGTGAAGCGCCCCGTGCCGATGAAGGCGCCGAGCATCATCGCCGACAGGATCGGCGGCACGGCGAAAATGATATCGCAGACGCGCATGACCACGGTTTCGGTGAAACCGCGCAGCGCCGCGACCGCAACGCCGATGGCCGTGCCGATAGATGCGCCGATGGCAACGGCGGCGATGGAGGTGGACAGCGAGTTCCAAGCACCCGCCATCAGCATGGACAACACGTCGCGGCCGAAATGATCCGTGCCGAGGCCGCCATAGACGAACGGTGATTTCAGCTTCTGGACGATCTGCATCTTCGTGGGGGACACCGGCGTCCAGACCAGCGACAGCAGTGCGATGGCGACCAGAAAGATCGTGACGGCGATGCCGACGGCAAAGGCGGGGCGGCGGCGGATCAATCGCATCATCGCGCACCTGCCCGCAGTCTGGGATCGATGAGGAGATAGGCGATATCGACCACGAAATTCATGATGATCACCAGCGCCGAAAAAAACAGCACGACGGATTGCATGACGACGATATCGCGCTGGGTCAGCGCCTGATAGGCAAGCCGCCCGAGGCCCGGCAGGTTGAAGACATTCTCGACAAGCACCGCGCCGGCGATGAGAAAGGTGAATTGCAGGCCGATCATGGTGACAACGGGGATCATGGCGTTCGGCACCGCGTGCCGCCACAGCGCCACCCGCTCGCTCAGGCCCTTGGCGCGGGCGGTGCGCACGAAATCCTCGTTCATCACCTCAAGCACGGCGGAGCGGCAGACGCGGGTGAGAACGCCCGCCTGCGACAGCGCCAGGGCAACCGCCGGAAGAATGAGCGCCGTAAGACCCGCTGAAAAACTCGGTGTCCAGCCGGGAAAGCCGCCTGATGGCATCCAGCCGAGCGTCGTGGAAAAGACGATGATGAGCAGCAGCCCGACCCAGAAACCGGGCACGGCAATGCCGACATGGGAAAACAGCCCGGCTGCGAAATCCACCGGCCCGTTGCGGCTTCTCGCCGCCGCAACGCCGAGCGGAATGGCGATGGCGACCGAAAGGCAGACGGCCAGCAGCGCAAGCGGCAGGGTGACGGCAAGCCGCTCGACAATCAACCCCGCCACCGGCACGCCATAGGTATAGGATTGTCCGAGATCGCCATGAAACACGCCAGCGAGCCAGTGGAGATAACGCAGCGGCAGCGGCTGATCGAGGCCCATCTGCTTTTGCAGCGCGGCGAGCGTATCCGGACTGGCGGACGTGCCGAGCATGATTGCCGCCGGATCGCCCGGCAGCAGACCCATGACGAGATAGATGATGAGGGAAACGGCAAACAGCGTGATAACGAGGCTGACGAGACGCCGGATGAGGACGGCTAACATCTGGCATCTGCTCCTTGCATGGTTTCGTAGCCGAATATCGTGGTAAGATTTGTTGTCATCCCGCGCATTCCTCCCTCATCCCTGTGCCTGTCACAGGGATCCAGTCGACGCGCGTCTGCGCGGCGGAAAGACTCCCCTCAACCCAAGAACTTGGGCTGGCTGGATTCCTGTGACGAGCACAGGAACGAGGTGGAGGAGAGGAGTGCGCCCCGCCATTCACGACAAACGTCACTCTTCCCAATGCACATCCGTCAGCACATTCGAGGGAATGGGTTCGTTTTCCCAGAGCCCCTTCACCTTCTTGTCCCACACGCCGAGCTTCGGCATGACAAAAAGGTAAAGTGCCGGCACATCTTCTGCGAGGATTTTCTGGGCGTCGCCGTAAAGCGCTTCCTGCTGGGCCGCATCCGCCGTCTTTTCGACGTTGCCGACGACCTCGTTGAAGGCCGGGTTCCTGTAATTGAAATAATAGGGATCGCGCGCATAGATATCGATATCCATCGGCTCCGCATGGGCAACGATGGTCATGTCGTAATCCGCACCCTTCAAGACATCCGCCACCCATTTCGCTGGGAATTCGGTCGTCTCGATGGTCATCGTCACGCCGATTTCGGCAAACATCGCCTGCAGGATTTGCGAGGTGCGCTGGGCATAGGCCATCTGCGGCGCCTTGATGGTGAAGCTGAAACCGTCAGGATAACCCGCTTCGGCAAGCAGCGCCCTCGCCTTGTCGACATCGTAGGGGTGCACCCCTGTCGTATCGATGTAGCCGCGATCATTCGGGGTGTAGTGGCTGCCGATGGCCGTGCCGAAACCGGACCATGCGCCTTCGATGACGGTGCCGCGATCCACCGCCATCATCAGCGCCTGGCGCACGCGCTTGTCATCAAAGGGCTTGCGGGCATTGTTCATGCCGGCCACGACCTTCAGTTCGGTATTGCCGACGAAGGTGCCAAGGCGTTTGTCGCCCTCAAAGGAGGTCATCAGCTCCGGCGCGCCGAATTCCGGAAAGGCATCGATATCGCCTGACTTCAGCGCCGCCGCCTGCGCCTGCGGGTCGGAGACAAAACGGAAGGTCGCCTTGTCCAGCTTCACCGCCACGGCCTTGTCCCAATAGCCGTCGTTCTTCTGCAGCTCGACCTTGTCGCCCTTGGCCCAGTTCGCGAATTTGAACGGGCCCGTACCGATGGGCGTGGTCCGGTTATTGTCAGCGCTTTTCGGCGCCACCATCACGGATGCCGGCCAGCCGAGCCAGTAGAGAAGGCTGCCGGCCGGCTGCTTCAGCTTCAGCACCAGCGTTGCGGCATCCGGCGTCTCGATACTGTCGATGGCGGCGAAGAAGCGCTTCTGCGGATTGACCGAGCTTTCGCCACGCGCCCGATCCAGCGAAAATTTGGCGACAGAGGAATCGAAAGCTTCGCCATCATGGAAGGTGACGCCCTTGCGCAGCTTGAAGGTGTAGGTCTTGCCATCAGGGGAAATTTCCCAGCTTTCGGCAAGCTGCGGCTTCACCTTGCCTTCGCGGTCAATCGTCACCAGACCTTCGAAGACATTCTGCCAGGTGACCTGGCCGATGGCGACGGGGGCGGCGATGGTCGGATCGAGACCGGCGGGCTCGACGGCCATACCAAGCGTCAGCGCGGTTTTCGGAGCGGCGTCTGCGGTCGTTACCGAAAGCGGCAGCCAGAGCGCCGTGCCCAGTGCAAGGCCCAGCGCGGCGCGGCGCGAAAGCGTTGCCGCCTGCGAAAGATAAATGCGTGGCATCATTGTCCCCTGTCTGGCGGCCGGGGCATTTTTGCCCTTCCAAAGACCACCCGTTGCAAAAAGAGTGTCATGTTGCAGGCGCACACACAATCTCGATTTTTGTGTGCTCCGTGTAGCTGAAATGGCTACACGGAAATGCGGATGGAAATCAACCTTCCGCGCGGATAGTCATCCGCCTTGCTTACCCCGCCGTCGCTTCACGCATGAAGCGCTCGATGAAATCGGCAAGCTTGGAGGCGGCGAAGGACAATTGCCGGTCGGGAGCAACACAGAGATCGATCTGGGTGTGGATACCCTTCTTGCCGGAGAGCGGAACCGCGACCATCTGGCCGCTGCGGATTTCACGCGCCACCGAAAGCGCCGGTAGGAGCGTGGCGGCGGCGTGGCCCATCACCAGCTCCTTCAGCATTTCCAGCGAACTGGTGATGAAGACGGGATCAAGCTCGATGCCCGCATCGGCAAACAGGGTATCGAATGCCTGGCGTGCGGCAAAACTCTTGTCCGGCAGGGCAAGCGGCAGGCCCGCCAGTTCCTTCAGCGAGACTTCCGCCTGCGCGGCGAGCGCATGGCCGGCGGGGAAGATGGCATCATAACTGATGCGGGTGCGCGAGCGCACTTTCACGCCCGATAGTTTTGGCGCAAACAGGCTGACGACCAGATCGGCTTCCGCCGCACCCAGCGCCTCCATCGCCTGACGAGCGCTGGTAATATGCACCTCGAAGCGCAGCTTCGGATATTTGAGGCTGAACTGCGCCAAGACCGGCGCCAGAAGGTTCGCCACCGTCGCGCCATTGGCATAGACCGTGACCCGGCCGCGCTGCAGGCCTTTGAGATCGTCTATCAGCTGGTGCACATGGTCGAGTTCGCGCAGCGTCTTGCCGGCGCGGGCGGCGAGCAGCTCCCCCGCTGCCGTCAGCTTCACACCCCGGCTGGAGCGCTCCACCAAGGGAGAACCGAAATAATATTCGAGGTTTTCGATCTGCCGGCTCACCGCCGTCGGCGCGACATTCAGGTTTTCCGCCGCGGCGCGCATGGAATTGGTGCGAACGAGTTCATCGAAATACATCAAGGCGCGCAATTGCATGGGGTGGGTACCTTGTTCGGGTGGGCCGGTGTGGCGGGCCAGCATATCATCGAGGCGGGGCGAGAGAATACTTCACGCGGAAAGATCGCTCGTGAAAGCAAAAAACGCGCCGCTTGTTTCTTCTCCCCGCCGGGGAGAAGGTGGCGCGCAGCGCCGGATGAGGGGGCTAGGGTGGAGATATTCGGAGAGCTTGCCCCCTCATATGCCCCGTTCGGGGCATCTTCTCCCCGGCGGGGAGAAGAATGGGAGGCAAACCTCACGCCAAAATCAAACGCGCTTGAAACCCTCACTCGCCACCAGCAGCTGGCGGGTATAATCAGCGCTGAACTCGCGGCTTTCCAGCGCCTCAGCCTCCAGCATTTCCACCACCTTGCCGCTTTTCATCA
This sequence comes from Agrobacterium sp. M50-1, assembly GCF_049843495.1. Classification (NCBI taxonomy): domain Bacteria; kingdom Pseudomonadati; phylum Pseudomonadota; class Alphaproteobacteria; order Hyphomicrobiales; family Rhizobiaceae; genus Agrobacterium; species Agrobacterium sp. M50-1. Next base: position 274,143 of record NZ_JBBHZH010000007.1, on the reverse strand, counting down.
CCGCAAGGCGATCACACATGTGGCTGATGACGCCGAGATCGTGACTGACCATGACGAAGGTGAGGTTGCGATCCTTGCGGGCCTGTTCGAGCAGGTTGAGGATTTCCGCCTGAATGGAGGCGTCAAGCGCCGAAGTCGGCTCATCCAGCAGCAGGATTTTCGGCTCGACGATCAGCGCGCGGGCAATGGCGATACGCTGCCGCTGGCCGCCGGAAAGCTGGTGCGAATAGCGGAAGCGGAAGCCTGAACCGAGGCCGACTTCATCCAGTGCCCGGGCAATGCGCTGCTCGCGATTGTCGAGACCGTGGATGACCAGCGGCTCCAGCAGCAGCGCATCCACCGTCTGGCGCGGGTGCAGCGAACCATAGGGGTCCTGGAACACCATCTGCACATCGCTATAAAAGCTCTTGTCGCGATGCTTGCTGGAATAGGAGCGCCCGGCCACCATCAAGGAGCCTTCGTCGAAATGGTTGAGGCCGGCAATAGCGCGCAGCAGGGTCGACTTGCCGGAACCGGACTCACCGACGATGCCGAAGGATTCACCCTCGGCCACATCGATGCTGACGCTGTCGAGCGCGATGTAACCGTCGAAATCGACCACCATGTCTCTGATAGAAAGAACCATGCTCATGCGCGCCACTCCGGCTTGCGTTCCAGAACCGGCAGAGGATGCCGGTGGCCGCCAATTTCCGGCAGGCAGTTCAAAAGCCCCTGCGTATAGGGGTGTTTCGCTTCCTTCAGATTGGCGGAAGAAAGCTCTTCCACCACCTTGCCCGCATACATGACGAGAACGCGGTCACAGAAGGAGGAGACGAGCCTCAGATCATGACTGACGAAGATCAGCCCCATGCCGCGATCCCGCACCAGCTTGTCGAGAATGTCGAGCACTTCGAGCTGCACCGTGACGTCGAGCGCCGAGGTGGGTTCGTCGGCGATCAGCAGTTCCGGGCCGCAGACCAGCATCATGGCGATCATCACACGCTGGCCCATGCCGCCGGAGACCTCATGCGGATAGAGATCGAAGACGCGCTCGGGATCGCGGATCTGCACCGCTTCGAGCATGGCAAGCGTGCGCTGACGCGCCTCGCTGCCGCCGATCTTTTCATGGGTACGCAATGTTTCCATGATCTGGCGGCCAATGGTCATGACCGGGTTCAGCGAATATTTCGGGTCCTGCAGGATCATGGCCATGCGCTTGCCGCGCATGATCCGCCGCTCCTTTGCGGACGCCTTGAGCAGGTCGATATCGCCGAAACGCAGGGCATCGGCCTCGATGCGCGCGCTTTTCGGCGTCAGCCCCATGATGGCGCGGCCGGTCTGCGACTTGCCGGAGCCGGATTCGCCGACGATGCCGAGACGCTCACGCCCGAGCGTGAAGGACACGCCGCGCACGGCTTCCACCAGCCCGGTGCGGGTGGGGAAGGAAACGCGGAGATTCTGAACGGTCAGAAGCGGCGCACTCATTGGCCCGCCTCCTTGGGATCAAGCGCATCGCGCAACCCGTCGCCCAGCAGGTTAAACCCGAGGCTGACGATGAGGATCGCCACGCCGGGCATGGCCGCGACCCACCATTGGTCGAGAATGAAACGACGCCCCGAAGCGATCATCGCGCCCCATTCCGGCAGCGGCGGCTGCGCGCCAAGTCCTAGGAAGCCGAGACCTGCGGCGGTGAGGATGATGCCCGCCATATCCAGCGTGACGCGCACGATGAGCGACGACATGCAAAGCGGCATGACGTGTTTCAGGACGATGCGGAAGGGCGATGCCCCCATGAGCTTCACCGCCGCGATGAAATCGGAATTGCGGAAGGTCATGGTTTCAGCGCGCGCGATGCGCGCATAGGGCGGCCAAGACGTCACCGCGATGGCGAGCACCGCGTTTTCAATGCCCGGCCCAAGGGCGGCTACCAGCGCCAGCGCCAGAACCAGTTTCGGAAAGGCCAGAAAGATATCGGTGATGCGCATCAGAACGGCATCCACCCAGCCGCCGGCATAACCCGAGACGGTGCCGACGATGAGCCCGATGGGCGCCGCGATGATGGCCACCAGCAGCACCACGAACAGGGTCAGCCGCGAACCGTGGATGAGGCGCGAGAGAATATCGCGCCCCTGATCGTCCGTGCCGAGCAGGTAACCTTCCGTCCCCGGAGGCAGAAGCCGGGCATTGCGCAGATCGCCCTGCACCGGGTTGTGCGGCGCCAGCACATTGGCAAACAGCGCGACGAACAGCAGCGCAACAATGATGCCGAGGCCGAGCAGCGCCAGCCGGTTTTCCGAAAACCGCCGCCAGATTACATAGGCCCGGCCAAGACGCGCCTGCCTGCGCGAGGCCGGCCGGTCGGAGAGCAGCCATTCGCGGCTATAGGGTTTGAGTGTGTCGGTCGAAATCGTCATCGGCTGCGCGTCCTTGGGTCGAGCGTCCGGTAGAGCAGATCGGAAAAGAGATTGATGCCGACGAAGATGGCGCCGATCACGATCGTGCCGCCAAGAACGGCATTCATATCCGCATTCTGCAGGGAATTGGTGATGTAGAGGCCAAGCCCCGGCCAGGCAAAGATGGTTTCGGTCAGCACCGAACCTTCCAGCAGACCGGCATAGGACAGCGCAATCACGGTCACCAGCGGCACGGCGGCGTTGCGCAGCGCGTGGAACCAGATGATGCGGGTTTCCGAAAGCCCCTTGGCGCGGGCCGCAACGATATATTCCTGGGCGAGCTCGTTCAGCATGAAGGAACGCGTCATGCGGCTGATATAGGCCAGCGAAAAATAACCGAGCAGAGAGGCGGGCAGGATGATGTGGCGGAACAGGTCCCACAACACATCCCATTGCCGCTGCCAGATCGCGTCGATCAGGAAAAAGCCCGTGACCGGCGTGAAGGTGAATTCGTAAACGATGTCCATGCGGCCGGGATAAGCGACCCATTGCAGCCGGGCGTAAAAGACGAGGAGCGCCAGAAGCCCGAGCCAGAAGATCGGCACGGAATAACCGATGAGGCCGATGACGCGCACCACCTGGTCGGCAAAGCTGCCGCGCTTGACGGCGGCAAGCACGCCGAGCGGTATGCCGAAGACGGCGCCGATGATGGTACCGATCGTGGCAAGCTCTATGGTTGCCGGGAAAACCCGCTTGATATCCTCCATCACCGGATTGGTGGTGAGGACGGAGATGCCGAAATCGCCCGAAAGCGCCTGCTTCAGATAAAGAAAGAACTGCTGCCAGAGCGGCAGGTTGAGGCCCAGCTGCTCACGCACGCGCTCAACCACATGGGCAGGCGCGCGGTCGCCGACGATCGCCAATGCGGGATCGATCGGCACCACACGGCCAATGAAAAATGTGACCGCCATCAACCCCAGAAAGGTGGTGATGACGGTGACGGCGAAGCCGAGAACGGCCTTCACACGGGCGTTGGCACGGCGTTTGCCCTGCCTCGCCCGGCTGTTCGTTTCAACGATGCTCAAGAGACCGATCCTTCCGGATCATTCCTTGGAGATCGTATAGACGTAGTTGGTGTCGAAGCTCGGTCCGAGCTTCAGGCCCTTGAGCTTGGCGGAATAACCGGCCACTTCCGTCTGCTGGAAGATGATGACGAAGGGACCCTTCGCCAGAACTTCCTTCTGCAGGTTTTCATAGATGGCGGCGCGCTTGGCGCTGTCCTTCTCCAGCAGAGCTGACTGGGTTTCCTTGGTCAGATCAGGAACGTCCCAGGCATTGCGCCATGCGAGCGTCTTGTTCTTGCCCTCATCGGAATTGTCGTAGTTGATGGTGAAGGTTTCCGCATTCGAGTTCGGATCGAAATAGTCCGAACCCCACTGGCCGATATAGATATCATGGGTGCGGGCGCGGTACTTGGTCAGCGTCTGCTTGCCGTCGCCGGGAATGATTTCGAGCTTGATGCCAGCCTGCGCCAGCGTCTGCTGCACGCTTTCGGCAATGCCGGTCACCGGCTGCGTGTTGCGCACATCCATGGACACGGTAAAGCCGTCCTTCAGGCCGGCCTTGGCCAGAAGTTCCTTCGCCTTGGCGACGTCGAGCTTGTAGGGGTTCTCGTTGAGCGCACCCAGCTGGCCCTTCGGCAGGAAGGTCTGGTGGACTTCGCCGATGCCCTTGATGATCGTCTCACCGATCGCGTCATAATCGACGAGATATTTGAAGGCTTCGATGACCTCAGGCTTCTTCAGGTTCTCGTTCTTCTGGTTGAGGCTGAAGTAATAGACGGTGCCCTTGGGCGCAGAGGTGACGGCAAGGCCTTCCTTCTTGGAAACGGCTTCCATGTCGCCTGGCTCAAGGTTGCGGGCAACGTCGATATCGCCGTTTTCAAGCGCCAGGCGCTGGCCGGAGCTTTCCTTCATGTGGCGATAGACCACGCGCTTCAGCTTCGGCTTCTCACCGTAATAATTCGGGTTGGCCTCCAGAATGACCGCCTCATTGGCCTTCCAGCCGAGGATCTTGTAGGGGCCGGAACCGGCATAACCCGTCTTCAGGAATTCATTGCCGAAATCCGTGTCGTATTTGTAATCGGCGCTCGGCGTGACCGACTTCGCCTTCTCGGTGATGAGCTTCTTGTCGACCACCGACGCAACGGTTGCGGTCAGCACGTTCAGCACGAAGCTCGGCGCATAGGGCTTGTCGACCGTCAGAACGAAGGTGTTTGCATCCGCAGCCTTCGCCTTTTCGGTGACATTGTCGCCCTTGAGGCCGAACTGCGTCAGCAGGAATGCGGGCGACTTGTCGAGCTTGACAGCGCGTTCGAAGGAGAAGGCGACGTCGACAGCGGTGATTGGATTGCCGGAGGCGAATTTCAGGCCGGATTTCAGCTTGAACGTATAGGTCAGGCCATCCTCGGAGGTCGTCCAGCTTTCGGCGAGATCGCCGATAACCTTGGACGTGTCGTTGAGATCGATGGAAACCAGCTTGCTATAGGTGTTGCCGGTGACTTCAGCGGCGGAGAGTTCGAATGCCTCACCCGGATCGAGCGTGATGATGTCGTCGATGGCGAAACCTTCCACCAGCGTATCGGCCGGCGTGGCGGCAAAAGCGTGCGGCGCAGACAGCATCATCAGCGACAGGGCAGCACTGGTGCTGAGAATACGCATGGATTTGTTGAGCGATTTGATCATAGGATCTCCCCTTTTGTTATAAGATTGATTTCGTTCGCTTTTATGTGTTCTCAGGCGGCCTCATGCCAGGCCTGGGATAAGACGCGCAGCCAGTTTTCCCGGCATATTTTAGCAAGTTCTCCATCACCGTAGCCCGCCGATTTCAGCGCCGCAACCAGATTGTGATTGCCGCTCGCATCAGCAACGCCGACGGGTATCGTCGCGCCGTCGAAATCCGATCCCAGCGCCACGCAATCGATGCCCATGCGCTCCACCATGTAGTCGATATGGCGCACCATGTCGGAAAGCGGCGTGTCGGCAATGTCGCGCGCATCTGCCCTGAGCATGGTCACGGCATAGTTGAGGCCGACCAGTCCGCCGCTCTCCTTGATGGCATCCATCTGCCTGTCGGTGAGATTGCGGGCAACCGGGGTGAGCGCATGCGCGTTGGAATGGCTGGCGATCAATGGCTGGCTGGTGGTCTTGGCCACATCCCAGAAGCCCTTTTCGGTGATATGCGCGAGATCGATGAGAATGCCGAGCCGGTTGCACTCCTTCACCAGCGCAAAACCGGCATCGGTGAGGCCGGGCGCCGTATCTGGCGACATGGGGTAAGAGAAAGGAACGCCGTGGCCGAAAATATTGTGCCGGCTCCAGACAGGGCCGAGCGACCGCAGGCCGGCGGCGTAAAACACCTCCAGCGCGTCGAGATCGGCGCCGATTGCCTCGCAGCCTTCCATATGCAGCACCGCGGCGAAAATATCCTCGGCAAAGGCCTTGCGAATATCGGCCGTGGAGCGGCACAGCCGCCAGGCGCCGGCGCGATCGAGCCTCAGCGCAATCGCCGCCTTCTCCATGGCGATATCCAGCGAAGGCAGGCGCTCCAGCGGAGCGGCGAGCGGCGTGTTGTAATGGCCGCTTTCATCCGGTTCCTGCAGAATGAGGTCGCCGGAAGGAATATAAATGGCGCAGATGCCGCCGCCGAGACCGCCTGCCCTTGCACGGGGGCCATCGATATGGCCTTCCCGCGTACCATTCTTGAATTCGGCCACCGGATCGGCACCGGCCTTGCTGTTGCGCCACAACCGAAGCAGCACATCATTATGACCGTCGAACACTGCATGCATGGGAAGAAATTCCAGTCATCGGAAAGAACAAAACGGGGGCGGGCAGACGCCGGGATGACACCGCGCGAAAGCAAACCGGCGCATTATTCGCCGACCGCTATTGTCTGTCGGAGCCGATCTTAGGACGATCTCTTCGAGCTTCGCAAGACACAAATTAGGCAGCGGTGAAATTATCACCACTTGCCTTTTGCCGGAATTTGCGCTTCGTCAGGCGCGCCAGCCATCTTCCGCTTTGGTGAGCAGCGGCGTGGCGAAAACGCCCCTCACCCGCTCCGGCCATTCCGGCCCGAAAGCGGCGATTTTTTCCCGCCAGCGATCCGATTGCAGCATGGCCGCACCGATGACAGCGGGCCGGATGCCGGAGGCGGCGAGAAGCGCAAGACCTGATACGATGGAGCTGCCGCTGGAGATCACGTCATCCACCAGCGCCACCCGCCGGTTCTCGATGAGCGGCAGCATGCGGGGATCGATATAGAGCCGTTTTTCCTGCCGGGTGGTGATGGAGGACATCGGCACCGACAGTTCCTCCAGATACCAGAATTTGCGTGAGGTGCCGAGCGGCACGTAACGGGAATGGCCGAGATGCCGGGCAACGGCGGCGGCGAGCGTCAAGCCCAGCGTCGGCAGGCCGATAACGACATCCGGATTGAAGGGCGCGAGCTTGGCGGCGAGATCGGCGGCCAGCGCCTCCAGCACCGCGAACGACGCCTGATTGACGATGAGCGATGCCAGCGCGTGCTCCCCATCCGCAAGCGGCCGGACGGGCAGGCAGATCTGCCTTCCATCATCCAGTTCCGCCGGAAAGAAGCTGGAATGCGGACCCGCCGTACCGAAGGTGGCCGGCGGAAGAATATCCTGCCAGAACTCATGCGGCGCGGCGGGAGAATGGGCGGCGGGCGATGCGGATGGCGGCATCGGTTTTCCTTTCAGGATCGGGATCGCGCAAGGCGGACGCGGTTTTCGGCCGCGCCGATCCCGTTCGGCGCATCAGGCATTTCAACAACCGCGAATATGCGGCGGGTTCATTTCATTGGCTTTTTCCGCTAGAACGGAAACAAAGCAACAGGCATTCGGACAAACCCACCTATGACGCGGGTTTTTCCCATATTCAAGGACAAGCTTCCCATGAGACTGCTGGATCGCATCGGCGAGGATCTGCCATTCCTGACGGAGCTTCGTCATGATCTGCACGCGCATCCGGAACTGGGTTTCGAAGAGGAGAGAACCAGCGCCATCGTCGCCGATCTTCTCGAGCGCGCCGGGCTGAAGGTGCATCGCGGTCTTGGCGGCACCGGTGTGGTCGGCACGCTGCAGGTGGGTAATGGCACCCGCAGCATTGGCCTGCGCGCCGATATGGATGCGCTTGCCATGCCTGAGGTGCCCGACCGGCCCTATAAATCGAAATTTCCCGGCAAGATGCATGCCTGCGGTCATGACGGCCATACCGCCATGCTGCTTGGCGCCGCGCGTTACCTCGCAAAGACCCGCGATTTCTCCGGCACCGTGCATTTCATCTTCCAGCCAGCCGAAGAAGGCCGTGGCGGCGCGAAGAAAATGGTGGAGGACGGGCTTTTCACGCTGTTCCCCTGCGATGCGGTCTATGGCCTGCACAATATGCCGGGGCTTGGTATCGATGAGATGGCCGTGGTGGAAGGCCCGCAGCTTGCCTCTTCCGATAGCTGGCGCGTCACCTTCAAGGGCATCGGCACCCATGGCGCCAAGCCGCATCTTGGCCGTGACCCGGTAACGGCCGCCGGCACCTTCCTCGCCTCGCTGCAAACCATCGTCGGCCGCGTGGTCGATCCGCTGCAGCCCGCCGTGGTCAGTGCCTGTTCGGTGCAGGCGGGTGACCCGAAGGCACTCAACGTCATTCCCGATCTCGTCGAAATCGGCGGCACGGCGCGCGCCTATGCGCCTGAGGTGCGTGACCAGCTGGAAGCGGAAATCGACAGGCTGGCAAAGGGCACGGCGTCGATGTTCGGCATCGAGGCGCATTACGAATTCATCCGCCGCATTCCGCCCGTCATCAACGAGGCGGATGCAACAAAACGGGCGCTGCGCGCCGCCAAAACCGTCTTCGGCAATAAGGCCCGCACCGCCTTCCCGCCCTCGACCGCCGGCGACGATTTCGCCTTCTTCGCGGGTGAAGCCCCCGGCTGCTACGTCTGGCTCGGCAATGGCCCGGCGGTGGACGGCGCGCTGCACCACAACACCTCCTACGACTTCAACGATGCGGCCATCGTGCCGGGCGTCGCTTTCTGGGCGACGCTGGTGGAGCAGGAACTGGCGGCGGAGTAAAACCTCGGCGATGGCCGCTCAGGCGCGCCGCGCGCCCGGACTGGCAAGGCTGGCTAAAATTCCGGCAAGCGCGCAGCCGGCGGTGATGGCCATGATGCCGGGCCAGCCGGCATGGATCCAGAACCAGCCGCCGATCCAGCCGGTGATGCTCGCGCCGCAATAATAAAACAGCAGATAGAGCGCGGAAGCATGGCTTTTGGCGCTTCCCGCATTGGCGCCCACACCACTGCTGGCAGCCGCATGCCCAATGAAAAATCCGACGGTTATCGCCGCAATCCCCGCCACGATGAGGATGATGCTTGAGGCGAAGGTCAGCAGGATACCGGCAAGGATGGTGGAAAAGGCAACCACCAGCATGATCCGCCGGCTGAACCGGTCAACCAGAGCACCGCCATAGGAGGAAGCCACGATACCCAGGGCAAAGGTCAGGAAGATCATGCTGACGGCGGTGCGGCCCAATTCGTAAGGCGGCGCGACGAGGCGAAAGGCGCAATAGTTGAAAACAGTGGTGAACACGCTCGTCAGCATCGCGCCGAGGAAATAGAACCGCCGAAGTTCAGGATTTCCAAGATGTTGCGCCCATATTCTCAGATGATTTTTCAGCGGCATATGCTGCGGCCGGAAATTCCGCGAAGGCGGAAGCAGCAGCAGGAAGCCGATGGCCGCGAGGATGCAGACCGCCCCCAGCGCATACATCGCCACCTGCCATGAGGTATAGGCGGATACCAGCCCCATGCCAACACGTCCCGCCATGGAGCCGAACGCCGTGCCGCCGACATAAAGCCCCATCGCCTTGCCGAGACTGGAAGGTTCAATCTCCTCGGCAAGATAGGCCATGGCGACGGCGGGAACACCGCCGAGCACGAAGCCTTCCAGCGCGCGGGCGGCAAGCAGCCATGCCCAACCTTCCGTGCTTGCTGCAATGATATTGGCGATAGCGGCCAGCATCATCGAAACGAACATCAGATTTCGGCGGGTGAAGAGCTGGGCAAAAGCACCGCTGAGAAGAATGGCGAATGCAAGCGTTCCCGTCGTCAGCGACAAAGCGAGCGATGCGGTTGCGGGGTTGATGCCGAATTCCGCCGGAAATTCCGGCAGCAGCGGCTGCACGCAATAAATCAGCGAAAAGCTGGCAAAGCCGGCCAGAAAGAGCGCCCAACTCGCCCGGCGAAACTGGCGGCTTCCCTGCCGGATCCAGAGCACATCCGGCGGCTCCTCCGTCATGACGATCGGCGGGGTGAAATCCTGTTTTTTGAGCTGGCGCATCGGGTTTGTCCTTTTCGCTCCCAGCTATAGCGCAGCTCTGTCTTTCATTCTAATATATGGAAGGCGTTCATGCCATATCTGGATCTAATATCATGGAACTCAGGCACATCCGCTATTTTCTGGCCATCGCCCATGAAGGCAGTTTTACGCGGGCGGCAGAACATCTGGGAATCGCGCAGCCGCCGCTCAGCCAGCAGATAAAGGTTCTGGAACAGGAAATCGGCGTGCGGCTGTTCCGGCGTCTCGCGCATGGCGCGGAACTAACGCCGGCAGGTCATGCGTTTCGCATCGCGGTGACCCATATTCCGCATCAGGTGAGCGAAGGTATCCGGCTTGCACGCAGGGCGGCGGCCGGTGAAACCGGTATCCTGAGAATAGGCGTTACCGGCACCGCGGCGCTCAACCCTCTGGTTCCGGCCTGCATCCGCACTTACAGACGCAAATACCCTGACGTAGAACTTCAGGTGATGGAGGCAGCTGCTCTCGCACTGACGCCAGCCCTGCTTGAAGATCGGCTGGACGTGGCGTTGCTGCGCCCCTCACAATCCGACCCTGATACGTTGCTAGAGGAAGTGCTCACTGACGAACCGCTTCTGGTCGCCCTGCCGGCATCCCATCCACTCGCGCGGCGCGGAACCGCCATAGACCTGATAGAACTGCGCGAAGACCCTTTCATTCTGACGCCACGCAGCATCGGCACCAGCCTTCACGATGCATCGATAAAAGCCTGCGAGGAGGCTGGATTCACGCCGCGTCTCGGGCCGGCTGCACCACAAATCGTCTCGATATTGTCGCTGGTCGCGGCCGAACTCGGGGTTTCCCTCGTTCCGGAATCCGTCGCGCAGGTCAAAATGCACAACATCGTCCTGCTGCCCTCCAGCGGCCCGCCGCCACAGCTTTCAATATCGCTCGCCTATCGGCGCGGAACGACATCGCCCGTGGTGAAGAATTTCGTGATGGCAGCGCGCATTGCCGCGCGTGAAACACAGACGCCTGACGGGCCCAAGGTGGAATAAATCGCAGCGCGCAGATGCGAACCGCCGCTATTCGAGAACGGCAATCACCGGGCTTTCCATCACCTTGCCCGTAAGCACATCGGCAATGCCCATATCCGTCTGATGCGGGCCGATATTGCAGGCGAGCGTCGCGCCGAAGCAGGCCTTGAAGACGAGATAGGGCGGCTGCCACTCCACCACCTTGTCGACGGCGGCGCGTAATTCCTCGAAAGCCTTTGCCACGTCTTCAAGCGGCGCATCGGAAACGAGGCCGGAAAGCGGCAGTGGGAGAAGTGCGGTGACCTTGCCCTTGGAGGCGACAGCCATGCCGCCGCCTGCCGTTATCACCGCATTGGCGGCGAGCGCCATGTCCTCGGCATTGCCGCCGAAGACGGTGAGGTTGTGGCTGTCATGCGAGACGGTGGTGGCGAAGGCGCCGTTCCAGTTTCCCCAGCCGGTGAGGAAGCCGGTCTTCGTGACAGGCTCGGCCTTGCCGTGACGGTGGGTAACGGAAATCATCGTTGCGCCTTCGGGCGGAACGATGAAACCGTCCTTCACATCGGCTTCCGCTTCGCCCCATTGTGTGAAGCGCGGGCGGTCGATGGTGGCGAGACGCACCTTGGCGCCTTCGGAGGCAACCCGGAAATCATCGGCTGCGCGCAGCGGCAGCTTCATCGAACCTTCAAGCGCCGTCGCATCACAGGCGGGAACCTCGGCGAGCATATGCCCGCCTTCCGCAACCGCCCTGCCCTCGGCTAGGACGTGGCGGGCGGCAAAGCCGCTCAGATCCTCGAAGACGACGATATCGGCGCGGCGGCCGGCGGCGATGAGGCCGAGATCGGAACGGCCGAGCCTTTGGGCGGCATTGAGCGTTGCGGCGCACAGCGCCCATTCCGGCTTCAGGCCATAACGCACAAGGCGGCGCACCACATCATCCAGCCCGCCGCCCTGCAACAGGTCATCGGGGAAGACATCGTCGGTGCACAGCGTCACCGTCTGCGGCAGATGGCCGAGCGTATTCAGCGCCTCCACGAATTCCGGCAGCAGGTGATCGTGCGAGCCGCGCAGCTCGATGGTCATCCCGGCCCGCAGCTTCGTCATCAGGTCTTCACCCGAGACCAGTTCATGATCGGAAGAGACGCCCGCCGCCATGAAGGCATTGAGATCGACGCCCTTCAGGCCGCGTGCATGGCCGCAGACCAGCTTTTCCGAGACAAGCCCAGCCTGCACGATGCCGCTCATGCGCGGATCACGCTCGATGACGCCGCGCATATTCATGATTTCCGCAACACCGCCAACCTGCGGCCATGACAGGATATCGGCGAGAACGGCGGCATCGAAATCAGCCCCGCCGCGTTCCAGCCCCGGTGCCGAGGGCACGCAGGAGGGCACCAGCAAAATGGCGCGCAGCGGCAGGTTTTCGATAGACTTTGCCGCCCATCGCACGCCTTCCACACCGTGCACATTGCCGAATTCATGCGGGTCCCAGACGATGGTGGTAACGCCGCGTGCGACCACAGCCGCCGCATAGGCGGCCGGTGTGACCATCGAGCTTTCAATATGCATATGCGTATCGATGAGGCCGGGTGAGATATAGCCCCCCGTCGCATCGATGATCTGCTCAGCATCGGTGCGGCTTGCCGGTTCGTGAACGCTGGCGATCAGCGCGCCGACGACGCCGATATCGGCGGCGCGAAGCTCCCCCGTCACCACATCCACCAATGTTCCGCCGGTGACGAGAACATCAAAAGGCGCATCGCCGCGTGCGGCGGCAACGGCGCGGGCGCGCAGCGCATCCTCGGTGAGATCGGCCGGCTCGCATATCCGTGAATTGGCGCTCATCGGGCGGCCTCCCGGCGCAGCGCCTCGAGAACCGCAGCCTTTGCGGCTTCGGCATCCACCGTTTCGGCGAAATGCGCATTGAAGTCTTGCGCTTTCTGAGCGCGCGTCTCGACCACGGTTCGCCCGCGTGTCAGCGTCGCGTGAAGTTCAACGTCGATCCTCGCATGACGCCAGCCGAGAAGGCCGGAAGAAAAGCCGACAGCGGCGACGGGATCGTAAAGCGCCATGGCGGGTCTGCCACGGCTGGTGGCGATGCCGATGAAGCCTTCCAGCAGATCGGCAATCAGCCCGGCGTTTTTGCCACCGGCATTGCGGATCGGCAGCACATCGGCCGGTGAGGCGGTGACCTTGCGGCAGGCGTCCAGATCGACCATGCGCAGCGGCAGGCCATGGGAGAGCACGATGGCCAGCGCTTCCGGATCGGCGAAGGCATTGAATTCGGCCGAGGCCGTGTGGTTGCCGCTCGTCACGCCGCCCCCCATCCAGGTGAGGTCGGAAATCCTGCCAGCAAGATCGGGCAGGGCGAGGCAAAGTGCGGCAATATTGGTGAGCGGTCCAAGCGCGAGAATGCGCTTCTCGCCTTCCCCCTCCAGCCAGCGGCAGAGGGCGGTAAAGGCATCGCTTTTCGGCAAGGCCGGCGCATCCGGCAGGCTTTGGCCGATGGTCGGGATGCCACAATCACCGAGGATCGACTGGGCGGTTTCAAGCGCGCCGAGAACCGGCATGGCGCGGCCCTGATGGATCGGCATCGACCAGCCGAAGGCGGCAACGGCGCCCGCGGCATTGCCGCAGACCGCTTCCAGCGTTGCATTGCCGAAGACCAGCGAAATGCCGTCAATGGCAAGGCCTGCCGATTGCACCACCATGATGGCGGCGATGTCGTCAAAGCCCATATCGGTATCGATCCATACACCCATGATCAGCCAAACACCTTGAGGCTTGCCGCTTTTTCGACCGGCAGGTCAAAGGCAAGCGTATCACCGATCGTATGGGCGGTCAGCGCAGCGTCGGTTTCCGCCTTGATGGCGCCAAGCGGCGTATCGAGCAGATATTCGCGGGTATTTCCGGCAAAGGATGTGCCGCGCACGGTTCCCTGGAAAGGACCTGAACCAAGGGTTACCATGCGCGGCCGCCAGGCCAGTCCAGATGCTGAAGGGACTGGTCCGGGAAGCGGTGTTGTGCCGTTTGCGGTTTTCAGCGCGCCGCCTTCCAGCGCGAAGATGTTTTCGAAGCCGACGAAGTCTGCCACGAAGGATGAAACCGGTGCGTTATAAATCTCTTCCGGCGTGCCGGTCTGCTCAATCTTGCCGCCCTTCATGACGACAATGCGGTCGGCCAGCGCCAGAGCCTCGATCTGGTCATGGGTGACGAAGATCATCGTCACGCCGGTTTCCTTCTGCACGCGCTGCAATTCGGTGCGCATTTCGAGGCGCAGACGGGCATCGAGGTTGGAGAGCGGCTCATCGAGCAAAAGCACTTTCGGCTCCATGACCATGGAGCGCGCCAATGCCACGCGCTGCTGCTGGCCGCCTGATAGTTCCGCCGGTTTGCGCGAGGCGAAGTTGGACAGGCCCACAGACTTCAGGCCGGAGGCGACCTTGTCGTCCAGCGCCTTGCCGCTCGAGCCCTTGAGTTTCAGGCCGAAGGCGACGTTTTCATAGACCGTCAGATGCGGGAAGAGCGCATAGGACTGGAACACCAGCCCGACGGCGCGCTTGTTCGCAGCAACGCGGGTGATGTCGACGCCATCGAGATCGATGCGCCCGCCCGCCACCGGCATCAGCCCGGCAATGGCGCGCATCGTCGTGGTCTTGCCGCAGCCGGAAGGCCCGAGCAAAGCTAGAAGCTCACCCTTGCGGATATCGAGATCGAGATCCCTGACGGCGACATTGCCGCCATAGGCGAGCGAGACTTTTTGGAGCGAAAGGTAATTTGCGTCAGACATAACGGGAGAACCCCAGAAAACGTTCGGCCATGAAAACAATGCCGATGGAAAGGAAGGCGAGCAGCGAGGAGAGTGCGGCGACGGACGGATCGAAGACGATTTCCATGTAGCCCAGCATGTCGATAGGCAGCGTGCGCACGCCCGGACCCGACAGGAACAGCGACACCGGCACCTGGTTGAAACTCGTCACGAAACCGAGAATGAAGGCGGAAAGAATACCGCCGCGAATATTGGGCAGCACCACACGGAAAAATGCGCCAAACCGCGACGAGCCGAGCAGCACCGCCGCCTCCTCGATATCAGAACGCAGATTGTTGAGGCTGGCCGAAACCACCCGCACCGCATAGGGCAGGATGAGCGCCGTGTGGGCGAGAAACAGGGCAAGCGTGATGCCGATGCCGAAGGGCACGACGAAATAACGCAGCAGCGCCAGACCGACGATGATGCCGGGCACGATGATCGGCGCGGAAACGATGGTGCGCACCGTCTCGCTGAACGGCAGCTTGTAGCGCGACATGGCGTAGGCGGCGGGAATACCGAGGATCAGCGCCGTGAATGTGCCGCCGATGGCAAGGAACATCGACATCGCAAAGCTCTCGCGGAAGCTTTCGACCGTAAAGACCTTGGCGATCCATTTCAGCGAAAAACCCTGCGGCGGAAAGGCGAGCGTATCGCCAGCCGAAAACGAGGCCGCGACGATGATGAGGAACGGCCCGATCAGGAAACCGACGACAAGAAGGAGCGTGAGCGGAATGAAGAGCTGCCGGGTCATTTCTTGCTCCTTGCGGTGGCGATGCGCTTCAGCAGGATATTGGCGGCAAAGCTCATGACGATCAGGATGAAGGCGATGACGCTGGCGGCGACGAAATTGTTGGAGACCGTCACCTGCTGGTAAAGCAGGGTTTCGAGCATCAGCACCTTGGAGCCGCCGAGAATGGCGGGCGTGATATAGGCCGTCAGCGAACCGGTGAAGACCAGCGTGCCGCCGACGACCAGCCCTTCCTTGGTGAGCGGCAGGATGACCTTCCAGAACACCTGAAACCAGTTTGCGCCGAGAACCCGGGCGGCGGCGATGGTATCCTTCGGCATGTTCTCCAGCGCGCTGATGAGGGAGATGATCATCAACGGCAGGAACAATTGCAGAAGGCCGATGAAGACAGCCGTTTCGGAAAACAGGATGCGGATCGGCGCGTCGCTCAACCCCACCGCCTGCAGCGCCTGGTTGACAATGCCGGTTCTGCCGAGAATGACGATCCAGGCATAGGTGCGGGCAACCGGCGAAATCATTAGCGGCAGCACGACGAGATTAACGACGTGTCCCTTCGATCCCGGCGACAGGTTGACGATGGCGAAGGCCGCCGCATAACCCACCACGGCCGAAACGGCGGTGACAAGTGCGCCAAGCTTCAGTGTGCGCAGGAAAACGGTCTGGTTCAGCGGATCGGAGAAGAAATCGGCATAGGCCGACAACGTCCAGCCGTCGGCGGTGCGGAAGCCCTCCGATAAAAGCATGAAGACCGGCACGAGAAAGACCGCCGCCGCGAAAATTGCGGCGGGCAAGGCAAGCGCCAGCGCTTCGGCCCGGTTCTGAAACATGGGTTTATTCCCTGAACGGCCTGCAGGCCGGTTGTTTTTTGGCCAGACGCGCCAGCCTGCGAGATTGCGGGGTGGAAAAGCGGTCAGGGGACGACCGAACCGCTTTTCCCGGAATGGAGCCGTCCTCACGGACGTTTCGATGCCCCATTCCAAACGGTGAAAGGACTTATTGGCCGACCTTGGAATTCCACTCCGACAGCCACTTGTCGCGGTTATCCAGCGTCACGTCGGAGGGGATGAGCTGCAGGCTTTTTGCGGTTTCGTCGCCATAGGTGATGTTGTTCGCCACCTCGTCGGAAACCTTGACCTCCCTGTTGGTCGGGCTGTCCACCAGCTTTTCGGCGAGAGCCTTCTGAACATCGGTCGAAAGCCAGAAATCCATGAACTGCAGCGCGAGATCTTCGTTCTTGGTGCCCTTCGGCACCACGAGCACGTTCATGCCGCCGGTCTGGCCTTCCTTGGGTGTCGCCCAGGCGAGCGGCAAGTCAAGCTTGGTGAACGGCGCCCAGGAGAAGCGGCCGATCGGCGCTGCCCAGATTTCTTCCTGCTGCATGAGCTGCACCAGCTGCGAGGACTTGACGTAGAAGGTGACGATATCGTCCTTCTTTTCGCCAACGGCCTCGATTGCGCCGGAAAGATCAGGCGTGTCCTTGCCGATGGCCTTGCCGAGCATGTAAAGCGCCGGCGGGCCCTGATTGGTGGTGACATTCGGGAAGGCGACGTGATCGACGATACCGTCCTTCAGGAGATCGGCCCAGCTATCGATCTTCATCTTGTCGGTACGGTAGACGATTGATGTGGCGTAGAAATTGACGCCGACGCTCATGCCGTCGCCATTCGGATCCTTGGCGATGTCATAGAGCTTTGCGATATTCGGAACCTTGGCGGCGTCGATCTTCTGGATCAGGTCCTTGCGGGTGGCGGAAAGCGCATCCGCCATGGAAACGATGGCGAGATCGACCACCGGATTGGCCTTGTTGGCCTCCATCTTGGCCAGACGCTCGACGCTGTTGCCGGTCTCGACCACCAGCTTGCAGCCGCATTGCTTTTCGAACGGCGTATAGACCAGTTCCTTGAATTCGTCCTGCGCGAAGGCGTAGACAGAGATCGTCAGCGTCTTGTCCTGCGCCTGCGCTCCGCCCATCGTCAGCATCAGGGCGACGCCCGATGCAAGAATGATTTTTTTCATGGTGTGAGTTCTCCTGCTGTCGTTTTTTTGGCTTCAATCGCGTCATGCTTTGCCTTGCCGGTGGAACCGCGCATGATCAGCGCCATCGGTACTTTCGAGATGTCCGCCGTCACATCGACAGCGACGCCGTTTTCACCCGCACCGTCGATTGCGCGCAGCAGCGCGCCGACGGCCAAATCGGCTATGCGGCCCATATCCATGCGCATGGTCGTCAAGGGCGGGGTGACCACGGCGGAAAAGATGAGATCGTCGAAACCGGTGACGCTCGCCTCTTCCGGCACCTCGATGCCCTCACGCTGCAATTCGGTGAGCGCGCGCAGCGCATGCAGATCGGATACGGCGGCAAAGGCGGTGAAACCTTCGGCAACCCTGTCGGCAAGACCAAGCCGGCAACCCGCGCCGTCCGCCTGTTCAATGGCGTCCACCCAGAGCGTCTGCGTCACGCATGCCTTGCCAAGACCATCGCGAATACCGCCAAGACGGTCGTTCTGCACATTGGAATCCCGGTTTTTGCCCACCAGCACCACCTTGCGATGGCCAAGCCCCGCCAGATATTCGCCAACCTGCCGGCCGCCATCCCAATGGTCGGCGGCAACCGTGTTTCCGGGTGTCGAGGGACTGTCGATAACCGCAACAGGGCAATCGACATCGGCAATGCGCGTACCGCGGCGGGGGACAACCACCATGCCATCCACACCGCGCTCGATCAGCCGGTTGATGGCATCCGTCTGCATGGCGATCTCGCCGCGCGCATCGGCAATCAGCACACCGTAACCGGCAGAGACCGCCGCCTTTTCGATGGCCTGCGCGATCTGCGGGAAAAGCGGATTGGCAATGTCAGGCAGAACCAGCCCCAGAACACCTGATCTGCCGGTGCGCAGCGCCCTGCCCGCCGAACTCGGCACATAACCAAGTTCGCTTGCGGTTTTGCGGATGCGCTCCACCAGTTCAGGCGAAACACGACCCTTGCCGGAAAGCGCATTGGACACGGTTGCCACCGACACGCCGAGTGCCGCTGCTATCGCGCTCAGATTGGTGGCAGGCCGTGAAGACGCCATGATGGTCCGAAGGGGTTGATTAAACGTTTAATCACGATAATCCAGCTAAGCTTTCCTGTCGAGTCCACAAGACAGCGAAACACGGCGAAAACCTGGGCATAAAGTCTAAATGCCCGAAAAAAGTGCGATTATTTTTATGAGGCTGTCATGCTCGCCGCACGATAGGCCTCAACCTGCCGCACCAGCCAGTCGCGAAACAGCACGACCGGAACGTGATTGGCGCGCGAGAGCGGCGCTACCGCATAATAGGAGCTTGGACTTTTGGCCTGATGATCGAAGGCTGTTATCAGTTGCTTCGATTTCAGCTCGTTATCGATCAGGAAAAGCGGCATCAGCGCCACACCGAGGCCGGCTATACAGGCCTGCGCCACGCTGGAAAACTGCTCGAAGCGCATGCCTTGCGGCAAGGCAAGCGACAGGCCGAGGCTTTCGAACCAGTGGCCCCACGCTCCCGGCCGCGAGGCCATGTGCAGCAAAGGCAGGGCGGCGATGTCCTCTCCCTTTTCGACGGGATGAGCGCTGAGGAATTGCGGGCTGCACACCGGCGCAACCATTTCATGCATCAGAAAGGTGCTTTCCGCCCCCGGCCAGTCCGCCTGACCGATATGGATCGCCATATCCAGCTGCTCGCGCTCAAAGTCGAATTGCCCGATGCGGGTGGCGAAATTGATGGTGATTTCGGGGTGGTTTGCCACGAAATCCGGGATACGCGGCAGAAGCCAGCGGGTGCCGAAGGTGGGCAGCATAGCGAGGTTCAGCGTATTGCCATGCGTTTTGGTCATGATCTGCAGCGATGCAGACCGTATTTCGCCGAGGGCGGAGGCAATCGATTTTGCATAAGCGCGCCCCTCCGTCGTCAACGCCACGCCGCGCGCGCCGCGTTCGAACAGGCGCACGCCAAGCTGTTCTTCCAGTGACATAACCTGCCGGCTGATCGCCCCTTGCGTCAGCGCCAATTCTTCCGCCGCAGCGGAAAAGCTGCCGAGCCTTGCAACGGAATCGAAGGCGGCGAGAGCGCTGGTGGAGGGCAGAAGTTTGCGGCTGAGAGACGTCATGAGCCATTACTATATGTAATGCAAAAATGAGTAAACATGGCTTGTGCGTGCGCGCTCCAATACGAATAATCCGGCCAGCAAATCCGGAGGCATAAAGTGAGCGAACACGCAGCATTCAATTGGCAGGACCCTTTTCTGCTCGAAGACCAACTGACCGACGACGAGCGGATGATACGCGACTCCGCCGCCGCCTTCGGCAAATCGGAACTTTTGCCGCGTGTCTCCGAGGCCTATCTTTCCGAAACAACCGAACCGGAACTGTTCCGCCTGATGGGCCGGCAAGGCCTGCTCGGCGTGACCCTGCCGGAAGAATATGGCGCGGCCAATGCGAGCTACGTCGCCTATGGCCTCGTCGCCCGCGAGGTGGAGCGGATCGACAGCGGTTACCGCTCGATGATGAGCGTGCAGTCCTCGCTCGTTATCCACCCGATCTTCGCTTATGGCTCGGACGAGCAGAAGAAGAATTACCTGCCCGGCCTCGTCTCGGGTGAGCTGATCGGCTGTTTCGGCCTGACCGAGCCGGATGCCGGCTCCGATCCCGGCGGCATGAAGACCCGTGCCGAAAAGATCGCCGGCGGCTATCGCCTGCGCGGTTCGAAGATGTGGATTTCCAACGCGCCGATGGCCGATGTCTTCGTCGTCTGGGCGAAATCGGAAGCCCATGACAACCAGATCAGGGGCTTCGTGCTGGAAAAGGGCATGAAGGGCCTCTCCGCGCCCAAGATCGGCGGCAAGCTGTCGCTGCGCGCCTCCATCACCGGCGAGATCGTCATGGATGGCGTGGAAGTGGGCGAAGACGCGCTGTTGCCCAATGTTTCCGGCCTGAAAGGCCCGTTCGGCTGCCTCAACCGCGCCCGCTACGGCATTTCCTGGGGTGTGATGGGTGCTGCCGAAGATTGCTGGTTCCGCGCCCTGCAATATGGTCTCGACCGCAAGCAGTTCGGCAAGCCGCTCGCCGGCATGCAGCTTTACCAGAAGAAGCTCGCCGACATGCAGACCGAAATCGCGCTCGGCCTCCAGGCATCGCTGCGTGTCGGCCGGCTGATGGACGAGCATAAAATGGCGCCGGAAATGATCTCCATCATCAAGCGCAACAATTGCGGCAAGGCGCTGGATATCGCCCGCCAGGCCCGCGACATGCATGGCGGTAACGGCATCCAGATCGAATACCACGTCATGCGCCATGCGCAGAACCTCGAGACGGTCAACACCTATGAGGGCACGCATGACGTCCACGCGCTTATCCTCGGCCGGGCGCAGACGGGCATTCAGGCGTTTTTCTGAGGTTTTCTCGGCGTCGAGGAGTTAGGTTTTACAGAGGCCTGAAACCTCTCCTTCGTCATGCTCGGGCCTGTCCCGAGCATCTGCAACCGATTGATCTAACGCTACGTGGTTGGATCCTCGGGACAAGCCCGAGGATGACGGCGAGTGTGAAGGATTCTGCATCAAAAAAAGGCCTTCGAAGATCGCTTCGAAGGCCTTTTTTTCGAGTTCGCTGTTTGGCTCAGAACGTGCCGCGCACGCCGATGCCGAACATGCGCGGTTCGGTCATGCTGGCCTCGATGCCGCCAATGCCGCGGTTTTCCTTCATCAGCGTCGGCGCGCGCTCGTCGAAGACATTCTTGACGTAGGCGTAGAACTCAAGCTCGTCCTGGAACTTGTAGCTCGCCCGCACATCCGCGATCGTATAGGGATCGATCGCATAAACGGCCTTGTTGTCCGTGTCGGAATAATAACCGTCGAGATGGCGCACCTGGCCTGAAACGGTGAACTTGTCCGTCACATCCCAGCTTGCGCCGATGGTGAAGCTGTAACCCGGTGACTTGGCGAATTCCTTGCCGACATAGGCGGCGTTGCTGGAAATCTCGTCGATTTTCGTCTTCAGCAGACCGGCGCTCGCCTTCAGCGTCAGATTGTCGAGAACCCGGTAATCCGCCCCGATTTCCAGACCGTAAGCATGAGCCTCTTCGGCATTGACGGTGTAGGATTCGCTGATACCCGTGGAGACGACGACCGGCACGTTAAACTGGGCGTTCTTCATGTCCATGTAGAACAGGTTGCCGTTCACCGTCAGCGTATCGTCCAGCAGGCTGGCGCGGGTGAAGAGTTCGTAGTTCCAGATTGTTTCCTTGTCGAAGCTCCGCCATTTACTGGTGGTCAGGTCGAATGCGACGCCGCCGGGGTTATAACCACGGCTGACGAGGCCGCCGACTGTCCAGTCGTCGTTGATGGCATAGGCCAGCGACGCCTTGGGCAGGATTTCCGAGAAGGTTTCGTCGTAATTGACCGAGCTTCTGCTGGTGGCGCTCAGCGTCCGGTAACCGGCGCGCTGGATCTGGTCCTGCTGGTAGCGCAGGCCGCCCGTCAGGGTCCACTGGTCGGTCAGGCGATAGCTCAACTCGCTGAAGAGGCCGAGATTGTCCTTGGTATCGTTGAAGCGCGATGTTCCGCGCAGATAAAGCACCTCGTCGGCTTTCGTATGCGCGTAATAAATGCCCGCGACACCGCTCAGCACATCCTCTTGATCGCCAAAGGTGACGCGAGTTTCGTGCGAGGTGTTCTTGAGATCGACATCCGCATCGCCGTTATTTGCAATACCAACCCGGCGTTTGGCGGTGGAGGCGGAAAACTGCGTCTGGTTGAACAGTTTCACGCCGTTCTCGAAATCGTAATTGATATCGAGAATGCCGGTATTGGTGTACTGCCTGAAATTCGGCATGGTGGTGGTGATGTGGTTGAGATCCTCGAAGGGACGCGACGCCGCCTCCTGGCTCGGCCGGTTCGAAGCATTATAGGAATAGGTCAACTTCGTCGAAAGGCCGGGGATTTCCGACGGCTCCCACAGCAGCTTGAAGCGGCCGTTGAATTCCTTGAAATCCTGATCGGTGCCGTCATGGGCAAATGCGGAATTGATATAGTCGATGAAGGTATCGCGGCCGGAATAATCGATCGCCATGCGCGCCGCCAGCTCGTCCTCGATCAACGGTCCGGAAAAGGCAAATGACGCCCGCTTCTGGTGATAATTGCCGATTTCGGCCTGATAGGAAGCCTCAGGCGTAAAGGTCGGGTCCTTGGTGTTGACGAGGATCGCGCCGGCGATGGCGTTGGCGCCCTGCGAGGTGGTCTGCGGGCCGCGGAAGACCTCGATGCTGTCGACATCCCAGATGGAGCTCGCGCCATAGATGAACTCGTTATAACCGAGATAATGGCCGTCGACATTGATCGTGGCGCGCGGCACCGTGCCTGTGAAGAAGGCGATGGAGCCGGTATTCGGTCCCTGTGTATCCTGTCCGCGGATGATGGGAGCGCTGACATTATCGGTATAAACGATGTTCGGGATATCCTTGATCGCTTCCGACACGGTCGGGTCGCCGGTCTTTTCCTTCCTGATTTCCTCGGCGGTTTTGACCGAAACGGACGAAGCCGTGTTCTTCATGTCGCGCGCCACTTTTTCACCGGTCACGACGATCGGTTTCAACACGGTCGTGCCCGCCGCCTCAGCCTGCTGATCCTGACCGAGAACCGGCGTCACAAACATCGTCGCCAGCGTCAGAGCGCTGACCCCGCTCATCAAACGACCGCTAGAGCTAAACCCCATCACACACCCCTAAAAAACATGAGTATTAAAGTCATATTCAAGTAACGGAAGCGTTATCCGTTTCGCAATAGAGAATGCGTTCTGTATTGCGGACAAAAAGGCTTCCGTAACGGGATGTGCCATATTTACAACAAAGTTTAATCAGCGCCTCGTCGGCAATCACGGCGTTGCGAATGAAAGCCACTGAAAAGTCCGCAGAAATCGATTCCGATTTTCACCCGGATGCGTTAGGCATTTCTCGATACACGGGGGGAACAAGCTTGAACGCCATGGATGACGAAGCGGACGAAGCGCCCGAAAACGAGGGCGAAAAGCGCTCGGCGCTTATTCAATCCGTATCGATCGCGGCGCGTTTTCTCAACCTTCTCGCCAGATCGGATACGGCGCTTGCGCTTGGCGAACTGGCCAAACGCGCCGGCACCGGCCGTTCCACCGCCCATCGTTACATGCAGAGCCTGGTGCGGGAGGGACTGGTGACGCAGGACCCCGCAAGCGGCAGTTACGATCTTGGACCGGCGGCGCTGGGGATCGGCATCAGTGCGCTCCGGCGAATCAATCCGGTCGAAACCGCCGGTCGCCAGATGAAAGCGCTCGCCGCCCAAATCGGCGCCAGTTGCGGCGTGGCGATCTGGACTGAACGCGGCCCGACCGTGGTGCGATGGGCAAGAAGCGCCAGTTTTTCCATCAGCACCGTGGCGCTCGGCGATGTTCTGCCGCTGGATAACAGCGCCTGCGGGCTGGTCTTCCAGTCTTACCTGCCGCCAGAGAGGATAGCCGCGGTGCGCAAGCTGCAACCTGCCGCCTTTCGTGGCTCCCGCCCGGATGCCAGAGTTCTGGAAACCATTCGCGAGGTGGGTGGTGCGGAACTCAATGAACATCTGTTCTCCGCCCTGACGGGCAAGGCCGCGCCGGTCTTTGACGCCCAGGGCGAACTCTGTTGCGTCGTCACCACCGTATCCTTCGTGGCCAACGCCGAGGCCGAACAGCATTTTTCCCGACTGATCGAGGCGGCCAGACAGGCGACGGCCGAATCCGGCGGCGCATAAGCCTATTCGGCCAGATGTTCCGCGAAGGTGCGGCCGGAATAGGCCGTGCGGAACAGCCCGGCATCGGCGAGTTTCGGCAGCAACCGCTCCAGCACCAGCCGCATTGATGCCACCGAACCGCCGGGCACCGCGACAAAACCGTCAATGGCGCCGGCCGCCGCCCATTCACGGATGGTCTCGAAAGCATCGTCAACCGTGCCGATGATCTGCCAATGGCCGGAACCCATCACCTCTGGCCGTCGCAGCAAATCGGCGACGCTCAGCGTCTCCCGTTCGATCAGCCGGCGCAGCAGATTTGCGTGGGTACGGCTTCTCGGTGTCTCCGGTGGCGGCGGCAGGTCAGATGCAGTCACGACCCGCTGCAATGGCCAGTCCGAAAGATCGAGGCCGGTCATATCGCGGATGGAGGCAAAGGCGCGGCCGCGGTTGGCGCGGGCATGGGTTTCCGCAAAGAGCTCCAGCGCCTCCTTGCCGCTATCCGCCAGATAAAGGCTGAGGCCCGGCATCAGCTTCACACCGTCGGGGTTGCGGCCATGGCCCTCAGCACGCCGCCGCAAATCCGCCCGGAGCTCGATGGCAGCCTGCATATCCGGCGTTGAGGCAAAGACGGCGTCCGCCACCGACGAGGCGAAATCACGGCCCTCGGGCGAAGCGCCCGCCTGCACCAGCGGAATACGGCTGGCATGGGCCGGCAGGTTGAGCGGGCCTTTCACACTGAAATGCCTGCCCTCATGCGCGACCGGATGCACCAGCGAGGAATCGGCGAACCGCCCGCTTTCCCTGTCGAGTTTAAGAGCTTCGTTTGGAAAACTCGCCCAGAGCTGCTGTACGACCTGCGTGAACTCGGCGGCGCGCTCATAGCGCTCCTGCGGTGAAGGCATCTCTCTCAGGCCGAAATTTTCGTGCCCGTCCAGCGCCGTAACGATGTTCCACCCCGCCCTGCCGCTGCTCAGCCAGTTCAGCGACTGGATCTGGCGGGCGACCACATAGGGCGGCAGAAACGTGGTCGACACGGTGGATAACAGGCCGACATGGCTGGTTTCCCGGGCGATGGCGGCGAGAAGCATGGTCGGGTCCATGCTGGCAAATCCGCCGCCGGTTTCCAGCCCCTCGGTGCGCAGGAAAAGTGTATCCGGCCTGAACACGAAATCCACATGCGCGGCTTCCGCGCGCTGCGCCAGATCGACAAAATAATCGCTGGAAAACACCCCGTTTATGCCGCTGTCGGCACGCCGCCACGCCTCGCCGCTGAGCCAGGTTGGGGCCAGCGACATGCCGACATGAAGCTTGGTCGCGACTGACATGATGCACCTCGACTGAAATAACCGGTAAGAAATTCACGCCCTGAATCGGCAAATTTCGATTTGTGGAGAGTTTTACTATAGTTTAGTGTCGCTTCAAGACCACACCGTCACCCTTGCCGGAAAGAAACACGTTTTCTGCAAGTCAGGTGTTTAAATTCAAATAGTTATAACGGCCTTGCGGCGTCTCGACGCATGGTCGCATGAATAACAGGAGTTGTATCCGGTGCTTGACGCCACGGACCTTCACGCCAGTTATGGCCATGTTCCCGTCTTGAGAGGACTGTCCGCCCGCTTCCGAGCCGGCCGCGTTACCGCGCTGGTCGGCCCCAATGGCTGCGGCAAGTCGACGCTGCTGAAGACCATCATGGGTTTCCTGCCTTTGTCATCAGGCAGGATAAGCCTGGGCGAGCGTTTGATCGGCGAGATCGGACGCCGGGACCTCGCCCGCCGCATCGCCTATCTGCCTCAGGAATGCCATTGCCCTGACTATATGACGCTTGGCGAGCTGATCGAGCTTGCCGGTTACGCCCGTTACGGTCTTGCAGGCGGTCCGACCGAACGCGACCGGGCGCTTTTTGCCGAGGCGCTGAAGACTGTCGGGCTGGAAGACAAGGCGAAAGCACAGGTCAACACGCTGTCCGGCGGCCAGCGCCAGCGCGCCTTCATCGCCATGGTTCTGGCGCAGGACACCGACGTGATCCTGATGGACGAGCCGGTCAACCATCTCGATATGAAATATCAATATGCCGTTCTCGGCCTCGTGCGCGAACTGAGCGACAGGCACGGTAAGACCGTTATCGTCGTGCTGCACGATCTCAACCTCGCCTCCACTTTCGCCGATGATGTCATCATGCTGAAGGCCGGGCGGGTTCTGGCGTCCGGGCCGGTGACGAGTACGGTCACATCAGCCAATGTCGCCGAGGTCTTCGATCTCGAAGCCGATATCTTCTCCCGTCAGGGACGGCTCATCTGCGTGCCCCGGCTGGAGCGGCAGGAACAGGCCATTCCGGCATGACCTCTAAAATAACGCTGATTTTCGCCGCCGCGCTGCTGCTGGCCGCCATCCTCATCTTCGATCTGGTGGTGATGGCTGCCGAAATGCCGCTTGCCGAAATCACGGCGACGCTCTGGCGTGGCGAGGCCGACACCTATCAGCAGTCGGTGCTTCTCTATCAGCAAATCCCACGCTCGCTGATTGCCATCTATGTGGGCGCCACCACGGCCGTCAGCGGCTGCGTGCTGCAGGGGCTTGTCCGCAATCCCCTCGCCTCGCCCGCAACGCTGGGGCTGAATGCCGGGGCGACGCTTTTTGTGATCGCGGGCGCGCTGGTGTTCGATTTCTCTCCCGAGGTGCAGGGGCTTGCGGCGCTCGCGGGCGCCGGTTTCGGCTTTGCCGCCTGCTTTTTCGTCGCGCGTCTCGCCGGACGATCAAACGATCCGCGCGGCCTGTCGCTCATCCTTTCCGGCGCGCTGGTTTCCATGCTGCTGATCGGCGTGACCAATGCGCTCATGCTTTCCAACCCCACGCGCCGCGCCGAATTCCTGAGCTGGGTGGGCGGCAATATCAATCATGTCTATGCTGAGCGCCTGTTCGATTTCTGGTGGATCGGCGCGATTGCGCTGGTGATATTGTGGGCGGTCGCCCGGCCGCTGACGCTTGTTCTGCTGGGCGCGGAAAAGGCCGCTTCCGCCGGTGTGAATGTCACGCGTATTTCCCGGGTTGCGCTTTTCGCCACCATGCTGGCCTCAGGCTCGGGGGTGGCGATCTGCGGCCCGATCGGTTTCGTCGGCCTCATCGTGCCGCATATGATCAGGCCGCTGGTGGGTGTGAATTTCACGCTCGCCTTGCCGGCGTCCGCCCTTGTCGGGGCAGGCCTCTGCGTGCTGGCCGATCTTGGCGCGCAAAACCTGTTTGCGCCCTATGTGGTCAATACCGGGCTGTTCATGGACCTGCTTGGCGGCCTCGTTTTCATCGTCATCGTCAAACGCTTCTATCTTTCGCCCTCGGCAAGGGGGCTTTCATGAAGCGGCATTTCGCCACCGATGGCAAAGCGGTGCTGCGGCTGCCGAGCGGCCTGCAGATCGGCATCGGCAATCTGAAAGCCGGCCTTGTCTTGATTGCGCTGGTGCTGGTGCTCGCCGCCCTGTCCGCCAGCCTCGGCAATACCGAAACCGGCCTTATCGAGCTGCTGCGCGGCCTCGCCGGCGGGCATCTCAGCGACGATCAGGCCTATGCGCTGTGGACGGTGCGGCTGCCGCGCATCCTGCTCGGTTTCATGGCCGGTTGGAGCGTGGCGCTGGCAGGCGCGATGCTGCAATCCGTCGCCCGCAATCCGCTGGCAGATCCCGGGCTCTTCGGTCTGAGCCAGGGGTCAATGACCACCATCATGCTGCTTCTGGTGCTGGTGCCGGCCGCCCCCAAGACCCTGGTGGCGCTTGCGGCTATCGGCGGCGGTCTTGCCGTGGCCTTTCTTCTCATCGCACTCGTCGGGCGCGAACGCTCGAGCGGTCTAGCCATATTGCTGATGGGGATCGCAATCGAATCAGCGCTTTCCTCCGTCTCATCGGTGCTTCTGCTCTATACGCCGGCCGAAACCTCGCTGGCCCTGGCGGACTGGATGGCGGGTTCGCTGTTTCAGGCAAGCTGGCCGACCATCCTCGTTTTCGCACCCCTCTTCGGTGCAAGTCTTCTGGGTATTTTTCTCATCGGCCGGGCGCTCGCCGTTTTCGATCTCGGCAATGAAATGGCCATGGCGCTTGGCGAAACGGTCAGGCATTCGCGCCCGCTCGTCATTGTTTTTGCAGTCATCCTCAGCGCCGCTTCCGTTACCGCCGTCGGCCCGCTGACCTTTCTCGGTGTCATCGCCCCGCATCTCGCCACCTTCGTTTCGCCGGCAGTCGGCCGCGCCAGGCTTTTCCTCTCGGGGCTTACCGGCGGCATATTGGTGGTAACCGCCGATACGCTGTCGCGCGGGCTGGTGGCCGATACGCCGATGCCGATCGGCCTTGCGCTGACGCTGATCGGCGTGCCGCTTTTCATCCTCACGCTGCGCCTGCAGGCGCTTCGCAGAAACAACAGCCACTGAAAAAATCAATAAAGGGAATGCCATGCGAATTGCCATCCTCATCGCCGCCCTTCTGGCCGCCGGAACCAGTCTCGCCGCCGAGCGAACCGTGACCGATGCCGCCGGCCGCACCGTCTCCGTTCCGGAAAAGCCGCAGCGCATCGTCGTCATGCACGAGCCGCTCTTGGGAGTGCCGCTGATGGATCTCGACGCCAATGTGGTTGGCGCCTATGGCCGCAACAGCGACGGCAAATTCGCAACCGCCGTCGATTTCATCGATACGGTTCTCGGCGAGGGCCGCACGAAACCCAAGGGGTTTGGCGCTGTCGGCCAGATCGATCTCGAGAAGCTGCGGGCGCTGCAACCGGACCTGATCGTTGCCACCGAAATGGATAGCGGCAAGGCCGCGCAGCTTTCCACCGTCGCACCCGTCTATCTGCAAAAGGCAAGCGCCGGCAAAGCCTATGGCTTCAGCGTGGAGGAGGACCTTGCCGGTCTGGTCGGGCGAAGCGATGTCTTTGCGGAGCGCCGGAAGACCTATGAAACGAAGCTTGCCACGGTCAAAAAGGCGCTGGGCGAAGAGGCGAAAGGCAAGACCTATCTGGCGATCCTGCTGACCGACCAGATCAACGCGGTGGGTGACATGTCCGGCGCAGTGCAGGCGCTGGAGGATCTGGGATATGCCCGCCTGAAGATCGACAATGCCGCCTCTTCCGGCGGAATGGGCTCGACCCTGGTGATACCGCTCAGCGCCGATGCCTTCGGCAAGCTCAATCCCGATCTGCTTGTCGTGATGAACAGCTATACCAGCCCCGCCCGCGGCGAGGCGGGAACGCGCGCCGCACTTGAAAAGATCATTCCCGGCTGGGAACGCTTCGTGAAGCCGGCCCGCGAGGGCAGGATCGTTTTCCTCGATTCCACCAGGGTGACGACGCCTTCCGTTCCGAGCGCACTGCACACATTGGATGAGGTGGAAAGCTGGGCCAGCCGCCGCTAATCGGCCAGCGGCAATTCAGCAGAAATCGGCGGCGATATAAACTTGAGTTTTTGAAGAAAGTTATATTGCAGCAGCGAAAACTGCCTGTTATGGTTCGCGCATCTTGACGCAACAAGGCCGGATCGCTCGCCGGAAAATTCCGACGCGCGATCGTCCGGCCCGCCGATCCGGGACTGCGACACCGCCGACCCCATCGGCAATATCCCAGGAAAGACAACAGCATGAGCATGCCAGAAACGATAGGTTCCGCAGCACCGGACCGCACGCCCAAACGCCATCGCCACGCCGTCGCGCTGCGCGCACTCCATGTCACGCGTGTCGAAAAGCTCAGCCGGTCCATGGTGCGCATCGTCCTGACGGGGCCGGAACTGGAGGGTTTTGTGAGCCTCGGTTTTGACGACCACGTCAAGATGTTCTTTGCCCAGCCCGGCGAAACCGAACCGAGCCTGCCGGTGATCGGCCCGAACGGCATTGAATTCCCGGAAGGCGCGCCGCGCCCGCTGGCGCGTGACTACACGCCGCGCAGCTTCGATGCCGAAAAAGGCGAACTCGCCATCGATTTCGCCACCCATCACGACGGCCCCGCCAGCAACTGGGCGAAAGCCGCAAAGGTGGGTGACAAGGCGTGGATCGCCGGTCCGCGCGGCTCCTTCACCGTTCCCTTCACCTATGACTGGCATCTGCTGATTGCCGACGATACCGGCCTTCCCGCGCTGGCGCGGCGACTGGAGGAAATGCCCGAGGGCACCCGTGTCGTGGCGCTGATCGAGGTCGAGACGGATGCGGATCGGCTGGAACTTACGACGAAGGCGGACGCCTCGATTGTCTGGGTAACGCAGAAGACAGAAAGCGGAACCGATCCCGACGCATTGGCGGGCGCGCTGCGCAAGCTGGAGCTGCCGAAGGGCGATTTCTCCAGCTGGGTCGCCTGCGAATCGAAGGCCGCCAAGGAGGTTCGCGCCCTTCTGGTCGAGGAGCTCGGCGCCAATCCCAAATGGACGCGCGCTTCCGGCTACTGGCGTCGCGGCGCCAGCGGCGTTCACGATCATTTCGATGAATGAACCGGTAATCGCGGCGGGTGCCATGCTGGAAGCGAAAACGATGATGATGGAGCTCAAGGCCCTTCTCGCCAGGGTTCTTGATGATGAGGTGCGCGATATCGAACCGGGGGACAACCTGTTCGGTCGCGGCCTTCATTCGCTTGCACTCATGCGCCTCATCCCGCCGCTTTCGCAGCTTGCGGGAGTGCGGCTGGAATACGACAATCTGGCCCGGCAGCCCACGCTTGCCGCCTGGCAGGCGCTCATCGAACGGTCGCGCGCGGGGCATTGATCCCGCCAAACAGATCAGCCGCTTCCCCAGGGCGGCAGCCGAATATTTCCAAGGAGAGGACCATGGCAGCAGACAATATAGGTGTGCTCGCACGTCGCATCGAAGAAACCTTCGACAAGGCGGATGCCGCCCCGCCGAGCCAATACGAAGAAAGGGTCTGGTTCGAGCAGTTTCAGGATCCCGATCAGGTCTTCCGGCAGCTTCTGGCCTATCGCATCGGTGAAGAATGCGATCTGCTGCGCCTGACCTCGGCGCTGAAGACGGTTTGCGAGGGCTGGCCCGAGCTTCGTGCACGCTTCGCCTTCGGCGAGGACGGCACGCTTGCCAAGAGCATCGAAGCCCCGTCCGCATCCATCGTGCAATTGCTGCATGTTCCCTCTGCAGGCGAGGCCCTCACCTTGCTGCACGACCTTCAGGCAAGACCCTTCGATGCCGAAATCGACCCGCCGTTTCAGGCCGTCGTGCTCTTAAGCGAAGGAGAAATCCTGCTGGCGTTTCTGGTCCACGGCCTGCTCGGCGAAGTCCTCTCGCCGCAGATCCTGCTGGAAGGCATCGCGGCGGCCTATGCCGGTGAGACGCCGAAACCGCTTTCGCCGCGTGCGATCGAAAGTGGCAGCATCGACCCGCTTCCGCTCGGCTGGCTGCAACGTCCGGCGTCCGGCTCGACCGTCGTGGCGCTGCGGCAAAACGGGATCGACAGGCCGGCAAGCCACAGCCACGGCGTCGATCTTCCCGCAACCCTGCTCGGCCTCAACAATTCCACGGCGGCGAATGCGCTTCTGGCCCGCGCCGGATCGCGTTTTGCCCTTTTCCTCGCAAAAAACGGTGATCGGGAGACAGTAACCCTGCGCCTGCAGCCGAGCGTAGCCATGCCAATTTCAGCCGAGGCGGCAGCACAGGTGGCGATCTCCCGCGACCAATCGCCCGAACAGGCTGAAAATGCAGTGCTGACAGGGCTGGAACAGCGAAATGACAATGAAGGTGGAACCGCCGCCTTCACGCTGCACGCGCTTGCGACACCCGCTCAGGCCGTATCCGAGCATGGCCTCCAGTTTGAGCATCTGCCCCTGCCCTCCCTGCAGTCCGGTCTCGGCCTGACCCTTGCTGCCGGTCCGACATCGACTGGCGATATCCGCCTCGAACTGACGGGCGGCAAGGAGACATCGCCGCACGCGACGGCCTTCCTCTTGGAGCGTTTCGTCAGCCATCTTGAAGGCGGCGCGGATTTTTCCGGCATCGTCCATCAAAACGCCTCGCCAGCTTCGGAGCATGCAGCCCTTTCGCCTGCCGCGTCCGGTCAGAACAACGACACCGCCGCGACGATCCTTGCCGAATTCCGCGAAGCACTTGCTTCGCCGGACATGGGACCGGATGATGATTTCTTCGATTTCGGCGGCCATTCGCTGATCGCCACCCGCATCATCGGGCGTCTTCTCGCCAATCACGGCATCGAGTTGCGCTTCAACGATCTCTTCAGCTACCCGACCGCCGCCTCGCTCGCAAAACAGGCGACCCGGCTTGAAACCGCGGCGCCCGCGCAGGCCGAGGCTACGGCGAACGGCTCTCTGACTGCGCCGCTTTCGCTGGCGCAGATGTCGCTCTGGAAGGCCTATGCCGCCTTCGGTTTCGGCGAAATCTTCAACATTCCCTTCGCGCTCGATTTCCTTAATCCCGTGGATGAGAATGCCTTCGAATGCGCCTTCCTCGATATCATCGAGCGCCACCCCGGCCTGCGGACCCATTTCTACGTCGAAAACGATACGGTTCTGCAAAAGATCGTGCCGATGCATGATCTGCCCGGTTACAAATGGTTCTGGACCAGTGAAGAAAGCCAAGGTGTTGATCGGAATGCGGAGGCCGGCTGGCGCTTCGATCTTGCGCGTGAACTGCCGATGCGGCTGCGCTTCCTTAAGGATGCGCAGACCGGCCGCCAGGTGCTTTCCTTCCTCTTCCATCACATCGTGCTGGACGAATGGTCGGTGAACCTGGTGATGGACGAGCTGACCGAGGCCTACCGGGCAAGGGCTGCGGGCAAGGCCCCGGTCTTTGCGACCAGGCCGGCGCCCTTCCATGAGTTTGCGAGAAAACAGGTCGCGTCAGGTGTGAATGCCAGCCACCTTGCCTATTGGACCGATATGCTGCGGGATGCGCCGAAAGGCCTTACCCTCCACGGGCGGAATGGCACACGGCACGAGGCATCGCAGGACGAAGCACCGGCAGGCGGCTGGATCGAGTTCAAGCTGGGAAAACATGTCAGCGATGGGCTTTACGCCATTGCCAGGCAGAACAGCGCCTCGCTGTTCAACGTGGTTTACGCCGCCATTGCCGCGTCGCTGCGCCATCTCGGCGGGTTGAGCGACCTTGTGGTCGGCACTTCTGCTTCGGGCCGCACGGACAGCGGTTATTTCGATACGATCGGTTATTTCACCACTGTCGTCGCCCATCGCGTGCGTTTCGGCGAGACCATGACCATTGGCGAACTGATTTCTTCGGTGAAGAACACCATCAACGGCTCGCTGGAACACAGCGAGATTCCGATTGATCTCGTTGAGGAGGCGCTGGGCATGACGCCCGGCCGCGATCATCTGTTCGAGGTCTTCATTCAGATCCACGCCAAGAACAAGCTGAACGGCACCCTTGCCGGGCCGGATGGCAAGCCGGTGGAATTCCGCCAGATCGACCCCGACAAGCATGAATCCATGCTGGGGCTGCAATTCGAGGTGATGGAGGAGACGATCGGCGGCGAGCGTTCCATTCGCGTCTTGATGAGCTACCGTTCGGACCGCTACGGCCCTGACGATGTCGAGCGGCTGCGCCACACCACCAGCCGCATCTTCGCCCGTTTCGCAGAAAACGGCGCTTCGAACCGTGTGCTGACGACACTCGCCTGAGCCGGACACAGGCAAGGAAAACCCGGCTTTGCGTCGCAGAGCCGGGTTTAGTTTGTTGACAAGTCCCTTGTCTGCCTTCGCTTAAACCGCCAGACGGAACGTCGTGGACGCCTGCGCCGCCGCAAGCGTCAGCGCCTCCTCGCGCAGCATGGCGTCGAGGAACAATGGCAGCTCCTCGCGGTAGCGGGCAAAATCCTCCGCTGGCGTCAGCGCCGAATCCGCATCGATATGCAGGTTCAGTTCGCTACCGTCGTCCTCGCCGCGGAAGGTAAGGTTAAACCCGTCACCGGGACCATTGGCAAGAATGTGCCTGATAACGGTAAGCCCCGCAAAAACCGGTGCGCTGAAGGGCAGGACATTAATGAGCGGCGAGAAGAAGAAACGCCGGCCCTTCGGGATTTCCCGATCGGCGGCGATCTGCTCGATGCGGTAGCGGCCATGCAGGCGCTGCTTGCGCAGATTGGCGGCGTTGCGCGCCAGAAATTCACCGAGGCTCTCACCCGGCTCGACGGTGAGATGGAAGGGCAGGATATTGACGAGCATCGCCGGCATATGCGCACCGACGCTGCCCCAGCGGCTCATGAAAGGCAGCCACAAGGTCAGCACATCGCGATCCGGACGCGGCAGAACACGGTGGAGATAAAGGCCTGAGAGCAGTACCAGAAGATCCGGCCAGCCGATCTCCAGCGCACCCGCCACCTGCTGCAACCGCGTGCTGAACCCCTGCGGCAACGCCGCGTCCGTATGCAGGCCGCCGCCGCCATAGTCCTCGCAATCCTTGTCCAGCACCGGCAGATCGGCGGGTGCGGCGAGATAGGCCGCCCAGAAATCACGGTCCTTCTCGAAACGCCGGCTTTGCCTGTAGGCATCTTCTTCGGCAAGGAAATCACCGAAGGGGTGGAAATCCGGACCCGCTTCGCCGTTGCCGCAATAGTGCCCGTAAAGCTGTCCGCAACGCTGCTCGACCAGCGTCAGCCCATAGCCATCCACGACGATGTGGTGGGCGCGGATGTACCAGAGATAACGGTCATCGGCGATGCGGTAGAGCAGCTGGGCCGAAAGCCTGTCGGTTCTGAGATCGAGCCTTGCTTCCACATCTGCGTTCATGCGCCGCAGCGCCTCTTCCAGGGGAGCGGGACTGGTGCGCAGATCGACCAGTTCCACCACCGGGGCATGGCTTGGATCGCAGCATTGCTGCGGTGTCTCGCCATCGCCGCCAATCCGGAAACGGATCGACAGGACTTCGGATTCGCGCACGGTGCGTTTGATCGCCTGAAGGAGCGCGCTTTCATTCACCGCACCGGAAAGATCGATGTAATGGGCGACGGTGGAAACCGGCTCGTCGGGATGGAAGGAAAACTCCTCCCAGAAATCGAGTTGCGGCTGCGTCAGTGGAAGCCAGTCGCCGGCAGGATCGATATGCGCCATCTGTTTTTCCTTGAACAATTCCTGTTATCGGGCGCGAAATCCCGCCCGAAATGATTTGGGTTCACGCCGCCCGGGCGGCCAAAAGTGAGGTCACCTGTCTGGCGCTGCGGCACCGCAGAAGCTGCTGCGGCGTCAGTTCCACGCCGAAGGCAGTGCGGATTTCAGCCGAAACGATCTTCAGATGCGAAGGCAAAAGACCGAGCGCCAGCAGGTCGCTGTTCGCATCCACATTCGCCGGTTTTTTACCCAGCACGCCAAGATAGATATCCAGCACCCGGCGGTCGCCCTGATCGGCGGCGGGGGCCGCAGGGGCGGAGATTCTTGCCGGTTCCGCAGAACTGGTCAGCAATTCACGGGCGCGACGGCGATCCGGCTTGCCATTGGCCGAGAGCGGCAGATCGTCGACCTTGAGAAACCGGCCGGGCACATGCGATTCCGGCAGATGGCCCCGGGCAAAATTGCGCAGATCGGCGGTGGAGAGTTCGAGGCCGGGCGAAACGACGTAGAGCACACCGATGGCCGCCTCGCCCTTTTGCTCGATACCGTAATCCACCACCAGAACGCGCTGAATGGAAGGATGGCGGATAAGCTCGTTTTCCACATCCGGCAGCGAAACGCGCACGCCGCGCACCTTGACGTAGCCATTGACGCGGCTCGCAAACATGATCCTGCCATCCGGCCGGTAGCGGCCACGGTCTCCGGTGCGGAAGGCGCGCACGGGCTTTCCCTCGGGATCGACAACCGTCACGAAATCCGTCTGGGTAATCGCGCCATCTTCGAGATAGCCGATCGACACATTCACGCCGGCCGTGTGGATGCGGCCAACGACGCCAGCCGGGCAATGGTCGCCCCGATCGTTAAGGACGAAATATCGATTGGCGGGCAGCGGGTGGCCATAGGGCACGGCTACTACATCTTCCGCAACGATCTCGTGCCAGATGCTCCAGATCGTCGTTTCCGTCGGCCCGCCGAGCGATATCAGCCGCAGATCGGCCTTCAGCCCGCGAAGCTCTTCGACAATCATCGGCTTGATGTAGTCGCCACCCTGCGCGACGAGCCGCAGCGACGAGAGCTGGTCACCACGGCGGCAGGAGAGAAGCATTTCGAGGATGGCCGGCACCGAGCACCAGAGCGTGACGCCATGTTCGGCCACCAGCTCGTTCCAGCGCACCGCGTCCTTTTCCTCGCCCGGTTCCGGCAGCACCAGCGTCGCCCCTGCGACAAGCGCGCCGAAGACATCGAAGACGGACATATCGTGATGCAGCGGCGTGACTGACATGAACACGTCACTGCCTGTCACCGCCCATTCCGCAAGCGTGCTGCCGATGACATTGGCGGTGGCGCGGTTGGAAAGCACGACGCATTTCGGTTTGCCTGTCGTACCCGACGTATAGAGATAATAGGCAGGCTCCTCGTTTAGGGAAAGCGCTGCCATCTCCGCCATGGTAACGGGCGCACCAGCCGGCGCGGGCGCGGACAGAAGCTCCGCCGGATCGACAGCCTCAAAACCCTGCGGGACGCTGCGGGCGACGATGACGGCCGGGCGGCAATTGGCCAGCAGGTAGCGCAGGCGATCTTCCGGCGAGCCGGCATCGACCGGCACCCAGACCGCTCCCATAAATGCTGCGGCGAGCGTGATGGCCGTATGTTCCGGGCTGCGCGGCAGGCAAACAGCCACGACATCGCCCCGGCCGATGCTGCGCGCCTTAAGGCCCGCCATCGCCCCGGCCACCATCTCTCCCAGCTCCCCATAGCCGATGCGCCGCTTGCCGCTGACGAGCGCCGTGCGTGACGGGTCACCCTCGAAAAGATGGCCGGCGATCCGCTCCAGAAATGGCGGGCAGACGAAGCTGCGCTCGTCACCATTCAGCCTGTAATGGGACAGGTCGACAATATCGCGCCTATTGAAGGAGTAAGCGCCGCTATCCGCGATCCCGGCAATCGCACGCTCGATGGCTGCGAGAATATCCGCCACCATCGCCGCATCGATCGCCTGCTCCGCATAGTCTATATCGAGGACAAGATCGCCCTGCGGATTCTGCGAAAAGCGGAAATCCAGCGCCACCTGCGGCGTCTGCGTAAGCCCACCCATCCATCGCATCTCCGATTCGGGCGAGAGCGTCGGCCAGGTCAGACCGTTGGTAATCACGACGGGCAGAGCGAGCCCGCCCGGATTGGCATTGAGAAGCACGCGATTGAGATCGATGCCCGAAAAAGCCAGATGGTTCAGGCCATCAAGCACATCCGTCTGGAGGCCTGCCGCCCGCTCCGCAAAGCTGCCTTTGGCCGCATCCCATTGGACGGCGATGAAGCTCGAGCGGTTGGCGAAGGCCCCTTCCACCTGCGGCGCAACAGGAATGCCGACGACAAGAGCGCCTTCATTGAGCCAGAGTGAGAGCACATCGAGGATCACTGCCGTCAGCGCCGAATTCTTGAACAGCCGCTCTTTTGCACCGATCCGCGAAAAGGCGGTGAAGCGCTGCTTTTCGACGAGCAGGCTCTGGCGGCCGTAACGCGACGTGGCAATGGTTTCGAGCGGCGCTTTCCAGGGTAGTTGCGAGGGCACCTCGGCATCTTTCAGCTTGTCCGCCCAATAGGCAGCGTCCAAGGCGCGGGCCGCCGAGATATCCTCCTTCGGCGTTCCGGTCACAGCGGCGGGTTGCGGCGGCAGGAGGCCGTCGAAGAGTTCCGCCGCAAGGCTGGCAATGGCCCGCCCATCAAGGATAAGCGCATCGAAACGCAGGAAAACGACGACTTTATGCCCCGCCGTCCCGGTATCCGGCATATGGAAGATCGTGACCTGCCATGGCGATGCCGCGAGATCGAAATGTGCATGGGAAAAATCCCGTCGCGCCGCCGCGATCCTTGCCTCGGCTTCCGGAACAGACAGGGCCGAAAGATCGACACTATCGAGATTGATCTTCGGCTCGTCGGAGACCATCTGCGCCAGACGCCGCTCATCGATGCGGGTACGCAGGCTTTCATGTCTCCCGACCATTGCGGCAAGGCGCGACTGCAACAGCTCCAGGTCGATATTGCCGCGATATTCGCGGAACTCCTGCATCGCCACGCCGCTGAGCGGCAGATGGGTGCCGCGCCCGAGCAGATAGGCCTGTTGCAGGGGTGAGAGTGGACGTTCCATGGGTTTTCCTTTTGCCTCGGCTGCCGCTTCCGGCTGCCGTGCGACCAATCGCTCCACGCTTGCAGAAGTAAGATCGGGGCTTTCCGCGAGCCGGCGGAGAAGAGCGACGTAGGTTTCGAACAAAGCGCGCAGCCAGCTCTCCGGCAGCACATCGAGCCGCACGTCCCAGTTGATCAGCAGGCCACCATCCAGAGCCGCCACCTGCGCATCCAGCGCGACGCCCGGCCCCTGCGAGACGGTGTGGACCATCGGGCCGAACAACCGCCCGACCCGTTCCGAAAACAGCTCTCCGCCCGGAAGATCGACCCCGGCGGTAAAGACCACCTGCGAGGTCTGCAAACCACCGCGCAGGCGGGAGAGATCGCGCATGACGCTGACGCCCGGATAGGACTGGTGCGCGAGAAGGCCGTTCATTTCATCGAACAGCCGGCCGAGCAGCGCCTCGACGCTTTCTTCAGGCCTGATTTCCACGCCGAGCACGAGCACGTTGGAAAATTCGCCGACGATCTCATCGACCCCTTCCACCAACGGCGCGCGCCAGAAACCCGGCACGGAAAGCCGGAATTTCTCCGCCCCCGCCGCCTGCGACAGAGCCACCGCGAAAACGCCGAGCAGAAGGGTCGATGGCGTCACGGAGCAGCGCCGCGCCGTCCGCTCCAGACTGCCGCGCTCGGCCGCTGAAAGCAGCGTGGCGAGCCGGTCCGTGCGAACGGCGCGCGAGGGGTCATCGGGCAGAAACGGCAGCGTTGGAGCGTCCGGAACATCGGCAAGCCGTTGCCGCCACCATAAACGGTCCCTTTCGCGCCGGCCCCTCAAGTCAGGATCGGACGCAAGACGTTCCGCCCAGTCGAAAAACGAGGGGGGCACTGATTCGAACGTCTGGGTTTCGCCTACGCCTGCCGCCGTCTCGTAGAAGCGGACAAGGTCTTCCATCACGATCCGCACGCTGGCCGGATCGATGGCAAGCATGTCCGTGTCCACATGCAGACGGCAACGCCCTTCCGGCAACAGGCTGAGCGAAATCGCCGCTGGTGCGGCAACACGAAGATCGGCCCGGCGATGGCTCCACTCCTCGCGTTTCGTCTCAAGACGGCGAGCAAGCGCCTCCGAATCAAGCGCGGTCATATCTTCCACATCGAGGCGGAGCCGCCGACCGAGGGGATCGACAGACTGACACCCTTCGGCGTCGATCCGGAGGCTCAGCATCGGGTGACGCCGGCAGAGCCTTTCAACGGCAACGGCCAGTTTTTCCGCATCCACGGCCTGGCCGTCGAATTCGAGGTAGAGATGCGGCGTAACTTTCCCGAGTATTCCATCCGCCTCACGGCCGACCCAATAGGCCACCTGCATCGGGGTTAAATTTAGCATGTGAATTTGTACCGGTTGACAAAACATGATTAGCATACTCAAGTATAAGCCATCGTCAACCACTCGCACAGGAGGCATCCCATGAAAACGGGAGCACTCAGGACGAATGACGTCGAATCCGACGAAATTACTGAATTTAATAGAGAATTTCTGTTTACTTCCGGCAGCGGGCAATTGCGCGCCAAGGGCATTCGCGAAAGGATCGCGATTCCCGCCCGGGGCGGCGAAGACATTGCCAGCCCGCTGCAGCAGGCACTGGCCGGCGCCTTCGAGCGTGCGCAGCGGGAGGGACAGGAGAACCCCATCGCCATCGGCGCTATCCCCTTCGATGTCAGCGAACCTTCATGCCTGTATATTCCATACAACCATGAATGGAATTCCAAAGATGCGGAACCGATCGTCGCCGATTCGGCCATGCCCGCACTTGTCGGCCAGAACAGCCTGCCGGACGAGAGCGGTTTCAAGCACGCCGTCGAACATGCCATCGTCAATTTCCGCCATTCCGAAGTCCGCAAGGCGGTGCTTTCCGTCATGCGTGAACTGACTTTCGCCTCCGAGGTCAATGTCGAAAGATTGCTGGCGAGCCTCGCCAAGCAGAACCGCGAAGGTTACCAGTTCCGCATTCCGCTTCCCGACGGCGGCGACCTGATCGGCGTCAGCCCGGAACTCCTGATCCGCAAGCAGGGCGAGAAAATCATCTCGAACCCGCTGGCGGGATCGGCAAAACGCATGGTTGATCCGGCAGCGGACAAGGCCAATGCGGATCGGCTCTCGGCTTCCGAAAAGGACCATTACGAGCACAGCCTGGTGATCGAGGATATCCGCTCGCTGCTTTCGCCGGTCTGCGCCGAACTCGATGTTCCCGACAAACCCTCCCTCATCAACACCGCCGCGCTCTGGCATCTTTCAACGCGTATCGAAGGCCGCCTTGCCGATCCCGAGACCAATGCGCTGCAGCTTGCTTGCCTGCTGCACCCCACACCGGCCGTCTGCGGCTTCCCCACCGAGCGCGCCCATCGCCTCATCCGCTTTGTCGAGCCTTTCGAGCGCGGCCTCTTCACCGGCATGGTCGGCTGGACGGATTCTGAAGGCAATGGCGAATGGGTTGTGACCATCCGTTGCGGCACCGTGCAGCGCGAAACCGTGCGGCTCTTCGCCGGCGCCGGCATCGTGGAGGCCTCGGAGCCCGAATCCGAATGGGCCGAGGTGCAGACCAAACTCAAGACCATGCTGAACGCCTGCGGTCTTTCTGCCTAATTTTCCCAGGAACGAACCATGACAATCGAATTTGAACGCTGGCCCGACGATCTCGTTCGCCGATACCGCGAACGCGGTTACTGGATCGACCGGCCGCTGAGCGGCATCCTTACTGAGCAGGTGGAGCGTCGGCCGGATGCGACGGCGCTGATCTGCGGCGACCGCCGCTTCAGCTATGCCGATCTCGACCGGCAATCCTCCAATCTTGCCGGCCATCTCTCCGCCGCCGGCATTGGCAAGGGTGACACCGCGCTGGTGCAATTGCCTAACATCGCCGAGTTTTATCTCGTCTTTTTCGCGCTGATGAAAATCGGCGCAGCCCCCGTCAACGCACTTTTCAGCCATCGCCGGCTGGAAATGACCTCCTATGCGGAGCAGATTGCACCGAAGCTGGTGATTGCCTCGCGCAGCCACGAGCTTTTCGCCGATGACGCATTTGTGGAGACGCTGAAAGCGGTCTCCCCGAAGCTTGCGGTGACCCTGCTGCTCGGCGAAGCGGATCCGCAGCGCAGCCTTGAGCGGATGCTTGCCAATCCCGCCGAAAACCCGCCCGCCTATGCCCCTTCGGCGGCGGACGAGGTGGCGTTGTTCCAGCTTTCCGGCGGCAGCACCGGAACCCCGAAACTGATCCCCCGGACGCACAACGACTATGATTACAGCGCCCGGGCCAGCGCGGAGATTTGCGAACTCTCGTCTGAGACCCGTTTCCTTTGCGCCATTCCGGTGGC
Organism: Agrobacterium sp. M50-1; assembly: GCF_049843495.1. Lineage (NCBI taxonomy): Bacteria > Pseudomonadati > Pseudomonadota > Alphaproteobacteria > Hyphomicrobiales > Rhizobiaceae > Agrobacterium > Agrobacterium sp. M50-1. The sequence continues at coordinate 232,521 of NZ_JBBHZH010000007.1, read as the reverse complement.
GCACAATTACCCGATGAGCTCGCCCGGCGCGCTCGGCGTTTTCCACGCCGGCGGCGCCGTGGTCATGGCCGCCAATCCGGAGCCGCTTTCCTGCTTCGATCTCATCGAAAAACACGAGATCGACATGGCGCCGCTGGTGCCGCCGGCCGTGGCGCTGTGGCTGCAGGCTGCACCCGCCCATCGCGAACGGTTGAAATCCCTCAAGCTGCTGCAGGTCGGCGGCGCAAGCTTTGCCGAAGCCCTGGCCCGCCAGGTGCCGGAAGTGCTGGGCTGCGACCTGCAGCAGGTATTCGGCATGGCGGAAGGGCTGGTGAACTACACCCGCTCCGGTGATCCCGACCACATCGTCTTCACCACGCAAGGGAGGCCGATCAGCCCGGACGACGAGATCCGCATCGTCGATGAGGACGGCAACGACGTGCCCGAGGGCGAAGCAGGCATGCTGGCGACCCGTGGCCCCTATACGTTCCGGGGATATTACCGCGCGCCCGAACACAGCGCCCGGGTCTTCGACAGGGATGGGTTCTATTATTCCGGCGATGTCGTGCAGCGCACGCCCGAAGGTTATCTCCGGGTCGTCGGCCGGGTGAAGGACCAGATCAATCGCGGCGGCGAAAAGGTCGCTTCGGAGGAGGTCGAAAACCTTATCCTGCGACATCCGGACGTCACCCATGCCGCGCTGGTGGCGATGCAGGACGAACTGCTTGGCGAAAAGAGCTGCGTCTTCGTCGTTTCCCGCAATCCCGCGCTCAAGGCGCCGGCCATCCGCCAGCATCTCGCCGGTCTCGGCGTCGCGGATTACAAGTTGCCGGATCGCGTCCGTTTCATCGAGGCCATGCCGCTCACCGCCGTCGGTAAGATCGACAAGAAACGTCTGCGCGACCTGCTTGTGACACCCGCCGCCATCAGCGCCTGACACGCGGCACAAACAAAGGGGGCGCTCAAAAAGAGCGTCCCGAAACCCGAGATTAAGCGCCCCTGGCGCAGCAAACCACCGAGGTCATCATGACAATCCCCAGTATTTCCGACTATCCGATGCCGGTCGCCGCAAGCTTTCCGGCCAACAAGACAAAATGGCAGCCCGATGCGAAACGGGCCGTACTCCTCATCCACGACATGCAGCGTTATTTCCTGCGGTTCTATGAGGCCGACGGCAAGCTGATGACCACCCTCATCGACAATCTCGCAAAGGTGAAGGCATGGGCGGTTGAGAACGGCGTACCTGTTATCTACACCGCCCAGCCGCATGACCAGCCGCCTGGCGACCGTGCGCTCCTCAATGATATGTGGGGACCGGGCCTCACCGTCGTCGATCCAGAACTGCAGAAGGTCGTGGATAAGCTCGCCCCGACGCCTGACGACGTGGTGCTGACCAAATGGCGTTACAGCGCCTTCCAGCGTTCCGACCTTACTGAGCGCATGAAGGGCTGGGGCCGCGACCAGATCATCGTCGGCGGCGTTTACGCCCATATCGGATGCATGATGACGGCGGTGGAAGCTTTCATGAAGGATATTCAGCCCTTCATGATCGGTGACGGCGTTGCTGATTTTTCCGAGGCCGAACACCGCATGGCCCTGCAATATGTGGCGACGCGCTGCGGCGTGGTGATCGACACTGCAAGCCTCGTCGGCGCGGGAGAAGCCACCGGTATCAGCGAATGGCTGAAAGCCCGCGTCCTGCAGATGGTGGAGGATGAAAGCGACATCGACCCCGACGAGAACCTGATCTTCTACGGCCTTGATTCCCTGCAGGTGATGAAGCTTGCCGGCGAACTGAAGGAGCGTGGTGTCACCGTCGGTTTCGATGAACTTGCGCGTGTGCCCACACTTTCCGCCTGGTGGGCGCTGATCGAAGAAAAGCGGCTCGCAGCCTGAGCGGACGGACAAGATGACGCAACAGAGATTTACCGGACGGCGTGTGCTGGTGACGGGCACAGCCCAGGGCATCGGCCGCCGCATCGCCGAACGTTTCATCGAGGAAGGGGCCGAGGTCATCGGCCTCGACCTTCTGGCCGGGACGGCGCAAGCGCCCTTCCGCCAGATCGCGCTCGACATTACCGATGCGACGGCGGTGGAGACGGCCTGCAAGGCAATCGAAAGCGAATGGGGCGGGCTCGATATTTTGGTCAACGCCGCCGGCGTCCTGCGGCTCGGCGACAGCGAAAGCCTGACGCCGGAAGACTGGAAAGCCTGCATGGATGTCAATGCGGCGGGACCGTTTTATATGCTGCGGCAATGGAGCGGCATCTTCAAACGGCAGCGGCGCGGTGCGATCGTCAATGTCGGCTCCAACGCCGCCGTCGTGCCACGCATCGGCATGATGGCCTATTGCGCCTCCAAGGCGGCGCTGGTCAGCCTCAGCCATTGCGCCGCCCTTGAGCTTGCACCCTATGGGGTGCGCTGCAACGTCGTTTCACCCGGCTCCACCGATACGCCGATGCTTTCAGGCATGTTGAGCGACCCGGCCGGCAAGGAGCGGCTGGTCGCCGGCCTGCCGGAGCAGTTCAAGCTTGGCATTCCGCTCGGCAAGATCGCAAGGCCTGATGATATCGCCGATACGGTGCTGTTTCTCGCCTCCGATCAGGCCGGCCATGTGACGATGCAGCAGATCGTGGTCGATGGCGGCGCCACGCTTGCGGCTTAAATTCGAGCCGTTGGATTGAGGGTGAAGACTATGGCCGTCGCAACGGCGTTTCATCGCAAAGCCGTCTTCGGCGATCCACCGGAGGCCATCTGGCCTTGGCCGGACGACAGCGGCGATTGCCATTGCCTCACCCTTCGTTACAGCGCCGAAGAAGGCGGCGGCGGCGAGGTCCCTCCCTTGCCGCCGCAGCTTTTAAACGCCGTGCAGAAACGCAAGGCGGAATTCATCGCCGGCCGCAGATGCGCGGCGGAAGCCACGCGCCGCCTCACCGGCTACGCCGTTTTTCCCGGTATGGGTGAGGATCGCGCCCCGATCTGGCCCGAGAGCGTCATCGGCGCGATTTCCCACAGCCATGAGCGGGCGATTGCGCTCGCCGGCTCTTCCCAGCGATTTCGCGGCATCGGCATCGATATCGAAAGGCTGCTGACCGAAGAGGAGGCCCGCGATATCGCCCCGCAGGCCTTGACCGCGAATGAGCGCCACGACCTCGGCAAGGATATCGATCCCTTCATGACCGGGTTGGTTTTTTCGGCCAAGGAAAGCCTGTTCAAGGCGCTTTATCCGACAGTGAAACGGCTTTTCTTTTTCGAGGCGGCCGAATTATCCGGCTTTGACGCAAACGGCTCCGCATCATTGCGCCTGACGGCCGACCTCAGCGAAGACTGGCGCCGCGGAACGAAGGTTCCCTTCCGCTTCTGCCGCTTCGAAGGCCTGCTGCTCACTCGCATCCTTCTCCCGCATTGAGGGAAAAATAGTAGATTCATAACTGAGAAGATCATATTTTAAACCCGTCTTCCCGTCATCCGAGTGAAACACTCGGAAGGTACGCAGCCTGTTGGAATGATTCCAAACATTGAACGGTGGAGACAGACTATGACCGACATCGATACGAGCAAATTGTCCTGGGACGAGTGGGACGAACTGCAGAACCCGCCGCCGGCCGAAACCGATTTCGACCGCGTGGTTGAAACCGCGATTTCCCGCCGCGGCTTTCTCGGCGGCGTGCTGGCCTTCGGTTCGGCCGCGGCCGCCATGGGCACGCTCGGCAACCTGTTGAGCAGCACCTCCGCCGAGGCGCAGGAAGCCGCCGCCGGCCGTTTCCCGTTCAAGCCGGTTGCCGCCGCAACCGACCACACCATCCATGTCCCGGAAGGCTATAACTGGAAGCCGCTGGCGAAATGGGGCCAGCCGCTGTTCTCCAACGTTCCCGATCTCGACCCCGCCAAGGGCGTCAGCGTTGAAAATTCCGACAAGGTCTTCGGCGAAAACACCGACGGTATGGAACTCTTCGTGGTCGGCAGCCATCAGCTGATCGCCGTCAACCACGAATATGTGAACCCGGAAACCAACCTGCCGCACGCTGAAAAAGGCAACCCGAAGACGGCCGACGATGTGAAGATCCTGCAGAACATGCAGGGCGTCACCGTCATGGAAGTTGCGGAAGACAAGGACGGCTGGAAGATCGTTCTCGACAGCCCCTTCAACCGCCGTATCCACCACAACACACCGATGAAGCTTTCCGGCCCGGCCGCAGGCTCCGATCTCGTCAAGACCGCCGCCGACCCTGATGGTATCGACTGTCTCGGGACCTTCAACAATTGCGGCGCCGGCCGCACGCCGTGGGGCACCTACCTCACCTGCGAAGAGAACTTCAACGGCTATTTCGGCACCACCGACGCCACCTTCAAGCTGCCTGATGATTACAAGCGCTACGGTATCGTGGCCGAGACGCGTTATGCCTATGAGAAGTTTGACGAGCGTTTCGACGTCGCCAAGAACCCCAACGAACCGCGCCGCGCCGGTTATGTGGTCGAGATCGATCCTTCGGACGCCAAGTCCACCCCGATCAAGCGCACCGCACTTGGCCGCATCAAGCATGAAAACGCCGCCGTGGTGATTGCCCGTGACGGCCGTGTCGTTGTTTACATGGGTGACGACGAGCGTGGCGAATTCCTCTATAAATTCGTCTCCAACGGCATCTACGTGCCGGGCGGCGACACCTCCAGGCTGCTTGACGAAGGCACGCTTTACGTCGCCAAGTTCTCCGATGACGGCGCCGGCGAGTGGCTGGCCCTGACGCCGGAAACGACAGGCATGAAGATCGACGAAATCTGTGTCTTCACCCGACAGGCCGCTTCCAAGGTCGGTGCAACGACGATGGACCGCCCGGAATGGGTCGCCATCAACCCGGTCGCCATCGAAGCCTATTGCGCGCTGACCAACAACAGCCGCCGCGGCGAAATGAAGGACGGCAAGCTGCGCGCCAATGCCGGCGGCGACGCCATGGCGATCAATGCCGCCAACCCGCGCGAGAAGAACGAATACGGCCAGATCGTGCGCTGGTATCCGGAAAATGACGACCATGCGGACGGCAAGTTCAAATGGGACCTGTTCTGCATGGCCGGCAACCCCACCGTCCACAAGGACGCCTATGCGGGTTCTTCCAACATCAACGAAGGCAACATGTTCAACTCGCCTGACGGCATGATGTTCGATAGCACCGGTCTGCTCTGGATCCAGACTGACGGCGAAGACACCAATGAAGGCAACTTCGCCGGCCAGGGCAACAACCAGATGCTGGCGGGCGACCCGGCCACGGGCCGCATCGAGCGCTTCCTGACTGCCCCGAAGGGTTCCGAAGTCACCGGCCAGACCTGGTCCGGCGACAAGCGCACCCACTTCGTCGGCATCCAGCACCCCGACGCTCCCTTCCCGGATGGCGAAGGCAAGCTGCCACGCTCGACCGTCATCGCCATCAAGCGCGACGACAACGTGAAGATCGGCTGACATATGGCTGAAGCAAACCCGGCCGTAGTTAACCTGCGGTCCGGTTTAATAAAGGAAACGCCGTGCATCCAAGAGGCTGCACGGCGTTTTGTTTTGCCAGACACATCAAAAAACGTTCCGATGCACATCCGTCATCGCACGCCTCAGGTCATCCACCGCAGAGGCTGTCGGGCCTGGTTGGTCGTTCAGTGCCGGCGGCATTTTCCAGCCGGGGTCGATGCCTTCCATATTGGGCAATTCATGGGCGATGCCCTTGTGGCAATCGATACAGGTGGCCTTGCCCGTCAGCAGATATCGGGAATGGATATCGGCGGCGCGCTGCGTCTGTTTGGTAAAATCCATGGCGGCGGAGGAATGGCAGTTGCGGCATTCCAGGCTGTCATTGGCCTTCAGGCGCGACCATTCGTGCTGGGCAAGCTCCAGACGCTTGTCGAGGAACTTCTTGCGCGTATCGATAGTGCCGAAAATCTTGCCCCAGACCTCCTTGGAGGCCTGCATCTTGCGGGCGATCTTGTCCGTCCATTCATGCGGCACATGGCAATCCGGACAGGAGGCGCGCACGCCGGAACGGTTGGAGAAATGCACCGTCCGGGTCAGTTCCTCATAAACATTCGCCCGCATCTCGTGGCAGGAAATGCAGAAGGCTTCCTTGTTGGTCATTTCAAGCGCGGTGTTGAAGGCGCCCCAGAACATCACCCCGCCGACAAAACCGCCAAGCGTCAGGAAAGCGAGGCTAAGCGTGCCCGCCGGTGTCGTAAGGACCGCCCAGAGCCAGACGAGAAGTTTTTTCACTCGGGCGATCATCATTCGCTACCCGCCGGTTTGACGCCCATTTCGCTCATGTCCTGAAACGTGTTGGGCACGAGCGGCCGCGTATCGGCCTGCGGCACATGGCAGGCAGTGCAGAAATAACGGCGCGGCGAAACATCCGCCAGCATCTGGCCTTCGCGCGTCATGTAATGCGTCACGCTGATCATCGGCGCGCCGGAATCCTGCGTGAATTCGCGCTTGTGACAGGAGAGACAGCGGTTGGCATTGACCGAAAGCTGGTAGCCGTCGATCGAATGCGGAATGACCGGCGGCTGTTCCGGATAGGCGCGCATGCGCCTGAAGTCGTCGATCACCCATTTCGGCAGGGGTTTGGCGGGCTCGGTGCGCATGGCGTCGCCGCGCGGGCCGGACAATTCCGGCACCATCTGCGCAACGGCGCCCGTCGCCACCGCGACCACCAGAAGCGTGGCGACCATCCATCCGTGTTTCCTGATCATGCGACTGGCTCTATCTTGACTGCGCATTTCTTGAAATCCGTCTGCTTGGAGATGGGATCGGTTGCGTCGAGCGTCACCTTGTTGATGAGCTGGCTCGCATCGAACCAGGGAACGAAGATGACACCAGGCGGCATGCGGTTGCGGCCGCGCGTTTCCACGCGGGAGCGGATTTCCCCGCGGCGCGAGACGATGCGGATTTCCGCGCCCTGATTGAGCCCGCGCTTGCGCGCATCATCGGCATTCATGAAACAGCGGGCGCCGGGGAAAGCCTTGTAGAGTTCCGGCACGCGCATGGTCATGGAACCGGAATGCCAGTGCTCCAGCACGCGGCCCGTCACCAGCCAGGTATCGAATTCTTCGTCGGGAGATTCGGCCGGCGGCTCATATGGCACGGCGATGATGACCGCCTTGCCGTCTTTGTTGCCGTAGAACTTCACGCCCTCGCCGGGTTTGACATAGGGGTCGTAACCCTCGCGGTAACGCCACAGCGTTTCCTTGCCGTCCACCACAGGCCAGCGCATGCCGCGCACCTCGTGATAGGCATCGTAAGGCGCAAGATCATGGCCGTGGCCGCGCCCGAAGGCGGCATATTCCTCGAAGAGGCCCTTCTGCAGATAGAAACCGAAATCCTTGGATTCCTGGTTCTGGTAATCCGCGTTGATCTCGCTCAGCGGGAACTTGCCGACATCGCTGTCCTTGAAGAGAACCTCATAAAGCGTCTTGCCGCGATAGGCGGGATTGGCGTCGAGTATCTCCGCCGGCCACACTTCATCGGTGGTGAAGCGCTTGGAAAATTCCACCAGCTGCCAGAGATCTGAACGCGCCTCGCCCGAGGCCTCGACCAGCTGGTGCCAGACATGGGTGCGCCGCTCGGCATTGCCATAGGCGCCTTCCTTCTCCACCCACATGGCGGCGGGCAGAATGAGGTCGGCGCTCATGGCGGTGATGGTCGGATAGGCATCCGAGACCACGATGAAGTTTTCGGGGTTGCGATAGCCCTGATAGGTCTCGTTCTTGGTATTCGGACCGGCCTGAACGTTGTTATTGACCTGCACCCAGTAAAAATTCAGCTTGCCGTCGTGCAGCATGCGGTCCTGCTGCACGGCGTGATAACCCGGCTTTTCCGGGATAATGCCATGCGGGATGCGCCAGATTTCCTCGGCATGTTTGCGGTGTTCGGGGTTGGTCACCGTCATGTCGGCAGGCAGGCGATGGGCGAAGGTTCCGACCTCACGCGCCGTGCCGCAGGCCGAGGGCTGGCCGGTGAGCGAAAACGGGCTGTTGCCCGGCTCGGAAATCTTTCCCGTCAGCAAATGAATGTTATAGACCATCTGGTTGGCCCAGACGCCGCGAACATGCTGGTTGAACCCCATGGTCCAGAGCGACATGACCTTGCGTTTCGGGTCGGCATAAAGCTCGGCCAGCTCCTCCAGAAAACCGGCTTCAACGCCGGTCATGGCCGCGGTCTTTTCCAGCGTGTATTCGGAGACGAATTCCTTGAAGGTTTCGAAATCGATCGCTTCTGTCTTGGTCGGATCAGCGGAATTCGCGGCATTCACCTCCACCGGGTTGTCCGGCCGCAGGCCGTAACCGATATCGGTGACGCCGCGCACGAATTTCGTGTGGTTCTTCACGAAGTCTTCGTTGACGCGCCCGGTCTTGATGATGTGGTTGGCGATGTAATTGAGGATGACGAGATCCGTACCCGGCTTGAAGACCATCGGGATATCGGCCAGATCCATGCTGCGATGGGTGAAGGTCGAAAGCACCGCCACCTTCACATGGTTGAAACCCAGCCGCCGGTCGGCGATGCGGGTCCACAGGATGGGATGCATCTCCGCCATGTTCGAACCCCAGAGCACGAAGGCATCGGCATGTTCGAAATCGTCGTAACAGCCCATCGGCTCATCCATGCCGAAGGTGCGCATGAAGGCATAGGCAGCAGACGCCATGCAGTGGCGGGCATTGGGATCGAGATTGTTGGAGCGGAAGCCGGCGCGCATCAGCTTGGTCGCGGCATAACCCTCGAAGATCGTCCACTGGCCGGAACCGAACATGCCCACCGCCGTCGGTCCCTTTTCCTTCAGCACCCGCTTGCACTGCTCGGCCATGACGTCGAAGGCCTCGTCCCAGCTTACCGGCTCGAACTCGCCATCCTTCGCGTAAACGCCGTTTTTCTTGCGCAGAAGCGGGGTCTGCAGGCGGTCCTTGCCATACATGATCTTGGACAGGAAATAGCCCTTGATGCAGTTGAGGCCGCGATTGACCTCCGCCTGCATGTCGCCGTGGGTGGCGACGACCTTGCCTTCCTTGACGCCGACCATGACGCCGCAGCCCGTGCCGCAGAAACGACAGGGCGCCTTGGACCATTTGATCTGCAAGGCGGAAACGCCGCCCGGCACCGGCTGGGCCGCGGCCGGCAGCGCAATGCCTGCCGTCGCCGCCGCAATGCCGGCGGCATGCGCCTTCAATAGATCACGCCGCGTCAGTTCGCTGCTCATCGCCGCTTGTCTCCTCTGTATCGACGTGTTCGAAAACCATGTTGGCGGCAATCACACCGTCGAGTGTCGAAATATAGGTGAGCGTATCGCCCAGCATGCCGGTGCTCGTGCCATCGATGACGATGACGATCTTGCCGTTGCCCTCGCCATGAACCTCGACATTGTCGAGCGTTAAAAGCGTTGCGAGCACGGCGTCGCGCATCTGCGGCATCACCGCCACCACGGCGCTTGAAACATGATACCGGCCTGTATTTTCAGGCATATTGCTTCTCCGTGGCTGTTTCCTTGATCTCGATCACACCGGCCGGGCAGACGGACACGCAGGCCCCGCAGCCGGTGCAGGCTTGTTCGATAAGTTCAGGCACGAAGGGACCGCCGCGGCGCGGGCGAAACCGGATGGCCTCGGTCGGGCAGGCATCGCGGCAGGCCTGACAATCAATATTGCCGAAGGCGAGACAGCCCTCGCCGATCGCCATGACATGATCGAAGCGTTGCGCGGCGGGGGCGGCAAACACCGGCTCCGGACAGGCCTCGGCGCATTTGCCGCAAAAGGTGCATTCCCCGACGGAGAAATCCACCGAAGGCAAGCCGCCCACCATGGCAATGATGCCGGTGGGACAGGCTTCGACACATTTTGCGCAACCGCTACAAGCGGTGAGGTCGCTCAACGCGACCCCGGGGGGACAGATGCGTGGTCTATGTTTTTGCCCACCACGCAGCAAATCGCGCCGGCTGAGAGAGACTTCCATCATCATGGCGCCCTCAATGACCGGGCGGCCCCGGAGGGCCGTAAATGATCTGGAACATCCAGACGATAAAGCCATAAGCCCCGACAAATCCGACCGCCAGAACGGGCCAGATTCCAAAGGCCAGAACGGCGAAGGTCACAAGTTCCCTCGTCCGGCCAGGCTTTTCATCTGCGTGTTGAGGCGCGATTATTTTAGGCATATTCGCGTTTCCTATTCGTTTCGAGTCATCATCGGCTAAAAGACGGAAATATTCAACTATTTGATTTTATTGATTATTTATTAGAACTAACATTCATCAAGACCGCTCGCCTAAGTCACTGATTTCGCATTGTGCTTTTGCTGAAAAAATAAACAGTCGACGTAAATGGGTTGAACGCCCGACCGTCGGAGCTGCCGGAAGCTCTCATCCGCAGGCTCCCTTATCGTCCATGCCCGGCGCGCGCATGAAAGGGAGAAAACTCTGCAGCCAGGCGCCGAAACTCGCCGCCCAGAGCATTGCACTGAGGCCGTGGTGATAGGGTGACAGGATCGCGGCGAAATCGAACTCAGGCAGGATGCGGATCAGTCCGGCCGCCGCCATCAGGGCAGCCGACGCATGGGCCTGCCATGGCAGAGACGCCAGATTGCGGCCCGTGTGCCGGAGCCCGGCGATGATGAAAACCGCCATGACAGCGCATCCAAGCGCCCCGACCGACAGGAGATGCAGCCCTGCGGCGGGCGTAACGGAAAAACCGAGCCGTGTCGCCCCGAGCGCCAGAAATCCCGCGCCGGCAAAAGCATTACCAAGCCCGAGCAGCAGCACCTCGGTCCTGAAGACCGCACGCCCGATGAACCATTCGGCCAGCCGGTCGAAAAACGCCGCACCGGCCGCAAGCGCTAGCCAGGCGCAGACATCGCTTTGCGGAAAGGCGAGCCTCGTCGCCATATAAATCGTCACCATGGCGCCCGCCATGTGCTGGCGGCCGGGATGCGGCCGGTAAGGCGTGGTCTCCCCGCTTGGATCGAGCGCCAGATTGATGACGACCACATTGATGCGGGCTGCCGAGAGCGAAAACAGCACGATGAAGATGCACAGCGCCACTTCCAGACAGCGGGATGCGAATGCGAGATCGCCGGCCCACCAGCCATAACGCACACCCGCTTCCGTCGCCGCGAAAAGAAGAAGCCAGATGAGGAATGTCAGGTGCTTCACCGTGCGCCGCGCCAGCATTGCCCTGCCGATGAGGGCAGAGAGCGCCAGCAGAAAAGCCATATCGAAAAAGCCGGCCAGCAGGCTCCACGCATCAGCCCCCAAGACACCGATGATGCGGCCCGGCAGCCAGAGGCAGGCAAGATGGACCAGCGCTCTCCCCTGCGCCGGTTTCGTATCCGTCCATTCCGGCACCGCCGACCCGAGGAAACCCGCAAGCGCCATGCCATAGGTGCCAAAAATCATCTCATGGGCGTGCCATTGCGAGGCAGGCACGGCATCGGCGAAAGGCAGGCCATAACCGCCGATAACCACCCACAAAAACGGCCAAACCGCGCCATGCATGGCGGCCTGAGGAAAAAACAGCCGCAGGGCTTCGGAAAGGATCGGCGGCGGCCTCATCTGACCCGCTCCCTCGCCGAAAACAGTTCGGCAAAGGCCGGGCTCTCGGCCAGGCGTTCCGCTTCATCGAACACCGCCCGCGCCATGCGCCCGCCCGGCGAGCCGGAAGGCTTGTGAGCGGCAACCACGCGGCCGTCCATGCCTGAAAGCACGATCAGCCTGTCGGCCACCATCAGCGCTTCATGAAGATCATGGGTGACAAGAAGGGTGGAGAAACCGCGCCTGCGGGCGGTACCCACCAGAAGCTCCTGCAAATGGCGTCGCAGGCCGACATCGACGGCGCTGAAAGGTTCGTCCAGAAACAGCATGTCCGGCTCCACCGCCAGCGCCCGCGCCACACCGGCGCGCTGGCGCATGCCGCCGGAAAGCTCGACCGGATATTTGTCGAAATCCGCTTCTTCCAACCCAACTTCGAGCGCAAAACACCCAGCCCTTTCACGGCGTTCCCGTTTCGGCATGCCGGTGGCCGCAAGGCCGTAGGCGATATTGTCGATCAGCGTCATCCATGGCAGCAGCCGCGGTTCCTGAAAGACCAGACCCTGCCGGCGATATCGACGATGCACGCGGCCGCGAACGGGATCGATGATGCCAGCCGCGATCTGCAGGATCGTCGTCTTGCCGCTGCCGGAAGGGCCAAGCAGCGCCACGGTTTCCCCCGGCGCGATGCTCAGGTCGAAATTCTCGAACAGGCTGCGACCTAAAAAGGCGTGGCCGACATGTTCAAAACGCAGGTTGGAATGATCGCTCATCGTTTGACACCCCATGGCAGCCCGGCGGCGCGCCAGCGTTCCAGCGCTTCGCGCAGCAGATGCAGCAGGCCGTAATCGGTGAGCAGCGCCAGCGCGACGGTGATGGTGAGCCAGGCGCTGACCTGCGCGATATCGAACAGCGCGCGTGCGGTGGCCAGTTCGCCGCCGATGCCGCCGGAATTCGACAGAAGCTCCGCCATGACAGTTACTTTCCACGCACTGCCGGCCGTCGTGGTCCAGGCGGGAAAGAGATAGGAAAGCACATGCGGCATGGTGACGGTCCGCAACCGGTAAAACCATGGAGCACCGAAGGCCTGCGCCATCACCTCCAGCTGACGATCCCGCTTGGCGACACCTTCCAATGCACCGGCAAAGGAAACGGGAGCCGATGCGATGACAACGGTCATGACGGCAGTGCCGCCGGAAGAACCGAACCAGATCAGCGCCAGCACGATCCAGCCTATGGGCGGAACGCCGAGCAGGACGGTGACAACAGGCTTCATCAGCCGCATGGCAGCGAAGGAGTAACCCGCCATCACGCCGGCGACGGTGCCGATGCCCACCGCAATGGTGAAACCGGTCAGGGCCCTGACGGCGCTCTGCGACAGGATCGCGAGGAAATCCGGCCTCGCCGCAAGCACTCCGATAGCCGCGAAGGTCTCACCCGGCGAAGGCAGGATGAAGGAGCCATAAATTTCATGCCCGGCCTGCCAGGCGGCGAGAAAGCAGAAAATACCCGAAAGCCCTGCCCAGCCCGCCCAGAGATAGCGGCCCATCCAGCCAAGACTTTCGAGAATGCGGTTCATGCCTGCTACACCAGATAAAAACCGTCATCCGGCCGCCGACCGCCGATGATCGCGGGGTCGGCCTTGGCGAGTTCATCGTAAAACGCCTCAAGATCGGTACGCGCAGCACTCGCCTTCAGCGCACATAGATGGCTAGTCGGGAAGGAGGCAGCGATGATGTCAGGCGGAAAGCCCAGAGCTTCGGCGACGGCATCGGCCGCCGTCTTCGGATCGGCGATGGCGCTGGCGAGCGCCGCCTCCATGGCGGCCTGCAGCGCCTCTATGCCGGACTTGCCGAGCTTTTGCTGAACCTGCGACGTCAAGGCGAGGCCGGCTTGCGGGATTTCAGCCTTGCCGGCCACCTTCGCCCATTCCTGCTGGATATCGATGGTGCGGTGGACGGTCATGAAAAACGACTTCGCCTTGATCAGCACAGCGGTTGCGGCCGGTTCGCTGAGCAGCGCCGCATCCACCCTGCCCGTCAGCAGCAATTGCACAGCTTCCGGCGGCGAGGCGGCATATTCCAGCTTGATGTCGCCGGGCTTCAAGCCGTTTTCGGCAACAAGCCGGCGCAGCACGAAATCGGGCATATCATTCTTGAACGGCAGGGCAAGCGTCTTGCCGGATAGGCTTTTCAGCGAGGTCAGCGTCTCGTCTTTCGAAACGATATAGAGCAGACCCGTGGTCAGCACGTTGAGCAGCCCGAGGCCGAGGCCGCGATTATGGAGATTGGCGGCCCCATAACTCGGCATCACCACCGCCCCCATGGAGCCTGAGGCGACGGCGGCGCGCATTTCATCCGGCATTTTCCAGGCCCTGAAGACGGACCCAGGCGCAACGTCCTTCAGGAACCCGCTCTTTACCGCATGGGCCAGCACGGCGGACGGCGCGGCGGGAGGCCCGTAAAAGGTGAGCGGTGTCTCCGCTTTCAGAATATGCGGTGCGGCAAGCGTCGCCACCGTGAAACCGGAAAGGGCCGAAAGAGCCTGACGACGGGTGAGATGATGGGCCATGGTCCTGATCCTTGTTCGCGCCGGAAGCGCCCCCGATGCCCGCACAACCGGCCTTGCGGCCCGGAGCGTCACCAACCCGGAAATGACATTTTGCAAGCGGGTGCTCTTTGCGCAGGATCAAACAGCGCCGGAAGCGAGGGGCTATTTGCATGTTTTAAGAGACCGGGCCTCTCGCAGAATGCGCGAACCCTCCTGCGCGGCGGCGGCGATATCGAGAAACATCAGTCTCGCCGTTTCGACGACGCCTTCATCGACCGTATCGTCCTCGGCAAAATCCGACAGCATATCGGCTAGAAGCCCGATCTTGCGTCGCTCCTCGCGGGCGGCGGCAAGGAGCTTGACGACATTGCGCTGGCGCTCGAAATCCTCAAGCTCGCGCAGCGCGTCGTGCACCCTGTCGCGGCAGCCGCAATCGAGCGCGCTTTGCAAAACCACGTTACGCACGAGATGGATCGCCGCCGCGATATCCGCTCCGCCCGGCGCTGCTGCGGACAGCGTTTGTTCACTTTGCCCGTTCGTCGTCATGCATTCACCCCATGCGCCGTGTTGCGGGCGCGGGCGATCCAGGCCGCCCCTTCCCGCCCGTGGTGAAAACCATTGGAAAAAGGCACGTCCGGATAGATTTGGCTGAGACGGGCAAGACCATCTTCCGCACCCCGCCTGCCGGTCAGAACATCGTCATGGATCTGCGCCACCGCCACCATGTCGCAATCCTGCGGCGAGAGGCGGAAGCGGGCGATGCCGGCAGCGGCCAGATCCTGAAGCTCGCCGAGCAGCGACTGGCAGGTGTGCGACACCGTCTGCACCCCGTTCAGCGCCAGAAACGACTGCCGGTCGAGCGTGCGCACCGGCAATCCATCCGGATCGTCGCCACAGACGAACTGGCAATTATCCTTGATATTGCCCTTGGCGCGGGCATGGGCGCAGCGCGCCGAAATGGCGAGCGGCAGGCGGCCGAAGACGAAGATTTCGAAGTCCACATCAGGCGTCTCCGCCACGATGCGCTCCACCGAGATCATCGGCAGTTCCGGCGGCAGGCAGATGGCGCTTGCCCCGCGCGAGGACAGCAGCCGCGCGGTGGCTGCATTATAAACATTCACCATCGGCCCGACGACGTGCGGCGCGCCATGCAGCATGCCAAGGGCGGAAAGGTCATTCGCCTCGACGGAATAGGGACTATCGGCGATCAAGCCGCGCAGCTGGCGGCTTTCCCGTTCCAGCGTCACCAGTGAAAGCGTCGAAAGGATCACCTGTTTTCCGGCGCACTCCAGCCGCTCGATCACCTCTGCCAGATGCGGCTCGGTGAAATGAAACCGTTTGGAACAGACGGTCTCGCCGAGATAGACATGGCTGACGGGCGCTTCATCGGCGATGCGGAAATAGAAATCTCGCCATTTCTCGCCCTGCCAGAGATAAAGGACCGGGCCGAGCGCCAGAGTGGTCGTTACAGGTTTTGCCATCGCCTTCATCTCCAGCGTTTCTCGTAAGCGCCAACGGTGGTGCGCTGGCCTTCGCTTAAGAGCCGCAGGCGTGAGAGCAGCCTGCCGCGTTCTTCGGCACCGGCGGAAAGCGCCCGGTGCAGGGTGGAAACCACTTCCGCCACATAGGCCTTGCCGCGCTGGCGACCCTCGATCTTCAGCGCGCTAACCCCTGCGTCGCGCAGGGAATCGATCTGGTCCATCACGTCAAGCGACACCGGATCCTCGAAGGCATAGGACTTGTCGTCAGCGATCTCGAAACGGCCCTTGCACAGCGTGGGGTAACCCGCCGCCTCCCCCGCCGGAAAGCGGTTGATAGTGTAATCACCGAGTTCTGACACCAGCTCCTGCCCATCCTGCCGGTAATGCACATGGCTTGCCGGCGAGCAGACGCCGTTCATGTTGGGTGATTTGCCTGTGGCGTAGGACGAAAGCGAACACCGTCCCTCCGCCATGACGCAGAGACCACCGAACACGAAGATTTCGATTTCGCAGCGGATTTGCCGCGCCAGCCGGGCGATGTCAGGAATCGTCAGGGTGCGCGGCAGCACCACCCGTTTTGCGCCGAAAGCATCGACGAGAAAATTGACCGCATCGGCATTGGAGGCGGAGGCCTGTACCGAGACGTGGATGCGCTGCTGCGGATGGTTTTCCGCCACATGCGCCATCAGGCCGAAATCGGCGAGGATAAGCGCGTCAGCCCCCGCCTTCACGGCGTCGGCCGCGCCGCGATACCAGATATCCTCATTACCTGCGCGCATGAAGGTGTTGAGCGCCACAAAGGTCTGGACACCGCGTTTCTTCGCGTAAGTGATGGCGTCGGCCAGCTCTTCGCGGGAAAAATTGAGGCCGGGGAAATTGCGAGCATTGGTTTCATCACGAAAGCCGCAATAGACGGCGTCCGCCCCGGCATCCACGGCCTCACGAAAGGCGGCGGGCGTTCCCGCAGGACAGATCAGTTCCATGCCTGCTCTCCCCGCGTTTCGGACAGAACGTGGCCGCGCAGACGGTTCGCGACACGCGTTACCACCGGCGCGAAAGGCCCGGCAAATGCACCGAGGTCGCGCGGCAGATCGATGCCGCTGTCATCAAGCGCATTGCGCAGCGCCAGCATCGCCTCCATGTCGCCGGTGACGCTGAGATCACGCGAAAAGAACAGCGCATCGGCATCCTGCCGCCCCTCCATCAGCGCAAGCAGCATGAAAAGCGGTCCCTCGACCGCCGCGTCCGTCTTGGGCAGGCGGCCCTTTCGGCTGACGGTGATGGCAGGACTTGCGGGTTCGACCATGAAGGCGAAGGGGAGATCGACAGGCAGAAAAGCGTAGCGCTTGTTGCGATGTTCGCCGAGCCGGACGAACATATCCGGGTGCCGCTTCATGATCTGCGCCAGCATCGCCGCCGTCGCTCGCTGCACCACGGCAATCGGCAGAAAATTCAAGGGGGTGGCGATGGCGGCGGGAAAAGGTCTCATGAAGGTTCCTGTCGGCTCTGTTGCGGGCGGCAACCTAACCGCGGCGCACGGATGGCGGTTTGAGCGAACGCAAAGACAGGGTGATTTTCCGGCGTGAAACGATGAAAAGCGCTATAGATCACGGACTTGTCAAGCGAAGGAGGCCGCCCATGTCCGATATAAGGGTCAAACGGATTTACGAACCCGCCAGCGAGGATGACGGCACGCGCGTTCTGGTGGACCGGCTCTGGCCGCGCGGCATGCGCAAGGAAGATGCAAAACTGTCGCTATGGCTGAAGGCGATCGCGCCCAGCAACGAATTGCGCAAGAACTTCTCCCATATGCCATCGCGCTTTGCCGAATTTACCCGGCATTATCATGAGGAACTGGCGGCCAGTCCCGATGCCGTGGCCCAGATGAAGGAGCTGATGGCGAAAGGCCGGGTCACACTGCTTTATGCCGCCCACGATACCGAACACAACCACGCCCTCGTTCTCGCCGACTATCTTCGTTCGCGCTGAACCCGCATTTGCGGCAGCGCAAGGACATGCCCCACTGCCACCGGCAAACAGGCGGCATGAAAGACGAGCGCACAGACAAAGAGACAGAAACGAAACCCTTCCGCGCCGCCGATCTGCGCGGTTTCGTCCGGTTGCTGGAAGAGCGTGGGCAGCTGCGGCGAATCCGCCAACCGGTCTCGCTGGTGCACGAGATCACCGAAATCCACCGCCGCGTACTCGCCGAGGGCGGGCCGGCGCTGCTGTTCGAGCAACCCGTCGACCACGAGGGCAAGGTGCGGGAGATGCCGCTGCTTGCCAATCTGTTCGGCACGCGTCAACGCATCGAATGGGGGCTCGGGCTGGAAACGGGCGGCCTGCCCACGCTTGGACAGAAGCTGGCAGAATTACGAGAACCGCGGCCGCCGAAAACCATGGCAGAGGCCTGGAGCAAGCTGCCTTTGCTCCGGGCGGCGCTTTCCATGCGGCCACGCAACGTCTCCCGCGCGCCGGTGCAGGAAAGGGTGCTGACGGGTGATGCAATCGATCTTGCCCGCCTGCCGGTGCAATGGTGCTGGCCGGGCGAACCGGCCCCGCTCATCACCTGGCCGCTGGTCATCACCCGTTCGCCTGATGATCCCGACGATATCAATGTCGGCATCTACCGCATGCAGGTGTTGGGACCCGAAAGGGTGATCATGCGCTGGCTGGCTCATCGTGGCGGGGCACATCACCACCGGCTTTGGCAGGCGCGCGGGCTGGATATGCCCGTTACCGTCGCCATTGGCACTGATCCCGCCACCATTCTCGCCGCCGTCATGCCGCTTCCCGACCATATCAGCGAGCTTGGCTTCTCCGGCCTGCTGCGCGGCTCGAAAAGCCGCATCGCAAAAGCTTTAACCGTGCCGATGCCGGTGCCGGCCAATGCCGAAATCGTGCTGGAGGGCACCGTTTCGGCAAAGGAAACGGCACTCGAAGGCCCCTATGGCGACCATACCGGCTATTATAATTCGGTCGAATCCTTCCCGGTCATGACGCTGTCGGCAATCACCATGCGCCGCGATCCGATCTATCTTTCCACCTATACCGGCCGGCCGCCGGACGAACCCTCGGTTCTCGGTGAAGCCATGCTCGAGATTTTCCTGCCACTCGTGAAAAAGCAGTTTGCGGAAATCGTCGATCTGTGGTTGCCGCCGGAGGCCTGTTCCTACCGCGTCATGGTCGCCTCCATCGACAAGCGTTATCCCGGCCAGGCAAAGCGGGTGATGATGGGCCTCTGGTCGATGCTGCCGCAGTTCAGCTATGTGAAGCTCATCATTCTGGTCGATCCCGACATCAATGTCCGCAGCTGGGCGGATGTCATCTGGGCGCTCTCCACCCGTTTCGATGCTTCGCGCGATACGATGATCATAAACGATACGCCGATCGACTATCTCGACTTCGCCTCTCCTAAAGCCGGTCTCGGCGGCAAGATGGGACTGGACGCCACCCACAAGCTACCGCCGGAGACGGAGCGCGAATGGGGCCGCGTGCTATCCATGACGCCTGACGTGATCGCGAAAGTCGATCTGATGTGGCGCGATCTCGGCCTTGGAGAACGGCCATGACCCCGTGCCGCGTCGTGGTCGGCGTCACCGGCGCCTCGGGTGCCGGCATAGCCCTGCGCATCGTTGAACGCCTCGCCGGGATGAAAAGCGTCGAAATCCATCTCGTCCTTTCGCAATCGGCCAGACGCACCCTGCTGCATGAGGAAGGTGCACAAGCCATAGGGCGGATGTCGTCGCTCGCCAGTGTCAATCACACCGTCGATGACATCGGCGCGGCAATTGCCAGCGGCTCTTTCCCGACAGCCGGCATGATCGTTGCGCCCTGCTCCATGCGCACACTTGCGGCCATTGCAACCGGCCTTTCGGACAATCTTCTCACCCGCGCCGCCGATGTGCATCTGAAGGAGCGCCGGAAGCTGATCCTGATGACACGCGAGACGCCGCTGCATCTCATCCATCTGCGCAACATGTGCGCGGTGACGGAAGCGGGCGCCACCGTCATGCCGCCGGTTCCGGCCTTTTATAACAGACCGCAAAGCGTCGCCGATATTGTCGACCAGATGGCCGCTCGCGCCATTGATCAGCTCGGCATCGCTTCCGCGCCGCAGGCGACGATATGGCAGCCACATGTGGTGAAGGCGCCCTGATCGATCAGAGATAGGCCATAGGGTCCGCTCCGAAGAGCGCAGCATGGCCCCCTGCAAGCAGCCACCAGATCGTCAACGCCGTCAGCGCCGCAGCAAGCAGCATCGGCCCGTCCACGGCGAGGCGCGTTTTGCCGGAGAGGATTGCTGCGAAGGGAACCGTTGCGCTGCCGGCAGCCGTCGCGCTCCACGCATCGCCCAGTCTTTTCCGCGCGCGTTTTTCGGTCATGGCCATTCCGCCGAGAGAAAACAGCGCAAAGCCACCGAACAGGATGACCGAGCGCAGGTCGCCATTCGGCACGACATGGCCAAGCGACCAGAACAGAAAACCGACAAGCACCGGGTGCCGCGTGATGCGCACGATTGCCCCCGGCTCCTGCCCCTGCCGTACGGAAATGGAGAGCGGATTGACGCTGAGGAGGCCTGCCAGCACGAAAAACAGGCCGAGCGGTGCTGCCAGAAACGTGACATGCGCCTGCCAGGGCGCGACATCCCAGAGCGGAATATAATCGACGGACAACGCGGCATAAAAAACCCAGGCCAGCGTCAGAAGCGAGACGACGGAATAGGCGCCGAAATAAGCGGGCCTGCCGATGGCCGCAATCAGCCGGCCGCGCACGGCCGGCACGGCGGGAATGGAATGCAGCGCCACGAAAAGCGAAAGAGCGGCGACAAGTTCAAGCATGCGACTGTCTTCTCATTGGTTCAGGAACAGCACCGACGCAATCGCCACGGAGGCAAGAACGGCGGAAACCGCGCCCATGCGCTGTAATACTCCCATACGGTACAACAGTACCGCAAAGCCAATGATAACAGGGGTTGCGACAATCAGCCCGACCTGTGCGTCGTTCATGGGAAGCTCCATTTTCCAGAGTTGCGCTTTGTCAGGACAATAGGACTTTGCGCGCTCCCTTCTTTGACCGACCGCAAAGAAGCGGGGTTTGAGGACGCCTAAGCGTGGCTTGCTGTTTTACAATTACGGACAAGGCCATGGCGATCAATACGGAAGAGGAAAGCGGAAATCTGCTCCTGTGGATTCTGGTCTGGAGCGAACTTGCCGCCTTCGGCGCGCTGATCGGGGCGTTCATCATCGCCTTCGCACTCAATCCCGAGGGATTTGCCGCCGCACGCCAGCATCTGCAGCCGCAGCTTGCCGGTCTCAATACGCTGATATTGCTGGCAAGCGGCTGGCAGGCGGCCGTTGCGGCCAGCCGCTACACCGCACTGCCGGGCAAAAGGCGGGCGCTTGTCCTTGCCGGCCTTCTGGGCTTCGCTTTCGTTGGTGTGAAGCTCTATGAATATTCCACCGAAATCGCCTTCGCCTCCGATCCCGCCTATGGCGCATTCTTTGAGCTTTATTTCCTGCTCACCGGCTTCCATCTGCTGCATGTCATCTTCGTCGCAATCCTGCTGTTCATCGTGGCCTGCTGGCCGAAAAACGAGAACATCACGCTGGTGACGACGCTGTGGCATGTCATCGATCTGGTCTGGATCGTCATCTTTCCCGTCGTTTATCTGGTTTGACATCATGATCCATCGCACCTCCCGCCAGCTTGCAAGAAGCTTCGCAGCACTCGCCATTCTCGTTCTCGCCGGCACGGCCGTCGTCATATCGTGGAAGGCGGCGTTTCTGCCGCCGGTCGCAGCCGCCTGCCTGATGCTGCTTTTCGCGCTCATGAAATCCAGACGCGTCATCGACGACTTTCTGGGCTTTCGGAAAGAGCGCGGCCCGCTGCGCGCCGCCCTTCTGGCATGGCCCGCCATCTTCGCCGCCGCCGCGCTTTTGCGGGCGTTTCTCCAGGGCATTTTGTAACTCTGAAAAGCCCGGCGGCACCACCTCTCCCGTTGTTTGCCAAAAGGCAAAGAACGCCCGCGGCCAACGGCTAGAAAGGGTTCAGGCCCCACCGCATTCCGCCAGCCAGCTGGCAAATCCCGGCATGAGGGTTCGATCAAGCCAGTCCGCATAAGCGGTCTTCCGGATGGAAAGGACCATTGGCATGGCAGAACGCCTGACCAAAACAGGAGCGCGAAACGTCTTTTACGGCGGCTCCATCTTCTTCTTTGTCATATTCGTCGGGCTGACCGCCCATAGCCATTATTACATGCGCACCACCTCGACGGACGAAAGCACGCTGACGGAAAGCGTCGCGCGCGGCAAGCATGTGTGGGAGAAAAATTCCTGCATCAACTGTCACACGCTGCTCGGTGAAGGCGCCTATTTCGCGCCTGAACTCGGCAACGTCTGGAAGCGCTATGGCGGCGTGGAAGACAAGCAAGCGGCGCGCGATTCCATCAAGGGCTGGATGGCCGCCCAGCCGACCGGCATCGAGGGCCGACGCCAGATGCCGCAGTTCAATCTCACCGAACAGGAACTCGATGATCTCGTCGACTTCCTCGAATGGACGAGCCGGATCAAGACGCAGAACTGGCCGCCGAACGAGGCGGGTTGAGGTGGACGGCAAGGAAATGACGAGATGAAATACCAGACACAAAAAGTCGCCATGCTGTATTTTTACGGCGCAATCGGGCTGTTCGTGGCGCAGATCCTGTTCGGCGTCGTCGCCGCCACGATCTACGTGCTGCCCAATACGCTTTCCGAGCTTCTGCCCTTCAACATCGTGCGCATGATCCACACCAACGCCCTTGTGGTGTGGCTGCTGATGGGCTTCATGGGCTCGACCTTCTACCTGTTGCCGGAAGAGACGGAAACGGAGCTTTACAGCCCGAAACTCGCCGTCGCGCAGTTCTGGATCTTTCTGGTGGCCGCAGCCGTTGCGGTGGTCGGATATATGTTCCGCATCCATGAAGGCCGCGAATTCCTCGAGCAGCCCTTCGCCATCAAGGTCGGCATCGTCCTCGTCGTCCTGATGTTCCTGTTCAACATCACCATGACGGCGCTGAAGGGCCGCAAGACCACTGTTATCAACATCCTGCTCTTCGGTCTCTGGGGTCTGGCTATCTTCTTCCTCTTCGCCTTCTACAATCCCATGAACCTGGCGCTCGACAAGATGTACTGGTGGTACGTCATCCATCTTTGGGTGGAAGGCGTGTGGGAACTGATCATGGCCTCGATCCTCGCCTTCCTGATGATCAAGCTCAACGGCATCGACCGCGAAGTGGTGGAAAAATGGCTCTATGTCATCGTCGGCCTTGCCCTCTTCTCGGGCATCCTCGGCACCGGACACCACTATTACTGGATCGGCGCGCCCGGTTACTGGCAATGGATCGGCTCGCTCTTCTCGACGCTGGAAGTGGCCCCCTTCTTCACCATGGTCATCTTCACCTTCGTCATGACCTGGAAGGCCGGCCGCAAGCATGAGAACCGCGCGGCATTGCTCTGGTCGATCGGCTGCTCGGTCATGGCCTTCTTCGGCGCCGGCGTCTGGGGCTTCCTGCACACGCTGTCGTCGGTGAATTACTATAGCCACGGCACGCAGCTCACCGCCGCCCACGGGCACCTCGCCTTCTTCGGCGCCTATGTGATGCTGAACCTCGCCATGATGGCCTATGCCGTGCCGGAAATGCGAAAGCGCGCGCCTTACAATCAGTGGCTTTCGATGACGAGCTTCTGGGTGATGTGCACGGCCATGTCGGTGATGACCTTCGCGCTGACCTTTGCCGGCGTGGTGCAGATCCAGCTGCAGCGCGTCATGGGCGAAAGCTTCATGGATGTGCAGGACCATCTGGCGATCTTCTACTGGATCCGCCTCGGCTCGGGTTTCGCGGTTCTCATTTCGGCGGCCATGTTCATCTGGGCAATCCTGGTCCCGGGCAAAGAAAAACAGGGTGGCGTTGCCCGCCTCGTGCAGCCCGCCGAATGAGAAAACGGACCGGCTCTCCTTTTCCCCCGGAGAGCCGGTTCCTTACCATCAAACATGGAGATGACCATGAACACCCTCTTCCGCCCGACGCCGCCGCCCCTGCCGGATGCCCCCTTCTACACGCCGCTCGGCAATGAATGCGTGCTGTTCGAAAGCGCCTGGGTGCGGCAATTGCCGCTTCTGCTGAAAGGCCCGACAGGCTGCGGCAAAACCCGTTTCGTCAGCCATATGGCGGCGAAACTCGGCCTGCCGCTTTCGACAGTTTCATGCCACGACGACCTTGCCGCCGCCGACCTGACCGGCCGTTATCTGCTGAAAGGCGGTGAAACCGTGTGGATGGACGGCCCGCTGACACGCTCTGTGCGCCAGGGCGGCATATGTTACCTCGACGAGATCGTCGAGGCGCGCAAGGATGTGGCCGTCGTGCTGCATCCGCTTACCGACGACCGCCGCATCCTGCCGCTGGAGCGCACCGGCGAGGTTCTGGAAGCGCCCTCCGGCTTCATGCTCGTCGTGTCCTACAATCCCGGCTACCAGAACCTTCTGAAAAGCCTGAAGCCCAGCACCCGCCAGCGTTTCGTCGCCATCGAATTCGATTTCCTGCCGAAGGAGCAGGAGATTGCCGTCGTTTCGCATGAAAGCGGGCTGGATGCGCGCGATGTCGAGCCGCTCGTCGATCTCGCCCACCGGCTGCGCGGCCTGAAGGGTCACGATCTGGAAGAAGGCGTCTCCACCCGCCTGCTCGTCTATTGCGCCAGCCTCATCGATACCGGCCTTCCCGCCCGGCAGGCCGTGCGCGCGGCGATGATCGAGCCGCTGACCGACGAGCCTGACGTAAAGGCAGCGCTGCATGAAGTCGCGGATGCGATCATCCGATAGGGCGCATTTATATCCATCTCGGAGTGCGCGGCGAGGCCCGCGCATTCCGGCTCGATGCCATGAGGATAAACCATGCTGGACTTTCTGGAACTGGAAGAAACCGTCGGCCGCGCCTGGCACAGGCTGATCGGCGAAACCGGCACATGGCTGCGCTTTCCGGATCATGCCGTGAAGCTGGAGGATATGCAGGCCGTGCTGGCCATCTGTTTCCGCGGTTTTGGCGGTGAACATGCGGTGCAGATCGCCCCGGCCCGCGCCCGCACCTCCACGCACCGGCTGAGGCTTCGCCAACGCATGGGCCTTGGCGAAGAAAAGTTGGCCCAGCCCGGCCGTGATCATGCCACGCTGATGCTGCCGCCGGTGCTCGATCTGTTTCCCGACCGCCGCCTCAACCGCGATCTTTATCTCTGGCTCGCTGCCGCCATGGCGCTGATGCCGCTTCAACCGGTCGTGGCCGCCGACCCGCTGCGCAACGATCTTGTCCGGCTCGACCGCGCCGCAGAACTGGCGGAAGCCGTCATCCATGCCTTCCCCGGAATGAAGACCCGTTATCGCCGGCTTTGC
Source organism: Agrobacterium sp. M50-1 (assembly GCF_049843495.1). Classification (NCBI taxonomy): domain Bacteria; kingdom Pseudomonadati; phylum Pseudomonadota; class Alphaproteobacteria; order Hyphomicrobiales; family Rhizobiaceae; genus Agrobacterium; species Agrobacterium sp. M50-1. Next base: position 207,554 of record NZ_JBBHZH010000007.1, on the reverse strand, counting down.
GCCGCCCTGCTCGCGGTGCGCCAGAAGCGGCCGCTGCCGCAGGCCGAGCAGCAGGTGGAACAACGGGTGCTCTCCATGCTGGCGGAAGCGGCGGGGATCGAGGGCCATACACCGCCCGCCGGCTTCCCGGCCAAGGCGCCGCCGCGCTACCTGCCCATGCTGCCGGTTCCGCTCTGGCCGGACACGCTGCTGCGCGAAACCTCCGAGGCGCGGCGGGGCGAAGACCAGCCGGCGGCGAGCGCCGCGCCGCAGGGGGCGGAAGCGGCCCGCCATATCGCCGTGCGAGAAAAGGCGGAGAACCGGCAGACCGAGCGAAGCCCCTTCATCCTCAACCGTTTCGAAAAAATCCTTGCCATGGCCGAGATGGTCAATGTCGACCGTCCCGGTGACGACAGCGACGATGCCGACGGCAGTGCGGCCGACGAGTTGGACGACATGACGTTGGGAGAAAGAAAGGGACGGCCTTCCGCCCGCTTCCGCTTCGATCTCGACCTGCCGCCCGAAGCGCTGGATCATACGCCGCTGACGGCGGAACTGACCTATCCGGAATGGGATTATCGCAGTGGCACCTACCTCGCCGACCATTGCCGGGTCATCGCCTCCCCTGCGAAGGGTGCTGAGACGGCGCCGGAACCCGACCCGGACACCAGGAGCCTTATCCGCCGGGTCAGGCGGCAGTTCGAGGTACTCAGGCCACGTCACGAAATGCTGCGAGCCCAGCTTGACGGCAACGATCTCGATCTTGACGCGGTGGTGCGCGCCAGAAGCGACATCGCCGCCGGCGGACAGGGCAGCGACCGCATTCATATTGCAAGCCGCCCGCAGGCGCATGATCTCGCTGTGACGATCCTCGTCGACGTGTCGCTGTCGACCGACGCCTGGTTCGACAATCGCCGAGTGCTTGCTGTGGAGAAGGAAGCGCTGCTGGTGCTTGCCCACGGGCTTTCCGCCTGCGGCGACAACCACTCGATCCTGACCTTCACCTCACGCCGCCGCTCTTGGGTGCGAGTGGAGACGGTGAAGGATTTCGATGAGCCGATGGGCCACGCTGTCGAGCGTCGCATTGCGGCGCTGAAGCCCGGCTTCTACACCCGCATCGGCCCCGCCATCCGCCATGCCAGCGCCAAGCTGCATGAAAGACCGGAGCGCCGCAAGCTGCTTCTGTTGCTGACGGATGGCAAGCCGAATGATGTCGATCATTATGAAGGTCGCTTCGCCATCGAGGACAGCCGCCGCGCCGTTTCCGAGGCAAGGCGCTCGGGCGTCAGCGTCTTCGGGGTGACTGTCGACAGCAAGGCGCAATCCTATATTCCGGCCATGTTCGGCCAGAACGGCTATGCCATCGTCAGCAGGATAGCGAAGCTGCCATCGGCGCTGCCGGCAATCTATCGCAGCCTTGCCGGCTGAAGCCTGTCGCGCAAACGGACCTGACGAATCTCAGGTTTATTTGCGCGGCGACAATGTCTCCCAACCACACGGCGGATAGGTTTTTCCAGTCCGCCGGCCGGCCGCACCGCCGGACATAGTTTCATCCGCGGCCGTGGAGCCAACCTATGTCCGAAGCCCAAACTGCAACCAATATCGATGTGCGCATCATTCCGCACCGCGAACGCCATCCGCGCATTTTCGGCGCGCTTAGCGCATTGGCTCAAGGGCAATCGCTGCAGATCACCAGCGATCATGATCCCCGTCCGCTGCTTTACCAGCTTGCCACCAATTTCCCCGGTGAATTCGGCTGGGAGTATCTCGAACAGGGTCCTGAAGTCTGGCGTCTCGATATCGGCCGGCTGGAAGAACAGGCCGAAGGCTCCGAGGACGATATGTCCGGCTGCGAATGCTGCTGCGGATCCGAGCATCGACCCCAGCGCCTGCGGCATGGTGAAAAGCCCTCTGGCGGACGGCTCGTGCCGCCGCCAGCCGACTAACGAGGTGAAGCAATGACGGAAATGATCAGGGAACTCGATGTCCGGCCGCTTTTGCAGAGCGGCGGCGAGCCCTTTCCGGCAATCATGGAAGCCGTGGCCGGGCTTGCGCCGGGTGAGGCGCTGCGATTATTGGCCACCTTCCGGCCCGTTCCGCTGTTCAAGGTGATGGCCGAGCGCGGTTTTAACCATCAGGTCCGGGAAATCGGCGGCGGCGACTGGGAAGTACTGTTTACGCCGCAATCCAGTGAAGCCGAGCAGATTTCCGTTTCACCGGCGCTTGCGGGCAACGCCGAGGAGCCGCAGATATGGCCCGACCCCATCACCTATCTCGATCTCAGCGACGAGGCGACCGGGGGTCAGACGAGCCGTACGCTTGCCGCACTTGATCGTCTTCCCCCGGGCGCCGTGATCTTCGTGCTGATGCCGCAGGAACCGACCTTCCTCTACCCGGAGCTTCTGGCCCGGGGCCATCAATGGGCCGGCAATTTCGACGAGGCGCGCACGGCGTTTCGCATCTTCATCCGCGCCGGGGCCGGTGCACATTAAACCATCGGGTATCCTCGATAACGAAACGCCCCGGAAATTGCTTCCGGGGCGTTTCGTTTTGGCGGTTTAGCAACGAACCCGACTACGCTTTCAGCGGTTTGCGCTCACGCATCAGGATCGGCCCGTATTCGACGCAGAAGAGACCGAAACCGACGATCCAGAGAAGCGCCGAGCAGGCGTAAAGATGCATCATCGCGCCCGGGAAGAACTCGGCTGCCGGTCTCAAGAGCGCGCAGGCGATCAGAGATACATAAGCTGCGATGGTGACCCTGCTGGCCGCAAGCTTGCGTCCGGTGTGGCCAAGGCTTGCTCTCGTCATGACCGCAAGCATCATGCAGCCGATGACGCCGACGGTGAAGACATGCAGGACGGAGCGCGTATCCATGACATCGAGAGCCGCCAGCGCAATGGCGATGAAACCGGCGGGGATGAAGGCATAGGCCACATGCAGCACCACCAGCACCTGCTCAGGCCAGGTCGTCCAGCCGCGCCAGCGGATCAGACGCACGGCGTGCATGAAAGCTGCCAGAAGCGCCGTGGGCACGGCCACCATGCTCTCGGGCTCTATCGTCCAGACGGCCAGCGCCGCAATGCCGGTGAGGATGGCGGCGGTGTCGAAGCCGTTATAGGGCACGGGGAAATCCGTGCGGCCGAAACGGTTCAGCCAGTTGCGGGTGAAACTCGGCACGATGCGGCCACCGACGATGATGACGAGGACGGTATAGGCCGAGACCGCAAGGCGGGTCGCCATCTGGCTGTGATCGCCGCCAATCGCCGCCACATGGAAAATGATATTGGCGGCGGAGAGCGCCAGCAGCCCGCCCAGCACTTTGAGGTCTTTCCATTTGCGCCCGGCAATGACTTCGCGCGCGCAGATCGTGAGAAGCGCCGGCAGGAAAAGCCCGTCCACGGCTGCAGCGGTGACCACGCCCACTTGATCCGGCACAAGCAGCAAAAGCCGGCCCGCGCACCAGAGCGCAAACAGCCAGACCAGCGGTTTGCCCGACACGGGCAGCCGCCCGGTCCAGTTCGGCACAGCCGTCAGTAGAAAGCCGGCCAGCACCGCCGAAGCGAAACCGAACAGCATCTCATGGGCATGCCAGTTCGGCGCACCGTAATCTCCGCCGATGTCGACAAGGCCGGAAAGGGCTGCGATCCACAACACCATCGCCACGATGGCCCAGATGGCGCCGCCGAGGAAAAATGGCCGAAAGCCATAAGAAAAGATAACCGGGCCGGTGCGCGCCAGCCCTCTTGGAATGCCGCCCTTTGGCCGGCTGCGCCCTTCGGTGAGAACGGTTTCGCTGCCACTCATTATAATGCTCCTTGCTTGGTCTTGACATATGTCTAGACCCAAGCCCGTCCGGCTTCTTTGCGAACAGGCAAAGAGGAGGTGCGACGCCTCCGCATGAAGCCGTAACCGCCTGCCAAAATGTCGCAGGTGGCCCGACGCGCAGTTTGCTCCATCTCAAATTGTATTTCCGCCCCTCCGCTACAAATGCTCTGACAGAGCGAAACATGCTCTGCCCTAAGAGGGACAGGAGAAATATGATGACGGAAACCTTCCACATCACACGGCGTAATATTCTCGCAGGCGCAGCATTTGCAGGGGCTATAGCTCCCGTCATCATGCCATCGGCAGCGAGCGCGGCAGAGGAAAAGAAGGCCGCAGCCAAGCCATTGACGAGCGCGGAGATTGCAGCGCTACCTCGCGTAAAGGTTGATCTCGTCAAGCCGCCCTTCGTGCACGCCCACACGCAGAAAGCCGAAGGCGGACCGAAGATCGTCGAGTTCACCTTGACGATCAAGGAACAGAAAATGGTCCTCGACGACAAGGGCACCGAGGTCCATGCCATGACCTTCAACGGTTCGGTTCCCGGGCCTCTGATGGTGGTGCATCAGGACGACTATGTCGAACTGACCCTCATCAACCCCGACACCAACGAGCTGCAGCACAATATCGATTTCCACTCGGCCACCGGCGCGCTCGGCGGCGGCGGGCTCACCATCGTCAACCCCGGTGAAAAGGCGATCCTGCGCTTCAAGGCCACCAAGGCCGGCGTTTTCGTCTATCACTGCGCACCTCCCGGCATGGTGCCGTGGCACGTCACCTCGGGCATGAACGGCGCGATCATGGTGCTGCCGCGCGAGGGCCTGACGGATGGCCACGGCAAGGAGCTTGTTTATGACAAGGTCTATTATGTCGGCGAGCAGGACTTCTACATTCCCCGCGACGAGAACGGCAATTTCAAGAAATATGAAAGCGCCGGCGACGCCATGGCCGATACGCTGGAGGTGATGCGCAAGCTGACGCCGAGCCACATCGTCTTCAACGGTGCAGTCGGCGCCCTGACGGGGGAACACGCCCTTCAGGCCGCCGTTGGCGAAAAGGTGCTAATCGTCCATTCGCAGGCAAACCGCGACACCCGCCCGCACCTCATCGGCGGCCACGGCGATTATGTCTGGGCGACGGGCAAATTCCGCAACCCGCCGGATCTCGACCAGGAAACCTGGTTCATTCCCGGCGGCACGGCGGGCGCGGCCTTTTATACCTTCGAGCAGCCCGGCATCTACGCCTATGTCAACCACAACCTCATTGAAGCCTTCGAACTGGGTGCAGCCGCCCATTTCAAGGTGACTGGTGAGTGGAACAACAGCCTGATGCAGGCCGTGCTCGCTCCGTCGAGCATATAACGCCCGGAAGCGCGCCGCCGCCAACAGAGTGCGGCGCGCTTTCTTTCTGCTCTCTGCGGCCTGAAGGCAGGCCCGAACTTTGGCGTTCCCGCAACGCAGGCAGGTTTCCATGGGCATTCCCGGCAACAGCCATTTCCCAAATGCCGTCTCGCTTCTTTTGCCGCTCTCGCTTGCCACACTGCTGGCGACGGTGATCGGTTTCCAGTCCGGGATCATCCACGGTAGCTCCGATCAGCGCACGGCCATGACCCAGCCGCAGGTCGTTACCGTACCTGCTGGCAGTTTCACCTACCGGGCGGAAGGCGAATATTTCCGCAATGGTTATGCCGTCGATGGACCGATGGTCGACGTAACGATGCGGCAAAACCTCACAATCACGAAATATCAGGTGTCGAGCGCGGATTATGCGCGCTGCGTCGCCGAAGGCGGCTGCCAGCAGCCGGAACCCGGCTTTGCCGCTCCGGTCGACGGCGAGATACCGGCAACCGGCATCAGCCAGGATGACGCCCGCGCCTACGCCGCATGGCTGAGCGAGCGGACAGGCGTCACCTGGCGCCTACCGAACGATACGGAACTGGCCTTTGCCGCCGGCTCGCTTTTTCCGGACGAGACGCTTGGCGTAGCTGCCGATAGTGAAAACCCCGCTTTGCGCTGGCTGGCGGATTATGAGCGGCAGACCAGCCGCAAGGCCTCGGGCAATCCCGTTCCGCAATCCTATGGCAGCTTCGGCGAAAACGAATATGGCCTTGCCGATTTCGGCGGCAATGTCTGGGAATGGACCTCGAGCTGCAGCCGGCGTGTGACGCTTGGTAATGATGGCGAAATGCTGGATACCGTCGCCTCATGCGGTATTCCCGTCGCTTCGGGAAAACACCGTGCGGCGATGAGCGCCTTCGTCAAAAACCCGAAAAGCGGTGGCTGCGCCGTCGGCGTACCGCCTGATAATCTCGGTTTCCGGCTCGTGAAGGATACGCGCTGGTATGCGCCGCTTCTCGAAAAGCTTCGCGCAGCCGCCCTGATTTCTTGATAATCATCAATTAAAACAATTAGTTGATTCATATCATTTGATCTTCTTCCACCGGTGATAGTGCTGTATTGTGAAGATACAGAAGAGGCCGACACCCGGGTGCCCATGGCGGGAACCGTGGCGGCGGCCGACCACCGGAGAGGGTTCAAGTGAAGATTGACCGAAGCGTCATCCGGTCGCTGGCCTTGTTTGCCAAGATGGCCGACGATGAGCTGGACGGACTGCTGACCCACGCCACATCCCGGCTCGTGTCGGCGGGCGAAGCCATTTTCGAGCAGGGCCGGCCGGCCACGCATTTCTTCCTGCTCATCCACGGCCGCCTGAAGGTAACGCAAGTGACCCATGACGGTCAGCAGATCATCGTGCGCGTGGTGCACCCCGGCGATCTCTTCGGTTTCGCAAGGGCGCTGCAGCGGGCCGATTATCCCGGTACCGCAACGACGGCTGCCGAAAGCGTGATCCTGTCCTGGCAAACCGATCTCTGGCCGCAATTCGTCGAGCAGAACCCGCATCTTGCCGTCTCAGCCATGCAGACAATCGGCCAGCGTCTCGAGGAAGCCCATACGCGCATCCGCGAAATGTCGACGCAGGAAGTGGAGCGCCGGGTGGCCCATGCCGTGCTGCGCCTTTCGCAGCAGGCGGGACGCAAGGAGCTGGACGGCATCCGCATCGACTTTCCGATTTCGCGTCAGGATATCGCCGAAATGACCGGCACGACGCTGCACACCGTTTCCCGCATCCTCAGCAGTTGGGAGAGCAAGGGGCTGGTGCAGGGCGGGCGGCAGAAGCTTCTGGTCTGCAATCTGCCGGGCCTCGCCCAGCTGGCGGAAGGCGAAGTGAGCCAAGTGTAACGCGCAGGCGCCTGACCTTCGCCAGAAGCTTTACTTCTACCGCGTAGCTGCACTGCTCTCACTCAGCCGGTTTCGAAGCCGCGCTTTCGATATAGGCGATGAGATTGTCCAGATCTTCCGGCTTGCTGATGCCGGCCAGCGCCATCTTGTTGCCGGGTATTTTCTTCTTGGGCGCGCTCAGGAAATCCCGCAATTCTTCCGGTGTCCAGACAAGGCCGTCCTCGCCCGCTTTTTTCATCGCAGCCGAATAAGTATAGTCAGACACGCCGCCTGCCGCACGGCCGATGATGCCGTTAAGCTGTGGGCCGACCCTGTTTTTTGCGCCCTCGCCTATGGCGTGACAGGCGGAACAGCGCTTGAAAACCGCCTCCCCCTTGGCAACATCGCCCTCCGAAAGAGCGGGAACGGTGCTTGCGGTCAGCATAGCCGCCGCGATGATGAGTGTCTTGCGCATCATGTCATCCTTGTCTTGCCGTATGAATGCGGCCCGCGCGCAAATGCGGACGGGCCAACAGTTCTCTCTTCAGGTCGTGCCCCAGGCAGGCGTTCCCTTCTTGTAGGGAACGCGGTCTTCGAAACCACCGGGGATTTCGTCGTAGACGAGAACTTCCGTGGCGCCGATCTTCGAGGTGAAGAAGCCGAGCAGCGTCAGCTGCTTGACCAGCGTGAAGGCGTGCGGCTTCGCCGGCGTCTGTTCAGCCTTGGCCTGCCTGTCCAGCGCGGAAAGCAGCGCCTGCCGCTCTCCTGCCGTCAGTTCCAGAAAGGCCTTTTTGTGTTCGGCCTGACTGCGCTTCTCGATGTCGGAAATTGCCGAAAGGAACAGCGTCCGCTGCTCCTCGGTGTAGCAATCGGCCGCATAGACGGCCATGAAGGCACCCACTTCAGCATCCTTCGCACCGGGCGTGGAAGTGCGGGGAATGATGGTCTCCGCCACTTCGTCCAGAAAGCGGATTTCCTCCGGTGTAAAGACATGGCCAGCGCCGGCAGGCTTGGCAGCATTTTCCGCGGCCGTCAGGACATCCGCGCCGATCAGCGGAAGGCCGGTGGCAATGGCTATCAGTTTCAGCAGTTCGCGTCTGTTCATCACAGGTTCCCCTTCTTGCGTTCGGAAACGGCAAATTCGGCGGCACGCGCCGTCAGCGCCATGTAGGTCAAAGACGGGTTGACGCAGGAAGCCGAGGTCATGCAGGCACCATCAGTCACAAAGACGTTCTGTGCATCCCAGACCTGGTTGTTGCCGTTGAGGACGGAGGTTTTCGGGTCACGCCCCATACGGGCCGTTCCCATTTCGTGAATGCCCATGCCGGGTGCATAGTTGCCCCTGGAGGGTTTGACGTTCTTGATGCCGACCGCCTCGAACATCTCGACGGCGTCATTGACCATGTCTTCGCGCATGTCGAGTTCGTTCTGCTTCATCTCGACATTCATGGAGAGGACCGGCAGGCCCCATTTGTCCTTCTTCTCATGATCGAGCTTCACGCGGTTCTCATGGTAGGGCAGCATTTCGCCGAAAGCGGTCATGCCGATGGTCCAGCCGCCCGGCTCGGTCAGCGCTTCCTTGTAATCGGCTCCGATATTGAGCTCGGCGATTTCCCGTTCCCAGCGCGAACGGCTGGCCGAGCCCTGATAGCCGAAACCGCGCAGATATTTACGCTTGTCGTCGCCGGTATTGCGGAAACGCGGAATGTAGAAACCTGCCGGACGGCGGCCCTTGAAGTAGAAGTCCTCGAAGCCTTCCACCTGGCCGGTCGCGCCCATGCGGAAATGGTGGTCCATCACGTTGTGGCCGAGTTCGCCGGAGCTGCTGCCGAGGCCGCCTTCCCAGACATCGGTGGCCGAATTCATCAGCACCCATGTCGAGTTCAGCGTCGAGGCGTTGAGGAAGATGATGTCGGCGGTGTATTCATAGGTCAGGTTGGTTTCTGCATCGATGATCTCGACGCCGCGAGCCTTCTTCTTGTCCTTGTCGTAGAGGATTTCCTTGACGATGGAAAAAGGCCGCAAAGTGAGATTGCCGGTGGCGACCGCCGCAGGCAGGGTCGATGCCTGCGTGCTGAAATAGCCGCCGAAGGGACAGCCCAGCCGACACTTGTTGCGGAACTGGCAGCGTGTGCGCTCCTGATCGGGAAGTTCCTGGGTGATGTTGGCGCAGCGCGAATTGATGAGGTGGCGCGTGCCCTTGAACTCTTTCTTCAGCCGGCTGGCCACATCCTGCTCGACGAAATTGAGCGGAATAGGTGGCAGGAATTCGCCATCAGGGAGAATATCCAGCCCTTCGCGACTGCCGGAAATACCGGCGAAGCGCTCGACATAGTCATACCAGGGGGAAACATCCTCATAACGGATCGGCCAGTCGACGGCGATGCCTTCTTTCGCATTGGCCTCGAAATCGGTCTGCGACCAGCGATAGGTCTGGCGTCCCCAGAGCAGCGAGCGGCCGCCGACGTGATAACCGCGGAACCAGTCGAAGCGCTTTTCCTCGACATAGGGCGTTTCCTGCTCGTCGGCCCACATGCCGAGCGTCGCCTCTTCCAGCAGGTAATCGCGGCTGAGAACGGGATATTTCGCCTTCATTTCCTGCGTGGCGCGGTTGCGATGGGGGTAATCCCAGGCTTCCTTGTCGGCATTCTGATAGTCGGTGATGTGCTCGATGTTGCGGCCGCGCTCCAGCATCAGGACCTTCAGGCCCTTTTGCGTGAGTTCCTTTGCGGCCCAGCCTCCACTGATGCCTGAACCGACAACAATCGCATCATAATGATTGTTTGCCATGATAACTCCTCCGATGTGAGCTTGGAAAAAACGACAGGGCAAAGCGCTTCCCGTCGCAACGCGGCGGAAACTGGTCATGCGTCTGTCGAACCTCATGCGCCCCGGCGAACCGGCCGCCGGGGAGCGGTTCTGGTTTTACTGGCAGTGTTTACTGAATGGTCGGAAGGCGTTCATTGAGGAACGCGTTGCCCTTGGTCACGACCGCTTCGGCATCGAGCGGAAGGTCGTGCTCAAGGATGAACCATTTTGCGCCGGCCTGTTTTGCCGCCGGCAGGATCGTCTTCCAGTCGAGAGTGCCGGTGCCGAGTGTGGCGAAGCCGCGCTCGTTTTCCGCCGTTCCCGCAGGCGCATTGTCCTTGGCGTGGATGGCAAAAACCTTGCCCTTCAAGGTGCCGAGGAACTCTGCCGGATCATTGCCGCTGCGCGCCACCCAGGCGACGTCGACTTCGGCCTGCAGTTTCGGGCCTGCCGCATCGAGCAGCAGTTCAAGCGCCGTCTTGCCGTCGAACTTGACCATTTCAAAATCGTGGTTGTGATAGGCCATGGAGAGGCCTGCCGCAGACAGTTTGTCCGCATATCCGCCGAGCTCCTTGCCGAAGGCGGTCCAGCCTGCAGCATCCTTCGGGCGGTCTTCCGGCTTCAGGAAAGGCACGGTCACGACAGGATTGCCGACGGCCTTCTGCTCCGTGATGACCTCATCGAGATTACCGCGCAGCTTGTCGATCGGCACATGCGAGGAAATGACCTTGATCTTGTGCTTTTCGAGAAGCGTGTTCAGCTCGCCGGGGCTGACCTTCTGCATATCCACCGTTTCCACGGCGGAAACGCCAGCGCGGTTGAGGATGGCAAGCTGTTCTTCCAGCGTTCCGGAATTGCGCAGGGTGTACATCTGCGCCGCAATCGGCAGCGTCTTGCTGTCATCGGCAAAAACCGGATTTGTGATGCCGGCCGCCAATGCGACAACGACTGCCATGCCTGCGAATTTTGACTTGAACGTTTTCAAACGCGTAACTCCCTTTCCGTTTGATCAATGTGACGACACGCCCACCCTTCCCGGTCTCCTTGACCGGGCCGGTGCCGGGCACAACCTCCGTTGCCCCGCGTCGTCTCCTCCGATAGGCTGCGACCTAGATGTCGATTTTGACCCAGGTCGAGGTCTGGCTGGAGCGAACGGCGGCATCGATGAATGCGAGACCCGCAAGGCCGTCCTCCATGCCGGGGTAAATCACCTCCCCGGCGGCTATTTTTCCCTCCCTCTTGGCGATGATTGCGTCTGCGGCTTCGCGGTAGATCGTCGCAAAACCCTCGAGATATCCTTCCGGGTGCCCTGACGGCACGCGGCTGACGCGGCTGGCGGCGGCTCCAGCGCCCGCACCGTTGCGGGTGATCAGCCGCTTGGGCTCCCCGTAAGGTGTGAACCACAGCTCATCCGGCACCCGGTGGTGCCATTCCAGCCCGCCCTTGTCGCCATAGACCCGCAGCGACAGCGCGTTTTCATTACCGACCGCGATCTGGCTTGCCCAGAGCATGCCCTTGGCGCCGCTTTCGTAACGCAAGAGAATATTGGCGCTGTCATCCAGCTGCCGGCCCGGCACGAAGGAGGTCAGATCCGCGTAAAGGCTGCTGGGGATTTCGCCCGTGACGAAGGCGGCGGCGTTAAAGGCGTGCGTGCCGATATCGCCGATTGCCCCGCCCGCGCCGGAGCGGCTGGGGTCCGTGCGCCATTCCGCGCCCTTCGCCCCGGTCTTTTCAACCGCTTGCGTCAGCCAGTCCTGCGCATATTCGGCCTGGACGTGACGCAGCTTGCCGATGTCGCCACTGGCAATCATCTCCCGCATCTGCCGCAGCATGGCATAGCCGGTGTAATTATGCGTCAGAATGAACAGCCTGTCGGATGCCCCGACGATTTTGGCCAGTTCCTTCGCCTCCTCCAGTGTCGCGGTCACCGGCTTGTCGCAGATGACGTGAATCCCGGCCTCGAGAAAGGCCTTGGACGGGGCGAAATGAAGGTGGTTGGGGGTCACGATGGCGACCGCCTCGATTCCGTCTTCACGACCGGCCTCAACCGCCGCCATCTCCTCGAACGAGGCATAGGAGCGCTCCGGCGCGATGCCGAGCAGCGTTGCCGACGCGCTAGCACGCGCCGCATCGGAAGAAAGCGCGCCTGCCACCAGTTCGTAACGGTCATCGAGCCGGGCGGCGATGCGGTGCACTGCGCCGATAAAGGCGCCCTGACCACCGCCGACCATGCCGAGACGGATACGGCGGCTATCGAATTTTTTTGTAGCGGAGGACATGGCTATCCCTTTCAAAGTCCGAGAAGGCGACGGTTGGCGGCATCATCGACGCCGCTTTTGGCGAAATCGTCGAAAGCCCGCTCGGTCACGCGGATGATATGGTTTTCAATGAAGGCTACGCCCTCACGCGCGCCATCTTCCGGGTGTTTCAGCGCGCATTCCCATTCCAGCACCGCCCAGCCGTCGAAGTCATATTGGGTGAGCTTGGAAAACACCGCGCCGAAATCGACATGCCCGTCACCCAGCGAGCGGAAACGCCCCGGCCGGTCGACCCAGCTCTGATAACCGCCATAGACGCCCGAGCGGCCCGTCGGATTGAACTCGGCATCCTTGACGTGAAAGGCGCGGATACGCTCGTGGTAAATGTCGATGAAATCGAGATAATCCATCGCCTGCAGTACGAAATGCGAGGGATCGTAGAGGATGTTGGCGCGCGCATGATTGCCGGTGGCGTCAAGAAAACGCTCGAAGGTGACGCCGTCATGCAGATCCTCACCCGGATGCAGTTCATAGCAGAGATCGACGCCATTCTCCTCGAATGTATCGAGAATGGGTGTCCAGCGCTTGCCGAGTTCGGCAAAGGCCATTTCGACAAGACCAGCCGGACGCTGCGGCCACGGATAAACGAACGGCCATGCGAGCGCACCGGAGAAAGTCGCATGGCTTTTGAGGCCAAGATGCTGCGACGCCTTCGCCGCACACTTCAGCTGGTTGACCGCCCATTCCTGCCGCGCCACAGGGTTGCCGCGCAGTTCGGACGGTGCAAAACCGTCGAACATTTCATCATAGGCGGGGTGAACGGCCACAAGCTGGCCCTGAATATGGGTCGAAAGCTCGGTGATCTCGACACCGATCTCGGCCAGACGGCCCTTGATATCGTCGCAATAACCCTTGGAGGCGGCGGCTTTCTCGAGATCGAAGAGCTTGGGATCGGTCGGCACCTGAATACCCTTGTACCCCAGCGAAGCCGCCCATTGGCCGAGATTGTCGAGCGTGTCGAAGGGGGCTTTGTCCCCGACAAATTGCGCGAGGAAAATCGCCGGGCCTTTGATCGTCTTCATGTCCTTACACTCCTTGCATTCACAATTCCGGCTGGCCGCTACCGGTGCGGCGGGCGGCAGGGCGCGACCGAGCCGCGCACCACCAGTTCCGTATCCAGCACGATGGTTTCGGCCGTGCGTTTGCCGTTCAGCCGGTCCACCATCAGCGCCATGGCCCTGCGGCCCATTTCCTGCCGGGGCTGGCGCACCGTCGTCAGCGGCGGTTCGAAGGCATTGGCGAAGATGATGTCGTCGAAGCCGATGACCGAGACATCGGACGGAACCGACAGGCCCCTGCCCCGCAGCTCGCTGATCGCACCGATCGCCATCTGGTCGCTCGATGCGAAGATCGCGGTGAAGGCAATGCCATTTTCAAGAAGACCTGCAATCGCCTGACGGCCGGCCTCGATGCTGTAATCGCCCGTCACAACAAGTTCGTCGGCATAAGCGATACCGGCCTCGCCAAGTGCATCGCGGTAACCGTCGAAACGCTCCTGCGCGAGACTTTCCGGGACCGGGCCGGCCAGATGCACGATCCGTTCATGCCCCGCCTCTATGAGATGGCGCATGGCGTTGATGGAAGCGGCGCGGTTGTCGACCTTGACGGTCGGCAGCGCGAGGCCGGGCACCGTTTCCGACGCGATGACGATCGGCGGCAGCGCATCGCCCTGATCGAGAAGCTCGGACGGGAACTGGCCGGTCATCAGGATAAGGCCGTCGGCATGTTTCTGCCGCACCATGTCGATATGGGTCGCCACGCGGTGTTCATCGTTGCGGGCGTCACCCATCAGCACCTTGAAACCCGCTTCGCCTGCCGCCTCTTCCACGCCCTTGTAGATTTCGAGATAAAACGGGTTGCCGATATCGCGAACGAGAAGGATGACGGTGTTGTTGGATTGTCGGCGGAAGCTCGCCGCCTGCGCATTGGGAACGAAGTTCGCCTGCCGCACGGCGTCGAAAACCTTCTTTCGGGTTTCCGGGCGAACCTTGTCGGGTTGCTGCAGCGCGCGCGATACTGTCGCGATCGAAACGCCCGCGAGAGCTGCAACTTCCCTGATATTCGAACCTTGGTCTTTGCTCATCTGTCACACACGCAACTGCTTTTGGCGGCCATAAAGCAGCATCAGCGCTAGCAACGTGACACCGAATATGATCTGCCGTGCCCATACATCGAGGTTGAGCGTTATCAGTACGCTTTGCAGAATGGTGAGCGCAACTGCCCCGGCCATGGTTCCGACATATCCGCCCGCACCGCCGGCAAGCGAGGTGCCGCCGATGACGACGGCGATGATCGACGGAAGCACATATTGGTCGCCGACGGAAATGAAGGACGTGCCGGTGTAGCCGATGACGCAAACCCCGGTCAGCCCGGCAAACAGGCCGGAAAGGCCATAAAGCAGCGTGCGGATCAGGGAGACGGGCAATCCGGTGAGCGTCGCCGCTCTCTCATTCGAACCGATGGCATAGATGGCAAAGCCGAAGGCCGTGCGGCGGAGCACGAACAGCATGATAGCGGCAATGCCCAGCCAGACGAAGAGCACGCCGGGAATGCCGAAGATGAGCGGACGGTTGATGAAGCCCGCCAGCAGCGGCGCCGCCGCCCCTGATGGAACGCCCTGCGAATAGACCACCAGACCGCCCTGAATGACCGCCGTCATGCCGAGCGTCATGACCAGCGGCGGAATGCGCACGAAGGTGATACCGAGGCCGTTGATGAGGCCGATCAGGAAGGGAACGCCACCCGCAACCAGTATGGCGAGCGGTATGCCCGCATTCTGGCCGTTCATCATGTTGCCGGCAAGGACCGCGCCGAGCGAGATCATCGCACCGACGGACAGATCGATGCCTTCGCGACCGCCGAGGATGACGAGGTTCTGCCCCGCCGCGACGATGCCGAGAATGGCGGCAATCGTCAGCAGCCGCACGATCTGCGAGCCCTGTGCGAAGCCGGGTGAGAGCAATTCCCCGACAAGCAGCAGGAAGGCCGATGCGCCAATGGCAATGGTCAGGGGATCGGTGAGGAGGGTTTTGAGTTGCAAGCCGGGATTGGTCATATCAACGCCTCGTCACCAGAACGCCGCCGGCCAGCGCCGTCAGCACGATCAAACCCTGCACCAGCGTCTGGTACTCGAAGGGCAGGCCCGCAAAGAAAATCACATTACCGATCATGCCAAGCACGAGTGCGCCCGCAATCGACCCGGTCGAGCTGCCGAAGCCGCCGGAAAGCGCCGTGCCGCCCAGCACCACCGCCGAGATGGAGGAAAGCGCCAGACTTGCGCCAAGAAGCGGGTCGCCCGAGGCCGTCTCGCCGGTGAGGCAGAGCGCCGCCAGCGCCGAAAACAGCCCGGAGATCATGTAGGCGCCAATGCGGATGCCGGAAAGGCGCAGGCCCGTCTGGAAGGCTCCGGTGCGATTGCCGCCGACCGCCAGGAGATGCGTGTGAAACGGAATGCGCGATACGATCAGCGTGAAGGCGATGCCGGCCACGAGCACCCACAGCACGAAGGGCACGCCGATGAAGCTGCCGGAATAGGTCTGCCAATAGGCTTCCGGCACCGGAAGACCCGCCTGCGGCAGCACCCAGATCGCCAGCCCGGCGAAGATGATGCCCGTCGCGAAGGTGGTAACAATCGGCTGGAAACGCAGGCCGGAGATGAAGAGGCCATTGACCAGTCCACAGAGAAGCCCGACAGCCGCACCCGCCGCCATGCCGGCAAAGACCGCGCCCGTCGTACCACCCAGCGCCGCGATGACACTGACGGTGACGACATTGGCGAGCGCAACGATGCTGCCGACCGACAGATCGATATCTCCCGCCAGAATGACATAGGTCTGGCCGATGGCGACCAGGATCAGCGGCAGAAACGTCGTCAGGTTCGATTGCAGCACGGAAGGCTGAACGAAGGAGGGCTGCAGAAACGTGTTGACGGCAACGAGAACGGCCAGAACAACGAGGGTGATGATCCAGGGTTGCCTGCGCAGAAAACCGGAAGAGCTCATGCGGCGTCTCCATAGGCGGCGCGGGTCATGTTTACGGATGTCATGTCGGCTCCGGTCAGTTCCGCGGAGATGCGCCCGCCATTAAAGACGAGAATGCGGTCGGCATATTCGAGGATTTCCGCATCTTCCGAGGAATAGAGAAGAATGGTCGCGCCGGCATCGGCCTGCTGCCGCATCAGCGCGAAGAGGTCGGCCTTTGCACCAAGATCAATGCCCTTGGTCGGATCATCGAGCAGCAGCAATTTTGGTGCGGTGGCGAGCCAGCGGGAAATGAAGATCTTCTGCTGGTTACCACCGGAAAGCGTGCCGATCGGCATATCCAGGCCGGCAAATTTCGTTTTCATGTCATCCGCGACCTTCTGCACGCGCGGTCTCAGCGTCGCGGGCCGGATCAGCCGCATCTTTTCGCGCACCATGAGGGCAGCGACGAGATTTTCGAAGATCGACCGGCCCTGAAGCGACGCGTCACGTCCGCGGTCACCCGAGACATAAGCAAAACCACTATGAACGGCCTGAGAAGGCTTGCCGATGGTGATGTCACGACCTTCGAACCGGATTTGCCCCGTTGCAAACGGGTTGGCGCCGAAGAGGCCCTTCAGCAAGGCTGACTGGCCCTGCCCCTGCAAACCGGCCAGACCGACGATTTCGCCCGGATAGGCTTCCAGACTGACGCCGCGAACGCCCTCGCCCGCAACATCCGTTACCTTGAGGCTGGGGACTGCGGCGGCACGCCCCTGCCGGCGAGCCGGTGCTGCGCGGACATCGCCGACCATATCGTGCACGACGGCCTCGCGGCTGGTGGCTGCCGTATCCAGTTCGGAAATCGTCGCGCCATTGCGCATCACGGTGATGCGGTCGCAGACGGCAAAGACCTCATCGAGACGGTGGGAAATCATGATGGTGGAGACACCGTCGGCCTTCTTGGCCCGAAGTATCTCGAAAAAGCGCTGCGACTGGCGGCCATCGAGCGCCGCTGTCGCCTCGTCCATGATCATCAGGCTGGCATTCTGGGCGAATACCTTGAGGATTTCGACAAGCTGGCGCTGATCCGGCGGCAGCGTGCCGACGATCGCATCCGGCGTCAGCCCTTCACCGGCGACACCGTCAAACAGCGCGATCAGTCTCGCCGCCTCGGCCTTCAGCGCCTTGCTGTCAACAAAGACGCCGCGTTTCGGCTCGCGCCCGAGGAAAATATTATCGGCAACGGAAAGCTGCGGAATGAGGCTCAGTTCCTGGTAGAACAGGGCGACACCGGCATTTTCGGCGTCCCGCGGGCTTTTGAAGCGCACGTCCTCACCGTTGAACCTGATTGTGCCGCTGGTCGGAGCCACCGCGCCCGCAACGATCTTGCAGAGCGTGCTCTTGCCGCAGCCATTGGCGCCCAGGAGCGCGTGAATTTCACCGCGGCCCACGGTCAGCCTGCCGTCCGAAAGCGCACGCACAGCGCCAAAATTCTTCGTTATGCCGGCCGCTTCCAAAGCGTTCGCCATCGCATGTCCCCGAATTATGCTTGTCACAGGCGGATGGCCAAGGCCCGGTCCGCACTCGAATTTCTGGTTCGGGCCGGCGTTCGCCGCCGGCCCGAGACGGATATTACTTGAAGAACTCGCCGGCCTGTTCCGGCGTCACGGTTGCCGTGACGGACCAGTATCCGGGCTTTCCTTCTGCAGCCTTGATGTTGTCGGCAAGGTTGTCGTTGCTGACAAAGGGGATCGGAATGTAGATGGCGTTGCCATAGGTGCCACCAAAAATGCCGTCCTTGAATTCCTTACCCTGCAGCTTCAACACCGCGACGTTGAGCGCGCTGGCCATGACGCCGGGAGGATTGACCGAAGCGCCGGAATTGAACTTTTCCTTTTCCCAACGGGTCATGAAGTCCTTGCGGATTTCACCTGTTGCAGCGATGTCCTTGGTCTTGCCGGCGGCTTCGATGGCGCGCCATGCGCCGTCTGCCATGCCGTCCTGCACCCAGACGCCGCTGATATCGGGATAGGTTGCAAGCAGGTTCTGCATGGCCTGCTGGCCCTGCGCCTGATCCCAGCTCGCATTGGCTTCGTTCAGCACCTTGATGTCAGGATATTTCTTGAACACTTCGCGGTAACCGGCGACGCGGGCTTCGTTGGCCGGGTTGCCGGCGATGCCATTGATGGCGACGACGCTTCCCTTCCCCTTCAGCGCATCCGCAAGCCATTGCGCGGACTGGGCCGCCCATGCCTTCTGGTCGATGCCGACATAGATCGCATCCTTCGAAGACACTTCCGCGTCGGTTGCGATGACGAGAATGTTGCGCGCCTTGGCCTGCGCGAAGATCGGGTCGAAGGCCGTCGGGCTGCCGGGATTGATGAGGATCGCATCAACGCCCTGGTTCATGAAGTTGCGGATATGACCGATCTGCCCCTGCACATCGACATTGCCGCTCTGGACGACGACTTCGACCTTGACGCCCTTTTCGCCCCACGCTTTTGCGGCGGCCTGAGCCTCTTCGATCATCTGCGTGCGCCATTCGCTGCCGACGAAGGAATTGGAAAGGCCGATCTTGAAGCTCTGCTCCTGGGCGTGCGCGGACGTGCCGGCCGCCAGCACCATAGCGGCGGCAGCCATCAAATGTCTAAACATGAAATTTGCTCCTCCAAGCACGATTTTCAACTGATGAAACCGTTTACATCGGCGAATGTAACCGGTTTCATAATTGAGTCAATCCCGAGAATGATTTTTATTGCGGCGTGTGGAAAGGAGTTGAAAGACGGCTGGCGGCGTTCGAAAACCCATATGGAAGAGCGGCATAACCACACGAAAAGATCGTATCATCGGGTTTTCGAGAAGCATATGAGCGTCTCCGGGCGGGCAGATTTTCACTCGACTGTGGACAAGCGGAGAATTCCCACATCAAATCACCGCCCAAGACCAGTCAGGAGAACAATCATGGAAATATTGCGCGCGGGAACACGGGCATCGGGCAAAGGCCCGGATGCCTGGTTCACCGGTTCGGTACGTATCGATCCGCTCTTCAACCCCTTCGATGCCGAACGGGTGCAGGGTGCCCAGGTGACTTTCGAACCCGGCGCCCGCACCGCCTGGCACACCCATCCTCTTGGCCAGACCCTGATCGTGGTATCCGGCCTAGGCCGCGCACAGCGTGAGGGTGGGCCGGTGGAGGAAATCCGCCCCGGCGATATCGTCTGGTTTGCACCGGGTGAACGACACTGGCACGGCGCCGCGCGAGATGTGGCGATGACCCATATTGCGCTTCAGGAGGTCAAGGACGGCAAGGTGGTGGACTGGCTGGAACATGTGACGGATGAGCAATACGGCGCATGACGCTGCCCCGCCGATCTGGCGGATGAACGGCCCGTAGCAGCGTGCGGGAGCCCGGCATCCGCAACCGATCCGGTGCGCCTGCGAGCCGCAACGCTACAGAAGCTGTCTGCAGCCTGGACAACGCTCAGGCGCTGGTCACGGATCCTCCCACGTCGATGGATGCGCTCGGGCCATACCGTGGGCCGGATCACTTGGACCGGCTGTCACTGCCCAAGCTGTGAAACTAGCGCATGCATGGCGACGCGCAGTCCATCCGGGTCGTAGTTGACCTCCACCCCCCCATTTCCCATCAGGCCCACGCGGATGAGCTTAGAACCAAATCCTTTGCCGGACGGTAGCGCCACGGGGGGACCGTCCTGTTCATTCCATTCCAGCACGAGTGTGCTTTCGCCACCGACAGCTTGGATCTTCCAAGTCACCGCGACGCTTCCTGCATCATTGGACCAAGCCCCGTATTTCAGCGCATTCGTGCCGAGTTCATGCATCAGGAGCGCAAGGCTCAAGGCAGTCCTTGGACCAACTTCGAGGTCCACACCTGACAGATGATAGCGACCTGGAAGGGAAAGTTGCCGGAGCACGGGATCAATCACAGCCACCATGCGTGCATAGGACCAATTCTGATTGAGCAGAACGTCATGCGCCTTGGACAGCGCATGCAACCTGCTGGTAAAGGCTTCAACAGGCGCTCGATCTCTGACGGGCCGCAAGGTCTGGGTCGCTATCGCCTGAACCATCGCCAGCGTGTTTTTGAGACGGTGGCTTATCTCGTGATTGAGAACCTGCTGCTCCTGCTGCGCGCGGATTCTGGCAATCGCCTCGCGTGTCCGGTCGGCAATCGTACGCACGAAATCGCGTTCTTCAGGCGTGAATTCATGTGGTTTTTCGTAATGTACGAACATGACGCCGGCGAAGGCGCCACGTTCGAGAATGGGGACATTGACGAGCACGGACATGCCCAGCGATTGAAGAAGATCGGCGGAATCCAAGGTTCTCGGATCGGCAGCGACATCCGATATGATGACCAGTTCGCCGCGCTTGAGATCCTCAATATAAGATCCGTAGTCCCGGAATTGATGAAGGCCGGCAACACTGAACATTCCATCCGCACACCAGTCCGGCTGCATCTGCACAGTCTCGGTAACAGGGTCAACGACGCCGTAACCGGCTCTTGTTGCCCCTTGCAGATTACGTGCCATGATTTCCGCTGCCGCGAATGCGACGTCGGCAACCGTGTCAAGCTCGCGGATCTTCTCCCCAAGTTCCAGGAACGCAAGTTGCCTGTCCTCCGAGAGTTTTTGCGCCGTAGCGTTTCTTGCGACCTTGATGAAGCCCGACAGATGGGATGATGAATGATTGGGCATCGGCCGTATCGTGCCATCCAGAAAAACACGCGTGCCATCGGCAGCGAGGTGCCACCGGCGATCAAGAGCAACGCCTTCGCGGGCCGCAGTTTTGACCTCGAGCGCAGGAATACCGGCTGCGCGATCTTCTGCCGTAAACATCTTCTCGAAGGGCCGGTCGAGCATGTCCGCCTCCGACCAGCCGAAAGTTTCCTCGGCGCCGCCGAACCAGCTCGTGATCCGCTGGTCTTCGTCAATAGTAAGGATGATGTAGTCCTTGGCTCCTTCAACGATCAGTCGCAGTTTCGTTTCGCTGTTCCGCAAGGCTTCTATCGCCTGCATGCGATCGGTCACATCAACGAAGATGATGACGAATTTATCTTCTCCGGTGGCCTGGACATAGCCATCGAACCAGCGATCCAGCGAGCCGACCCTGCGCGTGAAGCGCTTGCTTTGCCGGGTCTCCATCGCTTCGGCGACGTCGGAAATCCATTCTTCCTCGAAATCGGGAAAGACGCCTCGCATCGTTTGGCCTGGAACGTTGTCAGCCGCCAGGCCGAGCAAAGCACTCCATGCCGAATTGACCGTTTCATACCGCCAGTCGATGATTGTGCCGTCGAGATCACGGATGACCGAGCCGACGACGATCCCTTCTTCGAGTTGCTCGAAAAGTGCTCCCCAACGCTGCTCGGAAAGGAAGGTGGCGATCTGGTTGGACGCGACCCGGCCGATCCGGCTGAGCAGTTCCAACTCGCTTTCGGTCCAGGTTCTCGGCTCTCCGTCGATTGCGGCAAGCGCTCCAATCACCATCCCGTCAGGCATCGTCACGGGCACGCCCATGTAGGAAATCACACCCAAATCGGTGATAGCCAGATTATCTCTGACGAGGTCGTGAAGCGTTGCGTCTCCGATGATGAGGGGTGCTTTGTCGCGAACCACATGCTGGCAAAAGGAATGTGTAAGCGGCGTCTCAGCCGCTTCGGCCCATTTCTCCGGAAGGCCGAGATGGGCGATGAAGACCTGGCGATGCTCATCGAGAATCGAAATCAGAGCGACCGGACATTTCAGCCCAGCCTTCACGACTTCGATAATATCCTGGAATTCGGATTGGCCCTGAACATCAAGCAAACCAGAATTGCGAACTGCATCAATGCGTTCAGATGGTGAGTTCAAGGTCAATTCCTAGTCACGGAGCAGTGGCGTCATCACGCCGACAATGCGGCCAGCAGGTTGGGAGATAAAACGAGACTTGGCGGCACGGTAGCGGACCGGACGTCTCCACTGACAATAGTTTCAATGAATTGCAGCGCGTTCTGCAAGCCGTTCATCGTGTAAGGTTTCTCAATCGCGCCAAGCGCACCCGCGAAGTCCTCTGGGATCCTCTTCAGATTACCTGAAACGAAGACATAGGGAACTGCGCGGGAAGCAAGATGTTGGCCGACGCCTATTCCAGTCGGGCCGTCCAGTAACTGGATGTCTACGAAGGCAAATTGCGGCGACACCTTTTCTATCAACGAGAGAGCCTGCTTGCTGTCGGCGGCAATGCCGACGATCTCGTGTCCGGCGTCTTCCACTTCGCTCTCCAGCTCCATGGCCAGCAAAGCTTCGTCTTCGACGATCAAGATTTTCACAAAATATCCTCTCAATCTTTTACGGAAAGCGTGACCCGGACGTCGGTGCGGCGCTCATCGACTGTCCTGACGATCGTTGCACGCAGCTGCTTCAGGGAGGCTTCCAGCATTTTCTTGCTGAAGGCGGCCTGTTCCCCATCCACCTCCACCGGAACGACGGTATCGACAACCCTGATAAGGAAGTGCCCGTTGAGCCGCTTCACCTCCAGGTGCAGTTCGCCACCGCCCTCCCTCAGCCCCCTGCCAATGGCGTCGTCAATGAGCTCATTTATGATCAAAGCCAGAGGGGATGCCTTGGTGGCGGGAACCACGACCTCATGAAGGTCCGTCGTGAGATGTATATCGGCCCGTTTCAAGGCGCCGATCTTGTCCAACATCAGGGTATTGGCGAAATCCGCGACATCAAAATGGCCTACGTCCTCGTCGTTCAGAAGCTTTCGCTGGACGGTACTGAGCGCTTCGACCCGATTCAGCACCGACATCAACGTCCGCTCGACGACCTCATTGTCGGTCATGCGCGCCTGGAGTTTGACGATGGAGGCGATCGTCAGAAGGTTGTTTTTCACACGATGGTCGACCTCATGGACCAACGCGGTTTTGGCGCGCAGGGCTTCGGTCAGATCCGCCGTTCTCTTCGCCACTTCTTCCTCGGCGAGATGTCGCGCGCGGGCGAGTTCGGCCTCCTTGCTCTTTATATTGGTGAAGTCGAGCTGCGAGGCGAAAAAGTAAATCACCACTCCGGATACATCGCGCACCGGGCTTACAAACAACGCGTTCCAGAACTTCGTGCCGTCTTTCCGATAGTTGAGGATATCGATGGATATGTCTCTTTCCGACGCAACGGCGTCACGCAGTCTGTCGACCGCGGCCGAATCGGTCTGTGGCCCCTGAAGGAGACGGCAGTTTCGTCCAACCAATTCCTCCACCGCATAGCCGGTGAGGATGCAGAAGGCTGTATTGCAGAAAATGATAGGATTGTCGGGTTGCCGGGGATCTGTAATGAGCATCGGCATGCGGGTGGCCTTGAATGCC
Source organism: Agrobacterium sp. M50-1 (assembly GCF_049843495.1). Lineage (NCBI taxonomy): Bacteria > Pseudomonadati > Pseudomonadota > Alphaproteobacteria > Hyphomicrobiales > Rhizobiaceae > Agrobacterium > Agrobacterium sp. M50-1. The sequence continues at coordinate 184,084 of NZ_JBBHZH010000007.1, read as the reverse complement.
GCCGCAAACGGATCTTCGGAAGCATGCCCTGAAACGAGACGCTGTCCGGCGTCTTTGGCATTCTGCCGGGAATGGGGATCGTCTTTCATTCAGCGTCCTGAAAATTGCACGCCCATGAAATGGGTTATCTCGGCTTTTGTTCCAATCCCTGGAAAAAATCAGGGACGCAGCGTCAGTCGCCTTTAAAAGCCCCCGGTCATGAATATGGTTTCGCCTGTCATGAAGCTGCAAGCTTCGGAGGCGAGGAAGACCGCTGCTCCTACCATCTCCTCCGGTTTTCCGGCGCGCCCCATCCAGTTCAGCGTCCTTACATAGTCATCCCAACCCTCCGGATCCTCAAGGCGGCGATGGGCGTTGCGGTCGGTATCAATGAGGCCGGGCGCGAGAGTATTAAGCAACACATTATCGCGCGCGTAGTCTCTTGCCTGGCTTTGGATCAGATTGTGCTGCGCAGCCTTTGTTGCCGCATAAGCGGTAACGACGCTTTTGGGCCTCAGCTGATTGACTGATCCTATGGAGACGATCCTGCCCCATTTCCGAGCCGCCATTCGCGGCAGCGCCGTCTGCAGCATGTCGACCGTCGAGCCCAGATTGACCGCCAGTTGAAACGCCAGATCACCTGGCGTCAACGCCGAGAGCGTGGCATTGATCTGAGCACTGGCGTTGATAACGAGGATGTCGAGTGGCGCGATCGCCTCTGCCTGTTCGATAAGATGCCGGCCAGCATCGGCTTTTGAGAGATCTCCCGCCAGCTCAGACGCCGTTCCGCCGCCTGCGATGATCCGTTCCCGGACAGCTGCCGTGGCGCCCGCCTTCACGCCATGCAGGATGACCTGTGCACCCGCCCCGGCCAACCCTTCGGCGATCGCCGCCCCTATGCCCCGGCTTGAACCGGTGACGAGCGCCGTGCGGCCTTTCAGGCCAAAGATGTTTTCGAGGGACATTCGTTATCCTTCAAACAACGAGACGCGCGCGCCGGAAACTCCCGGGCGACAGGAAAACAGACCGCCTGACAGAGGCGCGTCGGCGAGTGTGGATGCAGGCAGGCGCGTCCGGGCGCTGGTGATGAACAGCGTCGACAGGTCCGGCCCGCCAAAGGCGATGCTGGAAGGACGCGGCACCGGCATATCGATTACCTGATCCAGCTTGCCGTTCGGAAGATAGCGACGCACGGACCAGCCATCCCAGATCGCGCACCAGACCCCTCCCTCCACATCCACGGCAAGACCATCCGGCCGGCCATCGGCGACGGGGATACGCGCGAATTCGCGCCGGTCCGACAGCGTTCCGGTCATGGGATCGCAATCATAGGCGTGGATCAGGCCGGGCACCGTATCAACGAAGTAGAACGTTCTGCCGTCCGGGCTCCAGCCGAGACCATTGGAGACGATGATGCCGCCCTCCTTGCGTTCGAATGCCCCATCGGCGTTGATACGATAAAGCGCGCCGGTGGGTTTTGAGGCGTCAATCCTCATGGACCCCACCCATATTGCACCGTCCGGTCCGCATTTGGCATCATTCAAGCGGTTGTCAGCGATGCCTGCCTCAGGGCTGACGAAGGGTGTGAGGCGACCGGATGCAAAATCAAGCCATTCAATCCCATCCTGAGACGCGACCAGAAGGCGGCCATCGCCAACCGGAATGACCGCGCTCACCAACTTGCCGGTCTCGCAGGTCTCGTTGCGGCCTGTCGCCGGATCGAAACGATGGACAGCAGGGTGGAGAATATCCACCCAGTAGAGAGCGTTCTCGCCATCGTGCCACACGGGGCTCTCGCCCAGTTGCGCACCCCATGGCAGGATACAACTCAAATCAGCACTCGGGCGGCCCGTTGCCGATCGCGGCCTCGGTCTGGAACTGATGGCGACGGCCCCCGCGGCGCCCGTGATGCGCCGCGCGGCGGCAATCAGCTCGCGGCCGGCAGGATGGATGTTGGAAGAATCAAGCCGCGAGGACGGGCCAAGCGCAACGAGCACACCCATCGGCGTATTGTCGCGACCCATGACGGGGGCGGCCACCGAATTCACTCCTGGCAGGTGCTCCTCATAGGAAATCGAATAACCGCGCGCCCGGGTCAGCGTTAGGTCGGCTTGGAGCGCATCGAGCGTGGTGATGGTTTTCGGCGTCTGCACATCGAGCGTCAGACGGTCCAAGAGGGCGCGGCCGACTGCGGGATCCTGGAAGGCGAGCAGCGCCTTGCCCGGTGCCGTGCAATGCAGGGGAACGCGACGCCCCACTTCGACACGAACCGAAAGCCCGTTAGGAGAACGTTCGGCGAGATATTGGGTCATCGTGCCGTCCAGGCGGCAGAGCGCCACCGTCTCCCCGAGTTCCGCCGCAAGCCTCTCGAGCTCCGGTGTTGCGGCGGAAACGAGATCGAAGCTCTCCCAAACCCTGTGCGACATTTCCAGAAAGCGCTGGCCGAGCACATAGGTGCCCCGCGCCTCATCCTGCCGGACGAGTCCATAGGCGATAAGCGTCCGCAAGATGCGTGCAAAGGTCGGCTTTGGCAGACCGGAGGCGCGCAGCAGCTCCGCAAAACGCGGCGGCTCCGGCGCATCGGCGACCATGTCGAGCAGCGTCAATCCCTTGGCCAGCGCGGCCGTCCCTCCCGGTGTCTCCGGCTTCATTGCGTCCGCTCCTTCGCGAGGCGCTGCCGTCTTGCGGCGGCCGCCTCTTCCAGCATCCGGTCCATCGTCCATTGTGCTTCAAATCCCAGAGTATTTTTGATGCGCTTGTTGGACGTATGGTAATAAACGCCGCCGCCGGGAAAATCGACTGTCACGATGGGAAGGCCAGTCAGCGCCGCCATCTTCGGCAGAAGTTCGCTGAAGTCGGCCGGTTCATCCCCGCCGAGATTGAAGGTGCCACCCGCCGACCCGGGGTGATCGAGAGCCAGCAGAATACCGGCAACCATATCGCGCGTATCCGTGATGTGCATGCGGAATGGACGGCCGTTTTCGTTGCGCGCCAGTATATGCGATGGCGCGCCTATATCGCTCGACTGCAGCAACTCGGCTATGGCGGTGTTTCCAAAATTTTCCTGCTGGCGAATGCGCGGTCGCAGGAAAAACCGCGGACCAGAAAAGAAACTGTCTTCATCGAGCAGCTCTTCCGCATCCTGCGTATGAGAGAAACGCAGGATCACCGTTTCCATGCCGCCCGTCCGCTGGTGAAAGCGCACCAGCTCTTCTCCCAGAAGCTTGGTGAGACCATAGGGCGAATTGGGGCGAAGCGGATGGTCTTCGGTGACCGGCAGGAACTGAGGACGGTTTTCCGGATACACCTCCCCGGAGGAGGCAAAAACGAACCGCCGAACGCCAGCCGCCGAGGCTGCGTCCAGAAGCCGATGCGTACCCTCGACATTGACAGCGAACATGCGGTCGCGATCGGCCGGGGCCCAAGACATGAAGGCTCCAAGGTGCAAGACCGCGCTCACGCCCTCCACGGCTTTGGAAACGGCCTGCACATCCTCCAGCGAGCCGACAATTTCCTCGCCACCGGCTCCCGCCGGCTTCAGATCAAGGCCCCGAACGTTTCGGCCCTGCGCGCGAAGTGCTGTTACAACGGCCTTGCCGACACGGCCGGCTGACCCGGTGACAAGGATCATAGCCGTCCTCCGGTTTTTGCGTCGAAGAGATAAAGCTGGGCCGGATCGAAGCCGAGCCGGAGCGCCTCGTTGCCGGGAAGATTACCGGTGTGCGAGACGCGGGCGATCAGTCCCTTGGACTTGCCCTCTTCGCTATCGGCCACCCTTGCGCCTTCATCACCGAAGTAGACGTATTTTTCCGAACCCAGGCTTTCCACCAGTGTCGGGCGCACGTTGAACATCACGGGCGCTTCGCCCAGCGTCAGATGCTCCGGCCGCAGGCCGACGACGACATCGCCTTCATGGGCTGTGGCCGCGGGCATGGCGACCGTCTGGCCAAACAGCGTCAGTGCACCATTGCGAAGTTCCGCATTGAGGAAATTCATGCCGGGCGAGCCGATGAAACCGGCAACGAAAAGATTGGCCGGGTTGTTGAAAAGCTCGTCCGGCGCTGCGATCTGCTGGATGATGCCGCCCTGCATGATAACCACCCGGTCCGCCATGGTCATGGCTTCCACCTGGTCATGGGTCACATAAACGGTGGTGACCCCTATGCGTTTGTGCAAAGCGCCGATTTCGGCACGCATGTGGACGCGCAGCTTGGCATCGAGGTTGGATAGGGGTTCGTCCATCAGGAAGGCCTGAGGCTGGCGCACGATGGCGCGGCCAAGCGCGACGCGCTGCCGCTGGCCGCCCGACAGATCCTTGGGCTTGCGTTCGAGATAGGGCGTCACCTCCAGAATGCGCGCGGCATCGTCGACCCTGCGATCGATTTCCGCCTTGTCCGTACCACGCATCTTAAGACCGAAGCCGATATTCTGGCGTACAGTCAGGTGCGGATAAAGCGCATAATTCTGGAACACCATGGCGATGTCGCGGTCGCCCGGCGCCAGATCCGTGACTTCGTTATCGCCGATGAATATCTGCCCTTCGCTTGCGGGTTCGAGACCGGCGAGGATTTTCAGCATCGTCGACTTGCCGCAGCCGGAAGGCCCGACCAGCACCACGAACTCGCCGTTCTCGATCTCAAGCGAAAAGGGCCTGAGCACGTTGAGCGCGCCATAGGACTTGCTGACGTTGCGAATGGAAATATTGGCCATGCTTATTTCTCCGCGCCAGCGGTGAGGCCGCCGACCAAATAACGTTCCAGGAACAGGTAGATTGCGATGATCGGCAGCGCGATGAACACGGATGCGGCGGAAATGTCGTTCCAGTAGGTGACGTATTCGCCCTGCATCGTGGTGATGCCGAGATTGGCCGTCCAGTTGTCCGGCGAGTTGACGAGGAAGGTGCGCGCATAGGCATAGTCCGCCCAGCTAAGCACAAAGGCATAAAGGGCCGTGGCGGCAAGGCCCGGCGTGGCGATGGGAAGAACGACGCGCACCATCGCTCCGATCGGCGAGCAGCCGTCGACCATGGCGGCCTGTTCCAGCTCTTTGGGAATGGTGTCGAAATAGCCTTTCAGCATCCATGTGGCGAAAGGAATGATCATGGTCGAATGCGCCAGCACCAGCGTCCACAGGCTGCCGATCAGGCCGAAGCTGGAAAAGATCGAAAACAGCGGAATGACGAGCAGTGTCGCAGGCAACATCTTGGCGGTCAGCACGAAGAGACCCATGGTCGCGCCGCCCCTCATCGAATACCGCGACAGCGCATAACCGGCGCTGACCGAGACCAGCATTGACAGCGCCACAGAGCCGATCGCCGCCAGCATCGAATTCCAAAGCCACAGCAGGATCGGTTTTGCCGCCCAGACCCGGGCGAAAATGTCCCATTGCGCATCGTCGGGCCAGAAGGTCGGTGGCAGGCGATACAGCTCATCGGTGGTGGAAAGCGCAGTGACTAGCAGCCAGTAGACCGGGAACAGGATCATAACCAGCGTGAAGATGACAGTCGCATAAAGCGCAAGGCTCTGTAAAAATGTCCGTTTCATCAAAGCCCCCTCAATAGATCGATTTCGAACGCCGGCCGAGCATCAGGAGGCTCGCGACGATGCAGATCACCAGTGTCAGCACGCCGACGGCGGCGGCGCGGCCAAAATTGTGATACTGAAAGGCTTGGTCATAGGTCATGATCGACAGCGTCTGGGTCGAACGCAGCGGCCCGCCGCCTGTCAGAACCTTGATGATGGAAAAGTCCCGGAAGACCCACAGCAGCGTCAGCACCAGCGTCACGCCCAGCACCGGCATCAAAAGCGGGATGGTGATCCAGCGGAAACGCTGCCAGACGCTTGCACCATCCACCTTGGCGGCCGCGTAGTAATCGGCGGGAATGGACTGCAGGCCGGCCAGACACATGATCGACACGAAAGGGAAGCCTTTCCACACCATGGTAATGGCAACCGCCCAGAAGGCGGCCGTAGAACTGCTGACCCAGGGGATCATCTGCTCGGTAAAACCAAGCTTTATCGCCAGCCAGCCGAAAAGGCCGAAAGAGGTATCGAACATCCATGCAAAGATAACGACCGCGATGATTTCCGGCACCGCCCAGGGCAGCGCCATGCCCAGGCGAGCGACGGTGCGGCCTTTGAAACGGTTATTGGCGAGAAGCGCCGTGCTGAGGCCGACCGCGACACTACCGACTGTGACGACGATGACCAGTTTCAACGTCACCCAGCAGGCCAACCAGAATTCCGGCGAGGAGAACAACCATGTGTAATTGCTCAGCGAAAACGGCCGGCTGGCGCCGCCGAGTCTCGGTATCTTGACCTGCTGGAACGACAGGTCGATGGCCAGAACGAGCGGCCAGACGATGATGGCGGCAACCATCAGGACCGCGGGCGCGATCAGAATATAGCCGAGGAGATGTTGCCGGCTGGGGCGCGCAAGATCGAAAAACTTGCGACGCCCAGCCCGAACGGGTTCGGTCATGGATGGTCCTCCTGCCGGATGCGGATGATGGCCATGGCCCTTTACGGGCCATGGCAGGACAACAAGATCAGGACAATGGGGGATCAACCCTTGATGGCTTCGGCCTTCGCCTGCATGGTTTTCGCCACCTCCGCCGGATCGAGATCCTGAATGATCATCCGCTGGCTTTCTTCCATCACCATCTTGCTGAACTCGTTGTAGAAGAGCTCAAGTCCGGTCGGAATGCGGTCGATACCCGCCTCGGATGCGGCCTTCATCGTCTCGATCAGCACCGGAAAATGCGGGATGGTCTTTTCGACGCCCGAGACGTCGGCCTTCGGGCTTGGCGGGGTGTTGCCGCCAAGGGTGGCATAGCTGCGCTGGAATTCCGGCGTCATCGTCAGCTTGATGAAATCCCAGACCAATGCCTTCTGGTCGTCGGGAATATCGGCCGGCATGGCCAGCACGTTGGACGAGCCGCCAAGCGGCGGATGAAGCGGCGGCGCGACATAAACGATGTCGCTCTTGGCCGAACCCTTTTCGGTCGTGCCGTAAAGCCAGGGCCCATCGAGCCGCATGGCCATCTTGCCGTCGGCAAACAGCTTACGCACGTCGCTGGCGCTCATGTCCACCGGGCTGATGCCGCTCTTCATCACGGTTTTCCATCGGGTCAAACCTTCAACCATCTGCGGCGTATCGATGGTGATGTTGCCGTCCTTGTCAGTCCAGTAGGCGCCGGCGTCGAGAATGTAGTTCAGCATCTCCGTCAGATATTGACCCGGCCCGCCCTTGGTTTCATGGCCGGTGCCGAACTGGTCGATAATGCCGTCGCCGTTCAGATCCTTGGTCGTGGCTTTTGCGGCCGCCAGAAACTCGTCATAGGTCTTCGGAACCGCGACGCCCGCATCTTCCAAAATCTTCTTGTTGTAGGCCATCACGAAACCGAAATAGTTGGTCATGATGCAGACGGTCTCGCCGTTCCATTCGCATTTCTGCTGGCCGGCCCAGCCGGTCATGTCGATGCCGTCCTTCTTCAGCCACGGGTCAAGCGGTTCGAGCCAGCCGCTATCGGCAAACATCTGGAATTCGAAGGAGGCGAGATGCACGATCTGCGGCGGCTGATTGGCGGCAAAAAGCGTCGTCATCGTGTCGGCGTAGGAACTACGCTCGGCCTTGGTGAACTCGATCCTGACGCCCGGATGCTGTTTCTCGAAGGCCGCGATGGCGGAACGCCACCATTCACCAGTGCCGGCATCGTCCGTTTGCCAGGATATGAATTTCAAAACGGTATCGGCCATCGCTGGTGCAAGTCCGGTCAAGGTCATTAGCATCGCGGTCGCTGTGCCAAGCGCCAGCTTTTTTATTCTTTTAGTCATGGGTTCCTCCTCCAGAAAACCAAATCAGATACGTTCAATAAGAGCGAGCGCCGCCTCCGACGGCTTGACGCCAAGTCCGGGGCCCGAGGGCAGGTGATATCTGCCTTCGCGGCAATCCATGTCGCCGGCAAGCAGCCGGCGGTTGGGCTCGAAAATCGAGTGCTGGAACTCGTGGCCCTTCAAAGTCGGCAATGTCGATGACGCCTGCAGGCTGGCGGCAAGGAAGATGCCCGCGCCGACTGTCGCGTGCGGAATTACGTCAATGCCCTGCTCGGCGGCAAGAGCACCAATGCGGATGAAATTGGTGATGCCCTTGTGGCCCATTTCCGGCTGCACGATTGCGATGCGGCAGCGTTCAATGCGGGCGCGCATGTCCCAATGGGTGCGCCATTCCTCGCCAACGGCGATCGGAACCTCTGTTCCCTTCGATACTTTTTCCAGCCCGGCGATATCTTCCGTCCAGACCGGCGCTTCGGCGAACCACGGGTCGAACGGCGTCATCTGCGCAATGAGTTCCAGCGCCCTTTCCGGCGTCTGGTTCCAGTGCATGTCGGCGGCAATCTTTGCCTGCGGGCCAAGAACCTGCCGGAGATTGGCGATCTCCGCCGCCGGGCCATCGTCGGCCACCGGCGTTGCGAATTTGAAGGCATCAAAACCACGATCCTGCCAGTATTTCGCCAGTTCCCCTCGCGCCTTCAGTGTCTTTTCGGGCAGCCCCGAAACATAGGCCGGAAAGCTGTCCACGCCGCCGCCGAGAAGGTCGCGCACCGATTTTCCGGCTTCCTGCCCGGCAATGTCCCAGAGCGCGATATCGAGCGCGGCGAGCGCATCCACGTAAAAGCCGCCGGTATAACCGCGCACCCGCATCATGTCGTAAAGATCGTCATAGATCGCCGAAGGATCGGACGCATCCCGACCGACCACGAAACCGGCAAGAAGATCGTTGATCAGCGCGGCGACCGCGCCGGGGGCGACGATGCCATAGGTCTCTCCCCAGCCGATGGTGCCCGCCTTGGTCGTCATGCGCACCAGAACGCTGCGGTCGAAGGTGGGGTAAACCGTGCGATTGCCCTTGCGAACGATATAGCCGTTCGGGTTGACCACTTCACCTTCCCTGAGAGCGCCAAGATAGGGGACCTTGCGCGGCTGGGTCAGGGTGAAAACTTCGACGGTTGCGACGGGGCTGCTCATGCTGCCTCCGGCGTAATGAGGCCGAGCTCGACAAGATTGGCGTCGATATCGGCAATGGCGGCCGAGTCGAGTTCGGGGGTCGGCGCACGCACGCCGATGCCGTCGATGACGCCGCGACGAGCCAGAACATATTTGGTCAGCCGCATGCGGTAGACCGCCTGAAGAACGAGGAGAGGCAGGGTGCGGACGTAGATCCTGCGGGCGTCTTCCGACCTTCCGGCGTTGAGTGCGCGATCGATGGCCACATGTTCCTCAGCGATCTCCAGCGCCGGCATGGCCGCGGTTGCCCCACGGGCATATTCATCGAGAATATAGCGCGCGCCGCCGCCGCCGATGACGCCCTTCAGCGTCGAAGGCGCCTGCGCGATGATGTGACTGATGGCGGGACCGGCGGGAAGCGTCTCTTCCTTGACATAGGTAACCTGCGGCAAGGCCTGCACGATTTCCACGATCGCCTGCGGCGAGAGGTCCGACCCTCGCGGGGCAGGCGCATTCTGCAGGATGATCTCAATACCTGGAAGCGCCTCGATGACCTTGCCGAGGAAGTCGATCAGCGCCGGCCCATCGGTTCCGACCGCCTTCGGCGGCTGCACCATCAGATGCCGGATGCCGAGCGCGGACGCCACTTTCCCGTGTTCGACCACCTCGCGCCAATCAGCAGCACTTGCTCCGGCGACAACGGGCGCACGGCCGCCGACCGTATCGACGACGATCTTCAACAGAACTGCCCGTTCTTCAGCAGTCAGGCTTTCCACTTCGCTGGCGAAGCCAGGAAACACGACCCCGTCCACGCCTTTTTCCAGGGCGAAGGCCACCAGCCGCTTCATGCCTGCTTCATCAATGCCGCCGTTCGCCAGAAACGGCGTCGGCAGAACGGGCAAAATCCCCTTAAGGCCGGCCACCATCATTCTCCTCCTATTTGGTATCATATATTGATACCTTGAATTCACTAATTGACACTAACGCGCATTGCGCCTTATGACAAGCCCCTAATATGAGCGCAGCAGGAGGATAGCCGCATGACAGGACAGCCGACGTCGATCGTAGTTGATTGGGGGACAACGTCGTTAAGGGCGGTGCTTGCCGATAACCATGGACAACCCATCGCTTCCCTGGAAACCGCGGACGGAATAACGACTGTCGCAAAAGGCGGCCACGAGGCGGTTCTTATGGCTGCCCTGACGCCCTGGTTCTCAGCACATGGGACACTGCCGGTCGCGGCCTTGGGAATGATCACCAGTCGTAACGGATGGGTAGAGGTTGATTATGTCGCCTGCCCCGCGGGTCCGGAACAGCTGGCCAGCGGCACGGTCAGGCGAAAGCTGCCGAACGGATCTGATCTGGTCTTCCTGCCGGGTCTCAAGGAGCCCCGGCGGACGCCGTTTCCGGACGTTATGCGCGGTGAAGAAACCCAGATTGTCGGCCATGGCCTCAATGATGAAATCATCGTCATCATTCCTGGAACGCACAGCAAATGGGCGCGGGTGAAAGCCGGGAAAATCGACGGCTTTCAGACATTTGTCACCGGCGAAATATTCAATCTACTGATCAACCACTCTTTCATCGCTAAAGGCTCGACGCAGCCGCCGGTGGATGATGACGATGCCTATGTGTGGGGCCTGAACGAGGCAAAACAGTCAATCGCCATGTCGTCTCTCCTGTTTGCAGCGCGCACGGGCGTGCTGGCCGGCAAGCTGTCTGCCGACCAATTGCGATCATTCGTCCGCGGTCTGGTGATCGGCCAGGAGTTTCGTCAGGCACGGGATGCCGGTTGGTTTGTCGAAAACGGTGAAGCAACCATCGTCGGTAATGACGGCTTGAACGACCTCTATGCCGAGGCGGCGAAAATCTTCGATCTGCAAATTTCGATGGGCGCCGACGATGATTTGACGAGAGGGGCGCTGCAGGTCCTGCATCGGGCGCTTCCGTGAATATCGCGTCCTGACATTACCCGTTTTACCTCAAAGGAGGTGATATGTACCAGTTTCCAGCCAGCATCGGCACCAGCCGCTACGACAGCGATATCATGACCACCCTCATGCGACTGCAGCGGCTGGGGCTGCCAGACGATCCCATAGCGTTTTACGGCTCCTCTTCCTTCCGGATGTGGAGTTCTCTTGCAGAGGACCTCAATTCCCTCAACGCCGTCAACCTCGGTTTTGGTGGCGGCACCTTTCTGTCTGCCCTGCATTACATGGACCAGCTTCTTGTGCCTCTGAAGCCTCGAAGGGCTTTTTTGTATTTCGGCGAAAACGATATTGCCAGCGATGGCCAAACGGCTGAAACGACGTATCGACATTTCCAGACATTAATCGATCGGATTTCCGCAGCCTTGCCACACGCGCAGCTGTTCGTTCTGGCGGTTAAACCCAGCCCGGCACGCTGGATTTATCGCGATGAGTTCGAGCGCTTCAACCACTTGACGCGCGATTGGTGTGACAAGGCGGCGACCGTGACCTTTCTGGACCCTAACGGGCGCCTCCTGGGTGAAAACGGACTGCCCATGTTCCGCTATTATCAACCGGACCTCGTTCACCTGAACGCCGCGGGCTACGCCGTCTGGGCCGAGGCCCTCAAGCCTGCCCTCGGGAAGGTCGCGCGGCCCGAGCGCTAGGAAGACGTAACGTCGGGCTGCGGACAGCCGATTAATAACCGCTCATTTCCAGGTAGCCCCGTCCCGAGGCGTTGCCCGTAAATTCGACCGGCCCGCCCCAAGAAGGGGTCGAAGTCGCCATCCATGCCTGTGAGGTTGAGGCAAAAAACCGTCGGTGAGCCGCGCAACATCAGGCCACCTCTCCGTGTGCATTTGGAATCAATGGGCGAGTCGGATAAGCCTGTCTGTGGGTCTGCTTCTTGTTTTGCTGGGGATCATCCGAGGTTGGAAGTGACGGACGAATTTTCTGCTGAACTTGATGGCCTGCATCACAGTACCTTCGATTATTTCTGGTCCGGCAGCCATCCTGAGAGCGGCCTTCCGAGGGACCGCATGGGATCGGAGGGTCGGCCGATCCACGAAATCACGTCCATATCGGGTGTTGGCTTCGGATTTCTTGCGCTGATCGTCGGCGTTTACCGTTCCTGGATCACAAGGCAGGCGGCGGTCGACCGGGCAAACCGCATGCTGCGATCTCTCAGCGCGGTGAAACTATTTCACGGCGCCTTTCCGCATTTTGTCCATACGTCTGGCGGCAAGACAATCCCATTTGCAAAGTTCGACGACGGCGGCGACCTCGTCGAGACTGCGCTTCTGGTTCAGGCGCTGATCTGCGCCCGCGAGTTCTTTGGCGGGCAATCATCAGGCGAAATCGATCTGCGCCGGTCCGTTAACGACATCGTCGAGGCGGTGGAGTGGGACTGGTTTACACAGGGAAAGCCCGGGCCCCTTTTCTGGCATTGGAGCCCCCGGTTCGGCTGGGCGAAGAACCTGCCGATCGTGGGATGGAACGAGGCTCTGGTGTGTTATGTGCTTGCGGCGGGATCAGCCGCACACGCGATAGACACGGCGTCTTACCACTCCGGTTGGGCGCGCAAGGGCGAAATCAGGAACGGTGAGACTTATCTCGGTGTCAGGTTGCCGCTTGGCGAGCCTTTTGGAGGTCCGCTCTTCCTGTCGCAATATTCGTTCTGCACTCTCGATCCGCGCGGTCTGGGTGATGCCTATTGCAGCGATTATCTTGAACAGGTTCATGCGCACAGCCTGATCAACTATCGTTATTGCAGCACTCGCTATGGGCCAGACGACGGATGGGGTCTCTCCGCCTGTGATGGGCCCAAGAAGTATATCGTCAATTCTCCCACGGATGATCATGGGATCATTGCAACGACGGCTGCGCTCTCCAGCATGCCGTTCCTCCCGGCTCGATCAAAACAGGCGGCCATGCGCTTCCTGCAGTGGCGTGGCGGCGCGCTGATGGGCCGTTTTGGTCTGATGGATTCCTTCGAGCCGTCTACCGGCTGGGTTTCAAAAACGCATCTCGCCATCAATCAGGGCCCGGTGGTTGCGATGATGGAAAACCATCGCAGCGGCCTTATCTGGGATTTGTTCATGAACGCGGCGGAGGTGAGCAGCGGGCTGGTCAAGCTGGGCTTTCGGACGGACAGATACCGGGAAGCAGGCGATCTCCTGGAGGTCCGGTAATCGTCATCCGCCATTTGCGATGACGCCTGCTCAACTTTTTCCAACCCCGACAGATTGATTTTAATCACCTGGTGAGGGTCGTTTCACGCCTCGCTTGACCGCTTCCAGATCAAGGGCTGCCGAAATGTTGTTGCGAACGTTCGGTCTGCCTCACCCCCAGAGAAGAAGCAGATTGCGCAACGCGGTTCGGTGCTCTCATTGTGCAACGACTACCTGCCAGCATCCAAAACGTCTATCGCGGCATTCGAGCAAATCCCTTTGCGAGAATCGGCCCGGTCGGCCTGCCGCTTGGTGAACCACCCGCCTGCTCAAGGGTGATTTCATAAAGCTGATCGCTTCGGGGTGCTGGCAGCGCCGGCCCTTCCAGCTGCGCTGAACGCGTGCCTTCGATCAATCCGAGCGAAACGGGACCAACCTCCTTCGAGGGCAAAGTCCACAGCTGTATCGTCTTGTCTTGCGGAACTGCAAAATCAGCCAGAATCCGAACGGTTGCCTTGTCGTTTCCGAAGTCCTCGACAACCGCCTGGACCTGGCCGCTCTCATCGAGGAGAACAGCGATTACGAGCGGATCGCTCGTGCGCGTAAGACTGAAGGCTAGGCCGGTGGCTAGGAGGAGGCTTGCGGCAATTGCAGAGAGAGCGATGCCACGCCAGCTGTTGGACCTGTTGTCATTTGCCGTCCCGAGCGACGCATCGTGTGCGTCTCTGGTCTGCGGCATCAGGCGAGCCTCAATTTTTCCCCACAGATCGTCTCTGATGACGGCGGGTTCAACGGCAGTATCAAGGGGAAGAAAACGCTCCCGGCTTCTGGAGACTGCCGCCCGCAGAGCAGCATCATGCAGCATTGCAGCGTCAATGGCCTCGGCCTCGTGGGCGTCCAGCAACCCCAGAACGTAATCGTCGGCAAGATCGGGTATGTCTTTGCGGTCAAAGTTCATGCCATGCACTCCCGCAGAGCCATGAGCCCTCGCCTTATCCAGGATTTCGTCGTTCCCAGAGGAATGTGAAGTCTGCCGGCGATTTCACCATGGGAGTATCCCGCCACATAGGCCATCAATATTCCCTGCCGTTTCGTCTCGTCGAGGTTGCCGAGACATTCATAGAGCCGCGAGTTCCTGTCGAGCTTTTGCCATGCGGCAATCACCTCGGTTGCCTCTTCACCATCTCGAAGCCTCTCGACATCCTCAACGGTGATTTCACGTCTCGTATCACGGACAAGATTGAGTGCCCGGTTGCGAACGATCGCGTAAATCCATCCTCGCGCCGATCCCTGGTCGGCCCGGTACTGATGAGCATACGTCCAGATTCGCACAAAGCTCTCCTGAACAACCTCCTCTGCCAACTCGCGCCGTTTGACGATGCGTTGGGCGACGGCAACCAGACGCCCGGCCTCGCGATCGAAAATCAGGCGCAAAGCGTTTCTGTCACCTTTTGCGCAAGCAGCGAGCGCTCTGTCGAGATCGTTCGGCACGGAGCCCATCTGAATCCTTTCCACTCGCGATCGAAAACGCGGCCAGCACCGCATAATACCCAATAGGCAAGTTTATGGATGCAACCTAAAAATTATTTTTCTTTCTGCATCCAAATGCGCTGCCCGCCGTGTCTTGTAGACGGAAGCGTTCAAGCGACGCCATTCCGAATGGTTCAACTCACGGGAGAAACACATGCGCACTATCCGCCTTACTCTGCTCGCCTCCATGGCCCTGACGGCATCTGCAGGCATCGCCGTTTCGGCGCCGGCCCTTGGCCTGACGGGAGACAAGACCCTCGTCATGTTCGATACGCAAAAGCCTGCGGTTACAAAGACAATGGATGTGACCGGCGTAGACAAGCTTGTCGGCATCGACTTCCGTCCGGGTAACAAGACCATCGTCGGCGTAACGCCGGATCATCGCATTGTCACCATCAACCTTGAGACGGGTGCTGCAACCGAGGTGGCCAAGATGGACAAGATGCTGCCCCTTGCCGACGCGCCTGTCGTCGTTGATTTCAACCCCGCCGCCGACCGCCTGCGTTTCATGACGGGCACGACCAATCACCGCGTGCATCCCGACACCGGGGCCGCCACGGTGGATGGCGTACTCGCCTACGAGGATGGCGACATGCACAAGGGTGAAACGCCAAACATCGTCGCCGCGGCCTACAGCAACTCGATCGGCAAGCCCGAGAAAACCGCGATGTACAATATCGATGCCACCATCGGCGCGCTGATCCAGCAGACAAAGCCGAATGACGGAACCCTGAAGGCGATTGGCAAGCTGGGGCTGAAGGAAGCACCGGCAACCTATGCGTTTGATATCCACGGGGAAGAAGGTGGAAAGAACACTGCCTATCTCGCCGCCGGAAAACAGCTTTACACCGTCAATCTGGAAACAGGCGCTGCGACCGAAATCGGCCCCATCACCGGCGTCGAAAGTGATCTACGCGATATTACCATCCTGCCCGCAATGTAATCCTCTGTCGGCAAAGGCACTAAAAGAAAGGGCTGGCTCCGAAATGGAGTCAGCCCTTTTAATTTAGTTGGTCGTAGGGTCACGTTTTCGGAAACAGAACCTTTTCGATGACGTGAATGACGCCGTTTGACGGCTGACGAGCTAAAGACGCCATCGGACGCCCATACCCAGTTCTCGGTACGTCTCAGAAAATTCGCCCGTGCACGCCCTTGAGCGTCAGGCCACCGTGGTTATCTTGCTCCAATTATAGCGGTCACACACGTATTGAGGAGTACGCGGCTGCTTTCGGGGAGGATCTCATGAAGTTTCTGTTGGCCGTTTCGCGCGCCATTGATGCCGCCAATTCAGCCATTGGCAAAGGTATTTCCTGGCTGCTTCTGGCGGCCATCTTAATCAGTGCCATCAATGCCGTCATGCGCAAGGCGTTTTCGATGAGCTCCAACGCCTGGCTTGAATCGCAGTGGTATTTGTTTTCTGCGGTGTTTCTTATCGCTGCCGCCTACACGCTGCTTAACAACGAGCACGTGAAGGTCGATCTGGTCTACGGAAATCTTCCGCGCAAAGGGCAGCTGTGGGTCGACATTCTCGGGACCATCTTCTTTCTCATGCCCTTCTGCCTCATCACAGTCTATCTCTCCTGGCCGGTTTTTCTGCAGAAACTTGCTTCCGGTGAGGTTTCAAACAACACGGGCGGCCTCATTCAATGGCCCGTCTGGGCGCTGATACCGATTGGCTTCAGCCTCCTCGCCGTTCAGGGCGTTTCGGAACTCATCAAGCGTGTCGCGATCCTGCGCGGCGATATTCCCGATCCGGTTGCAGCGGCCGACGCCGCAGCGGCACTGCTCTGATCGAAGGAAAGAACAATAATGGCATTCATTGCGGAAAATCTCGCGCCCATCATGTTTGCGGCGCTCATCATCGTGCTGTTGCTCGGCTATCCCGTGGCTTTTGCTCTGGCCTTTGTCGGCTTTTTCTTCGGCTTTATCGGGATAGAACTCGGCCTGCTGCCAGCAACGCTGTTCCAGGCCATCCCCGATCGCATATTTGGCCAGATGTCGAACGAAACGCTGCTGGCGATACCGTTCTTCACCTTCATGGGGCTCATTCTTGAAAAGAGCGGTATGGCGGAGGACTTGCTGGATACGATCGGCCAGCTGTTTGGCCCGGTCCGCGGCGGCATTGCGTTTGCCGTCATCTTCGTCGGGGCAATTCTGGCCGCCACCACCGGCGTCGTCGCCGCCTCGGTTATCTCGATGGGCCTCATCTCGCTTCCCATCATGTTGCGCTATGGCTATGACCGCAAGGTTGCCGCCGGCACGATCGCGGCTTCCGGCACATTGGCGCAGATCATCCCGCCCAGCCTCGTGTTAATCGTGCTGGCCGACCAGCTCGGTCGTTCGGTGGGCGACATGTACAAGGGCGCGCTGGTCCCGGGTCTCATGCTCGTGGCAGCCTATACGCTCTATATCATCGTGACCTCGATCATCAGCCCCGCGAAAGTCCCGGCCCTGCCGCTGGAGGCGCGGACCCTGCGCGGCACCAAGCTGCTGTTCAAGGTCATCACCTCGCTGGTGCCGCCGCTCGTACTGATATTCCTCGTGCTCGGCACAATCTTCCTCGGTATCGCCACCCCCACGGAAGGCGGCGCCATGGGTGCTGTCGGCGCGCTCGCCCTTGCGCTTGCCAACCGCAAGCTCAATTTCGGTCTGATCCAGCAATCGCTCCACGCCACGGCAAAGCTGTCGTCCTTCGTGCTACTCATCCTGCTCGGCGCGCGCGTCTTTTCCCTGACCTTCTATGGCGTGAACGGCCACGTCTGGGTCGAGCATCTGATGACTTCCATTCCGGGCGGTGAGATCGGCTTCCTGATCGTCGCCAACCTGCTGGTGTTTTTCCTGGCCTTCTTTCTCGACTATTTCGAGCTGGCCTTCATCATCATCCCGCTGCTGGCGCCGGTCGCCGATGCGCTTGGCATCGACCTGATCTGGTTTGGCGTGATGCTGGCGGTCAACATGCAGACGTCGTTCATGCACCCGCCCTTCGGTTTTTCGCTATTCTTCCTGCGATCCGTCGCACCGACGCGGGCCTATAAGGACCGGATCACGGGACAGACGATACAGCCGGTCACCTCGTCCCAGATCTACCTGGGCGCCATTCCCTATCTGTTCATCCAGCTGACCATGGTCGTCATCATCATCACGTTCCCCGGCATCGTGATGCACTACAAGTCAGGCGCCAAGCAGGTCGACCCTTCCGCCGTCCATATCAATGTACCGATGCCCAGCATCGGCACGGACGCCGATCCCTTCGCCAATCCTTTCTCGGCACCCGGCAACAGCGCACCGAGCTTCGGAAAGCCGTCTACCCCATGACAATCGGTCGGGCGCAAAAGCGCCCGCCGCAACAAAAATCGCTGACGTTCAATAGGAGGAGGTAATCTATGAAGGTCAACCCAGGTCGCAGACAACTCTTGTCGGGCGGCGTACTTGCAGGGGCTGCTGCGGCTGCTTCGGCACTTGCGACACCCGCCATAGCCCAGTCTTTGCCAACCGTTCGCTGGCGTCTCACGTCCGGCTTCCCGAACAATCTGGACACGATCTATGGCGGCGCCGTCGTCATGGCCAATGCATTGAAGGCCATTACAGGCGGCAAGTTCGAAATCCAGGTCTTCCAGGCCGGTGAAATCGTTCCCGGCGCCCAGGCCATCGACGCCGTAAAAGCCAATACCGTCGAGATTTCCCATACCTGCGGCTACTATTTCACCGGGAAAGATCCGACATTCGCCATCGGTTCGACCATCCCCTTCGGCCTGAACGCCCGCCAGCAGAACGCATGGCTTTACCACGGCGGCGGCAACGAGGCTTACAATGAATTCCTTTCCGACTACGGCGTCATCGGCATTCCCGGTGGAGCAACGGGCGCCCAGATGGGCGGCTGGTATCGCAAGGAGATCAAGAGCGTCGAGGATATCAAGGGCCTCAAGATGCGTATTGCCGGCGTCGCGGGGCAGGTGCTCGCCAAACTTGGCGCGGTGCCGCAGCAGCTTCCGGGCGGCGACATTTATCCGGCGCTGGAACGGGGCACCATAGATGCCGCAGAGTGGGTCGGTCCCTATGACGACGAAAAGCTCGGCTTCTACCAGATCGCGCCATACTATTATTACCCCGCGTTCTGGGAGGGTGGGTTGACGATCCACTTCTTCGTCAACAAGGACCAATATGCAGCACTGCCTGATGAATACAAGGCAGCGCTCGACACCGCCTGCAAAGCCGCCAACATCAACATGCAGGCGCTTTACGACGTCAAGAACAAGGATGCGATCCGCTCGCTGGTTTCCAAGGGCACGCAGCTTCGTCCGCTGCCCCGCGATGTGCTCGACGCCGCCTATAAGGCGACCTTCGAGCTTTATGACGAGTACACGCAGAAGCATCCCACATGGGCCAAGATCTATCCGGGCTGGAAGAAGTTCCGCGACGAGAGCTTCGAATGGTTCCGCGTTGCCGAGTATACCTATGACAGCTACGGCTATGCCATGCAGACGGCCGGCAAATAAGCCGACATAGAACTTTACCAAGGCCCTTGGATGGCGACATTCAGGGGCCTTTGGCCTTTGCGGCTATTCTTTGATAAGCCCGTTATCGATCGCATAGCGGATGAGACCGGCAGTCGTCGCTATATCCAGCTTCC
The DNA here is from genome assembly GCF_049843495.1 of Agrobacterium sp. M50-1. Classification (NCBI taxonomy): domain Bacteria; kingdom Pseudomonadati; phylum Pseudomonadota; class Alphaproteobacteria; order Hyphomicrobiales; family Rhizobiaceae; genus Agrobacterium; species Agrobacterium sp. M50-1. The sequence goes on along the minus strand of NZ_JBBHZH010000007.1, from coordinate 164,802 downwards.
TCTTGATGTTCTTGCGGTGGGTTTCCATCGTGCGCTCGGCGATGTCGAGCGCAAGCGCAGCGTCACGATTGCTCTTTCCGCGCGCAATCAGCAGCAGAACTTCCTGCTCGCGCGTCGTCAGCGCCTTCAGCCTGCCGGAAGACCCCTCCATCAGCACATCGCGAACACCCGAGGAAAAATAGGTGCCGCCGGCAGCCACCGTTTCGATTGCCGCGACTATTTCTTCGGTCGCCACGTCCTTCAGAATGTAACCGGCCGCACCATACATGACCGAGGTCGATATATATTCCCGGCTGTCATGCATCGACAGCATCAGCACCCGGGCGGAAAGCTGCTTTTCCTTGAAGAGTTCCAGGGCGTCGATGCCATTGATCTGCGGCATGTTGATATCCATCAGCACCACATCGGGCCGCGTGGCGACAGTCGCGTCGATACCGGCCATGGCGGACGCCGCGGTTCCAACGACTGCGAGATGCTCGTACGTCTCGAGCACGGCCCTCAACCCATCCAGAACCAGAGGATGGTTATCGATCAGCAGCACACGAATCGGATGAACGGTCACTCGGCGGCCTCCTGTAAGCCGCTATTGCTGTCCTTCATGGCGGTGATGGGCAGCACCGCCCGCAGAATGGTTCCCCTGGCGGAGCTTTCGACATCCAGCCTGCCCCCGAAATGCGTCAAACGTTCCTGCATGTTTCTCAAACCGAGCCCCTTGCTTGCCGGCATCCCGTTCTCGGTCCTAACCGCCGGAAAGCCGCGGCCATTGTCGCTGACATCCATCTGGACCCGTTCATCGCGACTGGAAAACCTGATGGCGACCTGCGTCGCATCCGCATGGCGCTCGATATTGGTCAACGCCTCCTGTGCGACACGGTAGAGCGCAACCCGTGCCTCCGGGACAAGCATATGCTTGAAGGCCACGGATTCAAGCGTTGCCGCAATTCCCGTGCGTTCGGAAAAACTCGAGATCAGCGATTCCAGAGCTGCTGTCAGCCCCAGATCGTCAAGGACACGCGGGCGAAGATCGTGCGAGATGCGGCGGACTTCCTTGATTGCTTCATTCAGCGCAATGGCGCCTTTGCCGATTGCCTCGACAGCACCGGCATTATCCGGCGTGACCTTGCGTCGCGCCAGATCGATCGCAAAACGCACGCCGACGAGATTTTGGGAAATGCCGTCATGCAGTTCCCGCGCAATGCGCAGGCGCTCCTCCTCCTGGGTATCGATGATCCTTTGCATCAATTCCTTGAGCCGGCCATCCGCCAGCCGCTGCTGACGCAGATTGAGCAGCATACAGGTGGCAAACACCAACAATACGGCGGGAACCGCAAACAGGGCGACGATCAGGAAGTTCCAGGTGATTGAATGCCGCAACTCCTCCTTCGCCGCCGCCGTCGTCGCAAACACGTCGTCGAGGTAAACGCCTGTACCAATCATCCAGCGCCATTTGTCGAGGCCGGCCGCAAAGGAAAGTTTGTCGGCCATTTTTTTGGTGGAAGGCTTTTCCCACTTGTACTGGACCAGCCCTCCCCCCTTTTTCGCCTCGACGATGAGATCATAGATTACCCGGTTACCATCGGGATCATGGAGATCCAGCCAATTGTTCCCCGGACGGAAATTCTGTCGCGGATGGACCACGTTCAGCCCGTCATAGTCATAGACGAAGAAATAGCCGTCAGTACCGTAGTCGAGACCGGTCAGGATGCGCTTGACTTCTTCCTTCGCAGCCTCGTCATCAGGCCCTGCCCGGTCATAGACTGAGCGGATCGCCGAAAGGGCAAGATTGGTGAGGTTGAGGAGTTCAGCCTCCTTTGCAGCAAGCATGTTCCGCTCGAACGCATCGATGCTCGTGCGCGCAAGCGTCATTGACTGCCACGTGATCAACGCGGTGATAATGATAATCACAAGAACAAGAGGCCCGATGGCCAACGCAAGAATCTGGCTCCTGAGTCTCATGCGGCCCCTCCGACACATTCGCTCTCGTGTAGGCTCACCTAACAATACTTCGTGCGGTAAGTCGAGCCTATCGGAACTGGATGGGGTGGGACGTCACCACAGTGGCTGACCCGGCTTCGACGCTGGATTTGGGCAGTACCGAGCAACATGTGGGCATCGCCGTCTCAGTCTCGCGCTCCGTCTATGAATATCGCAACCTGAACACATCCCTTCGGGAACATCGGCAGGGACCAAGGCGAGCGAAGGTGCCGCCCTAGTTCTTCGTCTCCCCAATCGAGACCGTCGCAGTCCGTCCCGCAACCAGCCGAACCGTTGTCGGGGCGTCGTCGATCTCGATCCGCACCGGAATTCTCTGGGCCAGTCGGACCCATGAGAATGTCGGCGCCACGCTTGCCAGCGAGCCGGCAGTATCGCTTCTTTCCCTATCCTCGATCCCCGCAGCAATTCCGGCGACGTGTCCGGTGACCGATTGAGCTTCGCCCATGATATTGATCGTAACTGGATCACCGATGTGGATTCTCGGCAGTTTTGTCTCTTCAAAATACCCTGCAAGGTAGATGGATTCTTTTTCCATAAGGACGCCCACGGCAGTTCCAGCCACGACATAGTTACCCCTGCGCAGGGAAAAATTCGTAATCGCCCCGGATGCCGGCGCCCTCACCGTTGTTCGTTCAAGGTTCAGCTTTGCCAGATCCCGCGCGACCAGTGCAGATCGATAGGCGGCCTCTGCCTGATACATCCGGCTTTCTGCTTGCTGCCGCTCCTTGAGGCTGGCTGCTTCCTTTGAGGCAAGCAGTTGATATCGTTCGAAATCGGTTTTCGCCAGCTCCGCCGCCGCCCTCGTCCCTGTTACCTGCGCTTCTGCCTCGCGCAGCGCAAGTTCGAAGCGATCCGTTTCGATGCGAAACAATGGCGTTCCTTTCTCAACCTGTGCATTGTCGGACACCAGAACCTCGGTGACAGGCCCGGAAACATCCGGTGCAAGCCGAACGATATCCGCCCGGAGATGGGCGTCACGCGTCCATGGCGCTTCCATGTAGAAGGACCACAGGTGCCAGCCCAACACCACAGCGCAACCCGTCATGGACAGGGTCAGAAGGACTTGACCCGCGGTGAACGTCAGATTTTTCATCATCATCAAAACCAGTCGATAGCGGCAGAAAATCCGCCGAAAAGAGTAATGTACAGGGCGAGGTTGAACAGAGAGCGGTGCCAAACCGCCCGGTAAAAACCGATCTTGCCGAGAAGGGAAGCGAGAACGCGTAACCCGACATAAGCAAACAGGGCGAGCGCTGCGGACGACGGCAAAAAGACGCCATAAAGATCGAGTTCTCCCATCATGCAGCGTTCCTTTCCGAAACCGGAATTCCGGGAACAGGCCTGTCAGCCTCCGGAGCTATGCAAAGGCGAAGAGCGACGGCTTGCAGCAGAAGCTCGATATCCATGTCGGTGGTGGCCGTAGTCGAAAGGATCAGATCATCGAGCGCCCGCAAGGCGTTTTCCAGCGAAGCCCCTCGTTCAGCCGGAAGGCCGTCATATAAGGGCGCGACTGCGCGGAAGACCGGTTCCACGGTGAGGCGGAGACCCTCCGAAACTTCTGCAATGAGCTCCTGCATAGCGACCAGATGCAGCCCCACCCGGATATCCCTTAAAAGGTCGCGATCATAGACCTCCGAGGTCGGCGGGAGTCTTGCCGCTCGTGAGGCGAACAGGCCGGCAACGTCAATCATGCGATGTCGCGTGACAAGACCATCGGCGTGTTTGCCAAAAGCGATATTTGCGACATGTCTCCGGGTAACGGAAAAAAGCCGTCTGGCATTTGTTTCGGTTTGCACGGATCGAAAGATGCCGCAGACCGCTATCGTCCAGACCATTGCCAGCATGGTCGCGGCCGCCGCATTCGTGAATGTGGCAAAATCGGATCCTGGATGTGCCTGGAGCGTGAGAAGAAGAGGGAAATTGATGCAGAGCCCCATACCAACCAGCGCAAGCGAGGGCACTGCGAGACATATGCCCGCGGGTATCAAAAACAATCCAAGAGCAGCGACAAGTGGCGCAAAACCGTCGATGAGCGGAAGGATCGCAAAGCCGTAGATGAATGTGGCAATGGCGGCGCCGATCGTCACATTGGCAAATTTGCGCATGGCAGGGACCGGGTCGTCCATCGTGGCAAGGAGGCAGCAAAGGACGCCCGATATCTGGGCGAGGGTCATTCCGTCGGACCAGCCGGTTGCGATCCAGAAGAAGAGTGACGTCGCAACGCAGATCGCGACTGTCAGCGATGACAGCAACGCCATTCCGATATCACGATGCGGTGCGGGCGTTCTCTCAGGAGCGCGGGCCGCTCTTGCTCCACTTTCATCTTCAATGGATTTTCGAAGAGTGAGGCACTCCGCAGAAAGTCGAGAAACAGTCCGCAGCTCGCGGGCATAATTGGCGAGAAGAAGTTTTTCCCATGTCGGAGGCGCGGCGAAAGAGGCGATTGCATCGATCGCGATCGTCCGGGAGGAGCTTTTCGGATCAGAACCCGCCTCCCTGATCATCGCCAATGCCTTTTCGTGGCCGCAGGGGTCTAGCCTGCCCAGTGATCGTCGCAAATCCTCCAGCTCGCTCAGCAACGGGAGGAAGGACACCATCCGATGATGCAGCGACTTCACCAGTGCCACTCTATTTCGGTATCTGGATCCGTCATATTGAAGATGAACCGCAAACGAACGCAGATCGGCCGCCTCCGCAGCCAGTGCGCTGCGCTCCATCCTGCTTTGGCTTCCTTCCAACTCGCCGGCAGTTATCGCTTCGAGGAGCTTCCGCACCCTCGCCATCCAGCCGTCGATCCGGTTGAGAAGAGTTGTTCCTACGTGAACCGGAAAAACAATGTGGCTGACGATCGAGGCGCATATGATCGCGAGCCCGATCTCCTCTGTGCGGGAAACGACAATATCGAAAGCGTTTGCCGGAGTGTTGACCAGCGGCAATCCCGCAAGAAGCACGGTATAGCCCGCCAACAGCGAAACATAACTGCGAGGCGTGCGATCAAGCAGACTGAAGAAGGTGCATGCAGAAACCCATACGACGATCGCGCCGGAGAGCAATATCGGCTCGTTCACAAGGTTCGGGACCATGAGAATTGTCGCGCCACCCCCAATCAGTGTTCCGAGAAGCCGATAGACCGACTTTGACGAGATCGCGCCGGAGAGCGGGTGGGCGACAATATAAACGGTTGCAACTGCCCAGTACGGCCGGTTCAGATCAAAACTGAGGGCTACGAGATATGCCAGCATGGCTGCGCCGAACGTCTTCAGCGAAAAGATCACGTTCCCCCTGGTAACGACTGGTCGGACACTCAAATGTCATCTCCCGGCCTGGAGATGTTCTGCTCCGCGCCTTGTTCATCACAGGTGACGCTGTTCGGCAGGCCATAGATCGCTGGCGAGACATAACAAAAGAACGGTGCGGCGAGGCAGGCGTGCAGGTAGGCTTCGGCCTGGTCCGTGCACGCACCGGTAGACACGGCCCCCGGTTGACGGCCGAGAAGCGCGCGGGCTTTCGAAAGGAGACCGGTCGTGATTCTTTTAAAGCGGCCGGCGCGCGGCGACTTTGTCCGCGTTCGGGGTGGAGTCAAAATGCAAAGACTGCGAGGCTCTTTGAGGGGCAAACGAATTTCAGTCCTGACAATGTCAGACCACCAACGGTCGTCGAATTTTTGAAGTGCCATGATCGTTCTCCAGCCTGTTCGCCGGGTGTGACCCTATCGACAAAGCACGCGGAAGAATTTAGATATACCATCAGATGATCACTAAATTCCACCAGTCGCAAATATCCCTCTCCGGCGCCTTGGCCGACCACGAGCTCGAAAGCTCCCCTGCGCCCGCGCGCGCAGTCAGGATCGACGTGTCGCAAAACGAACGCGAGGCGCCCGAACATCAACACCGCAAGGGCCAGCTCGTCATGCCCCTGCGCGGTGGTGTGACATGCAGGGTTCCGAGCGGCATGTGGATGGTTCCGCCTCACTGCGGCGTCTGGGTGCCAGGAGGCATGCCTCACAGCAATGTCGCCACTGCCAACGCGCGCTTGTTCTTCCTGTTCGTTGAACCGGGGGCTGCCGATCTGCCGAACCGGTGTTGCACGCTTTCCCTCTCGCCACTCGTCAGGGAACTCATCATCGAGATGGCCGATCAGTCCGAGGTTGCGACGGCTCACTCGGAACTCGTGACGACGCTGCTTCTGTCGGCCTTGTCACGGATGCCGGTAGAGTATCTTCATCTGCCGCTGACGGATGAATCGCGGCTTGTGCAGATTGCGTCGGAACTGGCGAATAACCCGTCCGACCGCAGTACGATGGCGCAGTGGGCAACGCGAGTGGCGATGAGCGAGAATTCGCTCGCACGTCTCGTTCAGCAGGAGACCGGCCTTACCTTTGGCCGCTGGCGCCAACAGTTGCAATTGATCGTCGCAATCCGAAGCCTTTCAGCAGGGGCGACAGTACAGCAGGTTTCGGGCGACCTCGGATATGAATCGGTGTCGGCGTTCATTACCATGTTCAAGAAGGCTCTCGGAACGTCACCATCAAGATATCTAAGAAACTTCGACCGCTAAAAGTCACGAAAACGGACGGGCAGTCCAGAGGAGATAAAACATGTTCACCCACGTCATGATCGGCAGCAACGATCTGGAGCGCGCGAGAGATTTCTATGATGCCACCTTCGTCGCTCTGGGCGGCAAGCCCGGCGAGATGGACGCCAGAGGCCGACTGATCTACGCCCATGAAGGAGGGCGGCTGATGATCACGACACCCATTGACGGCAAACCGGCGACCGCTGCCAACGGTGGAACAATCGGTATCGCGGCGACGACCCCCGACCACGTCCTGGCGTGGCACGCCGCCGGTGTCGCACACGGCGGAACGGCAATCGAGAGCCCGCCCACGGCACGTCCGAACGGGGCGTTCGTTGCATATCTTCGTGACCCCGACGGAAATAAACTGACTGCAAGGACGCCTCAGACGCAATGAGGCAGACAGCCCCATACACGGTTGGTTTCATGAAATAGAGTTAATCGGTGGTGGGTCCTGATCGGAATTTAATGGGCCAGTTGATCGCGCAAGCGGGGCGTAATCCAATCCAGGAAGCATCGAACCTTCGTTGGCAATGGATCGGCTGGTCCGTAGACGACATTCACGGGTAGCGGGGCCGGCGCAAACTCCACAAGTACTTCCTGCAGGGCGCCAGAACGTAACTGGTCTGCAATCTGGTAGGAGAGTACGCGGATGATGCCGATACCCGATACGGCCGCCTGAATTGCGGCCTCTGTCGTGTTGACCGCAAGCCTCGGGCGGGGTTCGACATTGAAGGTCGCCCCGTCGCGGCGATAACGCACTTCAGGCGCGGTCGCGAAGCCCTGAAAGCTTATACCGTCGTGCCGGACGAGGTCCTCGGGGTCAAGCGGAACGCCCCGCCGGGTGAGATAGTCAGGGCTGGCGCACACGACCCGGCGGACTGCACCAACACGTGTTGCGATCAGCGCGCTATCGGTCAGATGTCCGATGCGAAGGGCGATATCAACATGGTCGTCCGACAGACTTATCTGGCGGTCCGTCAGCGTCAGCCGCATATCGATTTCGGGTTGCTCCTTGAGGAATTCCAGTGCAATTGGCAAAACGTGACGCTCGCCGAAAATAATTGACGCGGTTACATGCAGCCCTCCGCGCAGCGCGCCGTAGTCGCCGCTGGCCTGCCGCTCTGCCGCCTCCAGTTCCTCCAAAATACGCCGTGACGCGGCGACGTAATTTCGTCCTTCATCCGTCAAGGTCAGGCCGCGGCGCGTACGCAGCACCAGACGGGCGCCAAGGTGCTTTTCGAGGTCGGCGACCTTGCGGCTGACCGTGGCGAGCGGCGCCTGCAAACGCCGTGCCCCCGCCGAGAGGCTGCCGGCGTCGACCACCGCGAGCAGGACTGACATCGCTTCGAACCGATCCATTCTATCCTTCCATAAAATGAGAGGGAATCTCCCAGAATCGCAGGATACCGTATCAGTTTTGGATATCCTAGTTTTCATGATGTCGAGGGACCTTCCCTCATCGCCAGAACAAGGAGAAAGACGTCATGCCCAATCTTTCGCGCCGTGCCTTTGCCAGCGCTCTTCCTTTTGGCCTCCTCGGGGGAGGACTGATCCATGGCGCGCAGGCCCTTGCCGCAACACCGGAACCGGTCACGACGCTGGCCAGCGTAACGCCGCTGGCGCAGATCCGGATCGGCCGCTTCACGGTGACCGCGCTGGCGGACGGCTATGCAGATATGCCCTACACCTTTTTTCCCGGGCGTGACCCGGCCGAGGTGGAACGGCAGGCAGTCGCCCAGTTCACCGCCAGGCCAAGCGGGGTGCGGTTTCTGTTCAACCAGTATCTTGTCGACGATGGCCAACGTCGCATCCTGATTGATGCAGGCGCAGCGGGCTCCATCGGGCAAACCGGCAACCTGCCGCAAGCCCTCGCCAGGCTTGGTCTGCAGCTTGATCGGATCGATGCGGTCATCGTGACGCACATGCATCAGGACCACATGGGCGGCCTGATCGCCGGCGGCAAGAACAATTACCCGAATGCGGAGGTCTATATTGATCGGCGCGACGTCAGGCATTGGACTGACCCCGCCAAGCGCAGCGGCGCACCCGAATTCCTCCAGACGAGCTTTCAGATGGCGGAAGAGGTCGTGCGACTCTACCCCAGACTTCAAGCGATCGATGGAGAGCGTGAAATTATGCCCGGCGTAACGATTGTCGACCTGACCGGCCACACGCCCGGCCATATCGGCGTTCGGGTGGAAGATGAGGGAAAGAGCCTTATCATGGTCTCAGACATGATCTTCCCTGTCGTACATCCAGCAGCGACCGACGTGTTCTTTCTGTTCGAGCAGGACCAGGCAGCCGCCAAGGCAATGCGTGACCGCTTTTTCCCTCGCGCCGCGTCGGAAGGCGCACTGATTGCCGCCACGCACATGCCGTTTCCGGGGTTGGGCCATGTCGTTGCCGACCGTGGACAAATCCGTTGGCAGGTTGCGGATTGGGCTTTGCAAGACTGAGGCCGGTTTCGGCCGCCTGGAGAGGCAGATGGAAAATGAGCAAATATCTTGATATTGCAACAACGTCCTCCGTGGCGGCCGCACAGGATCACTACGGAAGCGCCGAACAATGGGCGCGCATTGCCGCGCGCGGTGGCGCCGATGAGACGCCCGCAAGCCAGCGCCTCGGCCCCGCAGAAGCAGCCTTCATTCGGGAACGCGACGGTTTTTATCTCGCCAGTGTTTCAGAAACGGGCTGGCCTTACGTCCAGTACCGGGGCGGGCCGGCCGGTTTCCTCACCACACTCGACCCGACACTGCTGGGTTTTGCCGACTTTCGCGGTAACCGGCAATATATCACGACGGGCAATGTGCAGGTGAACGATCGCGTCTCGCTGTTTCTGATGGATTACGCGCATCAGCGCCGCCTGAAGATTTTCGCCCGTATGCGGATCATCGACGCAGCAGATGATCCATTGCTGGCAAAGAGGTTGACCATGCCAGACTACCCTGCCCGGGTGGAACGTCTTGTCCTCATCGCCGTGGAGGCATTCGACTGGAACTGCCCCCAGCATATAACGCCGCGCTTCACACTTGCCGAGCTGGAACGTTGGCGCATGGACTGACCAGCGCCGCGTTTTCAGGGCTTCGGGAATTTTGTCGAGCCGACGGGGACGGGACATAACCCGCTTCGTCCATCCCCGCGTGTATGTAGGACGATCCGGTCAGGATTGGACTCACTGGTTTTCCGGAGTTCATGCTGCAGCCTTTGATACGAACGGGAATTCTCTACCGTTCCCCGGACATCCGAGGGGCGCATTTGTTGCCTCGTGCGACATTGAATATCGGTCATGCGCGTCTCGCCCAAGACGCTTTCATGCGATCGTCTAAATACTGAGATAAATATTGACGATTGAGACATTGATGTGGTCTATTCTTCTTTTCGTCGTTAGGTCAAAAAGGGGAACAAAATGACCATTGACACTGCGTATCGTGAGGAAGTGACTTCATCGAGTCCGAGTGAAGTGGATGGAAAGGCCAAGAAGGCGATGCTGGGCGCCGCTATCGGTTATGCGATGGACGGGTTCGATCTGCTGATCCTCGGGTTTATGTTGAAAGCGATTTCGAGCGACCTCTCCCTGAGCCCGGGTCAGGCGGCATCGCTCGTTACCGCGACGCTCATTGGCGCCGTCATCGGGGGCGTTCTGTTTGGCATGCTGTCCGACAGACTGGGCCGTGTTAAAGTTCTGACCTGGACCATCGTGCTTTTTGCCGTCTTCACTGGACTTTGCGCCCTTGCACAGGGCTATTGGGACCTTCTTTTCTACCGGACGATGGCCGGCCTCGGCCTTGGCGGTGAGTTCGGCATCGGGATGGCCTTGGTGGCCGAGGCCTGGCCGGCAAACAAGCGCGCCAGGGCGTCATCCTATGTCGGTCTGGGGTGGCAGCTTGGTGTCCTGGCAGCGGCGATTGTGACGCCAATGCTCTTGCCTGTGATCGGGTGGCGGGGGATGTTCGCGATCGGGATTTTCCCGGCTGTCGTTGCCTATTTCATTCGAAACTCCTTGCACGAGCCCGAGGTTTTTGTCGCAAACAAAGCCGGAAAATCTACCAAATCCTCGCTTCGACTTCTGGTGAAGGACTGGGACACCACAAAACTCAGTATCGGGATGGCTATTCTCTGCTCGGTTCAGAATTTCGGCTATTACGGCGTCATGATCTGGCTCCCGAATTATCTTGCTACCCGGTTTGGCTTTGCACTGACACAATCGGCGATCTGGACGACCGTGACGATTGCGGGGATGGCGCTGGGCATTTTTATGTTTGGTCACATTGCAGACCGGATCGGTCGTCGTCCTGCCTTCTTCGGGTACATGTTCATGGCCGCTGTTATGGTCGTGATCTACTCGCAACTGACCGACCCATATGAATTGCTGGTGGCAGGTGCAGTCATGGGATTCTTCGTCAACGGAATGCTTGGCGGTTACGGCGCCCTTATCAGCGAGCTTTTTCCGACCGCGGCCCGCGCTACCGCACAAAATGTCCTCTTTAATGTCGGACGTGGTGTCGGTGGATTTGGTCCTGTCGTGGTTGGCACTATTGCTTCGTTCTACGGATTTGAACTGGCGATCGCGCTGTTAGCGACGTTGTATATTCTCGACATGGTCGCCATGTGGCTCCTGATCCCGGAACGGCGCGGACGTGAGCTTTCCTGACGATTGAGCGAGCATCAACGGCTGCAAATTCGACACCCTGCCGCAGAACGCGGCAGGGTGAACCCGACTGGCAAGCGGAGCGAAATGCTGAAATGATGCCGCCCATGCGGCGTTTTCGGCGCAACAGGAAGATGCATTGATTTTTTTCGCAGCATAATTCCCGCCTGCCCGTCACTGCAAGGTTCAACGGTCGTCCCATCGAGCGATTGTTTGGCGGTATTTTATCGGGGGGTCTAGAAGTTTAGATTTGTATAAATACCATGCAGGCATTGTGGCATGTTGCCCCGATCCTTCCGGTATGCGAACGGTATCGCTCATGTATTAGTCTTTGAAAGTTGGCGGCGGCATCAGGATGACTGACGAAACTGCATATGATGATGTAATTCGGATCGACGAGATTGGTGCGCGATTGCAGGCCTATCGTATCGGTCACGGTCTTTCGCCGGAGGAAATGGCGAAACGTCTCGGCATTTCCCGTGCCGCCCTTTATCGCGCGGAGAAAGGGGAGATTCTCAAGATAGAGCTGCTCGTCAGCATCACCAAGGTGTTGGGCGTTTCTATCCAGAGCCTCCTTGGCGTTGACATTGAATATATTGACACCGCCGGCTCCTTCTTTGAGCGCATGCGTCAGCTCGAGGAGAAGAGCGAGCAGATCATCGGTTTTTTTGGCCCGATCTCTTATCTGCTGACCTCCGAAGTCTACGATGAGATGCTTCAGGAGGTCTTCCTCGATACAGCTCCCATGGATGACGCGACCAAAGACGCAATCCGCCGGTTGATCGATACGTTGAAGGGACGAAAGAAAAACTACCGATTGCGCCGGCCTTTGCTCGTTAGCCTGATCGCCTCCTCAGATCTTGAGCGTTTCCTTCTCCATGGCCTGATTGGTCGCCAGGATTTGCCGGAAGAAGTTCAGAGGCGCCGCCGTGTCATGGCATGCCGGGAAGTGCGCCACATCAGCAGCCTGTTTCGAAAGCAGCCCCTGGGGGTGCAACTGGGGATTCTTCCGCAATCGGTCCCCTCGACCAGCTTCCAGATTTTTCGTCAGGCCGATCACTCGGTGTTGGCGATCAGTCCGTTCCGTTTGGGGGAGCAGCCAAATATTCGCGTCGGGGTCGGTCTGATAACCACCTCCCAGGACGGCGTGCGACTGCATGAAGACATTTCACGTCAAATGTGGGAGCAGGCGCTGAAGGCGACCGAAGCGGCGGACTTCATCGATAATCTGATAGCCAAATACGGTTTGGACGACGACCGGTAGGGTCGAGTGGAACCTCCGGTCTTTCGACGACGCCGCGTCCCGCGCGGGTTCCTGTCGCGGAGTGGTTTGCATCAGCCACTGTAGTTCTCCGGCGGCTGATGGTCTGTGAACCGATCCGGCAACTGCCGGAGCGCGCAGCTAACGGGAGAAGCCGTCCACAAATGGAGACGGCTTTCAGGGTCAGTTCAGCACAGCCGTGACCGCCTGGACGGGATCCTCGGCGTTATAGATCGCCCGCCCGACGATGGAATAGGTGCCCCCGGCTTGCATAACCTCGTTGTGCTTGCCGCCCTGGGCTCCGACGCCGCAGCAAACGATGACCGGGTCGGGACCAATAATGTCTCTGATTTCTGCGATCCTGTTGGGTCTGTTGCCAGGCGCCTGGGTGCCGTAGACCCCCATGTCAGCTGCAAGCCGGGCCATGTCGTTGGCAATTGGAGCGGTAAATAATTTCCCACCCGGATTCGTCAGTTCCAACTGGACAATGATGCCCACGTTATCGCCGGCGGCCTCCATGCATTCCGAAATCCCGTCGGGACCGACAAAGCCGTGCACCATTACGGCTGAACCGCCGTTGTCCGCCACGATTTTCACGATCTGGGCACTCGTATGCGGAACGTCGGCGACCTTGAGGTCAGCAAACACAGGCTTCCCGTAACGGTCTGCCAGTTTGCGGATCGTTGCAGCGCCCTCCCGCATTACCAGAGGGTTACAGACCTTGATAACATCGACATATTCACTGATGACATCGAGTACCCGGGCATTCTCATCGAAAGAGGGCAAATCCGCCGCGAATATAAGACCGGTGCGTTTTTCTCCCAGAAACTTGCTCATTATTGCAACTCCATTCTCGTGATCAGGTCGTGAAAAAATGCAAGGCCGGATTGCGCGTCGATCAGCCGCGAGAGCGAGAATTCGCATTCCGCGTTCAGCGTGAGCAATTCTCCGTCCGGGCCGTGCGCCACCAGTGCGGCGGGCTGCCTCAGTCGCAAGGTTCGCCAGCGGTCCTCGAGCAGAAGCGTGGCGATCTCGTCGAGTGTCGTTGACCTTAGATGGCCTACCAGGTGGATACGGTCGGGCTCCTCTGCGCAGGGGCGTGGTTCTTCGATTACAAGGCGATCGGATCGATATAGCGTCATGGCCGACCCGTCTCCTCTGCGACAAAGTCCGCAAATATCTGCACAGCCTCTACAGCGCTACGGATCTCGTCTTCACGAGTGAACCGGCTGATGCTGAAGCGGAGGGTGCCGACGTTTCCCAGACCCAGTTCTTCGTGAATTGTCGGGGCACAGTGAAGCCCTCCCCTGGCGATTATGTCCTGGCTGCGCAGAAAGGGAATCCAGTCAGCTTCCGGTGAGCCCGGCAGCTTGCAGGCGACAACGCCTGAACGCTTCTGATAGGGTCGCCGCCCGAGAGGCTGGATGCCGGGAACCGACTGAAGTCCGCTCCACAGCATCTCGGTGAGGTTTTCGATCCGACGGCGAATGTCGTGAGCACCGTCATTCTGCTCTTCAAGTGCTGCGCCCAGTGCAAGTATCGCCGGTAAATTCGGTGTGCCAACCTCAACGAAATTCCCGCCAGTATCGCCGAGCGCGAGTTCAGCTGAGTTGCTGCCTGTACCGCCGAGAATAAACGGAACAAGCCTGCGGCGTGCCACAAGCACGGCCGCACCAGGCATTGAATGCAGATGCTTGTGAGCCGGAAATACGATGAAGTCAGCGTCATCCAGATCGTCAATGGGGCAAAAGCCGACCGATTGTGACGCATCCACGAGCACAGCCGCTTTCGGAAATCGCGAGCGGATGCGCCTGATGAGCGTCGTCACATCGTAAACAGAACCGGTGACGTTACTGGTGTGGGTCAGGCAAACCAGTTTTGGCTCGTCAATGACGTCGAGAAAAGAAAAGTCGGGTTCCTCGTGAAGATCATGAACCCGAGCAACCTGCCAACTTACGCCCGGTATTCCGTTGAGTGTTCTCAGAACCGCGTTGTGCGACCGGTTGTCGGTAACGCAATGGTCTCCCGCGCCGACATATCCCCGGATTACGGCATTAAGCGCCAGCGTCGCATCCGAAAGGAAGAAGAGATGCGTGTGGTCCACTCCCAGCAGCGAGGCTATGCGCCCCCGCACCAGTTCGATTTGCGGCTCAGCGCTGTGACGCACATCCGATGGTATCGATTGCAGCGCCGCGGAATAGGCCTCTACCGCAGAGATGGCCTTTGGATATCCTGTGGTGGCGTTGTTAAGGTAGACTGACATGATACACCGGCTGCGGAGAGGTGAAGGAGGGAACAGCTGATTGCGAAAAACGGTCCTGTAGATCACGCTCACAGTTGCGGCAGTTGACGCACAGCGCCGGATATTCCTTCCATATGTGCGGCATAGGGATGCGATCCAGCGCCCAGGCGGTGACGCACACGGATGAATGGAAAAGCGGCACGAGGCCCTGTGCCTTTACGGCGGCGACGAAGGTATTGAAATCGTCATCCAGCGGGCGCGCAGTGAGACTGGCGTGCACAGGATGAGTATAGGCCGAGTCCTGTTGCTGCGTGGTTGTGTAGAGCATCCCGACACAGATCGCATCGGGTCGTTCCGCCTCCAGAACCTGGAGGACATGATCCAGGTCCTTCAGCGTGGCAGGCAGGAATGGCTTCAGATACATGCAGACGAATACACCGTGCTTGCGCGCCAGGGCGAAATTACGAATTCGATCGGCGACAGGGGCAGCCCGTGGCTCGATTTTGCCAGCCTTGGCGAGTGACGAGAAAGAGGTGAAGAGCACGACCTGATTAGGGTAGGCATGGGTGCTGATCACCTCCAGCGCAGCCTCCGGAACCTTTTCCTTCGTCGGAATCTGTACCGGATTGCCAAGTGAGAGCACTGCGCGCAGCACACAGAGAACCTTCTCTGTCGATCGTTCGTCCTTGAAGGGTTCGGAATCCGGGCAGAGCGAGACGATCGTGCCGTTGCGACCCGGCCGGAAATAGGGGGACTGAAGCAAGGCTTCGGCGCTGTTGGAAAGTGCGGCATCATCGACGAACACCTGGGGTCCCGCCGGGGAGATGATATAGCAATAGGAACAACCGCTACCGCAGCCCCGCGTCGTGATATTGATGAACACCCGGTCACCCGGCTCATCGCCCTGATTGAGAAAATGGATGTGGTCTGGAAAAGGCATTCGCAACTCCTACAAGGCAGATGACCGACTGGCGGTCTGCAAGCGGTTCTTGGATCAGGCGAATAATGGCAAAGATGCCCTCAGAGCCCGCTCGATGCGTGCGGACAGGTCGGACCAGTCAATCTCCGCGTGGGAAAGACAGAAGAAGGATGGGTGCCCCTGAAGGAGCAATATGCCGTGATCGGCAAAGATGCGGGGTATCTTCGCCCGCAGACCGAGATTGTTTTCTATGTCTTCGCTGAAGCGTAATTCAAACAGCGATCCCCCGAGTATCAGCTCGACATAGATCTGGTCTCCAAGGCCGACGTTTGCTGCAGCGTTGGTGAATACATTGACGAAGCGCTCGGAAATTTCTCCAAACATCGAATATCCATGCAGCTCTTCCATGAGCTGATGCGTCGCCGAGGCGGCGAAAACGCCCAAAAGCTCCTTGCAATAGGTTCCGCTTATCTTCGCCTCGAGGTAATCACTGGACATGGATGGCGGGCCGACAAGCAAAGAGACCGGTGCGCCGTTTCCGATTGCCTTGCCAAGCACGACGTAATCCGCGTCAAGACCGACTGCGGCGAGCGCTCCCATAGGTGAGACCCGTCCTGCGGTTTTTGTTTCATCCGCCACGACCTGAACACCACGATCGCGGCAGAGTGCAATCGCTTCGGAGAGATCCGCCGGCGACATCAATGACAACTGATAGGCGTCAAATAACAACGCGGCATAGGTATCGGGCGCATCGTCAAGAATCTGTCTCAGGCTGTCAATCCGCAGATCAATCCAGTTGACCACGGGTTCGCTCTCGCTCATCCCGCGAGTGAAAGAATTGGGGCGGATTTCACTGCGGTGCGGCGATGAAAGCCGCTCGTGCCATCGTGGACTGTTGCCGATCTGTGCGTCGTGCCAGCCTATATAGCCGCATCGGATCAGACCTTTACGGCCGGTTTTCTTGCACGCCAGCCGCGCGGCTGCAGTCATGGCGTCAGAGGAGTGCTTGAAGTAGCCAACGCTGTGATTTTGATAGGCCTCAGGCAGAAAGGCTTCGAGAAAATCGACGTGTTGTCCGGCATAACCCGGGAAGTGTATTGCGCCAGCCGCTTTCTGCTGAAAAATACTTGTGAAATCAGGCCGCGCATGACCCAGCACAACCGGCCCAAAACCCAGGATGAAGTCGTAATAATTGCGGCCCTTGGTGTCTGTAACGAGCGCACCGCTGCCCTCCCTGAAGAGGATCTCCTCCCCGTTTGACAGAAAAAATTGACAAACACCCGATGTTGCAAGCCTTACCATGTCACTCCCTCAATGTGAGTAAATCTCTTGTCGCGTCATCAGGCGAAAATTGCCTGGCGAACGCGCGGTAAATGTTCAGCGAGAATCTTGCGGAAGGTGCGAGATCCACGGCGCTGAATGCGTGCGGATCAACCAGATGGAAGCCACTATTTTTTGCCGGTTCGGCAACGGTCAGGGGACCGGAGCGCCAGCGGCAGATATAAGACACGACAATCCACTTCGCGGATGCTCCCGACGCTCCTTCCCGTTCATGCTGGAGGCGCATGTGAGAAAACCGCTCGATTTCAATTATGGCCGCTGTTCCGACTTCTTCTGCAATTTCCCGGTGCAATGCGTCCCGAAATCGCTCTTCGTCGTGGCATTGCCCCCCAATCCCCTCAAGGAGGCCAATATTGTCACGGCACATCGGTCCCCTCTTGATGAGAACCACTTGCCCTTCATCGTTCAGAACAAGTCCTTCAACGGCAAAATTGGTTGTACTGATATCGATGCCCAGCCGTGAGCGGGTCACAAAGAGTTCCGCAATATCCGTGGGTTCCGGGAAGGATAAAAGTGTAGGCATCAGCGCCCCTGCTCTTGCAGCAAGCGAGCTGAACGGGCAAAGCCTGCGATTGTCTCGCGAAGCCGGTCTCTGTCAGGTCCTGCCGAAAGGATTGACCGGGAGACTGTTGGGATTACACGCGATGCACTTGACCCGAACATTTTATGCGCGTCCTGCATCGTTGCCCCCTGTGCGCCAATACCCGGAGACAGGAAGAGGGATCGGGGCATTGCATCCAGAAGTGTTGCGCTTTCGGCTCCGCCCGTAGCGCCGACGACTGCGCCAACCGGCCCGATAGCGCCCTCATTTTCCAGGGCGTCGTTCCAGGCTGTGATGGATGTTGCGACATCAAGAGCGACGCTGCGCCCCTGCGTCATGGCGGATTGAACGGATGCGCCCTCTGGATTGGACGAGCGGACCACCACAAATACCGCCGTCTCCGTCGAAGCCGCTCGCCGAAACAGGGGCGATAGCGCCGAGGGTCCCAGATAAGGACTGGCGGTGACTGCGTCGGCGCCGAAGGCGCTTTCGGGCCCAAGCCACGCGCTCGCATAGGCTTCCATGCTCGAACCAATATCGCCGCGCTTCGCATCAGCGATAACCAGCAGGTCCCGCGACTTCGCCTCGCTTATGAAACGGGCAAGCACTTGCATGCCTTCGGGCCCAAAGGATTCAAAGAAAGCTACTTGCGGCTTAACGATGCCGGCCAGCCCGTCAAGGGCGTCAAGAAGCACGCGACAGAGCTGTGCCGCTCCCTGTGCATCGGGCGCAAGCCCCCACGATTGAAGAACCGTGGTTGACGGGTCGAACCCGACGCAGAGTGGTGACACCTTTTGAGCGGTTCGCATAAAGCGCGAGGAAAAGTTGGCGGATGACATGAATACCCTTTGTCGTCATTTCGTCTTAATAATGAGATTATGTTCATAAAAAACTCAAGCTAAAATTGTCGATTTTAAATCCGGACGCCGGATGGTGCTCGCGGATTGGATATCTAAGTAAATGTTAAATATAGATATTATTGAAAGTTTTATTTTTCGTCTGACAGAATTTTGAGCGTCGTCAGCGCTAGATTTAGCATCTTGCTTGTCTCAATAAATGTACTAATGTCAGAAAATATCACGATCGAGTTCGCCATCGAGCGACGGCTGCGGAGGAAGTGCGGCTCTTTCGCCATTTCCGCCCCGTGGATCAGGGAGATCGAAGAGCAGCCCTTTGGAAGCAGGCGTCCAAAAACATTCGGATCAGTGTTTGAGCAGAGAACAGGAGCGGGCATTGGCAAGAATTGTAATACTCAACCGGGTTGATCCGGAGCGCATCCGGTACGATCAGGTAATCGACCACGATATGCATGAGGTGACCTATATCGGTCAGTTCCTCGACGGGGTGTCGCCTGCGCGAGCACGGATCATCACCGCCAAACTGTCCGACCTTGATCCGGATGCGCTACCGGCGCTGATAGAAGAGGCATGCGCGAATTGCGACTGCCTGGTTGCACGCGGTGAGCGTGACCTCATTCTCGCCGCCCAAATCCGTGAACGGTTCAATATTCCCGGCGACACGGTCGCAAAGGTGCTTCCGATCCGCGACAAACTGACAATGCGAATGTCAGTCCGTGGATCAACCGTCAGCCAGCCCGCATTCTGGTCGCTTGCAAAATACAAGCGCGCGAGTGGCCGGATACCGCTCCATCAGACACTGGTGCTCAAGCCGCGACTGGATGCGGCCAGCAACGGTATCTGGATCGGTTCACGAAATGAACTTGATGCCCGCGTCGAAACCCTTCGTGAGACAGACTGGCTCGTCGAAGAATATATCCCCGGCGACATCCTTCATCTTGACGGGCTTTTGCAGGGGGGAAAGCTGGACATCCTGCAAGCATCGAAATACGTCAATACGTGTTTTTCCTATGCGGCTGGCTCAGCCCTCGGCTCAACGCAAATCGAAAATCCCGAATGGGCGAGCACGGCTGTAACGGAGCTTTCCCGCCTGCTCAACTATTCCGACGGTGGGTTTCACCTCGAAATGATTGTTGACGGCAATGGTCAACCACATTTTCTGGAATTCGCAGGGCGCATCGGCGGCGCCTATATCGCCGAAGCCTTCGAGTTAAAGACCGGTGTCAATCTCCACCACGCGGATTTGCGTTGTGCGGTTGGCGAAACTGCAAACGTTGTCCTCGGCCGGGGCGCCCAAGACATGTTTGGGTGGTTCCTCTTTCCTTATGGCGCGAACCTCGATTGCGGCTCGGTCAGGCAGACCTTTGACGACCAGTTCGTCCGGTGCCTGATCAACGCGCAACCCACCAGACCGGACGTTCCTTCCTATAGCGAAATCCATTCGCCGTTTTGCGGGATCGTGCGGAAACCGTCGTCTTGCGAGGACGTCATTCATGAAATTGTCCGTCACGTGACCGCAGTACCCGTGGCCAGCGCATCCTGAACCGGGAGAAATTTATGACGAACGAAAAATCGATATCCCCTCAAACACAAACCTGGGAAAAGCGGTTCGCGGACAGAGCCAGGAACATGCATGCATCGGAAATTCGGGATCTGTTCGCTTTGCTGGGAAATCCCGATATCATTTCCTTCGCGGGTGGATTTCCTGACGCTGATCTTTTTGCCTCCCCACAGTTTCTTGACGGCTATCAGAAATACCTTCGGGAGTGCCCGCAGGTCTCCCTGCAATATTGCGCCAGTGAAGGCTATCTGCCGCTACGACGCTGGATCGCCGGTTTCATGCACCGACAGGGCGTCATCTGCAGTTCAGACAACATCCTGATTACGTCGGGAGCGCAGCAGGCCATCGAATTTCTTTCTCGTCTCTTTCTCGAAAAAGGCAGCTCTGTTGCGATCTCAAAGCCGAGCTACCTCGGTGCACTGCAAATCTTCGACGCTTATGAACCCGACTACCGCTTTTTCGACGCGAAAGGGAAAGCTGCAGGGCGCCCGAGCCCAGACGCCGACGACGCCAGTCCCTTGAAGCTCATCTATGCCAATCCGGACTTCTCGAACCCGACGGGTGAAACGATGGGAACATGCGCGCGGCGTCGGCTGCTTGCCCTTGCACGCGATAATGACATTCCCCTGGTCGAGGACGCGGCCTACAGCGCGTTACGATACGAAGGAAGCACGCTTCCTTCAATCATGCAGCTCGATATCGAGGAATGTGGCTCGATCGAAAACTCTCTTGTTGTCTATTGCGGCAGTTTCTCCAAGACAATGACTCCCGGCATGCGGATCGGCTGGATATGTGCTGCAACCCCCCTCATCCAGAAGCTGGTGTTGCTGAAGCAGTCCAGCGACCTCAACAGTTCAACGATCAACCAGATGGTAATGCACCGCGTTGCAGCTGAAATGTTTGACGAGCGTGTGCTTGCCTCGCGGCAGGCCTATCGGCAAAGACGCGACAATCTGATCAGTGCGCTCGAACAATACATGCCCGACAAGGTCTGCTGGCAGAAACCGGAGGGCGGGATGTTCGTCTGGCTGACGCTGCCGGACGGTCTCGACGCCAATGCTCTGCTTGCCAAGGCTATTGCTCTCGAAGGCGTCGCTTTTGTTCCTGGTCGCCCCTTCCACCCCGATGGTTCGGGCCGGAATACGCTTCGCCTCTGCTTCACCTCCTGCCCACCGGAGCGCGCGCAGGAAGGCATCAAGCGACTGAGCCGCCTGATCACCGATGAAATGGCGGATCTCGGTTCAGTCGCGCCGCCGGAAATAGTACCGGTTCCCGGTCTCTGAGAGAGATTTTTCAAGCCTTGTGTGCTGTATGCGGGGCGTTGCAGTGCAGTCTGTCGCTTGCCGTGATTTCTGACGGTTGGGAAGCGTACTGTCCCGCACTAGGCTGGCGGGAGAACCGGGCCGCCAGGGCGGGAGACCAGGGGCGCGAAGGCATGGATATCATGCCTCTCGACTTTCAGGCCGTTCCTCCAGACGGGGTCGCTGCGTCTCAGGTACGTTTGTCTACAGAAAATGCGGGCAGGACGCCTCGGTTGTGTATGACGAACATCGGGAGCGAGAGGCGTTTTCCGGGAAGTGCTTCAAATGCGCAAACCGGTGGCGCCGGCAGGCGCGGGGCGTCTTGTCGTCACGTCTGAAGCGGGCGCAACCAGCTGCCATATCTCACGGAACACCTCTTCCCTTTCCGCTTGTGCCGCCACTATGTTCAGCTCGGGTGCCAGGCTCCTGAAGTTATCCATAACGCGGTTGATGGTCTCGATTGAATTTTCTTCGTGCTTCAGCTTGTCGCCATCGCGCGCCAGCAGCCGTTCCCTGACAATCTCTGCTTTGACGTCGAGATAGATCGCACAGTCTGGCCGGGGAATCCCCTGATTGATCGTCCGGATGAACTCCGGGTCGATCCCCCTGCTCCAAAAAAAGGCGACAGAAGAGAATACATAGCGGTCGCTGATGACTGTCTGGCCACGGGCAAGTGCAGGTATTATGACGTTGCTGCAGTGCCGCACCCTGTCTGCTGCCGCAAACAAAGCGAGTGCGCGGACGGTTTCCGGCGTGCCGCCATTGTTCAGGAACTGCTGGACAAGTTCGCTCTGGCGATACCAGTCCGATGGCTGTCGGGTCAGGACGACATTATGGCCGAGTTCAGCAAGCCGTCTGTGCAGAAGTTCGATCTGTGTCGTTTTGCCTGCGCCGTCGAAGCCCTCGACTGCGATTAACCTTCCAGGCCAGCGTGTTTGCGCCCAGTTGAAGGAATGAGTTTTAGTCATGCGCGTCTCTTTCCGTGGTTGCTTGCCCGACGGCTGCGCCGGCAAAATTGGTGGTGAGATAAATTGCTGCTGCAATTACGACGACACCCAGACCCCAGAAGACATAATGGGTTCGTACGCTTTCCACCCCCGTCAGCGCCGGCATTGAAAATACTATCAGTCCAAAGGCGCTGGTGACCGCCTGGGTATATGTGCGAACCCTGCCGATCGATTCCATGTCAGCCAGCTCTATCATTCGCCCGTCGCACAGGATCTTCGAGAACGAGAATGCAAAGCCCATCAGAAGATACAGACCCGCGACCGACATGGAGTTCAGTGAAAACGATACGATGGCGGTGAAAAGCCCCAGGGCGACGATGGAAAGATACTCGAAGCCACCCAGGCCGGACCGTCTCAACAAACGCGCGACGCAGGCCGCGGCGGCGATACCGCCGACTGACCAAAGTGCATCAATCAGCCCATATAGCTCGCTGCCGCCGTCAAGTTCGTTTTGCACCAGAAGCGGGAGCATAACATTCGACAACTGACCAACAGAAGTGCTTAAGCCAATCAGAAGAGCCAGCCGGCCAAGTTCCGGCTTGCGCAGGAAGAACCGATAGCCTTCCCCCATCTGCGCTAAATAGCTTTTCCGCGCACTGACCGGTGGATTTGCGTCCGGCAGACCGAGCAGGCAGACTACGACGAGAGCGCATAGAGCGGAACCGACGATGAAACCCGCATGGATCGGCAGCCACATCAGAACGACCCCTCCAAGGCCCGCCCCTGCAATCATCGATCCCTGCCGCAGACCGTTGGCAATTGCATTTGTACGCTTAATGTCGCCCTTGTCGACGATGGACTTCTGAATAGCGTCGAGGGCTCCGCCCTGGACAAGCGCCGCTGCGGCAATGCAGGCGGCGATGAGAAGAAGCATCGCATAGGACGGCGCGTAACCGAGCAGATGTGCAAACCAGGGCGTTGCCATCGCGCATCCGAACAACGTCTGTCCGAATATCGCCAACCGTTTTCTGCTGCGCCGGTCGATCAAGGCTCCGACACTTGGTGCCAGGATTACGTTCATGAGATGACCAACCAGAAAAGCTATGCCCACGAGAGCTACCGATCCCCCGATCAGTGCCGATGACCATCCGAGGGTAATCACCCAGAGGCCTCGGGTGACGCCAGCAAGCGTTATCGCCGTAAAATATCGGGAAATCAAAGGCGCGCGCCTCCTCATATTGTGGAAAAGTCTCAAAATTGATATATTACGGAGATTGATCACGCAATATATATTTTGAGGCGTCGGCAGCCTCGCGCTGCGGTTTGCCTCGACACCTCATAGATACGGCGTTTTGACGCAAAATCACTGCAATATTGCATTTTGTGGCACGTTCCGACGTCGCCTTGAACCTCTTGCGCGCCCATCCCACGGTTGTGACGTACGGTTGACAATGAGAAAAGTATAAATAATGATACTTTATTCGCAATCGTAGCCCTAGCAGGTGTCAAATGAATCTTATGCCGGCCACACCATCGACATTCTCGTTTTTAAACGGCCACCTGCGGATTGATCGCGATGAAATACTGGCCCGCTGTCGGCCAGCTGAGGGCGATATCGTCGTTTTGTCGGGGACGCTGGTGGAGGGTATCGGGAACAAGCACTCTGACATCGACGTCTACGTCATATGCGACGAGCTTCCGCCGGTCCGGCACACTGGCGATCACAGTTTCTTCATTGAGCAGAACGGCGGATTACGCACTTTCGTCGACTACATTCGTGAAGATGGCGTGGCTTTTGACGTCGAATATTATACCCGAGCCGAGGTCGAGGCGATGAAGGATGATGTTCTGGCACTTTACCAGCTGGCGCGTCGGGGAACAAAGACCTTGCGCAAAAAGCTTCCCCTTTCGTCCGAAGATGCGCTGCACAAGATGCAGGTCGGCATCACGGTCACGGGCAGCAGCGAATTTGTGCAACTGTTTCCGACGGACTTCTGGGAAAAACTCTCCTTCGTCCAATACCGTAATCGGACCGGTGGCTATCCCGAATTCAAGGATTTGATGGGTACATGGGGTTCCGGCGACTTCGATACCAGCCTCCTCGTCTGTACCATGTTTTTGATGGATCAGGCGGCCGGACTTTGCCATCTCGCCGGGAGCACCAACGCCAAGCCCAAATGGGTCATGCAAAACCTCAAGCGCCTGCCGGAACCGTTGCGTCCCCTTGGTCAGGAAGTTATCGCCTGGTACGGCTCCGCAGGCAGTGCAATATCCGACAGGAAGGCAGCAGTGCTTGCAGCCTGTGAATTGATGACCAAAATCTACGAGGCGAATACTGCACTCCTAAACGCCAGCGGCGATATTTTCTACTCGGCTGAAGAAGCTCTGCGCCTGACGCAGGAGGAATTCATGCGAGAACCTTTCCACGACCCGCAAACGGTCCTGGAGTTCGAATTCCGGCGGCTGCTTTTCAACACCGGCACGCGTTCGGTGCGGGAATTCCTCGTCCAGAACGTATGACTGGCAACAGGATTGCACGAAACGCCACGATCGGGGAAAGGGCGTTATAGCCACAAGCCGGCACGCCGGATGCTGCATCGGTCTGCGATCAGCACCAACGGTCCATAAAAATGTCATCGCCATCGGACGCCAGCGTCGCAGTCGACTGGACCACGGCGCGAGACTGCTGTTTCAGGCGGCTTCTGACCGAACTTGCAAATGTCGGGACAAACGCGGATGTGAGAGTCCGCAGCAACGGACCGTGTCTGGTGATGGGAGCCCGACTGGTCTTGTCCGCTATCAGTTCAGCCGCCCACGCATGGGTGCACGTCGTCGCTGGTTATCGTTTCGCCGACCCTTCGTACATCCCGGCAGTCAGAATCCGCGAAGGAAGACGGCAGAACACCGTGTGCTTCAGGATGACTGGAACCTGCCAACCAGGCGGCGTCTCATCAATTCGACAGCCTCATAAAAAGCCCAGCCGATCAGTGACAAAAGCATGACCATGCCGATGACAACG
This sequence comes from Agrobacterium sp. M50-1, assembly GCF_049843495.1. Classification (NCBI taxonomy): domain Bacteria; kingdom Pseudomonadati; phylum Pseudomonadota; class Alphaproteobacteria; order Hyphomicrobiales; family Rhizobiaceae; genus Agrobacterium; species Agrobacterium sp. M50-1. The sequence goes on along the minus strand of NZ_JBBHZH010000007.1, from coordinate 139,592 downwards.
GATGTGTCGCTGTTTTCCTGACCCGATGACAGAAGATAGCCGATCCCTTCATTTGCGCCCATCAGTTCGCCGATGACAGCTGCCGTTATGGCAAGCGTTGTGGCGACTGCCATGCCTGCGAGGACCGACGGCAACGCAGTTGGCAATTCAATGTGGCGGAACCGCTGCCATGGGCTTAACCTGAGCACCGTTGCGAGATCACGGAAGCTGCTTTCACCATAGCGCAGGCCGGTCATCATGCCGGACATGACCGGAAAGAACGTGACGATCGCGATCAGAACGATCTTCGGAGCCGGCCCGATACCCAGCCACAAAAGCAAAAGCGGGGCGATTGCAATTTTTGGAGCTGTCTGCAGGAGCAGAACGAGCGGCGTGGCAAAACGTTCGACCCGGGGCAGCCGGACAAAGACTGCGCCGGCGAAGACGCCGGCAAGCGTGCCGAGCATGAACCCCGCGACAATTTCAGACAGTGTCACCCATATATGCCGGCCGAGGCTGGCGTTTTTGTACAGGAAACCGAACCTGTGGAATACTTCGACGGGCTCCGGCAAAAGAAACGCCGGCACGTCGAAGAGATAGATGATTGCCGTCCACAGAAAGAAGGTTGCGGTCAGACCCGCCACGCCACGCAGAAGCATCCTTATTGGCCGATCGAATAGGGGTCGATAACGAAATCCGCGGCCTTGGGAGGAGTGTCGATCACCTTGTATTGCGCCAGGATGTCGGCATTCTTCTGCCAGCCCGCCATGTCGGCCGCGCCAAGGCCCTTTTCCCTGGTAAGGGTGCTCTGCCAGACGGAGGGCACGAATGTCTGTTCAAAAGCCGTGGTCAACATGGGCTTTTGATCCCTGGGCCAGGTTGGCGCGTATTTTTCAAGCGCGATATCAAGCGCCTCAGACACGTGGCCGTCTATTACCCATTGGTACGACTGGGTGATTGCAGTGGTGAAGCGCCTGGCAAGATCGGCGTTTTCCGAAAGTTTGCTGTCGCTGGTAACAACCACATTGCCAAAGGAGGGCAGGAAGTCGTTGGACAGAATCATGGTGACCTTGGTGCCGTCGGCTTCCAGATTGTATTTTCGCAGTTCGGAAAAGACTATGGCATCGACCTGATCAGCCTGCAGCGACTGGACGATCGCTCCTGTCGCCACCACTTCGACCGAAACGTCGTCAAGTGTCAGGCCGGCGCGTTGCAAACCAACCTGAAGCTGGAGGTAGTTGGGGCTGGCAAGGCTGGTGACGGCGACCCTCTTGCCTTTCAGGTCCGCGTAAGATCTGATTCCGCTCTCTTCCTTCGCCAACAGCGCGCCGATACCGCGCTGATATGTGGTGTGGATCACCTTGACGGGCAGACCGTTAGCCACAGCGGCAACGACCGCATCACCATTCGGAAAGCCAAAATCGACATTCCCGGCAGCAATGTTGGTGAGAATGTCAGCCGCAGCGGCGTAAATGAATTCAACCTTGATTCCGTTTTTTTCGAAAATCCCTTTCTCCACACCTGCGTAAAGGGGGGCGTAAAACGGTGCGGCAGCACCGTCGATCTGAAGTATCACCTTGTCTGCAGCGCTCGCCGTCATGGCAACAAGTGGCGAAAATGAAACAGCAATAAGACCGGCCGCGGCCGCGCTGGAAATTTTGAACATCGTTTGACCCCTCGGTTGTTTACGGTCTGGAGAAAGCGCGTCCCGCAATGCGCAGAAGATTTCGCTGGGTGGGCTCGTAATCGTCGAGCCATTCATCTGTGGCGCGATTTCCGTGAATTCCGAGGAGGCAACCGGTTTCGAGTCCGATTGCACTTCCGACTGTCAAAAGGATCTCGCTTTCCATTTCGACGCCAATCGCACCCAGAGCCTGGAAGTGGCCGACGAAATTTCCACACACGTCCCGACCGTCGTCGACAGGCCGGTAGCGGCGGTCCTGGCCCAGATAATAGCTGTCGGTCGACGCGACCATGCCGGTGCGACAGGTGATGCCAAGTTCGGAGGCCGCATCGACCAGGCCGGTGACGATACGCGAGGACGCCTTGGCCTTGCCGCCAGCCATGCGGTAGGTGCGCGCAGAGCCGGTATCGCCTACAGCATGGTTTACTGCGACGAAAGAGCCGGGCGCATATTGCGCCGCCAGCGCCGACATGCCTCCGATGCGCACTACCTTCCTGGCGCCGAGCATGGCAAGTTCCACCAGGGCGATTTCAGTCGAGGGGCCGCCAATGCCGGTGGAGCATATGGTCAGTCTCCGGCCCTCGTAGGTGCCGGTTATGACTGCAAACTCCCGCTTGCGACCGAAATCGGTCACGTCCTCCATCATGTCGGCGAGCAAACGGACACGGTCCGGATCGCCAGGCGTTAGAACATTTTCTGCAATGTCGCCGGGCCCGCAGGGCAGATGCGGCGGCCTGCCGTTGTTCCAGGGAAAGGCGGCGCTTGTCATTTCCTCGTCCCCTTCCACGAGAGAAGCCGGTTTTCCAGCGAGGACAAGACGACATGCATCACAAGACCGAGTGCGACGGTCAGCAGAACGGCAGCAAAGAGCAGCGGCGTCTTGTAGGTAGCGGCGGCATAGGTCATCAGGTATCCAAGTCCGAGCTTTCCCGACATCCACTCGGCCAGCACCGCACCAACCAGCGCCTGGACCGCGCCGATCTTCAGGCCGACGAAGATCTCCGGCAGGGCCGACGGAAATTCGATCTGCATAAACCGCTGGATTTTGCCGAGACCCAGAAGTGTCGCCAGGTCCCTCATTTTTGGATCGAGCGTTCGGAACCCTGACAGGGCACCAATAAAGACCGGGAAGAACACAAGCGAGAAGACAAGGATGATTTTGGACAGAACCCCAAAGCCGAACCACACGATGAAGAGGGGCGCGAGCGCAATTTTAGGTGCTGTCTGAAGGATAACGAGCGGGCCGTCCAGCCAGACCGAGAGCTTCGGAAAACGCGTCATCGCGTAGGCCAGAGCGATGCCGGCGATCAGGCCCAGGAAGAGCCCGAGCACGATGTTCTGGATGGTGAAGCCGAGATGCAGCCAGAGATCACCGTTGCTCGCAATGGCGACCAGTGCACCCCAGGTGCGCGCAGGGGAGGGCAGAAGATACGCAGGCATTGCCATCGGACCAGTAGCAAGCCACCAGAGTGCAAGCAGCGCTGCCAGTGACAGGATATAGTCGAGACAGGCGGTGAAGTGCCTTACCATTATTGCGGCTTCCCGTCACGGGTTTCGCCAGGCGTACGTAAATCGCGGCGAAGCCGGGCGACGAGTGAGTGGTAGGCGGGGTCGAGTTTGGTTTCTTCGCCGCGTGGTCGCGCGAGATTGACCTCATGGATAGATTTCAGTTTGCCCGGACGCGCGGTCATCACCATGACCCGGTCAGCGAGATAGACGGCTTCTTCGACGCTGTGGGTAACCAGCAGGATCGTTTTTCCGGTGGCCTGCCAGATCCGCAGCAGTTCATCGTTCAGCGTGTCTCGCGTCAGTAGATCGACCGCGGAGAACGGCTCGTCCATCAACAGGATCGGTGGATCATCCGATAACGAACGGGCGATTGCCGCGCGCTGACGCATTCCACCCGACAGCTCGCGCGGCAAAGCGCCCTCGAAGCCGAAAAGGCCCACCATCTTGATCAGATCGAGTGCAATCCTGTTCGCCGCAGCGCGAGAAACCCCGGCGGTGTCGAGGGGAAACCGGACGTTTTCGAGGGTCGTTTTCCAGGGAAGAAGAACCGGCTCCTGAAAAACGAAGCCTACCGGACGCTTATGGCCGGCAGTGTCGAGCCTTATGGTGCCGCCGCTTGGGTGGTCAAGACCGGAAATCAGGCGGAGGAGCGTCGATTTCCCGCAGCCTGAAGGCCCAACGATCGAGATGAATTCGCCTGGCCTGACGTCAATGGTTAACGGCTCAAGCGCAGTCACTGTCCCGTGGTCAGCGACAAACGTCTTGTGGATGCCTGCGATATCGATCATCGGCACGGATTGCGTCACCCTCATTCTCCGTATCCCGAACAAGAAACCGGCGTCGCCCGACTGCCTTCCCTGTCTGTCAGTTTTAGTCGCGTGAATAGAAAGGTTTCACAAAAAGTTTCACAAAGCAAGCTACGTTCTCAAAGATGATACTTATATCAATAGTATGCTTTTGACCGAAGTGATTCCGGCGTCGGGCAGCTCACAGCGCGTCCCCGCTCGACAGATTTGTACCGAAGTCGCCGGTAAATCCGCCGCAGCCTGATTATTAATGCGATAAATCTCAATTTTGAGAATCTTGTTGACTTTTTATGCGTTGAGGGACATGTTTTGTTTTTGAACGCTGGAGTGCACATGACACTTTGTTGCCTTATCGCCCGACGCTGATCTGGGTTTTGGTCGCGCGATGACGGTTTTTTCCGTCTGCGTACTTTTCTCTCTGTCTATGCTTGCCTCAACAGCGGACTTGGCCCCTGGAGGATAGCCCTTTTTTCCCCGGATTCACGACATGTCAGCCAGTCTTTGTGCTTTTCCAGCTTCTGCTCCTCTTCCACCCCGTCGATCCATTCATGAGGTCGAGACGATCATAAAACGACACGAGCCGGTAAACGGCCAGTACCGCCTGATGGTGCTCTCGGCCCCCGATTCAGTCCTCGATTGCCGGCCGGGCCAGTTCTTTCACATTCTTTGCCCTCAGACGGATCGATTCCAGCCATTTTTCCGTCGACCGATGAGCATCTACTCGTATGACCTGGAAGAAGGAGAGCTTGCCTTCCTCTATAAGGTGGCTGGTGCCGGTACCCGTGCGCTGTCTGAACTGAAGGCAGGCGACACGCTGGATATCGTCGGCCCAATTGGCCAGGGTTTCGAATTAAAGGCTGAATGGCAACGGCCTCTTCTTCTAGCGCGGGGTGTAGGGCTGGCGACGCTTGCGCCGCTTGCCAGGGAATGTGCGTACACGGGGCGGCGACTGACCGCGATTTGCAGCGCACGCTCTCCCGAGCTTCTTATGTCTACAGATCTTTTTCGCGCTTATGGCGCGGAAGTCATCACCGTTACCGATCTGGAAAGCAATTCAGGCGTGGAGAGCCTGACACCGCTAATCGATAAGCTGGTCGAAAGCCACCAGGTCGATTCTCTCTTCACCTGCGGGTCGGCCCGCCTGATGCGCATGGTGCAGGACATCGCTACCAGGCATGCTATTGGGGGTCAGGTTGCACTGGAGCAGCACATGGCGTGCGGCATTGGCATGTGCCAGGCCTGTGTACGACCCTTCAAGCGCTCGGCAGAGGCAGTCAATCTCAGGGTCTGCCGTGAAGGTCCTGTCTTTGACCTCGATGAGGTGCTGTGATGACGGATCTTTCCACGCGGATCGGAACTCTGTCGCTAAAGAACCCGATCATGCCGGCATCCGGTACATTCTCCGAAGAATTGGCGGATGTTTTCGACCTTGACTGCATTGGTGCGCATGTGACCAAGACCATCACCCGAGAAAGGCGTTCAGGCAACCCTGTGCCACGTGTCTGTGAGATCCGTGGTGCAATGCTGAACTCGATCGGGATACCAAGCAAGGGCGCGGAGTGGTTTGTCAGGAACACAATTCCTTTCTACACGCAGTATGAGGCGCCTCTTGTCGTCAGCATATCCGCGGGAACGGCCGACGATTTTGCCCGGTTCTCCGAGGAGATCAGCATTCCAGGTGTTGACGCGATCGAGGTCAATATTTCCTGTCCCAATATTGAAGATCACGGCAAGGCCTTCGCCATGCGTCCCGGTTCGACCGAAAACGTGATTCGAAAAATCCGTGACGCAACGGATCTGCCTCTCTGGGCAAAGCTTTCGCCCAATACAGGTGAAGTCGTGGAGGTGGCGCAGGCGGCCGAAGCGGCAGGTGCCAACGCACTCGTCGCGGCCAATACCATGCTAGCCATGGCCATTGACAGCCGCACCGGCGAGATCCGGCTTGGGAATGTCATGGGCGGCCTGTCGGGCCCGGCCATAAAACCAATCACGCTGCGCATGACGTATCAATGCGCTAACGCGGTTTCCATCCCTGTAATCGGTTGCGGCGGCATCTCTACGGTTGATGACGTCATCGAATATCTGATGGCCGGCGCACGTGCCGTGCAGGTGGGCACCGCCACTTTCATCAGCCCCAATACCATGCCGCGTCTTGTCCGTGAGCTCGAAGCTGCGCTCATTGCCCGCGGCCTCGCCAGTGTGGATGCATTAATCGGCACTGCAAAACTTGCCAGAGAAACAATCGCTCTTGCGGAGTATACCTGATGTCTGCAAGCCTTGCGAACACGGACGAAATCAACGACCTGTCCGGCACAGCCGTCCATCTGTTCAGGCAGGTCGCCAAACAATCCGCCGATCTCGAAGGCGTCAGTCGACCCGCGTTCTCCGATGTCGAAACTGATACGCTGCAGTTCCTGATGGATTTTGCCCGTGCTGAAGGGCTGGCCGCTGTGTGGGATCAAGGTCGCAACGTCGTATTCTCGCTACCCGAACATCAGACGGCCGATCGCTTTGTATTATGTGGTTCACATGTCGACAGCGTTCCTCGCGGAGGGAATTTCGACGGACTGGCCGGGGTTCTGTCAGGTATCATGTGCCTGGTTCGCGCCAGGCGAGAGGGCAACAGCTTCTCCCAACCCGTAAAGGTCATTGCCATGCGCGGCGAGGAAAGCGCATGGTTTGGTCCCTGCTACGTGGGGTCCAAAGCTCTTCTTGGCGTACTTTCACCGGAGGAACTTGCCGCAAGACATCGAGGTGACGGACGGACGCTTTCCAACCATATGGAAGCCGCAGGGATCGACATGGAGCCGATCCGCGCCGGCAGACCGATTATCGACGCGAAACGTGTGAGCGCCTATCTCGAGGTCCACATCGAGCAGGGTCCTGTTTTGGTAGAGCGCAATCTGCCGACCGGGATCGTGTCGGGTATACGCGGTAATTTTCGTTACAGAAAAATCGCCTGTTATGGCGAGGCGGGTCATTCCGGGGCGGTTCCCCTCGCCTATAGACATGACGCGGTGCTCGCCATGGCGGAACTCCTCAACGTTCTTGACGCCGCCTGGCATGAATTTGTCGCCGCCGGCCGTGATCTCGTCATAACCAGTGGCATGGTTTCGACAGATCAACAGAAACATGCATTGACCCGGATCCCCGATTTTATAGAGTTCAGTCTGGATATTCGCAGCCAGGATAGCGGGATGCTTAACAGCATGCATTCGTTTGTTCTTGCCCAGATCGCTCGTATCGAGCGCGAGCGCGCGGTTCGTTTCGACACCGGTGAAGCTTTATGGACGAGCCCGGCGATCTGCGATGAGAAACTCATCGCTCATCTGGAGGAGGCCACGAGGGCGACAGGTTCACCCGTTTGCCTGCTTGCATCAGGTGGCGGCCATGACGCGGCGGTGTTCTCGGAAGCGGGAATTCCATCCGGTATGATCTTTATCCGCAATCGCAACGGATCTCATAATCCGCAAGAAGCGATGACAATGGAGGATTTCGACGTCGCGACGGACATCCTCTATCAGTTTCTGGTCAACCCGGTTGCATTACCTTCGAGGGAGCCCTCCCCTCGGGAAAAAGAAAAGGCGAAGAAACCCATGTTTAAAATGATTACAGATATCATCCGGGAAAAAGGTAACGGCTCTCGGGCTTATCACAGCGCCGCAACCGTGGCCCGGAAGGCCGCGCTGGCGGATCCCGAGCGGGCTGCTGGCTATTTCATTCTTGCGGTGGCAGCCCAGGAGTTTGCCGATCTGCATTATGGCGAGGCCACGCAGGCGGATGTTTTTGACCGCGAACTGGACCGCTTCCAGAATGCCGTAGACACGCTTGACCTGGCATTTGGGGGCTCGGACGCAGACCAGAAGCTGAAGGCTATATCAATGATGGCAATACATTTTATTGCCGGGGAGCAAGGCCAGCAGCTTTAAAAATGCCACCTCGCCTATTGCGCCTTTGGGTGATCGGGGCCGCCCCATAGGAGGCGATGCCGAAGGGATGACGAGCGTCGGGTTTCACCTGATCGACGAACACCGAACCGTTAAAGATCGCCGCATTGATGGATAATGTCGCCGAGCAAATGGCGCGTGAAGGCGTTGAAGCAGCCGTGAAGGGCCATAGCGCCACCCTCGCCGACGACGAAAGGTATGAGGAAGACCAGTATAAATTCAATCCTTTCGGCGTCGTCAGCATTGGCGGCGACAAGCTTTAACGACCCGCGCAGCGGCCTATGCTGCGGGGGCGGGATCGCTCTCGCCGGCCACCAGAAGCATGGGCCATACGCAATGGCGGGCCTGACCGGGATAAAAGGGCGCGTAGGCCGGCATGGTCGATAATAGCGTCTGGGCGACCGTCACGCCGAGATCATGCAGGGACATGCGGAAACTGGTGAGGCGAGGCTCCAGAAACTGGCCGCGCGGGCCATCGCGAAAGCCGATGACGGCGAGATCGCGCCCCGGTTTCAGGCCCGCTTCCGCCAGCCGGCGATAAAGACCGACCGCCATCAGCTCGTAAATCAGCACGATCGCCGTTGGCCGGGGCCGCATCTGCAGCCATTCGCTGGCGGCGTGATATCCCCCCTGCTCGCTCGATTTCGCCCGGATGACCAGAGAGGAATCATAGGCGATGCCATTGCCTTCCAACGCGCGCCTGTATCCTTCCAGAAAAATGTAACCGAGATTGATGTCGCTGTCGGGCACGGCAACCGCGATCGAGCGATGCCCGGCAGCGGCGAGACGGTCCACGGCGCTTTTCGCGACCCCTTCGAAATCGAGGTCGATCCAGGCGTGACTGTCGCTGGAAGCGGTCCGTCCGAGCGACACGAAAGGCAGGCGGGTCTGCTTCAGGAAATCCACACGCTTGTCGGTCCGCCGGGTCGCGGAAATGATCATCGCATCCACCATGCGGCGCGCCACCATGCGCTTCAAATATTCATCCGGATCCTCGTCCCCCGGACAGGGGAGAACGATGAGATCGAGATTATGCTCGGAAAACACGCTTTGCAGACCATCCGTCACACCCAGAAAGAAGTTGTCGGAGTTTTCAACAGTCTGCGCGTCGCTGCCGGTCATCAGGCCGATGACATTGGTGGTTCCCTGGCGCAGGCTCCGGCCGGACTGATTGGCGACATAACCAAGCTTTTCCGCCGCTTCGAGAACACGCCGACGCGTCTCTTCGTTCACATCCGGCTTGCCGTTCAGGGCACGGGAAACAGTGCCTATCGATATCTCCAGATAATCGGCAAGCTGACGAATTCCTTTCATGCACTCCCCTCCCAGGCCCGGCGCGCAATCGGTGCGCCCCTTAACGGTCTTGACATATCTAACATCATTGGCATAGTCTCGTAAACGTTTACGACGCTCTGCGCAAAGAGGAGTTTGCTAAGAGCCCGGGGAGATGAGATGACTTTTAATGCCGTTTTATGCGGGTGCGGAGCTATGGCCAAAGGCTGGTTGCGCGCCATTCAGTCCACGCCGGAAATCGCCGGCGCGATCAAGATCGCCGGCCTGGTGGATCTGAACGAGAACACGGCCCGCGCGCTGGCCGACGAATTCGCCCTCACCGACGCGGTCATTGGCACGGATCTCCGCAAGGTTCTCGCTGAAACGAAAGCCGACATCCTTTTTGATATCGTCATCCCGCAGGCGCGCTTTGCCGTGGTTGAGGCCGGTCTCGAGGCCGGGTGCCATGTGCTCAGCGAAAAGCCGCTTGCCGCCTCGATGGAAGAAGCCGCGACGCTGGTGGAACTGGCGAAGAAATCAGGCAAAATTCATGCTGTGGTGCAAAACCGGCGGTTTGTGGCCGGTATCCGGCGGCTGCGCCGCGCGCTGCAAGACGGCGTTATCGGCGATCTGACGGCAATTCATTGCGATTTCTTCCTTGGTCCGCATTTCGGCGGCTTCCGTGAAGAGATGAGAAACGTTCTGCTTCTCGACATGGCGATCCATACATTCGATGCAGCCCGTTTCGTCGCCAATGAAAAACCCCTCTCCGTCTTCTGCGTCGAGAAGAACCCGGCCGGTTCCTGGTATGCCCATGGGGCGAGCGCCAACGCGATTTTCGAATTCTCCAACGATGTCGTCTTCACCTATCGCGGTTCGTGGTGCGCCGAAGGCGAGCGGACCAGTTGGGAAGCGCGCTGGCGGCTGATCGGCTCCAAGGGCATGATCCTCTGGGACGGGGAAGACAATTTCTCCGCCTCCGTGGCCGGCGACGAACAGGGGCTTCTGCGTGGCTTTAAGACCGTAAACGTTTCCGATACTGTCTCCGCGAAGGATACGCGCGGCCACGCGAGCGTCATTCTCTCGTTCCTCGAATCCATCCGCACCGGCCAGATGCCGGAAACGGCCTCCTTCGACAACATCAACAGCCTTGCCATGGTGATCGGCGCGATTGAAAGCGCCCGCCTCGGCCAGCGTGTTTCAATTGCAGCATAAGGACTGAAAGACGTGAGCAATCCGGCAACATCCATCCGCATCGGCACCATGGTCAGCGCCACCAAGGGACAGGCCGCCGAACGTATCGGCCAGATCGCCGATCTCGGCTTTGAAAGCTTTGAGCCGTTCTTCTGGCAGACCACCAACGGTCAGGACCTCGCCGAACTCGGCAAGCGCTGCCTTGACGTGATCGGCGAGCGCGACATCACCATCAGCACGCTCGGCATGTTCGGCAATCCTCTTGAAGAAACCGCGATCGACCTTGAGACATTGCAGGGCTGGAAAGACTGCATCGACAATGCCCACCATTTCGGCGCGACCTGCGTTGCGGGTTTCACCGGCCGGCTTCGCGGCAGGCCGCTGCCGGAAAGCCTTCCCCGATATAAGGAAATCTGGAGCGAACTTGCAAAACGCGCCGCCGACAAGGGCGTGAAGATCGCCTTTGAAAACTGCGCCATGGACGGCAACTGGCAGACCGGCGACTGGAACATCGCGCACAATCCTGATGCCTGGGAACTGATGTTCAACGAGACCCCGGACGACCATATCGGCATCGAATGGGAACCCTGCCATCAGATGGTCTATCTGATCGACCCGCTGCCGCAGATCCGAAAATGGGCGGACAAGATTTTCCACGTACACGGCAAGGACGCGACAATCCGCTGGGACGTCATTCGCGAGCACGGCATTTTCGGCAAGGAAAAATTCGTCTTCATGCGCACGCCGGGCTTCGGCGACAGCAACTGGACGGACATTGTTTCCGAACTGCGCCTCGCCGGCTGGTCCGGCTCCATCGACATCGAAGGCTGGCATGACCCGGTCTATCGCGATGCGCTGGAAATGACGGGCCAGGTGCATGGCCTGAACTATCTGAAAAAATGCCGCGGCGGCGATTTCGTCGTCGACCCGACATAACGGCAACCTTTTGGGAGAAGGTTTCCGAAAATTGCAGAGAGACGATAACCAAGAGGAGGAGATTATGGGTATCGCGAAATGCATGATGGCCGGCGCAATTTTGCTGGCGGGCGTATCAGCCGGCGCAATCACCGCGCAGGCAGAGGATGTGACTTTGACCCTCTGGTCGCTGGATCGAGATATCCAGCCGGCGCCGAACCTTATCAAAGAGTTCAATTCGCTCAATAACGGCATCAAGATCGAATACCGGCAATTGCAGTTCGATGATGTGGTGAGCGAATCCATGCGCGCCTATTCGACCGGCAATGCGCCCGACATCATCGCCATCGACAACCCCAACCATGCCATGTTCGCCGCACGCGGGGCCTTTCTCGATGTGACCGACATGATCGCCAAGTCTGAAGTCATCAAGACGGAGAATTATTTTCCGGGGCCGCTGAAATCGGTGATGTGGGACGGCAAATATTTCGGCGTGCCGAAGGCGACGAATACGATTGCGCTTTATTATAACAAGGACCTCTTCAAGGCCGCTGGGCTCGACGCGGCAAAACCACCGCAGACCTGGGATGAGCTGGTGGACGCAGCCCGCAAGCTGACCAATCCCGCAAAGAACGTCTATGGCATCAGTTTCAGCGCCAAGGCGAATGAGGAAGGCACCTTCCAGTTCCTGCCCTGGGCGCAGATGGCGGGCGCGACCTACAAGCACATCAACACCGAGGGTGCGGTAAAAGCGCTCGAAACCTGGAGGCTGATGCTGGATGAAAAGCTGGCGTCGCCCGATACACTGACACGCAGCCAGTGGGATTCCACCGCCACCTTCAACGCCGGCAATGCCGCCATGGTCATTTCCGGCCCGTGGGAAATCGACCGCATGCTGAAGGACGCCAGGTTCGACTGGGGCGTGGCCCTGCTGCCGGTGCCCACACCCGACGCCCCACGGTCTTCGGCCATGGGCGACTATAACTGGGCGATCTTCTCCAAGACGAAGCACCCGGAAGAGGCCTTCAAGGCAATCGAATTCTTCGCCTCGAAGGACAAGGACATGTTCAAGAACTTCGGCCAGTTGCCGGCGCGTTCGGATATTCCGGTTCCGCCCACCGGCAATGCGCTGAAGGATGAGGCGCTGAAGACCTTCGTGGAACAGCTGAAATATGCGCAGCCGCGTGGTCCCTCACCCGAATGGCCGAAGATTTCCAAGGCCATTCAGGACGCCATTCAGGGCGCCCTGTCGGGTCAGATGACGCCGAAGGCTGCGCTTGATCAGGCCGCTGAAAAGATAAAGCTGGTCGAAGGCTGATCCGGGCAGGCGGCCGGGGTTTCTCCGGCCTCCACCCAAGGGTTCCTCCCGGTGGGGCTGCCTGTCGCGAAAAGCGGCGGCGGCCCCGACTGGAGCTTGTGAGGATGTTTCATGAAAAAACTGTTTTCCAGCGTCAGTGACGGTCGCGGTTTCGACATCGTCCTTGTCGCCTTTCCTTTGGGCTTCCTGTTCGTCATGGCCGGGCTGCCGCTCATCTACAATATCGTCATGAGCTTTCAGGAAGTCGACATGTTCAGTCTGGGCACATTCGTGCGCCCCTTCGTCGGTTTCAAGAATTACATCGACCTGTTCCGGCAGCCGGAAACATTGCCGATCCTTTTCAACACGGTCACCTTCGTCGTGGCCTCGATTGCCGGGCAGTTCGCGATCGGCTTTGGCCTTGCGCTGTTCTTCTGGGTAAATTTCCCCGGCGCAACCTGGCTGCGCGGCCTGTTCCTCGTCTCCTGGGTCATGCCCGGTCTCGTGGTGGGCGCCATCTGGAACTGGATTCTCTCGGGCGATTTCGGCGTCTTGAATTTCTTCCTGCGGGAAAGCGGCCTGGTATCGGGCAATATCTTCTGGCGCTCGGATGCGAATTTTTCGCTCTGGGCGGTTGTCATCGCCAATATCTGGCTCGGCACCTCCTTCAACATGATCCTGCTTTCGGTGGGCCTCGCCTCCATTCCCGGCGACCTCTACGAAGCCGCGGAACTGGATGGAGCCAATGCCTGGCAGCGCTTCTACACCATCACCCTGCCGATGATGCGCTCCACCATCGGCGCGATCGTCTCGCTCGGCCTGATCTTCACGCTGCAGCAATTCGATCTTTTCGCCGCCATTACCGATGGCGGACCGAACAACAGCTCCAACGTGGCGCAATATTGGGCCTGGGACCTGTCCTTCCGGCAATATGATTTCGGCAAGGGTGCGACGATATCCGTCATCATGATCGTTTTCGTCATGCTGGCCTCCATCGTTTATGTGCGCTCCACACGGCATGAGGTGCGCGGATGAGCATCACCAACCGCAACCGGCTGATGCTGGCAACCGCCATCATTCTCGCCATCATCTACCTCTTCCCGCTTTACTGGATGTATCTGACCTCGCTCAAAAGCGGCTCGGAAATGTTCGCCAATCCGCCCTCCTTCTGGCCCAGCGATCCGCAATGGCAAACCTATGCCTATGTCTGGAACAGCCGCAACATGGGGCGCTACCTGTGGAATTCGGTGCTGATCGCTTCCAGCGCAGTGCTGCTGATCACCGTTCTCGGGGTCGGCTGCGCCTATGTTCTGGCGCGGTATCGCAATGTCTGGGTGGATATCGGCCTGTTCCTCATCCTCATGCTGCAGGTTCTGCCGGCATCGCTGATGATCACGCCGATTTTCGTCGGTTTTTCGCAATTCGGATTGCTGGATTATCCGCGGCTATCGGTCATCCTCGCCATTGCGGCAAAAAGCATGCCCTTCTTTGTCGTGCTGGTGCGCGCCACCTTCATGGCCGTGCCGCAGGAGCTGGAAGAGGCGGCGCTGGTGGATGGCAATTCCCGGGTCGGGGCCTTCTTCAACATCGTGCTGCCGCTTGCCAGGAACGGTATCCTCGTCAGCGCCATCCTCATCTTCATGCAGGCCTTCGGCGAATTCGTCTATTCGAAATCCATCATCCAGGCGGCCGAATTGCAGCCTGCCAGCGTCGGCCTCAACTCCTTCATGGGCCCCAACACCAGCGAATGGAACAACATCATGGCCTATGCGACCATGTATGTGACGCCCATTCTCGCCCTCTTCATTCTCTTGCAGCGCCGCATCGTATCCGGCCTGACCTCGGGAGCGCTCAAATGACCCTTCAGATCGAACTATCAGGCGTCAACAAATATTACGGCGCCTTCCATGCGCTGAAGAACATCAACCTTTCCATCAAGAAGGGCACTTTCGTTGCGCTTGTCGGCCCATCCGGCTGCGGCAAGTCCACTCTTCTGCGCTCGCTCGCAGGCCTGGAGACCATATCGGCCGGCGACATGCGCATTGCCGGCACCCTCATGAACGGCGTGCCGCCACGCAAGCGCGATGTGGCCATGGTGTTCCAGTCCTATGCGCTCTACCCGCATATGACTGTCGAAGAAAACCTCACCTATTCGCTGCGCATGCGTGGCGTGGCCAAGGCCGAGGCCCGCAAGGCGGCGGAAGAGGTTGCCGCCACGACGGGACTTTCCAAGCTGATGAAGCGTTATCCCCGCGAACTCTCCGGCGGCCAGCGCCAGCGCGTGGCCATGAGCCGGGCGATCATCCGCAATCCGCAGGCCTTCCTGTTCGATGAGCCGCTCTCCAACCTCGATGCGGCCCTGCGCGTCCATATGCGCAAGGAAATCCGCGCCCTTCACGACCGCCTGCATGCAACTTCAGTCTACGTCACCCACGACCAGATCGAGGCGATGACCATGGCTGACCATGTCGTCGTCATGCGTGACGGCGTCATCGAACAGCAGGGCACACCGCTGGAACTTTACGACCGCCCGGTCAATCGTTTCGTTGCGGGTTTCATCGGCTCACCGGCCATGAATTTCATTCCGGCGACAGTCAGTCCGGACGGTGCTTCGCTTCTGCTGCGGTTCGGCGAAGGTGATCCACAGCAGCCTATCAGGGCGCCAGCCGCCCTGCCGCCGGGAAAACATGTCATTGTCGGCATCAGGCCTGAACATATCCGCCCGGTGGCGGCAGAGGGGGCGGCATTGACGCTGCCGGTTTCAGCCGTGGAAACAACCGGTTCGGCCACCTTCCTCACGCTTGGCGGCTCCACCGAACTGGTCATCGCGGTACAGGGACGCAGCGCAGTCAAGGCTGGCGAAGTCATTGGCCTCGATATCAACCCGGCCGATATGCACCTCTTCGACGAGGCAACGGGCATTGGCCTTGCGAGACAATAATCCATATCCATAGAAGGGGCTATGCTCGCGGGCCGCATGACGGCCCGCTGTCCTTATCGGGGGCGCCAAACCTGTTCTTACCGGTCCTGCTCTTGCTGTGAGTGGTTTCAGCGCGATTTGAAGATATCGAACAAGCTACGGCGCGCTGTCGCGGAGGTGGCGGTAGCCCGACCAGCCTCGCGGGAGGCGATTGCCGGCGCAGCGGGCCCTTCTATATCCACCCAGCGACCGGCATGATCGGTGGATTGGCGTTTCAGATAGGTATAGGCCGTTTCGTCCCAGCGCAAAACCTTCGCCTTCATATTGTCGAGAATGAAATCTCCCCGATCGGTTCTGACTGTCAGGATGGCGTGGCCCTCTCCCCGTTCGTCCCGCACCACTGTTATCAGGAGATTTGAAACCGCAAAACCGGACTGCATCAGGCGCCTGCGCTTCTCCAGCGCAAGGTCTTCGCAGTCGCCCGCACCCTTGTAGGGATATTCCCAATAATCCTCATAACCCCAAACCTCCATGTCGGTGCGCTGGTCGATCTCGACGTTAACGGCATTGTTCACCGAAACAATCGTTGCCCAGGCATCGGGGGTGAGGGTGAGGGGCGGCGTGGCCGTCACCGGCTGACATTCAAGAGAATGCCGCTGGCAAAAGTCATAGTGGCCGACAGGCTGCGACGTGATCCTGCCAGTCTGCATGAAAGGAGACGCCTGAACCGGCGCAGCCAGGCAGGTCGCAATCAGAATGAAACAGGCTTGCAGCAATTTGATGGGAAGGGTCATGGTCGTCTCCTGACGACAGACCTATCGGCGGCGATTTGCGTTCACATGAAACAAAAAGCTCGATTTTTAACGAACCGGGAATTTCGGTCTCGATCGTGCTGGAGACGAGCGCGCAAATGACATCGATCAGAACGCGCATCAAACGGCCCCCAACGGTAAAGTGAGCGATGCGAACTTGTCAGCTATGGCCAGCCTGCCTATGAAGGAGCCCTCGCCGCGATAACAATCCACGTTACAGAGAACGCTGCATGAGCCTGTTTGCGAAGACCTCCCGCGCAGCCGCCGTCATCCTGGCGCTGGCCTCCCTTCCTTCCTATGCGCTGGCGCAGCAGGTGACCGTCGTTCCCCCCGGAAACCGCTCCGCCGAGCAGCCGGAAATCCCCAGAGCCTCGGCGATCCGCACCAGGGCCTCGTACACGACCTACGACGAAAAGTTTCAGAAGACGGTCGATCTTTTAAACAGCGAGCCCGCCCTTCTCGGCAAGATCAAGAAGGCCGCAGCGGCCTATGGGATTGACCCCATCCATATCGTCGGCGCCATCGTCGGGGAACATACGTTCAACGTCTCGGCCGTGGATCGCCTGCAGACCTACTACATCAAGGCCATTTCCTACGCCGAACTCGATATAAAGTTCAGCTATGACGGTGTTTCCCTGAAGACATTTCTCCAGCGGCCCGAATTCCGGTCCTGCGAAACGCTTGCCACCACGTCGGAACAATGGAGCTGCCGCGATACCGTCTGGGACGAAAGTTTCCGCGGCAAGGTGGTGGATGGTGTGAGCTATGAGGGCATCTCCTTCCAGCGCGCTTTCTTCCAGCCCTTTTATGCCGGGCAGACCTTCGGCCTTGGCCAGATCAGCCCGTTGACGGCCCTGCAGGTGACCGATCTCGTCAACAGGACGAGCGGCCTGCCAAAACTGTCGGCGGACAGGCCGAAAGATATCTACCGTGACGTTATGGATCCCGACCGCAGCATCATCTACATCGCCGCCATCCTCAGGGATTCCATCGATGCCTACAGGGAAAAAGGCTTCGACATTTCCGGCAATCCCGGCATCACTGCCACGCTTTACAATGTCGGCCAGCCAAGGCGTCGCGCCGAACGTCTGCGGACTGCCGTGGATGCAGGGGCAAAAAAACTGCTGCCGGTCGAAAACTATTATGGATGGCTGATCAACGAGCGCCTCGACGTCCTAAAAAGCATTCTCGACGGCAAGGCCATCGACCAGCGGACGACCTCTGATATCGGCGGGAAAAAGCAATAACGGCTTTTTATCGTCAAACAATCAGGCAATCGCCCAGATTGCGCATCGCGTGTATTTCTCGGGAAATAACCGCTTATTTGCGCGCAAGGATTGCTCAAACGCATCGTCATGGCATCAAAAAACCGAAAATCGCTTTTCCAGCGGCCGAAAATTTGTTAGGTCGACCGGCACAAGAATTTACTGATAGTGGGATAAATCAACCCGATGCCTGACGAAGGCGACAGTACAGACGGTAGTCGACACCGAACGAGGCTGGCTCGCGTAACGCGAAGCCAGCCTCGGATTTTCTTGTTTTCATCAACGCGACGACTTTCAGCCTCGGATGTGCAATCCGGGGCTTTGCGCGTTTGCACCCATTCCCATAAAGGCTCCTGAACATGGAATTCCTCGCAGATCCGAACATCTGGATCGGCCTCGTCACCCTTATCGTTCTCGAAGTCGTCCTCGGCATCGACAATCTCGTTTTCATCGCGATCCTTGCCGACAAGCTGCCGCCACACCAGCGCCACAGGGCCCGGATCGTCGGCCTGTCGCTGGCGCTCATCATGCGCCTCCTGCTGCTGTTTTCCATCTCCTGGATCGTCACGCTGACACGGCCGCTTTTCACCGTCGCCGATTTTTCCTTCTCGGGGCGTGATCTCATCCTCATTCTCGGCGGCGCCTTCCTGCTCGCCAAGGGAACCATGGAGCTGCACGAACGGCTGGAAGGTGATCAGAAGCCGAAACAGGGCAAGGTAGTGCATGCGGTCTTCTGGCAGGTCATCGTGCAGATCGTGGTGCTCGATGCCGTGTTCTCGCTCGACAGCGTCATCACCGCTGTCGGCATGGTCAATAATCTCTGGGTGATGATTACCGCTGTCTGCGTGGCCATGGCCGTGATGATGGCAGCATCCAGGCCGCTGATGGCTTTCGTGTCGAAACATCCGACCGTGGTCATTCTCTGCCTCGGTTTTCTCCTGATGATCGGCTTCAGCCTGATTGTCGAGGGTTTCGGCTTCCATCTGCCCAAGGGTTATCTTTACGCCGCCATCGGCTTTTCCGTGCTTATCGAGGCGGCGAACCAGCTTGGCAGGCGCAACCGTGAAAAGCGCATCACCGCCGGCGATATGCGTGAGCGCACCTCCGACGCCATTCTGCGGCTTCTGGGCGGCCGGGTCGGCGAACAACCATCCCTCGGTGAGACTGCCGACGTCATCGCCGCACAGGCGGCACAAAGCGATCTGTTCAAATCCGAGGAGAAGGACATGATCCGCGGCGTGCTCACGCTTGCCGAGCGTCCCGTCGTCTCGATCATGACGCCACGAACGGAGATCGACTGGCTCGATGTCGACGCCGACCACGACACGCTGAGACACCGCCTGCTGGAACTCGACCATTCCCGATTGATGCTGGCGCAGGGCAAGCTGGATTCATTCCTCGGCGTCGCCGCGACAAGGGATCTGCTGCGTGATCTTCTGCACGACGGAAAACTGAACCTTGAGCGCTCGCTGCGTGAGCCCCTCGTGGTGCATGAAAGCGCGACAGCGCTGCAGGTCATGGAACAGCTGCGAAAATCACCCCTGCAGATGGCCGTCATCATTGATGAATATGGCACGTTGCAGGGCATAGCAACGCCGACGGATATTCTCGAGGCGATTGCGGGCGAGTTTCCGGATGAGGGCGAGGAATCGCAGATTTCCGAACGGGCGGAGGATGGTTCCTGGCTGCTGGATGGCGCTGTGGACGTCAGAAGGATATCCTATCTCCTGGATATCGATCTGGTGGACGAGGCCGACCGCTACTCCACAATCGCGGGCTACATCCTCTGGCGTCTCAATCGCCTTCCTGAAGTCGGCGAACATATTGCGGGCGACGGGTTCGAGTTCGAGATCGTCTCGTGCTCCGACAGAAACATCGAAAAGATCCGGGCGTGGAACACCACCCTCTCCGATGGATGATCCGGGCGCGGGAGGCGGCCGGCAGGAGCGCCTCCCGTCCAAATGTTTCGAATGGAATAGGCGACGCCATATAGCCTGTGATATCAGACCATGGTTCGCAACGGGGGAGTTGAATGGCGAGAGGGTTCGTGACAGCCGAAGAGGTGGCGAAAAAGGCCGGGGTCTCGCGTTCCGCCGTCTCGCGCACCTTCACACCCGGCGGCAGCGTATCGAAGGCCGTGCGGCGCAAGGTGCTCAAAGCCGCACAGGAACTCGGCTACCGCGTCAACCGTCTGGCGCAGGGTCTCAACAATGACCGCTCCAATCTCATCGGTGTCGTCGGCGCCAATCTCAGTTCTCCCTTCATTTCAAAGCAGCTCGATTTGCTCAGCATCGGGCTGCTGCGCCGTGGCCTGCAATGCCTGTTGCTGAATGCGGCGGATGCCCGCAAGGATATTGCGCCGCTGATCGAGCGTCTCTTCGAGTTTCGCGCACAGGCCATCGTCGTTCTCTCCGGTGAACCGCCAGCGTCGATTGTCGATGAATGCATCGCCAATGGCGTGCGCCTCATCCTCATCAATCAGCGTCTTGATCGCACCGACACGAACATGGTGCTGAGCGACGATTCCCGCGGCGCCGATCTTGCCGCCATGCGGCTTGTCGAAGCGAAATGCAAAAAGGTCGCGGTCATTTCCAGCGGCAGCCAGACGCCGGCACAGTTGCGCCGCGCCGGCGCCTTCACCCAGCGCATGAGCATCGAAGGCGTCGAGGTCGTGCCATGGTCCGGCGGGCCGACGAGCTATGACAGCGGTTATCAGGCCGGCCGCGAGTTGCTCACGGACAAGACAATAGACGGCGCCTTCTGCGTGACCGATCTGCTGGCGCTTGGTTTCATGGATGCCGCCCGGCTGGAAATGGGGCGCCGGGTGCCGGAAGATATCTCGATTGTCGGTTTCGACGATATTCCGCAGGCCGCCTGGAAAAGCTACCAGCTGACGACCATCGCCCAGTCCTTCGACGCGCTGACCGAGAAGGTCTTGACCGCGCTCGATAGCGATGAGCCGGAAACCCGGCTTCAGGTCGTGCCCGTTTCCATGGTCGAGCGCATCACCGCGCGCTAGACCAAATCTCCTTCCGGGCAAAACTCTTCAGTTCAAACCGCAACGCGTTCATGGTGCGGCGCAAGCCGAAGCTCCAGATCGCGCGGGCTGCCTTCGGCACGCTCAAGAAACAGGCCGAGTGCTCCGAAGAAGATTTCGAGAAAGCTCTCCACCGAGCCATCGTGATGATCCGGCTTACGACCAAAGCGTTCCGCCAGCGTTCGATAAAGGGAAAGCCGTTGCGGCGCGATATGCGGCAGCGAAAGACCTGCGCCCTGGCGCAGGCAATACCAATCGGCAATCAGCTCGAACATCGGCAGGTCTGAGGACAGGATAGCATCATCAGGCGAGGATCGGTCTTCGCCTTCAAGCAGGTCGAGAACGTCCCGAACGCTTTTGTCGGCGATTGCCCTGACGACCGCGGCCGGCCATTCCTTGGCGAAATAGCGATGCCTGATCAGCGCCCTGTTGTGACCCAGCAGAAAATCACCGTAATTGCCCGCCGCGAAAGCCCGGTCGTCTTCCTCACCCGCCAGTGCTGTTTCCTGGGCGTAACCGCTGCAAATGCGGCCATTGACCGGCAGGGCGGCCATCTCCACAGTCTCGACGCGGATTTCCTGAAGCGACGGGTGCACGAGCTTGAAGGCGGGCGGAAAGGCGACGAGCGACGGCACGGCGATATTGGTGAGCGAATTTTCGCCCTCCCCGCGCTTCGTTACGCCTTCCACATGCAGGTGCCCGCTGAAATGGACGGCAAGCCCGGCCTGGCGCAGCGCATCCTCCACCGCCCTGCGCGGCGTGCGGCGCACCACATTGGTTTTTCCGAACAGGGCGCTTTCCGCACCGCTTGCGCCATCGAAAGGATCGAGCGCCGGATAATGGGAAAAGCCGAGCAATGTCTTGCCGAGCGCCTGCGCCCTGCGACGAACATCGGCGATCCAGTCGATGATGAAGGGCTTGCAGCGCAAAAGCGCGTTCCAGCCGCCGGAGGTGCTGTCTGTAAAAGCCGCGTCCTCACCCCTTTCAAACTCACCATCGAGTGGTTCGAAAATATTGGCGTCGATCATCAGGAGCCACAGGCCCGGCTCGGGCTCCACCAGATAGGAAGCATCCATCAGGCGATAGACATTGCGCCCATCGGGTGAGCGCACCTCGTACATCCGGTCTTCCGCCGCATCGGAAAGACCGAAGGGGGTTTCCCAATGCAGATAATCCGGCTGACGGAAGTAACCGAAGGCCGCCATCGGGCCAAGACCCGCCGGATAACCCTCGCAATACATGCGATCGCTGATAATGACGCGCTCGCCGGCCCGCCGTACATCGCTTGAAACGGAAAGGCACCTGCCATTCTCCGTCAGAAATTCCTTGGTGTGGTGCCGGCCAAGCGGGCCGAAAATATCGTGATTTCCGGGCAGCGCATAAAAGGCAGTGCCGTGGGCATGGCTGTGGCGCTGCAGAATGCCCTTCAGCGTCTCAGTCGTTTCCCGCTGGCCGTCATCGGTATAATCGCCAAGCAGCACCACATGGCGAATGCCGCGCTGGCGCACATCTTCGAGCGCCGCATGCAGCGCATCGGTGCTTTCGTTGAAAACCCGGGTGGATTCGCGTGTATCGGACCAGCTGCGCATGGTGATGCGCTGGCCATCAATCTCGACGCCGGGAAACCCGAAATCGGCTGCCGTGTCATGAAAATGCGCGTCGGCGATGACGGCAACGGAGGGAAGCGTGCGTGTCAGCATGAGTGAGCGGTCTTTCTGCCCTCGACCATGTCGATCCAGTCGGAAGCACGGCGAGCGGCGGCATGAAGCATCGGTTTCGGTGTCTCGAACCACTCATCCGGCCGCAATTCCCGTTTCGTGCGGATTACGGCCAGTGCATCGTCGAGGGTGGGATAGAGATCCGGCTGCTGCTTGTGCAGGAAAAGCGCCACCAGTGAAACGGAGCGGCTGCGGCCGCTGCGGCAATTGACGAGCACATTGCCGCCATCGGCAAAGGGATAGGTTTCCCGCTTCGGCATGGTCTGGCGAAGCGCGCCATCGAGAATGTAATAGGCGCCGAGCATCATGGTGTCGGGGCTACCCTCGCCATCGATAAGACCGAGCTTGTAATAACGGATATCGCCATAACCTACCGCGCGCCTGTCGCCCTCTTCCGCTACGGCCTGCACGAGATTGATATCCAGATTGACGGCGCAATTGACCACAATGGTGATGCCATGCCGGCGCAGGAGCCCGAGGTCACCCGCACCATCGCTGCCGCCGATGTAGAGCGCAGCATTGTGCGGGCCCAGCCCTTCCGCAATCAGGCTGATTGCAGGCCGGGCATAAACGGGTCCATCCATTTCATTCCTCCACATGCGCGGAGCCCCCTTTGGGGTCTCCGTCATAAATCATCCCGCCGCAGCTACCGCGCGGCAAGGACTATGTTCGATGCCTGGCTGACGCCTTTGGCAACACCGGCGGCTGCGGCCAGCACCGGCCCGCCATCCCTCAGACTGCCAATCTCCAGAAATGGGCACACGTCGCCGCCAGCTTCGCTGACGAGTAGCAGGCCCGCAAGACAATCCCATGAATTCATATGCAATTCGAGATAGCCGTCGGAACGGCCATCGGCCACATAGGCGAGCGCCAGAGCACCGGAGCCGGCGCGGCGGACATTCGCGCCCATATCGAGCAGCTTCGTGACCACATCGAGATAGGTGGCATTCGCGACCCGGGTGGACCACCCCATCTCGATCGAAGCCGCATCGAAACGCTCCGTTTCCGCCGTCCGGATCGGCTCCCCGTTACGTGTCGCACCTTCGCCGCGGCGGGCGAGATAAAGCTCGCCGAGGGCGGGGTTATAGATCGCTCCGATTTCTGTCCGTCCGTTTTCGACATAGGCGATGGAGATGCAGAAATGCGGAATGCCACGGGCAAAATTGGCGGTGCCGTCAATAGGATCCACCACCCAGACGCGCTCTCCGATCTCGCCGCCGCCTTCTTCGCCGAAAAAACTGTCATCCGGGAAAGCAGCCGAGATCGCGCCGCGAATATGCGCTTCGGAAGCCGCATCCGTCACCGTCAGAAAATCCTGCGGCCCCTTCATCGAAAAACTGCGCGTGGCCTCGCCCTCAAAACCTTTCAGCACCAGCTCCCCGGCGGAAAGGATAACGCTGCGGCACAGTTCGGCTCGCGCCGCCAATGTGTCGGGATAGTGGATTAAATCCATGTGCATGAACCATTCCTCGAATTTTGAACACGCGTTCATAATGCACGCGCGTTCAAACTTTTCAAGGGAATCTAAAAGGGAACTCATGAATATCGAGGGAGAGAAGCCTCATTCTACCTGGTCAATAGATTTTCCACGGCGCATGGCAAGAAGCGAAGGGTTTTCTCGCCCATCGGACATACCAATGCAGGAAACGCTTAATAACGAAAATAATGAAATGTTGCGAAATGCAGCGCCTGCATCTTGCGGTTGATACAGTTTTATGTCGGTTAACCCTGTGCATTTCCAATGATGTAACGGGAATTAAGTTACAAATGCCGCTCTGTACTTGAAGAGCCATAAATGAAATTACTGACCGCCACACAAAAATTGCAGGACTTCGTGTCCGTTCGGTCCGACAATCCTGATCTGCTGAAAGCGCAGTACCGTGCTTTCACCCGACAGATGCCGATGATGTATTTCATTCTGCTCTCAAGTACATGGGCGCTTGCCGTAACGCATATGCAGGTGGCGCCGCTCTGGCTCACCATTGGAATTCCCGGACTCTTCACCCTCGGCTGCACGCTGAGAGTCACCTTCTGGTGGAGGACGCGTGGTATAGATCCCGCACCCAAGGTGGCGCATGCAGCCCTTCAGCGTACCAATCGTCTGGCTGCCGGCATCGCCATGGCATTCACGCTCTGGTCTTTTTTGCTGGTGCCCTATGGGGATGCCTATACGCGATCCCACGTCGCCTTCTATATGGCGATTACCGTCATTTCCTGCATTTTCTGTCTGATGTATGTGCGCTCGGCCGCTTTCATGGTGACGGTCATCGTCAATGGCGCCTTCATCGCCTTCTTTCTGGCGTCGCGGCAACCGACATTTGTCGCCATCGCCATCAACGTGCTGCTGGTCTGCACCGGCATGATGTCCATCCTGCTGACCAACTACCGCAATTTTGAGCGCATGGTCATTTCACAGCAGCGCACGGAAGCGCTCAGCAATGAAAACCTGCTGCTTGCCAATATTGACAGCCTGACGGAACTGCCCAACCGCCGCGCCTTCTTCGCCCACCTTGAAGCCGAGCTCGAAAAGGCCAGGGCCAACGGAACCCGGCTGGCGCTGGGGGTCATCGATCTGGACGGGTTCAAGCCGGTCAACGATCTTTACGGACATTCCGTGGGAGACAGGTTGCTGATCAATGTCAGCAAACGCCTCACCGCCAATCTGAAGGCCAGCAGGGCCTTTCGGCTGGGCGGCGACGAATTTGCCATTGTCGCACCGATCATACCTGATGATGCGCAGCTCGTGGCAAATGCCAATGCGATCTCCGAACAGCTGAGGGCGCCTTACCATATGCCTGAGGGAACGGTGCATGTTTCCGCATCCATGGGAATAGCGGTCTTTCCACACCTCGCCTCCACGCTCGAGCAGCTTTTCGACAGGGCTGACTATGCCCTCTACCATGCCAAGAAAACCCGCCGTGGCGATGCCGTTCTGTTCGATGCGGAACACGAAAAGCAGATCAATATCGAAGCACGCATCGAACATCTGCTCAAACAGAGGGATATGGAAAACGAGCTTTCAGTCGTGTTCCAGCCGATTGTCGATATACGCGACGGCAGAACGGCGGGTTTTGAAGCGCTGGCGCGCTGGCGCAGCCCGGTTCTCGGGCATGTGCCGCCTTGCCAGTTCTTCTCCATCGCGGAACGGGCCGGCATCGTCAGCTCGCTGACACGGCCGCTTCTCAAGATGGCGCTCTCCTCCGCCTCGAAATGGGAACCCTCCCTGCGCCTGTCGTTCAACCTTTCGGCCCAGGACCTCAATTCCCATGAGGGCGTGTTGTCCCTGCTCGGCATCATCGAAAACAGCAGCTTCGATGCACGCCGGCTGGACCTTGAAATTACCGAGACGGCTTTTGCCCATGATTTCGAACAGGTCAGGCAATCGGTCGAAATGCTGCGGCGTCTCGGCTGCGGCATTTCGCTCGACGATTTCGGCACCGGTTATTCGAGCCTGACGCGACTGCATGCTCTGCCGCTGACCAAGATCAAGATCGACCGCAGCTTCGTTACGGATCTGCACGAAAAACCGGCCAGCTATAAAATCGTAAAGTCGCTTCTCACCCTCAGCCGCGACATGGGACTGGAATGCGTGGTTGAAGGGGTGGAAACATCAGCCGAGCTTACCGCACTCGAAGGCCTCGGCGCCACGCTGGTGCAGGGCTATATTTATGCGCCGCCGCTTAAGGAAGAGGATGTCGATGCGTTTCTTGCGGGACAGGCGACTGGACCCAGAATTTCCGCCGGCAAACACAGAAACAGGCGCCTCCGGTAAATCCGTTGCATAGGGCAGTTTCTAACGGCACCCGTATTCCAGATTACTCGAACGTAATCCAGGAAGTTCCCTGTACCAGTCGGCCACCATGCGCACATGCATCACCCAGCCGCACTATCTTCTTCCCATCAATAGCGGCAAAGGCCGAGCCGGCAGTAATTGTATCGGTCGTCGGAACGCCCGTGCACAAACAGGTGTCACCGACAGTCGCAACCGGCGTTCCTTCAACCGTAACGAAGCTCTGTTGAGTAGAAATTACGGGGCCACCGACATGCGGCCTTGGACCGGGATCGACCTTTGGGCAGACGTGCATGTGGCCTTTAAGGGAGACTGGGCTGGCGGTCATTCGCTTTTCCTTCTCAAGTAAAATCAAGCCGCATATGCAAAAGGCAAGGGTGTTATGGCGAGCACTCGATTATCTCGCCCCCGGAAGCGTAGTCCCCTGTCGAAATCCCCTCCATTCTTCCATTGAAAAAGGCACGGATCTGACCGAAGGATGAGCGGGTTAAGGTCCAAAAGAACAGCCTCAAAGCCGGCGGCATCGTCGGGTCTCAGGTAAATGTCGACAATAGCATCATCGATATGAGCTACCTGCGTGAAACGGTCGGCAAACTCCACCAGGGCTACAGCGATGGATCTGGCCTTCGCCTCTATCTCAGGAAAGAAGGCCGTATGAAAATACTGCGATGCGCCGATAAATTCCCGGTTCTTCATGAAGAGCCTGAACTCCGACCATTTCGGTATGTTTTCCCAGGGCCGTATGAACATGCAGACGTCGAATTTGTCTTGAAGAGAGCTGGCAAGAAGTCCCGCCACGCGGGGGTTGTCCCGCAGGACATGCGGCATGAGTTGAGCGCTGTTGAAGATCGGGCCGTCCTGATACCGTCCGGGCTGCTTGAAGCTGCATCCCCCGAGACGAAAATGAGCTCCATCTTTGAAAAGCGCCGTTTTGGTATCTATGCCTATGCGAAATTCGTCTGATAGCTGGGTGAGTTCATCTATGTCGAACAGCTCCCGGAAAGCTGCGGTTCTACTTCCTATGGCGGCGCGGTCCTGCTCCGAAATAAGCAACTGTTCGAAGGGTAACCCCAACTCGCATACTTCGTCCGGCCAGGATTCGATGAAGGTTGCTCGCCATTTTTCGTGTAGACCAAGCATTTATATCTCATCGACCTTTTTAAGATTGTAGAAAAACTCATAAAGAGACGGCGCTGCGAGACCCAGGCCGCGCGCGTTATTTCCCGTGCCGAAAGGATCGGAAGCCTGCTCCCACAGCCATACACGATTGTCGGTTCTGTCCCGCCCATTCATCAGCAGATATGAGTTTCCGCCGTCGGCTGTACCAAAGAATATCATTGGCAAGGTAAACTGCTCAGGCCAGGCGGGGCTGGTTATGAACATATCGTGTCTATCATAGAACCGCTTCTTGCCGGAAACCAGAACCTGCACTTCATGCGCAGAGCGCGTCCCATCCTCATATGTCACAACAAAATTCGCGTAGACATCGGGTTGTTCGAAGCCGTTCCAGCCATAGTTCACCAGAACCTCGGCAAGCTGCTCCGGCACTGACAGCGAGGTGTAATCCTCAAATTCAAGAATGTCTTGAGCAGACCAGAGAGAGTCTTCCTCAAAGGACCAATCGCCAGTTTCCTGCATTCTGGCGATTGCTTCACCCAAAGTAACGCTCATAACATTCTCCTCAATATGCAGGGTCTTTTACCGCTGAAGCGCCGCCGGTATGCGCACCTCCGCCCGACTTTACGGCATGGATTCGTTCATCAACAAGCTGCATCGTTGATGTATCCTCATTATGGTGCCATGTGTAACCGTCCTCCATCTTGGAAGCGTTCCAGCTACCGTACCTTTCTTTCATCGCCGTTCTCGCTTGTCCGAAATCGCCATTTCGCGCAGCGTGATTGCCCTGCATATCGGGTATTCGTGCTTCAATGGGCTTGCCGTCTGGACCTTTCTGGCTGAAGGGTGAGAAATCGGGTTTACCATTTCGGTATTGAACACCATCCTGCCCATACTCTTTCAGTGCCTTATCGGCAGGAGTTCCCGGTTCCGGAGACCACTTGCTGTTGCCCGGCTCTCCAGACCACTTCCCCTCTCGCGGAATGTTCTTGTATTTGCCGCCATTTTTATACTCGTCTATCTTTTTCTGGCGGCATGCCTTCGTGTTGCATTTCCTCAGGTCTTCCTGAAGCTTCCGGTAGGCTTCGCCCCGTTTGGAAGCCCAGTATTTCGATGCCGCCGCCGACTTTCGTACGTGGTCTTCGAGCGCCTTGACCTTGCGTTGGGCAGCAGCAACCTGACTCATCAGTTTTTCGGCATACCGCGCGATCTTGGTGCCCTTGGCAGCAGCCTTGGCCCCATCACCCCAGACGGGAACGAGACCGACGAGATCCAGACCGGCATCTGCCCAGTTCCCAGTCCAGGCGTTTCCAATGGCGCTCGCGACATCCACGACGCCACCCACCACGGGAATGGACGAAGCAGCCAGCCAACCCGCTTCTTTCGCGATTTCGGTGTAGCGCTGGTTCAGCATATCCAGATCGCGACGGGCCAGTTCAAGCTCGCGCGTGTCAGGAACATTGACGAGGTCATCGAGGTGCTGGCTCATTGAACGTCTCTCGCCTTGGCAGCACGCTCACGCTCGAACTCCTCCTCGATATCGTCGTAGGGGACGCCGAGAATGTTGTTCTTTATATATTGCGGGAACCAGAAGGCATTGTCGCTGCGCGCGATCGCGTTCCCTTCCTGGCTCATGGTCGGTTCAAGGTTACAACGCTCGATGCGTTGTTCCTCAGTCTGGCTTTGATCGGCTAGAATGGATTTATAAGGTTCGAACAGAAAGAAATCCGGTCCGATCCGCCACATCAGCACAACGAAGTGAATCTGATAAATCGGGTCGGAAAACCCGAAATGCTCGGCATAACGCCTGCCCCAGCGCGTCATCTCGGTAGCCTGGGGCGACCCAGCCATATCCGCGAAACTGGGCAAATGCTTCGGAATCACCTCTCTGGTGAAATAATTCGTAAAATCATCGTCATCGTGCAACATCGCATTCATCTGACGCGGATCGAACTCAATGATCATGACGATATCCTCTCAACTGCCTTTGTCTGGCCTGCGCCCTGAGCAGGCACCACGATCGCACGATGTACAATGCCACCTTCAAAGCGGAACTTGAGTAATTCTCCCGCCTTCAGATCGTTTTCACAATAAAAACACTCAATTCCCTTGAAAAAAACGGCGGCCTGCTCTGACGTCAGGACTGGCAGATACTGGCGCAAAGTCCGCGGGTCGTAATAACGAAAGAAGTGAATGGTTCCCTCACTATCTTTGACGACCGTAAATTTCCTCAAATGCCGGACAACATCCTCCAGCGCATGCGACGTTCGCAGAAAAACCGACCATCGCTTGCCAAAGCCTTTGTCGATAAGCCATTGCAATACGCTTTCGTCAGATGTCATCTCCGCGACCCAAGCGGTATCGTCTCCGAATTCCTCAAGCGCATTGCCTCTATAAAGACATGCAACCTTGTGCGTCATGGCTTGAAGCGCTGGTGGAATAATCATCGGCGCCCGGGACGCATCGACCACGGCATAAAGGCGAGTGGTTCCGCCAGTTCCTTGCTCCTCCCGCAGTTTGGAAAGAACTTCCTGCCTTTTCTCGCTGTTGAGTTCCACGTCGGCCCCTACTTCTTCGAGCAGTCTTCAGCAAAGGGTTTGTTCGTGCTTTTGCCGCCGCTGCCGCGCTTGAAGTTCACAGCATTTGCTTTGACCTCGAACTTGGACGCCTTGATAAACACCCCGTTTTTGTTGATCTCGATGACGCCGCCGGGCGCCGCAAGCACTATCTTGTCGCTCACGATCACCGTGTGATTTTCAGTTTGCGTAAAAATGGCTTTGCCAACGTTTATTTCGTAACGCTCTCCAACGGTCGTCTTCTTTGTCTTTCCGACACTTTCAAGCGACGTCTGGCCGACATTCGTGACCTTGCTCACCCCGATCTGTTCAGCCCGTGCTACGCCGACGCTGTCGGATTTGAACGTGCTGACGATCGTGTTCATGATGCCCGGCAGCGGAAACAGACTCGACGCATCGGACCCGACGCCCGAGCCGGAACCGGCAAGTGCAGTGCCCGCATCTGCACGCGGGCTCGGACCGGAGACCACGCCCTCGCGCGAGGAAATACCGCCAGCACCAAGGAAACCGAGCGCGGACGAGGCAAGTGTGGTGGCGAAGGCTGCGACACCTGGGCCACCGCCGCCGGCGATCTGGGCGGCCTGCGAAAGGAGGCCCGCTGTCTGTCCTGAAAGCGCCTGCACACCCGCCATGGCCATCATCGCCATCGGCCCCGTGCCGCCGACGACGGTGTTCACCGAACCACCGATTTCGTGTTTCTGGTTGCCGGAAACTTCAACGGCGCGGTTGCCGCCGACCGAGGCGACCTCGTGGCGGTCGATGCGCTTGGTCCGGTCATTCAACACCCGCGTCGTCTGGTCCTTCTGGGCGTGGAAGAACTGGTTCTCCTTGCCGGCCTCATCCTCGAAGGTGATTTCGTTGAAACCGTCCCCCTTGTGACTGTTGGAGCGAAGCACCATGCGCGTCTTGTTGGCGGGCAGGTCATAAGGCACTGAATTGGCGGGATTGTTGACCACGCCAATGACCAGCGGTTTGTCCGGGTCACCATCGACGAAGGCCACCATCACTTCCATGCCGATGCGCGGAATGACCTGCGCACCCCATGTGCCACCACCCCATGCCTGGCTGACACGCACCCAGCACGTATCCGTGCCGTCCTTCTTCGCCTTGCGATCCCACGGGAACCACAGCTTGATGCGGCCATATTGGTCAGGGTGGATTTCTTCGCCTTCAGGGCCGGCGACGATCGCCACCTGCGTGCCTTCGATGCGCGGGCGCTTCGTCGCCCGGTGCGGCGTCAGCGGCACACGAGCCGGGATCGCTTCGAAGTGGTTGCGATATTCCGGCTCGTTGCTGTTTGTCTCATAGGAGAGATCCACAATGCTGTGGCTTGCCCTGATAACTACATGCTCTTCATAGGGATGCTCTGGATGGGCAACCTCGAAAGGCGTGAAACGGCGGCCGGCCTCCAGAATCCGCGTGGTCGACGAACCGAACACCCGGTCATGATCGGCTTCGATGGACTGGGTGCGCAGTTTTTGCGCGCGCTCGGCCTCTGCCACCGTCTTGATGCGGGCCGGATACTCGTAAAGCTCGCGCTTCGTCGCATCCGGCATCTGCACCAGCGAGGGCGTCATCGTGCCCGGCACCATGCCCGGCGTCTCGAAATTCCAGTCGGCGCCAGCGCGCTGGCCCGAGACATAGGAAAAACGCCGCGCCCAGTCGCTGATGTGGTTGCGATCCGACGAACCCTGCGCCAGACGCACCGTCCCCTCCCCCTGGGCGGCCGGCGACGGACCGAGCCAGCCACTGGCGCTATCGGCCACATGCAGCTTGTGGGAACCATCCTCATGGCTGAACCAGTAGAACAGGCCGTCCTCTTCGAAACGGCGGGTGAGATAGTCGAGATCAGTCTCATTCCATTGAACACTGTAGTGCTGGGCGGGCGGCGGCGAGACGATGCCCGACGTGTCGGGAGCAGGAATGCCATGTTCGGAAAACAGCGTCTCGACGATCTCGACCGCCGTCTTGTCCATCCAGATACGGCAATCGGAACGGCGCGACAGAAGCCACATTTGCGGGCGGATCGTCAGCGCATAGGAGCGCATGCCGCGGGTGATAGGCGGGCCTTCATGCAGCTCCGTCACCAGGCCGTTGAACGGGCGGCGAACACCGCCGCCATCACCCTCGCCCTGGCTGATCTCGATGGAGATATCGACCAGCCGTCCGATCAGCTCTTCGGGCTTGACCGCTTCTTTCTTGGCCCGCACGGTCAGGCGGATGTCGAAGAGCTGCGACACGCCCTCCTCGACCGTCAGGCGCTCCGGCAGAAGCTGATCCTCGCCGAGTGGCGAAGAAACCTTCAGAACGCGACTTGCCTGAACGAAATCAGAAAAAGACGGCTGGTCGTTCATGGGACACTCCTATTCAGGACCCGCGGCTGGACTGCAGAGGCCAGAACCAGATCGTTTCCGAATTGTAGTAGCAGGCCGATGCGCATTGGGTGGCTTCCGAGCCGCCCCGCACAAGGTCGATATGACCGCCGCCGGTGTAGCCGGGGATATTGTTGAAGGCGACGACGCCGTTGCGCGCGCCGATGCCGTTACGCGCCGTCGCGGGCGTGAAGGGCTCGGGCTCGCCGAGATAGCCCGTCCGCTTCATCAGGTTGGCGAGGCGGCGCATGTTCACCTCTATGCCCTTTCCGGCATAGGGGCCTTTCTGGATGCGGTGCGAGGCAGGCACGATGTTGATGCCCGACTTCACGAAAGCGATGCTGACACGGATGGCGCAGGTATTGTGATAGTTCGGATTGCCGATGAAATCATCCCAGCCGATTTCCGTGAACAGATCACGCTGGCTGACATAGTTAGGGTGCGACGGATCGCTGCTCGGGTAATTCTTATAGAGAGTGTCAAAGTTAACACGCATGGTTCGTCCCACTAGTTACTTTTCTGCTCACAGGGAAAGGAGACCTTGAGCGCCTCCCGCACGAGAGTGGCTGCCTGTTCATCCAGTTTTTCCGCAGGAAGATCGCCGAGATAGGTGTAGATCCGGTCGGTGAGTTCATGGGGCGCCACGGCGCCCGCACCGCACCAGTCCGATCCGCTTGTCAGATCGGCCACACCGGCGATATAGGCGCTCGATTTTGCGACGGAAACCAGCCGCCGCATTTCCGGATCAGACACATCAGGGGCAAGTTTGCCCTCGATGGCCTGCTTGAGTTCGGCACCGGAGAATATCCATGTCCGTTCCTCGGCACCGGCCGGAGAAAGACCGGACAGAGCCAGAACAACCGGCACGGAAACAAAAAACGCATATAGGGAGCGCATGATTAACCCGCCTCGTCCAACGTGGATGAGAAACATCACGACGTGAGCTGCAAAACTGCAATGAAAACGTTCCGGTGCCGGCCGGGGCCGGCACCGGGTCGCGTCGCTATCAGGCGGCCTTCGTCGTCGCCAGATCGTAGGAGGCGATCATCGGAGACTGCGGCGAGTTGTTGTCGTCGAACGGCGTGTACTTCACTTCCATCTTGGTGAAGTTGAGCTTGATGGTTTCCACCGGACGATCACCGCTGGAATCCACCGAGTAGCTGGCGATGAGTGTGTTCGTCAGCAGGTATTCGATATAGGTATTGCCCGGATTGCCCGTGGTCACCAGATGGATGGTTGCGAGCTTGCCAGTGCGGCCGGCGCAGGCTTCCTGGAAAAGCTTGGTGGAAGAAGAATCGCTGACCTTGGTCAGAATGACTTCCGAAATAGTCGGTTCGGATGCTTCGCGGTTTGCAGCAGAACCAGCAGACGTGTTCATGTTGCGTGCCACGTTCCAGTGAATGGCTTCGATGTCCATCCACTTGCGGTGTTCCTCATGCGTGGCGTCGCCCTGGATACCGTCAATCTGCAGATAAATTGGCATGCTGTAAGCTCCTGTAGCTGAAAATGACCTCTTGCTTCGAGGCCGCGTTACCCTTCGTTTAATGCCGCATGCGTCGGGTAGCCCCTTCCGACGCGGCAACTTTATCCACCTCATCCTCTTCGGTTGCGGCGAATTCATCTGGCTCCCCAGCCACTTCGGCACGAATACCGAACCGATTTTCATCAAAATCGACAACGATCTTGCCCACGCGTTCTCCCGCGATCACCTTCTCGAGGAAAAAGCTGGAAAGAGGCGGCAGGAGATCCTTGCCGATCATGATTTCGATGGCGCGTGCGCCAATTTCACTTGCACCGGCGCGCGCCACCAACGCGTCGCGCGCGGCATCGGACAGGGTCAGGTCGGCGCCGTATGTTGCCAGAACACGCTCCCTGATCTTGCCGATCTGCATGTCCACGATCCTTGCAAGTTCTTCCGCACCGAGCGGCATGAACGGCAGGATGATCGTGCGCCCGAGGAAAGCGGGCTTGAACTGTTTGGTCAGCTCCGGCATCAGCAGCGCTTCCAGCGCCTCGCCTTCCGGCATCGTATCCGGGTCGGCTGACAGCGCGGCCAGCAGCTCCGATCCGGTGTTGGCCGTCATGAAGATCGTGGTGTTCTTGAAATCGACATCGCGGCCTTCGCCATCGCGAAGCACGCCTTTGTCAAACACCTGATAGAAAATATCCTGAACGCCGGGATGGGCCTTGTCGATCTCATCGAGCAGGAGAACGCCGAACGGCCGGCGGCGCACGGCTTCCGTCAACACCCCGCCTTCGCCGAAGCCGACATAACCGGGCGGCGAGCCGAGAAGCAGCGAAACCTTATGCTCCTCCTTGAACTCCGACATGTTGATCGTCGTCAGATGGCTGTTGCCGCCATAGAGCAGATCGGCGAGCGACAGCGCCGTCTCGGTCTTGCCCGTTCCCGACATCCCAACGAGGAAAAACACGGCGGGCGGGCGGCGAGGATCGGACAATCCGGCGCGCGCGGTTCGCATGGCATCGGCAATCCGGCCGATTGCGGCATCCTGCCCCACGACCCGCTGGCGCATGCGCGCATCCAGAGTGCGCGCGCTTTCGATCTGGTCGGCCAGGAGTTTACCGAGCGGAATTCCGGTCCAGCGTGATACGACGGATGCAATCGCTTCACGATCAACCACCGTCGGCACAAGTCTTTCGGCATTTGCCGGCCTGGTCTCAGCCGCAGGCCGCAGGGGCGATACATTCGATGCACCGGTTTCAGCCGACTGTTCTTCGCTGAGTTCAGCCACTTCTGCATCGTAACGGCTGCGCAGATCGTCGATCCCTCTTTCGAGCTTTTCGACTTCGTCGCGTATCGACTGGATACGGCCCAGAATCTCGTCATCCTGCGGTTCACGCAGAAGCCAGTTCAACTCATCGGACAGAAGACGCCGCTCGCTTTCCATGGCGCGCAGCCGTTCCGGCAGGGTCTGCCGCGCCAGCGAAACGGCCGCGGCGGCCGTATCGAGAAGGCTGACGGCCTTGTCCGGCAATTGCCGCGCCGGCATATAACGCGCGGATAATTGCACCGCGGCCACGATCGCCTCATCTCGAACGATAACGTTGTGATGGCTGACGAAACTGTCGGCGACACCGCGCAACATGCGTATCGCGGTCGTCTCGTCAGGTTCGCGCACATGCACGGGCTGGAAACGACGCGTCAGCGCCGCATCCTTTTCGAAATATTTCTTATATTCGCTCCAGGTCGTCGCCGCGACGGTGCGCACTTCACCCCGCGCCAGAGCCGGCTTGAGAATATTGGCCGCATCGCCCTGACCAGCTGCGCCACCTGCGCCGACAAGGCCGTGCGCCTCATCGATGAACAGGATAACCGGTTCGGCCGAGCGTTTTACGGCATCGATCACGCCATGAAGACGGCGCTCGAACTCGCCCTTTACACCGGCGCCGGCCTGCAGCAGCGAAATATCGAGGTTCAACAGACGGACGTTGCGCAATTTTTCCGGCACATTCCCGGAAGCAATCTCCAGCGCCAGCGCTTCCGCAACCGCCGTTTTGCCGACACCGGCCTCGCCCACCAGAATGGGGTTATTTTGACGACGGCGCGTAAGAATATCAACGAGTTGGCGCAGTTCATCGTCGCGCCCAATCACCGGATCGACCTTGCCGTTCCGGGCATCGGCGGTCATGTCCTGGGTGTAAAGGCGTAGAAAATCGTTCTGGCCGGCGGCTGGCGCTGTACCCGCCGTCGTGGAAGGAACGCCGCTCCCGGCGGTGTCTTCAACAGAACTGCGAAGGCGCTCCAGAGCCGCGCGATCCATCGCTTTCAGCGACGGAAAAGCGGAGCGGACGAAAGAGCGGAGCGAGGTTTCCTCGTCCATCGCCAGAAGCAGGTCGCAGAGCGTCACGCGGTCGCGCCCGGCCTCCAGCGAAGCAAGAACCCATGCCTCGCGGCCCGCCGTCAGGATGTTCTGGGAGAGCGACAATGCCTCGCCGTCGCCGATCACGGCCTCTTCCAGGCTGCGGCCGATTTCTGCCTGCAACACCGGAAGTGGAATTTTTAATTCCTCGAATGTTTTCGCATAGATGCCGGCATCTACAACCGCCAGCAGCCAATGCGGGATATCCACGTACCTGTGCCCCATACGCACCGCGACAGAAGCCGCAGCTTCAAGGGTGACGCGCAGGTCAGGCTCAAGCGCTTCAACGAGGCGATTGAGATCGATATGCGACATGCAATGAGCCTCCTGCCCGGGTTCATTCCACAACGTGACGTGGAATAACTATGATGATGAAACCGGGTTGTCCACCCCGAAGTTTATTTTTTATCGGGTTAGATTAGAGGGTAGACGCCACAATTTAGACACATTTTGAATAAGTCTGTCTGATCAATAGCCTCACGTAAGGGAAGTAACTACAAAAAATCCATTACTATTTTCTGGGGATAGACTACCTTTGGATACGAAGCATGTTAAAACAGATGTAGAACTTTTAGGGAATTGCGGAGATAATATCCGCAATGATTCAAGAACGCGTGAACTATACTATAGAATTAAGGATGAAAGAAACCAGGCACGCACAGAAGAGCGCGCCACCTCCCCTCAGGATAACTTAAAGATCTCCAGTAGCTGGGACAGTGTCAGCAATCTTGGATTGCAGATTATATATTCCGAAAGCAAGGACATAGAAATATTGGCGTGGCTTTCCGAAGCAAGCCTGCGGTTGCGCGGCTTTCCTGGACTGCGCGAAATCTATGAGCTTTGTAATGATCTTTTTTACAACCACTGGGACTCATTGCGCTCGATCAGCGACGATAATGATGAGGAAAAATTTGCACCTTTTGCGGGATTGAACGGCATCGGCACCGAAGGAACACTTGTTCAGCCGCTCCGGCTTGCACCGCTGATCCCCGGAGGGAAATTTGGCGAGCACAGCCTCTGGGATTTCCAGCTGGCGCAGCGGCCAACCGAGAGCAAACGGCGCGAAGAACTGTATCGGCTGGCATCCGAAGCGGGCGTTGCCGCCATGTCTTCCCATCTGGCCGAGGTAAACGCCTGTCTCTCCAGCTTCGACGCCATCATGGCGGTTCTTTCCGAACGCTGCGGCCAGTTCGCGCCACCCAGTTCCAATATCCGCAATACGCTCATCGAAGCCGCCGCCGCCATCCGCACGCTGGGCGGGCGCGAAAAGGAGCCGGCCCCGGTTGAGCAGGCGGCGACCGCTGTTGCGGACACTGACGAGGGCGGGCAACCTGCGGTGCGGATATCCGCAGCCTCGCCGGAAGGCATATCTTCACGCGATGAGGCCTTTGAAACTCTTCTTTCGGTTGCGCGTTACTTTCGCCGGACCGAGCCGCACTCGCCGATCTCGCTCTCCATCGAAACGCTGGTTCGCAGGGGGCGCATGGATTTTTCGGAACTGCTGGCGGAGCTTCTGCCCGAAACGCAGGCCCGCAACGCAGTTCTGACGGCCGCCGGGATCAAGCCCGGCGGAGAAAACGGAAAATAACGGGCAAGGGACGGGAGACGCCGTCCCCTAACAGTCAGCCATGCCAAGGGGCATCAAGGAGGTTGAAATGGCAAGTGTACATGAAAAGCTGGAGCGGGTTCGCAAGCCCCGCGTTCACATCAAATACGAAGTCGAAACCGAAGGCGCGATGGTGGTCAAGGAACTGCCCTTCGTCGTCGGCGTGCTGGGTGATTTCTCCGGCAACCCCACCCAGCCGCTGAAGCCGTTCGGCGAGCGCAAGTTCGTTCAGATCGACCGCGACAACTTCGATGAGGTGATGCGCCGCATGACCCCCGGCCTCAACATTTCCGTTGCCAACACGCTGCAGAAAGATGGGACGGACATGCAGGTCAACCTGAAATTCGAAAGCATGGACGATTTCGAACCCGGCGCCGTCGTGCAGCAGGTTCCTGCGCTGAAGGCGCTTCTGGACGCCCGCAACGAACTGCGCGACCTGCTTTCCAAGGCCGACCGTTCTGAAGATCTGGAACGGATGCTGGAAGATATTCTGCAGAACAAGACCGATCTCGCAACGCTGGTTTCCGAACTCAAGGAAAAGAACGGCGCGAGCAAATAATCGCCTGTGCGGAGGAAACCCTCCCCGAACGGCCCCCATTGCGGGGCTTCAACTGTTCAAGCGGCATTTTTCAAAGCCGCATGTGGAAGGACTGAAACATGAGCGCTGAAAGCCTGCTGAAAAACGAAGCACAGGCAACGACCGCCGAAGATCAGGGACTGCTGTCCAAGGTGGTTGCCGCAACCCGCCAGACCGAACCGGACCGCGCGCAAAATCTTCTGCGCACGCTGACCGACCAGGCGCTGAAGGGAACGGTCAAATACGACCGCAACCTCACCGTAACCCTCAACCACGCCATTGCCGAACTGGACCGGACGATTTCCGAACAGCTTGCCGCCATCATGCAGGCGCCGGAATTCGCCAAGCTGGAAGGCACCTGGCGCGGGCTCAACTATCTCGTCAAGAATTCCGAGACGAGCGTCAACCTCAAGATCCGCGTCATGAATTCCGGCAAGCGGGAACTGGCGCGCGATCTGGAAAAGGCCGTGGAATTCGATCAGTCGCGCCTCTTCAAGGCGATCTATGAAGATGAATTCGGCACCCCCGGCGGCGAGCCGCTCGGCGCGATCATCGGTGACTATGAATTCGACAACTCCTTCGATGACGTACAGTTGCTGCAGGGCGTCTCGTCAATTGCGGCGGCGGCTTTCGCACCGTTCATCTCGGCGGCGAGCCCGCACATGTTCGGTTTCGAGGATTACCGCGATCTCGCCCGTCCGCGCGATCTGGAGAAAATCTTCGATACGGTGGAGTACGCCAAATGGCGCAGCTTCCGTGAAAGCGACGATTCCCGTTTCGTGACGCTCGCTCTTCCGCGTGTGCTGGCGCGCATGCCCTATGGCCCCAAAACCAACCCGATCGATGATTTCGCCTATGACGAGACCAAGGGCGCGGTGAATGGCGACCTGCAGCATGACGAATATTGCTGGATGAACGCCGCCTATGTCATGGGCACGAAGCTCACAGACGCTTTTGCAAAGAGCGGCTGGTGCACGGCGATCCGTGGCGCGGAAAATGGCGGCCGGGTGGAAAATCTGCCCATGCACGTCTTCTCCAGCGATGACGGCGATCTCGATCTGAAATGCCCGACGGAAGTTGGCATTACCGACCGCCGCGACGCTGAACTGGGCAAGCTCGGTTTCCTGCCGCTCTGCCACTACAAGAACACGGATTATGCTGTGTTCTTCGGTGCCCAGACGGCACACAAGCCGAAGCTTTACGACAAGCCCGAAGCCACGGCCAACGCCGCCGTTTCGGCCCGCCTGCCCTACATCATGGCCACGTCGCGTTTTGCGCATTATCTCAAAGTGATGGGCCGCGACAAGATCGGCTCCTTCATGGAAGCGTCCGATTGCGAAGTCTGGCTCAATCGCTGGATTGCCAATTACGTCAACGCCAATGACGAAGCGGGCGAAGAAAGCCGGGCGAAATATCCGCTGCGCGATGCCAAGGTGACCGTGCAGGAAGTGCCGGGCAAACCCGGCGCCTATAATGCTGTCGCATGGATGCGGCCCTGGTTGCAGATGGAAGAACTGACGACCTCGCTGCGCATGGTCGCCCGTATTCCGTCCAAGAACTGAACCCGGACCGGGGTGGTCCGGCCACCCCGGTCCCGTTCTTCACCCGGAGCCCGCTCATGGCGCATCTGTCCTTTCCGGACGCCCGCATATTTGCCGACCAGCTCATCGCCCTCATCGACGATGCGCTGACCGGCCAGTTGAACGCCATTCTCCATCACCCTGATTTTCAGGCGATGGAAGCGAGATGGCGCGGGCTTGCCATGGTGGTGCGCGAGGCTGGCCGGGGCACCGACGTCAAGGTGAAGCTGCTGAACGCCAGCTGGCGCGACCTTGCCCGCAACACGGAACGCGCCACCGATTTCGACCAGAGCCATCTTTTCGAAGTCGTCTATAATCGCGAATTCGGCATGCCGGGCGGCGAACCGGTCGGCCTTTTGATCGGCGACTACGAATTTTCCCCTGATGATCTCGAGGGCGCCGATTCCATCACCACGCTGTCGCAGATCGGCATGGTGGCTGCGGCCGCCTTCTGCCCCTTCGTGGCGGCGGCCTCGCCTTCCGCCATCGGCCTGCAGGATTTCTCGGAGCTGAGCCGGGTCCACGATTTTTCCTGGCTGAAACAGGAGAAATCACGGCTGCGGTGGAACGCGCTTCGTGCGCGTGACGATTCCCGTTTTGTCGGCCTTGTTGCGCCGCGCGTTTTGCTTCGCTCGCCCTACAGGCCCTATGCGCGCGGGCGCGATGACGGATTTCCCTTCCGCGAGCATGTGGCGGAAAGCGGCGAAACCCTGCTTTGGGGCAACGCCGCCTTCGCTTTTGCCACGGTGGTGGTGCGCAATTTCGTCGATTCCGGCTGGTTTGCGGATCTGCGCGGTGTGACGCAAGACGCCGTGGATGGCGGCATGCTCTCTTCCCGGCAATTGCCGCCGCTCGATCTCGGCATCGAGAGCAACAGCCTTTCCGCGCAGCCGCCTGTCGAGGTGCAGCTGACGACCGGGCAGGAACAGCAATTTTCCGACCTCGGCATCGTGCCCGTCTCCACCACCTATCTCTCCGGCATGGCGATCTTCAACGCCAACCAGTCCCTGCATGCGCCCGGCCACTATTCCAGCGAAGCGGCAAGACAGAACGCCCGCCTCGCGGCCATGCTGCAATATGTGCTGTGCGCCTCCCGGTTCTCGCATTACCTCAAGGTCATCATGCGCGACGATATCGGCCAGCTGAGCGACGCCTCGACGATAGAACGCAAGCTGGAAGGCTGGCTTTCCTCCTACACGCTCGGCAATGACGATGCGGAAGCGACGCTGCGCACGCGCTACCCGCTGCGCTCTGCCGGGATCAACGTCTTCGAGGTTCCCGGCAAGCCCGGAACATTCTCCTGCACCGTGCGCCTTCAGCCGCATTTCCAGCTCGATGACGTCTCCACGAGCTTCCACCTCATTGCCGAAACCATGATGCCGCCGGCGGCCGCATCCCGATCTTCGGCCGAGCCGCAAAGGATATCCGCATGACGCTGCGCGACGACATTTCCCGCCTTCTCGATGATGACCGTCTGCAAGAGGCGATCGGGCTTGCACGCGAACACGTCAAGACGAAGCCCACCGACAAGGATGGCCGCCATTTCTACATCGACCTGCTGGTCCTCGCCGGCGATTATGAGAAGGCCGATGCGCAATGCAATCTGGCCGCAACATTCTCGCCGCAGGAAAGTGTCGGTTTTTCTCTCTTCCGCCACCAGCTGCGCGCCATGGCCGCACGCAATGCATGGTTCGAAACCGGCGCGGTGCCGGATTTTCCAGGCGGTCCGTCCGAACTCGATCAGCTGGCCATCCGGGCGAATATCGCCGCACGCAGCGGTGACGCGGATGACGCCGGAACCGCGCTGGCTGAACTCGACGAAAAACGTGGCAATGTGACGATCGGCCATAATGGCAAAAGCGCCGGCGATATCCGCGATCTGGACGACCGGATTCCGCACGCGCTGGAAGTGCTGACCAATGGCGGCCGCTATCTGTGGATCGATTACGGCCGCATCGAAAGCCTCACCATCGACCCCATGAGCCGCCCGCGTGACCTCGCTTTCCGCGGCGCCGAATTGACGCTGCGCGACGGCGCGGTCGCATCCGTGCTGCTTCCGGCCATCTATCACGGCGCAAAGGACGATGTCGGCCTTCTCCTTGGCCGGGAGACGCGCTGGAGCGAAGGGGAGCAACCGCTGGCGACCGGGCAAGGCCAGCGCTGCCTGCTGATTGGCGACGATGTCGTGCCGTTCCACGAAATCGGTTCTCTTGCCGCCGCCTCCGACGATGAAAGGCAGATCGCCCGTGGTTGATCCGCTCGAGCAATATCGCGCACGGCAGAGAACGCTGTCGCGCTCCGTTCTGGACCGGCTGCTCGATGACGCGCCGGATGCCGAAACGGACGCGCTCGTGAGCCTGAAGGATCAGGCGCGCGAAATGCGTGAGGTGATCCGCCGCGATCTCGAGGCATTGCTCAATACCCGCCGTAACCCCGCCGGCCCGCCGGCGGCGCTGAAGGAACTGTCCGATGCGCTGGTGAGCTATGGCGTGGACGGTATTCTCTCGGCCAATCTGGTGACGGATGCTTCCAAAGCGCGGCTCGCGCGCAGCATCGAACGGCGGATTTCCCTGTTCGAAACCCGCCTTGCCGACGTGCATGTGACAATCCTGAAAAACCGCACGGATGGCGATCGGGCGCTTCGCATGCGCATACAGGCAAGTTTCCGCCTTCAGGAAGGCATGCCGCCGATCAGCTTCGAATCCCGGATCGATCCGTCTACGCAACGTTTCCTGGTGGAGGCGACGAATGGCTGACGGCTTTCTCGAAAAATACAATGACGAACTTTTTGCCCTGAGAAAACGCGCATCGCGTTTCGCGGCGGCGTTTCCGAAAATCGCCGGCAGGCTGCGCATGACGGGAGATGTCGCCGACGACCCGCATGTCGAGCGGCTGATCCAGAGCTTCGCCTACTCCGCCGCCCGTGTGCGCCAGAAACTGGACGACGAATTTCCCGAACTGTCGGACAGCCTCTTGGAAACGCTCTATCCGCATTATCTTGCGCCCATCCCGTCCATGAGCGTGGTGCAGTTCACCCCGAGCACGACGCTCGCAACCGTGCAGACGCTCCCAAGGCACAGTGAAATCCTCGCCGAACCCGTCGGCGGTGAAAGCTGCCGTTTTCGCACCACGCAGGCGGTGGAGATCGCGCCGCTGCAAATCGCAGCCGCAACCTTGTCGGGCCAGCCGATCGACGCGCCGTTTTCGGCCTCCTTCGCCGGCGCCGCCAGCTGCCTGCGGCTTTCGCTGCGCAGCACGGCGCCGCGCGGCGGCACTTTCCCGGAAATGGGGCTGACGAAGCTTCAGATTTTCCTGTCCGCCGCCTGGCAGCAGGCCACGGCGCTTTACGAGCTTTTGACCAATCATTGCGTGGGTATGGCGCTTGCGCGTCACGCCGAGGACAAGGAAGCCGTTTTCCTGCCCGCCGGCAATCTCTGGCCATCCGGCTATACGCGCGATCAGGCCATGTTGCCCTATCCGGCCAACAGTTTTGACGGATACCGGCTTCTCACCGAATTCTTCGCGTTGCCGCAGAAATTTCTCTTTCTCGACATCGACGGGCTGGGCAAATGGAGCGGCGGCGATTGCGAACTTTACATCTATCTGGATGCGGCGGATACGCAGCTTGAGCGCATGGTGTCGGTCAGGGATTTCGTGCTGAACGCCTCGCCGGTCATCAACCTGTTCAAACAAAGCTGCGAACCGCTGAGCCTTGATGGCACGCGCACGGAATACCGCCTGCTGCCGGACGCACGACGGCAGCGGACCCGCGAAATCTACGCCGTCGAAAACGTCCAGCTGACCAGCCGCTCCGGGCAGACCGAAAAGACCTCCCCGTTCTTCGGCCGCACACAGCGCAATAATGGCGCGAACGTGTTCTGGCAGATACAGCGCCGGTTCGATGACGATGGTTCTTCCGATACGGACATCGCCTTCGTGGATCAGAAGCGCGGACCGCTTGGACCGCTCGACATGGTGGCGAGCATCGATACGCTGTGCATCAATCGCGAGCTGCCAAGCCAGCTCCCCTTTGGCGGCGGACACCCCTTCCTGCAGCTTTCGACCGGCAACGAGGCTGTAAAATCCATCCATGCGCTGATGCCGCCGACAGCGGCGATCCGCGTCAACGAGCGTTCGGCGCGTGAATGGCGGCTGATCTCGCATCTCCTCCTCAACCATCTGTCCCTCACCGACAGCGGCGGCGCACCACTGAAGGACATTCTGTCGCTTTATTCCTTCAGGGACAGCCCGGAAACCCGGCAGCTCGTGGAGGCGATCAGCAATGTCGAGGCGCAGAATTCCCATGCCCGGATCGGCTCGGCCATGGTGCCGGGAACTGACATCACCGTGGAGTTCGATCCCGCGCTGATCGCGCGACCTGCCGCATTTGTTTTCGCCAATGTCCTCAACCATTTCTTCGGGCTCTACACCTCGATCAACAGTTTCACGCGGCTGACGGCGACGAT
The DNA here is from genome assembly GCF_049843495.1 of Agrobacterium sp. M50-1. Classification (NCBI taxonomy): domain Bacteria; kingdom Pseudomonadati; phylum Pseudomonadota; class Alphaproteobacteria; order Hyphomicrobiales; family Rhizobiaceae; genus Agrobacterium; species Agrobacterium sp. M50-1. The sequence continues at coordinate 95,273 of NZ_JBBHZH010000007.1, read as the reverse complement.
GCGCGGCCACTCCAAACCGATTGCCCGCTGGCCTGCCCGTGCGGCCGACCGGCCGCTGCTCTAGGAGACCGGGATGGAACAGCAAACGCCAACCATGAAAGACCGGCAGGCGGCGCTTCTCAGCGACGATCCCGGTCGTTTTGAGCCCGCCACCGCGTTTCGCGTCGCCCAGCTCGTTTCGGTGGATGACGGGATTGTCATCGGCGCCCATGGCGGAACACAGCCTACTCCGCTGGCGATCAGCGGTTTCAATCACAAACGAGGCCAGGCCGAACTGAAATCCGCTTTCGCGCCCATTGTCGGGCCGCTCGGTTCGCTGCCGCCGGCCTATGGCGAATTGCTGCAGCGGGAGGAACGCAATCGCTCCGGCGCGCTGGCAAGCTTCTTCAATCTGTTCGCGGCGAGATTCAGCGAATTATTCGTATCCGCAACGGAAAAATACCGCCTCGCAAGGGGATTGCGCTGGTCGGTCGAGCAGCAGGAAAACGGTTTTCGCAAAACCTTGCTCGCACTCACCGGGTTCCGCACAGCCGGTCTGGTCGAGAAGGCAGGCGTGAGTGAAGATGCGCTCCTGCGTTTCAGCGGGCTGCTGGCCGGCCGCAACCGCAATGTTTCGGCGCTGACATCAATGCTTTGCGAATTCACGGGACTTCCGGTCAATGTCGAACAGTTTCGCCGGCGATGGGTGGCTTTGCCGCTTCACGAACAAAGCCAGCTCGGGCAGGCATCCGGGCTGAGGCTCGGACAGAACACGACGGCGGGAAGCGCTGTCGAAGACATGAGCGGCGGTTTCCGGGTCGTGATCGGTCCTGTCGCCTATGCGGATTATCTGGCCCTGACGCCCGGATCGAAGCGGCTTGCTGAGATATTTTCGCTGACGCGCCTGTTCATCGGAAGCGCATTACATTTCGATGTGCAGGTGATCCTGAAAAAGGAGGACATTCCCTTTTGCCGCCTCGGCCAGTCCGATGCTCCCGCCCGTCTCGGCTGGAACAGCTGGGCTCGTGTGGCGCCTGCACAAAAAGACAGCGCCGATGCTGTGGTGACCGAGCCGGAAGGCTCGGTAATTTCCGCGTGAGGGCATGGATATGAAGCTTGCACTCAGGGACACACAAAATATCGGAGCCACAAGAGCCAATCCATGGAGCTTTGAGCGAGGCCGCCGCGTCATCGGCCGATCTCGCGATTGCGACTGGCAGATCGACGACAATGAGCGGCGCGTTTCCAAGCAGCACTGCACGCTCAGCCGCGATGGTGAAGGTTTTACGATCCTTGACCAGAGCGCGAACGGCACGCTGGTCGATGGCCGCCTGCTGCTCGAAGGTGAAAGCGCGCGTCTCCGGGACGGTTCGCAAATCAATATTGGCGGGCAGATTTTTCAGGTTGCCATCAGCGGCGACGCCGAGCTGGATTTTTCCGATCCCGACGCATCCCTGCGTATGAGTGACGAGCCGCTGACCATTTCGGCGATCCTTGCCGATATCGCCCCGAACGGCCGCTCGGCCGGCGGCGTGATGGGCAACACAGCCGCCTCCGATGAATGGTCCGAAACATGGCGCGAGGGCGCGAAACGGAAGGCAAAATCCATTTCGCGAAATGTTGAGATCGGCTGGAGCGAGCCGCCCTCGGCGCGTGGAATCGGCACCGTTCTGCCTGACAACTGGGACGAGGAGCCGGTTGCGAGCAGCGAGCACGAACATACCGACGCACTGAACACGCCGGTCATGATCTCACGCCCGGTTTCGGCCGCAAGTAGCGAAGATTTTGACAGTGTTTTTCCGGAGGCAAGCGAAGAGCTGACCCTGGAGAAAGCATCAACTGCTGATGTTTCGACCGCCCAGGAAATCGGCGATCTTCTGACCGCGCTGGAGCGGGAAAGCGCCGATTGTCTGGCCATTCTCGACATTGAAAGCGAGCGCGCCGGCCACGGTTCGTCAGCCTCCCTGAGCGAGCGGGTGGAAATGCTCATCCGCCAGCAGCGGCGTCTCGCCGCCTCTCTTGAAACCTTGATCCATAACTGCACGCAAAAGCTAGAACCAAGGCTTCTCGAAGCCTCCGTCGATGCCGGCAACGATCTCCGGGCGAAAATCGGCCGCAGGGACTGGCAGGGTCTGATCATGAAGACCGATTACTGGTCCGCGTACAAAAAGCAATTTGAGGAAAACGGCCGTCCATTGCCGATCAGACAGTTCCTGCAGCGGGCAGCGCGCGGTGAGGCCGCGCCCACGCAGGAGCCTGACGCGATAACGGCCGACGCAACGGGGGTAAACAACCACGATGAGACATGAGAACCGTGTTGCCTGGAGCGAGGGCATGTTTCTTCGCGTCCAGCATTTTCAGCAATCCGACCGCTGGACCGAACGCCTGGTGCGCAACACCACGCGCAACCTCTCGCCCTATCCCTGGGGCATCGCCGAAATCGGCGTCGACCGCAGCGCATTGTCTATAGGGCAATTCGCCCTGTCGAACCTGCGCGGCGTTCTTCCCGATGGAACGCCCTTCGAGGCGCCTGAAGATTCCGACCTGCCGCCACCGCTCGATCTCGACGAAAGCGTCAAGAACGCCGTCATCTATCTCGCCCTGCCGGCCCGGCAGCCGGGCAAGGCGGACATGTCCGCCAGCGGCCGCAACGATGCGAATAATGTGCGCTTCACCGCATCCAGCTATGAGGTCTCCGACACGAATATCGAGACGGATTTCGTGGCCCCCATCGATGTCGGTCGTCTCAGCCTGAAATTCCTGAAAACCGGCGACGATCTTTCCGGCTACGATCTCATCGGTCTGGCGCGCGTGATCGAGGTCCGCTCCGACCGCGCGGTCATTCTGGACCCGGATTTCATTCCTCCCAGCCTCAGCTGCGCGGCGGCACCGCGCCTCAACGAATTGCTGACGGAGCTTCTGGGGATCGTGCGCCACCGTGCGCAGGCGATTGCCGAACGCATCGGCGACCCGACGATCCGGGGAACCGCGGAAGTGGGCGATTATTTCCTGCTGCAGATCCTCAACCGCGCCGATCCGCTGCTGGCGCACCGCTGCGCCAACGCCACGCGTTTTCACCCCATCCGCTTTTACGAAGACTGCATCCAGCTTGCCGGCGAACTCGCCACCTTCACCACGGACAAAAAACGGGCGACGGATTTCCCGCCCTATCGGCACGAAGATCTGAAGGCCACCTTCGGTGCGGTTTTTGATGATCTGCGCACATCGCTGTCAGCGGTTCTGGAACAGGCGGCTGTGGCCATCGAACTGGTGGAACGCCGCCACGGCGTCCGCGTCGGCACCATCCACGACCGCACGCTTCTGCGCGATGCCGGTTTCGTGCTTGCCGTGCGCGCGGACATGGCCGCCGAGGACATTCGCCGCCGTCTGCCGGCTCAGATCAAGGTTGGGCCGGTGGAGCGGATTTCCGAACTGGTCAATGTCGCACTGCCGGGCATTCCCGTGCGCTCCCTGCCGGTTCTGCCGCGACAATTGCCCTATCGATCCGGCACCGTCTATTTCGAGATCGACACGCAATCACCCCTCTGGAAGCAGCTTGATACATCAGGCGCCATCGCCCTGCATCTGGCAGGCGAGTTTCCCGGGCTTGAGATGGAAATGTGGGCGTTACGCGAATGAGCAAGGAAAAGCCCTCCTCCTGGCAGGATTTGCCGACGGTGGTCGAAATCACCGAAGAAAGCCGCCGACGCAACCAGAACGCCCGCAACATGGCGGCGATCCTGGAAGACATTGTCGAAGCCGACGAGCCGGCCGGGCGACCGAAGGCAAGCGCGGCCGCCATGCCGGTCGATCAGCTGCTCTCCGGTTTCCATTTCGGCGGTGACGATGTGCCGACGCTCGTGCAATCGGCCGCCCCCCTTCTCAACCTCGCGCATCTACTGCGCTTCAGCGATGCCGAGCCGGATTCCGACCAGCTTCGCCGCGCCTGCGTTGAAGCGATCACCCGCTACGAGCGCGACCTCGCTTCCGCACGCATCAGCCCCGAGCGGGCAAGGGCGGCGCATTATGTCGTCTGCGCCACGGTGGATGATGTCGTTCTGAGCAAGCCCTGGGGCGTGCGGGCAGGCTGGGCGCGCTCCGGCCTCGTCTCCACCTTCCACAATGATGTCACCGGCGGCGACCGGGTTTTCGACATTCTCGACCATTTCCACCAGTCGCCCGGCCCCAACAAGGATCTGCTGCTTCTGATCTATCTGTGCCTGTCGCTGGCTTTCGAAGGACGCACCCGCGTTTCGCCAAAGGGTGCGCTGGAGCTCTCGCGCATCCGCGACAGCCTCTACAAAACGCTGATCGGCCAATACGGCACTTTCGAGCGGGAGCTTTCGCCACACTGGAAAGGCGTCGACGCACGGCATACGCCATTGCGCACGATGGCTGCGTTGTGGACCTTGCTGTCGCTGATGGCGCTTGCCTTTGCGCTTGGTTATCTCTTCTTCACGCTGTCGCTCAACAACGCCTCCGATGTGACCTTCGAGAGGCTCGCCCATCTCCCGCCGAACGAAACACCGAGCGTGCTGATCGCAAGCCCGCCGCCACAACCGCCGGCGCAGGTCGAAACGCCCAAGGTCGTGGAACCGCCGAAGACGGAGCCGCGGCAACCATCCCGGCTTGAAAAGCTGATGGCCTTCCTTCAGCCGGAAGTCGAAAAGAAGCTTGTCACGCTGGCGGATGTAAACGGGCGGCTGCGCATTCGCATCAACAATTCGGGCCTGTTCTCCACCGGCAGCGCCGATGTCAGCCCGCAGTTCCGCGATCTCATCCAGCGTATCGGCGGCGCGCTTGCGGCTGAGAAATTCCGCGCCGTCGTCATCGGTTATACCGACACCGTGCCGATCAAGACGGTGGAATTTCCGTCGAACTGGCACCTTTCCGAAGCGCGCGCCAAGGCGGTCGGAGACATTCTTTCACAATTCACCGGCCCGGAAGCGATCCTGACGGAAGGCCGTGCCGACAGCGACCCGATCGCCGACAACAAGACGGAGGAAGGCCGCCAGATCAACCGCAGAACGGAAATCATGGTCCTGACCAATCCCGATGAAAAACTGAGCGACGCCGGCATTCTCTCGCCGACCATCCAGAACAGTTCGGGACAGCAGCCGCAAGAGGCCCAGCCATGAATCCGCTAAGCTATTTTTATACGATCCGATCCTATGTCGAGAGCTATGCGGCTCTCATCGGCCGCCGTTTCCTGTCGCTGTTATGGGCGGTCGCGCTCTGCATCGTCATCTGGTTTTACGGCTATCTGGTCGCGCTGGGCGATTTCAAGCCTTTGGGGACGACACAGGCCCGGCTCATCGCCATCGGCATCATTCTGGCGATATGGCTGGTCTATATCGTCGTCACCATTTATCGCGGTCGCAAGCAGGACAAGGAACTTGTCGACAGTATCGAGCGCGAAGCCCTGGCCAACCGCCAGGCTGAAGTCGGCGAAATCCAGACGCGCCTCAAGGAAGCGCTGGCGTTGCTGCGGCGGGTCACGAAAAAGCGCTTCGGTTATATTTACGACCTGCCCTGGTACGTGATCTTCGGCGCACCGGGCTCCGGCAAGACGACAGCGCTCACCAATTCCGGCCTGCAATTTCCGCTTGGCGATGCGCTTGGCGAAAACGCGGTGAAGGGCATCGGCGGCACGCGTAACTGCAACTGGTGGTTCGCCGACGAGGCGATATTGATCGACACCGCCGGCCGTTACACCACGCAGGACGACCTTGATGGCTCATCGAAGGCCGGCTGGGAAGGATTCCTCGGCCTTCTGAGACGTTATCGCCGCTCGCAGCCGATCAATGGCGCGCTGGTGACATTGTCGATCCCCGATCTTCTGAGCCGCAACCCCGAGGAGCAAAGGCAGGAACTGCGCTCCATCCGCCGGCGGCTTTCGGAACTGGACGAATATCTGCGTGCGCGCGTTCCGGTCTATATCGTGCTTACCAAGGCGGATCTGCTGCATGGTTTCGTGGAATTCTTCGACGGTTTCAACAAGACCGATCGCCAGCAGGTTTGGGGCACGACCTTCAAGCTGGATGAGAGCTATTCCGCCGAAAACCTGCCGCAACGTCTGACGGAAGAATTCGAGCTGCTGCAACAGCGGGTCGATGCGATGCTGATCGAGCGCCTGCAGCAGGAGCAGAATGCCGAAACGCGCGGCCGCATCTTCCGTTTCCCGGCTGAACTCGCACGGCTGAAAGACAGGCTCCATGAAGCTCTGACCGAGCTTTGCGCAAGTTCTCCGCTCATCGAAGCGCCGCTTCTGCGTGGCGTTTACCTCGCTTCGGGAACGCAGCCGGAAACGGAAAGGTCTCCCGCAGCGTCCCGAACCCGCCGAAGCTATTTCCTGTCGCGGCTGTTCAAGGACGTCATCTTCCCCGAAGCCGCACTGGTGATGCGTGACAAGCGCCTTTCCAGGCGACAATTGCTGGTGCGGCGCATTGCCTATGGCGTATCCGCCGCCGCGGTCGCCATTGTCTTCACCGGCTGGATTTTCACCTATTTCGCCAATACGCAGGCGCTGGCGGAAGCCGATCGCAAACTTGGCGCTTATGAACAGCTCGTTCAGGGCATTCCCGTGCGCGATGTTTCCGACGCCGATTTTCTCCGTATCCTCCCGGCGCTCGACAATCTGCGCGATGTCAATTCCGGCTTTGCCCGCGAGAGAGTGTGGAACGTCAGCTTCGGGCTCGATCAGGAAGACAAGATCGCCGGACGGCAGCGTGACGCCTATCAGCGCGCGCTCAACGCCCTGCTCCTGCCACGCATGATCGTGCAGCTGCAGAAGCAGCTGAAGGACAAAAAGGATGTCACGCGCACCTTCAATTCGCTGAAGCTCTATGGAATGCTCGGCGGCATGGGTGCGCTGGACCCCGATTTCCTGACCGTGCAGACGCATCAGATCTTCGCATCCCTCTACCCCGGCGACGGAAGAGCGGCGGCGAGAGAAGCGCTCGACCAGCACGCGAAAGCGCTGGCGAATGGCGTACTCGCCCCGATCGAGCTCGATGCGCGGCTCATCGCCACCGCCCGCGAAACCATCCGCAACCAGGCTGTCGGCACGCGTGCCTATGATATTCTCGCCGGTCTTCCGCAGGCGCGGGAACTGATGGAATGGACACCAGCCACGGCTTTCGGCCCGCTTGGCGAGCGTGCCTTCGAGCGCCGCAGCAAGATGCCGATGGCGGAAGGCATCGAAGGTCTTTTCACGGCGGAAGGATATCGCAGCGTCGTCATTCCACAGGTGGCCCATGCCGCGCGCATCGCACTTTCCGAAGGGTGGGTGCGCGGTTCCGATGATGCACTCCGTGGCGCAACGGTCGAGCAGGTGGCGCAGGCTGCACTGCAAATCTATTTCGACCGTTTCGAGAAAAAATGGGCCGATACGCTGGCCGACCTTCGGGTCAAACCGTCCCAGACCCTTGGCGACGCGGTGGAAACGAGCCGCGCACTTGCCAATGAGCGCAATATCGTGGTGGAAGCTGCCAGATCGATCGCGGATGCGACCGATCTACGTCCCGGAGCAAACCCGGCCACCCTCGCCTCCACCGCGGAAGGCGACACAACCGCAGCCGTTCTGGCCGCCACGGTGAACGCGGCCGATCCCTATGCGAGACTGCGGGACATGCTGGCGGCGAAAGGCACGGCCGCAGCGGGCGAGCAGGCCAATGGCGGCAAGGCAGGCGGTTCGCCATCGGAACAGTTGCTCGCGCATTTCAAGATGCTGAACGAGCAGCTTGCCCGCTCGGCAACCACCTCCGACGAAGTCGCCAAGGTGTTCGACGTGGATAGCCAGCTTACCAAGGCAAATCAGGATCTGTTGCAGCAGGCCCGCGATTTGCCGGCGCCGCTGGATGTGTGGGTGGCGGGCGTGGCGGCGGATGTCGGTTCGCTTGCGGTCAAATCCGCACGCAGCCGCATTGCCGAACTCTGGGCAGCCGATGCGGCATCCCTGTGCTCTTCCATCGTGACGGGCCGTTATCCTTTTGACAGGTCATCTTCCCGCGATGTCGCCATCGCGGATTTCACCCGTCTCTTCGGGCCATCTGGTGTTTTCCAGAGCTTCTTCAAACAGCGACTGGAGCCGTTTGTCGACAGAACAACCAACCCCTGGAGCTGGAAAGGCACCTTCGGCGCCGCAGGCATTCCCAGCAGCGCCATTGCCCAGTTCGAAAATGCCGACAAGATTTCGCGCGCCTTCTTCCCGAATGGCAGCGAGACGCCGGCGGTGTCGATCAATGTAAAACCCGTTTCGCTCACCAATGCTTCGAGCGCGGTGATGCTGGAAATCGAGGGTGAGCGGGTCGTTTATTATCACGGCCCCATTCAGGCGAAATCGATTACCTGGCCGTCGCGCGAAAACACGGCCAGCCTCTCGCGCATCGCTTTCCAGCCGGGCGGCTGGCAGCAGGCGAAAACCGAAAACGGCGACTGGTCGCCATTCCGGCTGTTTGACGGCGCCGACATCGAAAACCAGTCGGGTGATCTGCTGCGGGTGCGATTTGCGAATGGTGCTCAGGCTGCCGAATTCGATATTCAGTTCGGCTCGGTTCTCAACCCATTCAGGCTGGACGCCATCGCCGGCTTTGCCTGCCCCGCGCAGTTTTAGCGGCGGGGCGGCGCAGCGTTTTTTTTAAGGAGGGGATCTATGATGAAAGCAACGACGAAAAGCATCGCGGTCAATCACGACTGATGGTCAATCAGGCATCGAGGCCCGCGGAAACAGCAGCGGAAAGCGACCGCATCGGTTTCTTCGGCAAGGTACCCAGCCATGGCGACTTCATCTCCGACGGGCTTGAACGGGAGTTGATCGGGACGTTTGACGACTGGATGCGATCCGGCCTGCACGCCTGCGCAGACATGTTCGCGGGCCGATGGTCCGAAATATTCGCGTCATCGCCTCCCATACGTTTCATCATCGAAAGCGGCATATGGGGAAACTGCGCCTATGCCGGCGTGCTGGTGCCCAGTGCAGACCGGGTGGGGCGAAAATATCCGCTTGCCATCATTGCCCAGCTCAATAACTTCCGGAAACATCCGAGAACGCTCTATCTCGACGACACCTGGTTCATGGCCGCCGAAGCGCTGGCCGAAACATCCATGACGGGTGATTTCGACATGTCCCGGTTCAACGCCTCCGTCAAAAAACTGCGCCCGCCGAAGCCACGGGAAGAGGATGATACGCAGGAAATGGTGCGTAACCGCGTACCGACGAGCCTCTGGTGGCACATTGATCCCATCAGCCGCCGTGCCCGCGGCCTCAAATTTGACGGTAAACCCAAAGCTTCCGATTTCCTGCGCCTCTTCAGCGACATGACGGGCAAGGGCGATGAGGACAGCTCAGCGCCTGCGCAGGCGCCGGAGAGTGTGAAACAGAAAACCCCACCCATTATTTCGCCCGCGCCTTCAACCGGACAGCCCGCGCCGGTCATCTACAGCTATGCCACGCACCCGGGAACACGGCTCTCCCTGAACGCGGATTCGCTCTTCGTTTCCCAGACGCCCGCCCTCTTCGCCATAGCGGACGGACAGGGCGACACGCACAGCGCCGCGGAAGCCGCCCGTCTGGTCACGAATATTCTTGCCGAGACGCCCGACGCCGAAACTCCCGAAGTGATGGCGCAGCAGATCAGGGGAAAGCTCGGCACAGTCAACAGCCTGCTTCTGTCGCGCCAGGCCATGGGTGCGGACGGCAGGCCGATGGCAAGCGTCGTCATAGCCTCCATTTTCGGCCGCAGGCTGAGCGTGTTATGGTCCGGCGATGCGCGTGCCTATCTCCTGAAAAACGGAACCATGCACCAGCTTTCGCGCGATCACGTCGTTATCGGCATGAAAAAGCAGCTCTCGCAATGTGTCGGGCTTTCCCAGCAATTCCGGCCGGATATCGTCGGGGAAGACTGGAGCTCACAGGACAGGCTGCTCCTGTGCAGTTATCCGCTGGTGCAAATCCTGAAGGAGCGCGCGATTGCCGAGATTGTCGGCAACACCCCGATCAAGGACTGCGCCAGCGCCCTGATCCAGGAAGCGCTGATCGAGGACGCACGCGAAAATGTCAGCGCCATCGTGATTGGAAACCGGCTTGAGCAAGGGTAAAGAACCGGCGGATGGGCCTGCCTACCCGCAGGTCGCCGAGCGCTTTTCCGATCTGTGGCAGAGCATCCGCCACGATGGCATTGAGGAGAGGTCGGCCGAAGACCAGAAGGATCTGATCGATCAGGTCAGGAACGCGCTGGATCGGAAAGTCTCGCATTTTTCCGAAGCAAAACCCGAGTGGATTGCCGACAGTTTTTCCCTTGAACGGATTGCCTACGAAAGCGAAAACACGCTGCTGCTGCAAGTGCGGCACCGCGATCTCGGCTCCCTTCATGCGCTGAAGACCGTGCCACCGACGTTGAGAAACGACGCGGTGCTGCTGCAAAGATTGCGGCAGGAGGCACAGGTCGGACTGACACTGCGTCATCCGTGCCTGGTGGAAACATCGGCGCTGCTGAGATTGCCCGATGGCCGGCCGGGTCTGTTGCAACCATGGCTCCCGCAGTCACTGGCGTCGCAGCGGCCTACTACCGCGCCGCAGGCGATCACAATCCTTCGCCGCCTGCTGGAAGGGCTAAGCGCCATGCATGCACGGGGTTATGTCCACTGCGATGTCACACCAGCCAATATCTTGCTGGAGGACGGCGATTTCGAAACAGGCAGGCTTGGCGATTTCGGCATTGCGCTGAAAATCGGCCAAAAACATGCGGAACGGGGCATGAGTTTCGCCGCCTCGCGCGAATTTGCGGCACCGGAACGGATGTGGGACGCAGCGGCAAAGCCGGATCAGGATATATTTTCAGTGGGACAGCTTGCCCGGCGGCTCGCCGGGTCAGACGAGGTGCGGATAACGCAAGGCTTGGCGGACTTTGCGGACGCCTGTTGCCATGACGATCCTCAGTCGCGTCCACAGACGGCGATGGAAGCGCTACAGCTTCTGTAGCGCCTCATTGGTCAGTTGCCGCTGCCGGGAAGCGGCGCGGCCGCCGTCGGAACGCTCTTCTGGAACACGGTCAGCAGCTTGGCCGAATCCACCAGCGGCGCGTTGCTGGCATAAAGCACATCGCCCTTCTGCATCTGGAAAAGCTGCATGAGGGCGATGCTGGAAGCGTCGCGCATATTGACGTGATAGATCACCGGCCGCATGGTCGTGGCTGTCGCGACCGGGCCTTTCGCGCCCGATGCCGTTGCGGCGGGAACCTGAATGATCTCGTTGCGGAAGACATAGACATTGCGTGCGTCCGCACGGTCATCCAGCAACCCGCCGGCGCGGCCGACAGCCTGCGCCAGGGTGAGTTTTCCGGCTTCGAACTGGAATTCGCCGGCGCTCTTGAAGGCGCCGAGCGCCGTGTAACTCGCCGCATCGCCATCGATCATGATCTGATCATCAGGTGACAGTCGGATATTCTGGCGGTCTTCCCGCATGACGCGGTCAAGCGGCGCGCTGGCCCTGTGGGAGCCACGAACAACGGTGACCGTGGCAGCGCCCGGCGCGACAGTCGGGCCGCCGGCCTGATTGAGGGCGTCGAGCACCCGCTCCTGCCGGGCGGTAAGCGTTATTTTGCCGGGGTTCTTCACCGCACCGCTGAGCATGACGGCGCTCGTCGGTTTATCGACGACGGTGACGACGGCCTGCGGGTTCACGGCCGATCCCTTGAGCCCGGCGACGACCTGCGATTGCAGCCCCTCGGGCGTCGAATCCACCACACGCTGTTTGCCGACGAAGGGAATATTCACCGATCCGCTCTGGTCCACTGTAAAGCGGCCGAGATTGAGCGTCTTGCTTTGCGTCGGGGAGAAAAGTCCGTCTTCTCCCGTATCCAGCACGGTGATGTCGATCACGTCGCCGCGCCGCAATCTCTGGGCGTTGTAACCGGTGTTGCGAAGCGCGGTAAGGCCGGGGCCGGAGGCGCCCTGCAGGCTTCCGGCGGAAACCGTAGCAGCCGGTGCATTCGCCAGTTCGATGACGGGGATTTTTTCGTTGGTTCGCGGGAAGGTCGCAGATCGGATATTGCCTGCGGTCGGTCCGTCAGATGGCTTTGCACATGCGCTCAAAAGCGCCACCAGCAAAACCGCCCCCAACTTTTTCATCCCTCATCCCCTCGATGATTCAACCTGACGCAGAGATAACATCCCGACACGTCATCGCAACAACTTTAGCGGTTGCTATTTAGCGAAAACTTGTCTTCCAAAGAAAAGGTGTGACCATTCCGCAACCTTTTCGAAAGCGCCCAAAAGCAAACCCCAACAATGTACCGATGAGAAATAGGCGCGATACCGCGCTCACCGGCATGGGGGATTTTGGATGGAACGGTTTTGCGGTGCGGGAGTTTGTTTTGTGCAAACCCAAGACAGGAGGAAGAACAATGGACCACAGCAATCACGTCCGTCTGGCTGAAACCGAACTCACGCCATCCGTTCTGGAAGGCGCCACCGTTTATGGCGCGGATGATCACAAGGTCGGTAAAGTTGACCATGTGCACGGTGTCGGCGCCAACACGACAGCCATCATCGATGTCGGCGGTTTTCTCGGCATTGGCGCAAAGCCCGTTGCAGTGCCGATCAGCGACCTTGATTTCATGCGCGATGAAGATGGCGACGTCCATGCCGTTACCTCGTGGACAAAGGACCAGCTGAAGGACATGCCCGAACATCGTCACTAAGCCTGTCCCAGCAGACTTCAGAAGCGCCCGGCCATGTGCCGGGCGTTCGTTTATATGGGCCGCTCCCTGCACCGCTCCCCCTCCGCCGGCAAATGGAACACTTGCGCATGTCAGGCATTTTCATGGCGCGCAATAATTGGGCGCAAGGCATTCAAGGGGATAACAATTGCACAATCAGGTTCAGGCCAGCCCGCTGAGCATTGACGACGTGACCGTCATCGATGACGAAAAGGTCAAAAAGGCCGTAACGGCCGCAGCCCTCGGCAACGCCATGGAGTGGTTCGATTTCGGCGTTTACGGTTTTGTCGCTTACGCCGTCGGCAAGGTCTTCTTTCCCGAGGCGGCTCCCGCCGTTCAGACCGTGGCGGCACTGGCGACATTTTCGGTGCCGTTTCTCATTCGTCCTCTCGGCGGCATTTTCTTCGGCGCGATGGGCGACAAGTTCGGCCGCCAGAAAGTCCTTTCGCTCACCATCATCATCATGGCGGCGAGCACCTTCTGCATCGGCCTAATCCCGGGCTATGCGACCATCGGCATCTGGGCGCCTGTCCTCTTGCTGCTCTGCAAGCTCGCCCAGGGCTTTTCCGTCGGCGGCGAATATACCGGCGCGGCCATCTTCGTGGCGGAATATGCGCCGGACCGCAAACGCGGCTTCCTCGGCAGCTGGCTCGATTTCGGCTCCATCGCCGGTTTCGTGCTTGGCGCAGGGTTCGTCGTGCTGCTCAGCACCGCCATGGGGGAAGCAAAGTTCCTCGATTGGGGCTGGCGCATACCGTTCTTCCTGGCCGCACCGCTCGGGCTCATCGGCCTTTATCTCCGCCACGCCGCGGAAGAAACCCCGGCTTTCACCGAACGGCTGCAGCGCGCTGAAGAAGAGGACCGCCAGTCGCTCAAGGAACGGCCGATGGTGCCGATCGCGGAGATCGCCAGAGAGCATACCCGATCGCTGGCGATCTGCATCGGCATGGTTCTCGTCACCAACGTGACCTATTACATGCTGCTGACCTACATGCCGACCTATCTGTCAAAAACGCTGAATTACAGCGAGGATCACGGCGTTCTCATCATCATAGCTGTCATGGTCGGCATGCTGTTCGTCCAGCCGGCGATCGGGCTGCTCAGCGACCGGATCGGTCGCAAACCGTTTCTTGCCGTCGGCAGCACGGCGATCCTTTTCCTCTCGCTGCCTGCCTTTCATTTCATCGCCAGCGGCCAGGTGGTGCAGATTTTCTTCGGGCTGCTCATTCTCGCAGTCGCACTCAATTGCCTGATCGGCATCATGGCCTCGACCCTGCCCGCCCTCTTCCCGGCCCGCATCCGCTACAGCGCTCTGGCAATCGCCTTCAATATCTCGATCATCGTCGCGGGGCTGACACCAACGGTAACCGCCTGGCTGGTGGAGGTGACCGAAAACATCTACATGCCGGCCTATTACCTCATGGTCGCAGCCGTCTTCGGCATCATCACGACCTTCTTCCTGAAGGAAACGGCCAATCGGCCGCTCTATGGCGATACACCGAATGCCTCCAGCCGGAAGGAAGCAAAATCGCTTCTTGCCGAGCAATATCTGCACATCGAAAAAAGTGTCGAGGAGATTGACGAGGAACTCGTCAAATTGGAAGAGCAGAAGAAAACCCTGCAGGCGAAACGCGAGGAACTCGTCGGCCGCCATCCGGACCTGAACTGACAACTCCGCATCAAAAAGTAAAATGCGCGGCGGTGCATCTTGCACCCCGCGCATCAGGTTTGATGGTTTTCAGCGATCCGCCCTGAAATCCGCCGTTGCCTGCCTCAAACGGCGAGGAAACCGCCATCGACCGGCAAGACGGCGCCGGAAATCATCTTGCTGTCGTCCGAGAGCAGCAGCGCGATGCTCTGCGCCACTTCTTCCGCTTCGGCAAAGCGGTTGAGCGGATGACGAACCATCATCGGCTGGCTCTTTGCGGGGTCGTTCCAGGCTTCCGCTGCGAGTTCGGTCAGCGTAATTGTCGGCGCAACGGCGTTGACGCGGATACCATGCGGGCCGAGCTCCTTGGCGAGAACGCGAGTTGCGCCTTCAAGCCCTGCCTTGGACGCCGCATAACACAGGTGATCCTGAAAACCTCGATGGCCGGCAATCGAAGTGATGTTGACGATCGCACCGCCACCGCCATTTGCGATGCGGGCGCGGGCAAATTCCTGGCAGGTGACAAGGGCCGCACGCAGGTTGATGCCCAGCACGGCTTCATAACCCGCATCGCTCATGTCGAGCACGCTTTCCAGCACGTTGATGCCGGCGCTGTTGATCAGGAAATCGCAGGGGCCAGCCTCCGCCATCGCGGCGCGGGTGGCGGCGACGTCGGCAAGATCGACACGGATCGAACGGCCACCGATTTCGCTTTTCAGGCTGTCGAGATCTGATTGCGTGCGGCTGATCGCCACCACTTCCGCACCGCGCGCGGCCATCAGCTGCGCACAGGCGCGGCCGATACCTTTTCCTGCGCCGGTGATGATGACGGATTTTCCGGAAAACTGCATGGAATCCTCGTTGTTTTGCGGCCGATACGGCCGGATGATCTAAGCTTGTGACGCGTTTCAGGAATGGCTGGCGGAACGAATGGCGCGCACCGCATTCTGTAGCGCCAGAAACGCGTCGTAACGCGCCTGATGAACCTTCTGAAAATCAGGATCGGGTGTCGCGCAGCTGGCGATACGCGACATCGCTGGCATGGCGGCGATGAGGTCGGGATAGGTTCCCGCAGCAACGGCACCCAGCATGGCCGAACCGAGCAGCACCGGCTCCTCGCATTCGGTCAGTTCAACCGGAAGGCCGGTCGCATCCGCCAGCAATTGCCGGGCAAGCGGATGAGCACCCGCCCCACCGCTGACGCTGATCGTTTCCACCGGCGCGCCGTTGCGGGCCTGCGTCTCGATAATCTGGCGAAGCCCATAACCGAGGCCGAGAAGCCCCGCGACATAAAGCGCGACGAGAGAATCCACGCCCGTCTCCATGCCGTAACCGGCAATGACCGCGCGGGCATGGGGATCGGCGAAGGGCGCGCGGTTACCGAGAAATTCCGGCACCACATGAAAATCCTCGGCGATCTCAGCTGCGGCGGAAGCGGATGCGGCAAGGCTGAGCGCGCGGTCGGCAAGCCATACCGGCAAGGCTTTGCCATCCTTCTCGGCAAGCACCTTGGCCTCGGCAAAGGCAGGATGCAGTTGCACGAGATAATCGATGGCGGCACCGGCAGCGGACTGGCCGCCCTCGTTCAACCAAGCGCCCGGAACCATGGCGGAATAATAGGGACCCCAGACGCCAGGCACGAAGGCGGGTTCGGCGGTGGTGGTCATGGTGCAGGACGAGGTGCCGAAGACATAACCAAGGCATCGCGAGGCATCGCCGCCGGCAGCAACCGTGCCGACACCGCCCGCATGGGCGTCTATCAGGCCTGCTGCGACGGCTGTGCCTGCAACCAGCCCCATGGCTTTTGCAGCGTCTTCGGTGAGACCCTTGCCCAGCGCCGTACCGGGATGGACGACGCTTTCACCGATACGGCGGAACCCCTGCTCTGCCAGATCCCCGAGGCCGATCTTGGTGAAATACTCTGCATCCCAACGGCTCTCATGGGCAAGATAGGTCCATTTGCAGGTGACCGTGCAGGCGGAACGATCAAGAGCGCCCGAAGCCTTCCATGTCAGGAAGTCCGTGAGGTCGAAGAAGTGCTCGGCGCGGGCATAGATATCCGGCTTGTTTTCGCTAAGCCACAGCAGCTTCGGCGTCTGCATTTCCGGGGAAATACGCCCGCCGACATATTTCAGGACGGCATGCTCTCCCGCATTGATGCGTTCCGCCTGCGCGACGGCGCGGTGATCCATCCAGACGATGATATCGCGCTCGGGATGATCGGCAGCCCCCACGGGCAGGGTTTCATTATCAGGCCCGCGCACGACAAGCGAACAGGTCGCGTCGAAACCGATGCCGGCAACCTCAGCCGGATCGATGCCGGCGCGTGACACGCTTTCCCGCACACTCTCGCAAACGGCCTGCCACACCTCGCCGCTTGATTGTTCGGCGATGCCCCCATCTTCGCGGTGCATTGTGATCGGGCGCTTGGCGGTGGCGAGAAGCTTGCCCGCGACATCAAAGACACCGGCCCGCGCCGAGCCGGTCCCGACATCGACGCCAACAAGATAGGAAGCCATTTGCGATACTCCTCGGAGCGGATCATCCGGTGCTTGAACAGATTTTAAGCGGCGGGACCGTTTCCGGTTGCCCCGCCGCTCCAGACGTTTTTAAACGCGGTCGAAGTTGGTCGGCAACACCAGCATGTCGCGGATGGTGACAGTGCGCTTGCGCGTCAGCATGTAAATGACGGCATCGGCCACTTCGCTCGCGTCGATCAGGCTGCCCGATTCCTTGGCCTTGCGAAGGTTTTCCTCGGGCCAGTCAGCCAGAAGTGCGGAAACGACCGGGCCGGGAGAAACCTGGGCGACGCGCACGCCGTGCGGGATCATCTGGCGGCGCATGCCCTGCACGAAGCTGGTGATCGCCCATTTCGAGCCCGAATAGACCGGCTCCCAATAGGTCGGGAAATGGCCGGCGATCGAGCAGGTGACAATGATATCGCCAGTCTTGCGCTCCGACATATGCGGCACGACGGCATGAACATTCTTCATGACGGCGTTGACGTTGAGGTTCAGCATCTTGTCGATGGCTTCGGGCGTCGTTTCGGTGAGATCGCCGCCGATATAGGTGCCGGCATTGCAATAGAGAATGTCGATATGGTCGACCTTCCCGAGGATTTCCGGGATCATGGCGTTGCAGCTGTCGGCATCGAGCAGGTTCGTCACCTGCGGGATGGCGCGGTCACCAAGCTTGGCGACCAGATCATTCAAGGCTTTCTCGTTCCAGTCGACCATGACCACGGTTGCGCCCTGTTCCAAGAGCGCTTCTGATGTGGCAAGCCCGATGCCGGATGCGGCGCCGGTGATGACCGCGATCTTGCCTTGCAGCGATTCAGACATTTAATTCTCCTGCGTTTATGAAGGTGTTTCCGGGCCGGCTCAGCGCCACTCACGCCCGATATAGATGGCCAGCAGGATGATGCCGCCCTTGATGACATCCTGCAGATAGGGGTTGATGCCCATCAGGTTGAGGCCGTTATTAAGGATGCCGAGCAGCACCGCGCCGATGAGCGTGCCGAGAATGAGACCCCTGCCGCCTGCAATCGCCGTGCCGCCGAGAACGACCGCCGCAATGGCGTCCAGTTCGAAGCCGACACCGGCATTGGGCTGACCGCTCATAAGGCGGCCGGTGAGGATGAGCGCGGCGAAAGCTGCCGTGACGCCCGAGATGCCATAGACCGCAAGCTTGACGCGCTGGGTTTTCACGCCCGAAAGACGGGCCGCCAGTTCGTTTCCGCCGAGCGCATAGACGTGGCGGCCAAAAGCCGTGCGTTGCAGCAGCACCCAGGCGATAGCATAGATCACCACCATGATAATGACAGGCACCGGAACGACGCCGATACGGCCGACGCCGAACCAGGAAATCCAGCTCGGAATGCCGCTGACAGGGTAACCACCGGAATAGATAAGGCCGAGGCCACGCGCCATTCCCATGGTGGCGAGCGTCACGATGATGGCGGGCATCTTGCCCCAGGCGACGAGCGCACCGTTGAAGATGCCGATGCCGAGACCGATGAACAGGCCGGCAGGCAGCGCAATCGCGGGCGACAGGCCCGTATTCACCATCAGGCCCGCCGACAGCGTTCCGACAAGCGCCATCACCGCGCCGACAGACAGGTCGATACCGCCGGTGAGAATGACGAAGGTCATGCCCACGGCGAGAATGCCGACGACGGAAACCTGCCGCAGTACGTTCATGATGTTGTTGACGCTGAAGAAATTGTCGCTCGCAAGCCCCATGAGGATCGATACGACAATCAGACCCGCCAGAGGCAGGGCGAGCGGCGAACGCAGCATCGAGCTGAAACTGAAACCGCCCGTTTTCGCGGCGGTGCCGGTGTTTGCATCAAGCGACATGTTCAACTCTCCCGGTGGTGGCGTTTGTCATTATTGTTTCTGAATTGATGTCTTCGCCTTCGACCGTGGCGACGATGCCGCCGGAACGGAAGACGCAGACCCTGTCGGACATGCCGATCACTTCCGGCAGCTCCGAGGAGATCATGATGATCGAATGGCCCTTCGCGGCGAATTCGCGCATGAGCGAATAGATTTCCGCCTTCGCGCCGACATCGATACCACGCGTCGGCTCATCGAAGATCAGCACGCGCATGTCATGGTTCAGCCAGCGCGCGATGACGATCTTCTGCTGGTTACCGCCGGACAGCGTGTCGACGCGGGCAAAAGGCCCCTGCGCCTTCACCTGCACCTGCGCCATGGCCTTTGTCGTATGTTCCAGTTCCTTTTTGAGATCGAGGAACCAGTGCGCCTTGCGGTATTTACGATAATTGTTCAGCGAAATATTCTGCAGGATGGAGAAGCTGGTGATCAGCCCCTCTTCCTTGCGGCTTTCAGGCAGCAGGCCGATGCCGCGCATCAGCGCTTCATCGGGGCCGGAAAAACGCGTGTCCACGCCATCGACCTTGATCTTGCGGCGCGAGGCGGAATGCGAGCCCAGCATGGCGAGAACCGTTTCGGTGCGGCCCGAGCCGACAAGCCCGGCAAAGCCGAGGATTTCACCCTTGCGCAGCGCAAAGCGCGAAACGGGGCCGCCTTTCTTCAATTGCAGCTCTTCCACTTCGATCAGGCTTTCGGCGGAGGGATTGAGCTGTGGCTTTGGCGGGAAGCTGGCTTCGATGCGCCGGCCGACCATCATCTCGACCAGGCGGTCATTGTCGACCTCCGACGTCAGGCAGGAGCCGATCAGTTCGCCATCGCGCAGAACGGTGATGCGGTCGCAGATCTCGAATATTTCCTCAAGGTGGTGCGAAATGAAGATGATCGCCACGCCCTGACGACGCAACTCGCGCATGACCTTGAACAGGTGCTCGGTCTCAGACGGGGTGAGCGTCGCGGTCGGCTCGTCAAGAACAAGGATGCGGGCATCCAGTGACAGCGCCTTGGCGATTTCGACAAATTGCTGCTGGGCAACGGAAAGACGATGCACCGGCACATCAAGCGGCACATCCACGGCCAGACGGCTCATGATCTCGGCCGCGCGCTTGCGCATCGCGCCCTTGTTGAGAAGGCGAAGCGGTCCGCGAATTTCGCGGGCGAGAAACATGTTTTCAACGGCATTGAGATAGGGGATCAGGCTGAATTCCTGAAACACGATGCCAACGCCGGCGGCAATCGCCTCATCATAATTGGCGAAGCGGCGATCCTTGCCGTCGATGCGGATCGTCCCTTCCGAGGGCTGCAGAATGCCGCACAGGATCTTCATCAAAGTCGACTTGCCGGCGCCGTTCTCGCCCAGAAGCGCATGCACCTCGCCGGCGCGCGCCTGAAGGTCGACACCGCGCAGGACTTCGATCTTGCCAAAGCTTTTTCTTATTCCATTCAGTTCCAGCATTTCACCCTCCTCGATGGTCGGGATTTAACCCCGCCCCCGCATAAGCGGGGACGGAGCCTGGGAGGAGTTCTTACCAGCTGAACTCGCCGGCGTTTTTGCTGTCGACGACCATGACGTCGATCGGGACTTCCTTCGGCACAACGCGTGCGCCCCACTTCTGGGCGAGCGCCATGGCAAGGCCGACACGGACCTGGTCACGCGGGAACTGCGCGGTGGTTTCGATGAAAGGGCCACCGTCGGCAATTGCCTTCACCGCTTCCGGAGCACCGTCTACCGAGGTCAGCTTGATGTCCTTGCCGGAACCCTGGATCGCAGCAAGCGCACCCATCGCGCCGCCATCGTTGACCGAGAAGATACCGGCAAGGTTCGGACGCGACTGGATCATGTTTTCGACGACGCCGAGAGCAACGGAACGGTCCTGACGGCCGTTCTGCGTGTCAACGAGCTTGACCTCGGGGAATTCTGCAAGGGCCGCCTTGCAACCTTCGACGCGCTGGAGGATCGGCACGACCGGAATACCGTCGAGGATAGCAACCTCACCCTTACCACCGAGGGCTTCACCGAGATATTTGCACGACTGGTAACCCGCGTCGCGGTTCTTCGAACCGACGAAGGTATCGACCGGGCCGTTGGCGTTGGCGTCGACGGCGACGACAGTCACGCCGGCAGCCTTGGCAGCATGCACGGCGGCTTCGATGCCGGCGCTGTCGGTGGGGTTCAGGAGCAGGATGTCGATCTTCTGCTGAAGCATGTCTTCAACGTCGGAAATCTGCTTTGCCACATCGTGGCCGGCATCGGTGACGACGACATCGGCGCCGATGCTTGCAGCGGCTTCCTTCAGGGCTTCCTGCATCGATACGAAATAGGGGTTGTTCAGTTCCTGGAAGGTCATGCCGATCTTCAGCTTTTCCTGCGCCAGCGCCGGAGCGGCCATCATTGCAATTGCGGCTGTCGCCATCAGAAACTTGGATTTCATTTTCATCTCACTCTTCCTCCCGTTTGGAAAGTTGGGGCAACAGGTGCCCGTTTCCGGACAGCCCTCTGCCCGAATTGGTAAAAATCGGCGATGTGTCGCTGGTTTACTCCGCCATGACCGCTGCCTTCTGGGCCGCGAATATGGTTCGGAACCTCGACGGCGACATTCCCTTCAATTTCAGGAAATGCCGGTTGAAATTTGAAAGGTTGGAAAAGCCCACATCGTAGCAGACCTCCGCCACCTTTACGTCCTGATCCGCCAGGAGCATCTGGCAGGCGAGATCGATGCGCAAC
Organism: Agrobacterium sp. M50-1; assembly: GCF_049843495.1. Lineage (NCBI taxonomy): Bacteria > Pseudomonadati > Pseudomonadota > Alphaproteobacteria > Hyphomicrobiales > Rhizobiaceae > Agrobacterium > Agrobacterium sp. M50-1. The sequence goes on along the minus strand of NZ_JBBHZH010000007.1, from coordinate 73,808 downwards.
TGATTGCGATAGCGCACCAGCGTCGTTCCCGTGTGGCGCTTGAAGGCGCGGGAAAAGGCGCTCTGGCTCTGGCCCACCATGTCGGCGAGATCGATTTCCTCAACCTGCTCGGTCAGATGCTGGCGCAGATGCGACAGGGCGCGGTTGATGCCGCTGTCACCGATGCCGGTCAGGTCCAACTCGTAGCTAAGGCTCGCCAGCACCTCGGATGTCGGGGCATTGACCAGGAGATCGAGAATTTCCCAGAAAAGCGCCAGACGCGTCAGCCCCTGCGCTTCGATCAACCGGAGGATCAGCGGACGGACGCGGTCGCTCGTCTCATCATCGAAAAGAATGCCGCGGCGGCTGCGATCCAGGAGGCCGCGCACCACGTCCATTTCCGACATGGAGGTGCAGGCATCCTCGATAAAGCTCTCCGGAAACTGGATCACGAGGGAACGTGTCGGCACGATTTCGTCCGGCTCGATCTCGCTGATCCAGTTCTGGGGGAGATTGGGACCGGTCATGATGAGCTGACCGGGGCCGAAGCGACCGACGAAATCACCGATATAAAACGTGCCCGATGTGGCGACGACGAGGTGGATTTCGTATTCGGGATGATAATGCCAGCGCACGGTGCGGAACGGATAGCCATGCCGCCAGGCGGCGAAGGATTCGCCCTTGCGGATGTGCACCAGTTCCAGGTCGGGCTGCATCATGGTTCCTCCCATCAGTCGCGTCCGCCGTATTTGCGGACAGGAGCCATTTCCTCTTTATGGCTCGTCCCAGGCGTTGATGAGGAGCATATGGCGGGCGGCGGCAGTACATCCACATCACGCCGAAGAAAATGCCGATACTTTTTTGACTCTTTTTTGTCGAAAATTGAAGAGTCGCCCGAAAGGGCTGACCATAAACGCGGCGATGGGCCCGATTTTTCCGCTCAATTTAGTGTGATGCGCTCAAACAATGCGCAACCGGAAGCGATTTTCGTTGAAATTTTGACGTGTAGCCTGCCGGATGCCGGCAGGCTACACTCATACTTTTCCGCAACGTCTCTGCCGCTCAATCATCAGCGGCTGGCTTCGTTCGTTACTGCGGCATCACGATCTGCAGTTTCACATCCGTTTCCCGCGCTTCCACCGCACGGTCGAAACCGGCGATGCTATCTTCGAAGGAGATGGTCGCGGAAATCAGCGGCTTCAGGTCCACCTTGCCGGACGCGATGAGCGCCACGGCGCGGTCATAGACATTGGCGTAGCGGAAAACCGTCTCCACCCGAAGTTCCTTGGCCTGCAGGCCGACAATATCGACCGGAACCGGATCGACAGGCATGCCGACCAGAACGATCGCGCCGCCCGGCCGCGCCAGCTTCGCCATGCCAAGCACAGCGGGTGCTGCACCCGAGCATTCGAAGACGATGTCGCAACCCCAGCCGTCGGTCGCAGCCGAGACAGCCTCTGCGAGATTGCGCTCGCGAATGTTGACGGTTTCGATGCCATCATAGGAGCCGATGATATCGAGCTTCGGCTGGGCAAGATCGGCTACGATGACCTTCGCGCAACCGCCGGCAAGTGCTGCGAGCGCCACCATCATGCCGATCGGACCTGCACCCGTTACCACGGCGATATCGCCCGGCTGGATACGCGCCCGCAGCGCCGCCTGCATGCCGATGGCGAAGGGTTCGACCATGGCGCCTTCGGCAAAGGACACGTTGTCGGGCAGCTTGTAGGTGAAGGCGGCAGGATGAATGACCTCGGGCGTCAGGCAGCCATGGATCGGCGGCGTCGCCCAGAAGCGGACAGCCGGATCGACATTATAGATGCCAAGTTTCGAGGCACGCGATGTCGGATCGGGAATGCCGGGCTCCATGCAGACGCGATCGCCGGCTTTCAGGTGTGTTACCTCGGCGCCGGTTTCGATCACCGTTCCCGACGCTTCGTGCCCGAGCACCATGGGCGCATTGACGACGAAATGACCGATCTTGCCGTGGGTATAATAATGAACGTCCGAGCCGCAGATGCCGACCGTATGGGTGCGGATAAGCACATCCTTCGGCCCGAGTTCACCGGATCCTGCTCCACCGGGAATATCAAAATCCCTGAGCGAGAGCTTGCCTTTTTCTTCCAGCACCAGTGCCTTCATCTCATCCTCCGTGGTTTGCGATACGCCTGGCAGCGAATTCAGCAAGCGTGATGGCGTGCAACATCGGCAAAAGTAAACAGAAATCGGCCGGATCGGCCGGTTTTTCTTTGCGACGGAAAAACTGTATCGAGCAGCCTGCGATTTCTCATCATTCCCAGCGCGGCGCGGCCTTTGAGGGTGAGGAAAGAAGGCGTGATTCGCCGCCGCATGCCGCAATCTTCACCCGCTCCCAAGCCTGCCGAGCCGGCGAACCAAGTCGCTCACATTTTTTCGCCGGGCAAGGCGCTCGCCTGCCGCACCCAGTCGGCAAACTGCGTTTCATCAAACACACCCTCATGAATATCGAGGTAACGAACCTTCGGATGTTTGGAGGCGCCGGGCGGCAAAGGCTGTAAAGATACGCCGTTGAGGAAGGTCACTTTGATATATTTCGTAAAACAGTGAAGGCTGAGAAACCAGACGTCGTCCTCCATGCCATAAAAGGGCGAATTCCACTTCACGGCCTTGCGCACGCCGGGCACGAGGCTTTCGATCAGCGCATCGATACGTGCTCCGACCGGGCTTTTCCAACCCGGCATGGCGGCAATATAGGCCTGCACCGGGCCGTCCCCATATCCCTTGGCAATCTGCGGATTGCCGCCCGAAAGGAGCTTCGGCGCGGCGGCGGGCGGCTCTGTCTGCGCGATTTCGGCAGCTTTACCCGGCTTCTTTTCGACCATCTCGGTTCCCTCACAGTATTGCGCGGCTCCTGCTTTTTTCCCAAGCCTCGATGCAATCCTCAGTACAAGCCTGCCATAAAAAGCTACCACAGTAAAAAAACTATATTTTATGTGCATGCTCATGTTTTACGCCTTGGAGAGAATATTTGAGGCCGAAGCGTCGATGTGTCGGCATGGCTATCAAAATGCTGACGGACTAGACCGCGCCAATCGCCCCGGGCTGGCACGCCATTCGATCAATCAAAAAAAGCGAAAACTGCGGCGACTTGCGCGCGATCTAGGCGCGCAGGGCGGCGGCTGGAGACTGGCGATAGGCGAGCAGGGCCGGTATCGCTGAGAGAACCGCGGCAAAGCCCAGCAGGAACAGTGCAAGACGCAGATCTTCGCGGGTGAAGCCAACCGGCAGGATGACGCCGCTTTTTGCGGTAAAGAGTTTTGCGCCGATATGGGCAGCGCCCAACCCGACCAGAAAACCGATACCGACACCGAGCGCCACCAGCAAGAAAAGCTCAAGCCAGACGATGGCGAATACCGAGCCGCGCGGCGCGCCGAATGCCCGCAATGCGCCGATCTGCCTGCGCCGCTGCCCGACATGGATCACCGTCACCAGCACCAGCGCCGCCGCCACCAGCCCCTGCGAACCGGCGGCAACCGCGCTCAGCACCATCTTGGCATCGCCGAGCGTCGCATAAAGACCGGTCAGAACTTCGCCCGGGAAAACGCCAAGCGTATTGCCGGTCCGGTATTCCTGCCGCAGGCGATAGGCGTCGGCGATCGTTTTGGGCTTGACGAGAATGGCAGGCAGGCCGGGCGTGCCCTCGCCGAACGTCTCCACGATTGGCGCATCCGGATCGATGCTGCCTTGATGGTCGGACTCCACATGCGCCGACGTGGCGGGGCCGAGGGCCAAAGCATGTTTTTGCTCTTGCGAGACCACCAGTTGAACAGCGGCTTCGGCATGACCCACCTCACCTTCGGCATGCTTACCGCCATCTTCGTGATGTTCTTCACTTTCATGGGCGTGATCGTGACCATCTCCGTGGTGATGTCCTTCATCATGCGCGCCCGCATCGCCATCCTCATGCCCTTCATCATGGCCATGATCATGACCGAGACCATGGACGTGCCACACGGCCTGTATCGGCACGAGAATGGCGCGATCCCAGGGCGTGCCGGTGGGCTGCAATTTGCCAACGGCTTTATAGGCGATCTCGGTATGGGTGTGGCCGCCGGTCTCGGCGGTGCCGTGCATCGGCTTGATCTCAGCACCGAGAGACAGATCGACGGCAGCCCCGAGTATGGCTTCGCCTTCCAGCGCGAACATCCTGCCCTCGGCAAAACCTGATGTCGTGTTGCTGACGAGGCTCATCGTCGTGCCGACTATCGGGTATCCGGCAAAGGAATCGCCAAACCCGACAGGTGCCGCCCAGGCAACCCGTGGATCGGCAGTGAGCCTGGTCAGAACAGCGCCATTCACGAGCGGCAACGGTGCGGCCTGCAGAAAAATGGAGGAAAGGATCAACTGGGTTTCGCTGCCGGCCGCACCGATAACGAGATCGAATTTATCGGCGGCACGGGCGCTGCCGAGACGCAGCGAACGCTCCTGCAGCGTGACCGCAACGCCAAGCGCGGTGGCGAGCGCAACCAGGAGAACCACGACGATGCCACCCAGCCAAAGGCGGCGCAGGTCGGCAAGGATGAAGCCGATCATGCCGCAATCTCCTTCCGCTCGGTATCGGCGACGATACGGCCGCCGCTGAGGGTGAGACGCCGGTCGAGGCGACCGATAAGATGCTGGTCATGGCTGGCGACGATAAGCGTGCTGCGGGTGCTGGCCGCTACGGAAAGCAGGAGATCACCGACAGCCTCGCCGCTTTCGAGATCGAGGCTTGCGGTCGGTTCGTCGGCAATGATAACGCCGGGACTGCGCAGCAGCGCACGGGCGATAGCGACACGCTGCATTTCACCGCGCGACATGGTCTCAACGTGCTGTCCCGGGCGTTTGAGGCCGACAGTCGCAAACAGGGATTCCGCGCGTTTCACGAGGTCCGCATTCACTGCGCGCGACAGGCGGGCGGGCAGCAGGATATTATCCAGCGCGGAAAGGCCGGGGAAAAGATGAAACTCCTGCATGACGAGGCCGATATTGGCGGCGCGCCAGCGGTCGCGCCGACCCTCGGGCAGATCCGCAATGTTCTCTTCTCCCCAGACAACGCGGCCGGCCTGAACACGCTCAAGGCCGGCGATGATGTTGATCAGGGTGCTTTTGCCCGAGCCGGAACCACCGGTCAGCGCAACGCGGCTACCGGCAGCGATTTCCAGACCGTCGAGAACGAGAACCGGCGCCGACAAACCGGGAAAGGATACGGCAAGATCATCTATCTTCAGGGACAGCATGGTCTCAAACCGTCGCGTATTCTGCCCGGCGGATGCGCAGCAGGCTGACGAAGCCGGTATCCGGATCGGTCCAGGAACCCGTTTCCAGCGTGCCGCGCACTTCGATTGTCTGGCTCGGCTGGGTAAAAGTCTGTTTTTCGCCGAGATAAACGACGACGATGTTGTCCGGCCAGTCGGCATCCGTGGAGCAGAAGGGGCAGATCGACATGGGTATTTCGGTCAGCACGAAAAACTGCGCTTCGGCCTTCAGCGGCGGCGCCATGAAACCGCGCATGGCGATCTCCCTGCCGTTTAACTGCTTGACCTTTTCGGAAAACTCCAGCCCGAGGACGCTGACCTTGCCATAGAGTTCGTCGAAGGTGATGTCGCTGTTCGCCTGCGCGCGCGTGCCGGCGGCCAGCAGCGGCAGACCGGCAATGAGACCCAGGGTCTGGCGACGGTTGAATTGCGCCCGATCAGCCTTGCTCATGACCATTCTCCTTCTTGAAAAGGTCTGCCATCGTCCGTCGTCCGAATGGAAGATGGAAGACCTGAAACCATTGTGAGGACACGCGACAGCGGCGTGCCCTCACAACTCATATCTTAGTTGGTCTGCTTGGCGCCGAGTGCGAAAGCTTCGGCAAGACCCTTGTAGACGTCGCTCTGTTCCATGTAACCACGGAAGCCTTCGGCACCGGGGCCTTCAGCCTGCAGAACGACGTCATCCACCGCGTGGACGCCGCTATCGGAACTTTTCGGAATGATGCCTGGTACGAATACAGCACCGGGAACATCCTTGTACTGCTCGTTGGCGACATATTCCTTCTTTTCGTTCTGGACGGCCGGTGTGAACGGGCCATCGAGCTTAGGACGGAAGGTTTCGTAATGGTCAGGACCGTTATTGGCGTTCAGGAACAGGCGACGGGAAACGTCGACCTTATCAGGATAACCGTCGCCGTCCTTGTCTTCATAATTCGGGAAGCCGGCCTCGGCGTAGGTACCGACCTTTTCGCGCATTTCGGCGCCCGGCTTGTCATCATCGACGGTGCCGATGATGGAAACGCCATGCGTATGGTCGCCGGTGACGACGATCAGCGTATCGGGGTTCTTCGCGGCGAATTCACGGGCGACACCGATGGCCTTGTCGAATTCGATCGTGTCGACGACGGCGCGATCCCAGTCAAGCGGATGGGACATCTTGTCGACGTTGGCAGCTTCGACCATCAGGAAGAAGCCGTCCGGGTTCTTCGACAGTTCGCCGAGCGCGACCTTGGTCATTTCAACAAGGCCCGGCTGGTCAGGGAACTTCGCCGTGGTGCCCTTCTTGAGGAACTCGCGGTCGAGTGCTGTATCCATGTTGCCGGTGTGGAACAGGCCGAGGATCTTGCCCGTGTTGGTGCCGGCAGCCGTGGCGAGTTCCGCCTTGCTGGTCGCCAGCGTGTAGCCAGCTTCCTTGAACAAGGCGATATAGTCCTTGTCATCCTTGCGCTTGGAACCGGCCGTCGCCTGCGGCAGGAAGTAGGCGGAGCCGCCGCCGAGAAGGACATCCGGCTTCACATCGAACAGCATGCCGTTGATGTCAGCCTTGTCGCCGCGCTTGCGGGTGTGGGCAACGACGGCGGCCGGCGTGGCGTCCTGCAATTCGGCGGTCGAGATGATGCCGATCGACTTCTTGGTCTGGCGGCGCAGGGCTTCCGCGATCGTTTCGACCTTCGGATCGTCGAGCGAGGCCGGGGTGCGGTCGGCATAAACGCCAATGGCGTTCACGGCGGTCTTGTGACCGGTCATGTAGGCTGACATGGTGTTGGCGCTGTCGGTGGCCACGGCGTCGGTGGCGGAGGTGCCGATGAAGGCGACCGGCGGCACATCATCCATGTTGAGGCGGCCGTTGGCCTTACCCTCGGTCATGCCCTTGGACATGATGCGGGCAGCGGTGCGGTGAGCGACGGACAGGCCGTCGGCGATCAGGAAGATGACGTTCTTGGCTTTTGCCTGGGCCGGCGTGCCATAAACGGTCCAGGTGATCGCCTTGGTTTCGGAACCGGCAGAAACTTCGACCTTGTAGTCACCGGCGCTGGCGAGCGTGACCCCACGCAGGATGACGGCCGATCCAAGGACCTTGTCCTTGTTCTTTTCTTCGGCGACGAACTCGGCATCCTTGCCGAGAGCGGCCTTGTAATCCTGGCCGTTGACGGTGATCTTGACGTCTTCCGGCTTTACGACGGAAGCGAACTCGACTTTGAAATCGAACGGCGAACCGGTCAGGATCGTAGCACGATCAAGCGGATAAACCTCGGCAGCCTGGACGGCGCCGGCAAGAAAGGTCGTGGCGACCAAAGCAGCAACGATTTTGCGCATATTCCCCTCGCGAAACGTGTGAAAACCACACTTTCTCCTAGACCCGCGATATGACAGTTGCATGACTTGCAGGCAGCATATCCGGGCTCATGGGAAATTCGCGGGGGACGGTTTCAGCACGCCGTCCTCCTCCGGTCGCCGCGCGGCGCGGCAACCCTCTATGATGCGTTTCTCTCCGAGGGGGCCAGCGGATATCGAGCCTCGACGAAATTGTCGGGCGTATGCAGAGATGCTGCGGGGCCGAATGATCGGGCTGCCCGGCGCGCATGGGCAACCGTGTAAAGCCCGGTTCAGTCTTTCCTGATCCGTAATCCCTCCAGAAAGGCCCGGAAGCTGCCCACGGCCCGTTTCGAGGTCATTTCGGGGTCGTCGGAATTGGCGATCCACTGAGCGGCGGCGCTGCTTGCCGCGTTGATGAAGCGGGCGCATGCCTCCGCATCGATATCGCCGATGGTGCCTTCTTCCTTCAGGGCATCGAGGCTTCGCGCGACTGCCGAGATGCAGCCGTTTGCATTTGGCCAGCGCGACGGATCGCCGAGCACCGCCGGCCCGTCACGAAACATGATCCGCTGGATTTCCGGTTCGAGAGCCATGCGCACATAGCCGAGATTCTCCTCGACAAAACCTTCCCACCGGGACTCGGCCCTCGAGGAGATGTCACAGAGCCTCTTCGTCATTTCCGCATCGATTTCGGCCACCACCGCCAACAGCAGGCCTTTTTTGTCGCCAAAATGGTGATAGAGCGCGCCGCGGGTGAGACCGGCCTCGGCGGTGAAGTCATCCATCGACGCTTCCGCATAACCGATGCTGCCAAAGGCCTTGCGGCCGGCAGCCAGAAGCTTCGTCCGCGTCTCGGCAATCATTTCACTGCGAGGTTTGCGCATTTTTTCTCCATTTTCCACATACGACGCGTATATTAGTTGACATACGCGCCGTATGCAATTATCTCATTCACATACGCCACGTATGCATGTGGTGGACACCCTCTGAACAAGGTGCATCCCGATGGCTAATCCATACAGAGAAATTTTCCGGGCTCCAGGCGCAAAAGGCTTTTCCGCCGCCGGTTTCTTCGCCCGCCTTCCCATTGCCATGGCCCCGATCGGCATCGTCGCCATGCTTTCGCAAACCCATGGCGAATATTGGCTGGCCGGCGCCGTCTCCGCAACCTTTGCGCTGACCAATGCCGCCGTCTCCCCACAAATCTCCCGGCTGGTGGATCGCAAGGGGCAGAGCAAGGTCCTCATCCCCGCCACCATCGTCTCGGTCATCGCCTTTGCGGCGCTGATTATCGCGACAAACCAGAAATGGCCGGCCTGGACGCTGTTCCTTTCCGCCTTCCTCGCCGCTGCCATGCCGAGCATTCCGGCCATGATGCGCGCCCGCTGGACGGAAATCTTCCGCGACCGGCCGGAACTGAACACCGCATTCGCCTTTGAATCCGCCGCCGACGAACTCGTCTACATTTCAGGCGCCTCGCTTTCCGTCGGCCTGGCAGTCTCGCTCTTTCCGGAAGCGGGCATGATGATCAGCACCACCTTCCTGGCGCTCGGCACCTTCGCTTTCCTTCTGCAACGTTCGACCGAGCCCAAGGTACGCCCGGTTGAAAGCGGTCGCCGGCAGCGTTCGGCCATCTCCCTGCGTCCGGTCCAGATCATCACGCTTGCGCTGATCTTTGTCGGCTCCACTTTCGCCACTGCCGAGGTAAGTGCCGTCGCAATCACCAAGGAACTTGGCCAACCGGAAGCCGCCAGCCTCGTCATCGGCGTCTATGCCATCGGGTCCTTCGTGGTCGGCCTCATTCTCGGCGCGCTCAATCCCAAAATGCCGCTGCAACGCCAACTGCTGATCGCCGTCAGCGTGCTTGCACTCACCGCTCTGCCGCTGCTTGTCGCCAGCACTTCTGTCGCCCTTCTGGCTTTTGCCGTTTTCCTCAGCGGCGTTGCAATCTCTCCGATCTTCATCACCTCATTCGGCCTGATCGAGCGCCGGGTGCCTGAATCGATGCTGACGGAAGGCGTGACCTGGGTGATGACCGGCATCGGTATCGGCATGGCGCTCGGCGCCTTCATCTCCGGCTGGGTCATCGATAATTTCGGCCCGGATAACGGTTTCTGGGTGTCAGTTGCCGCAAGCCTTTCGACCGTCGCCATCATCACGCTCGGTCAGCGCAGCCTCTCGGGAGATCGCGAAAGATCCGGCGCGGAGACCGTGGCGCAGCCCGCCGAATAACAACCCTCACTCGTAGTCCGCCTCGTTCACTGGCGGGACGGCATGACAACGAGCCACTGACGACGGACGCAAATCACGGTTCCGCATGAGCCGGCATTCAGCCCATGCGCTCGGACACATGCTCCCCGGGAGACGCGGGAAAGACAACCGTCCTGTTTCCATTCAGGAAGACCCGGTGATGAATATGGGCGTGGATGGCCCGCGCGAGAACCTGGCTTTCCACATCCCGGCCCAGGCTGACATAGTCCATCGCGCTTTGGGCATGGGTTACGCGGATCGTATCCTGCTCGATGATCGGCCCTTCATCGAGATCGGCGGTGACGTAATGGGCGGTCGCGCCGATCAGCCTCACCCCGCGTTCATAGGCCTGTTTATAAGGGTTGGCGCCCTTGAAAGACGGCAGGAAGGAATGATGGATGTTGATGATGCGGCCAGACATTTCCTGACACAGCCGGTCCGACAGGACCTGCATGTAGCGCGCAAGCACCACAAGCTCCGCTCCGGTATCCTGCACCACCTGCAGGATCGCGGCTTCCGCCTCCGGCTTCGTTTCCGGCGTGACGCGAATGTGGTGAAAGGGAATATCCTCGTTCACCACCTGCTTCTGGTAGTCGAGGTGATTGGAGATCACCGCGACAATCTCGACCGGCAGCGCGCCGATGCGGGAGCGGTACAGCAGATCGTTCAGGCAGTGGCCAAAGCGCGATACCATGATCACGACCTTCGTCTTTCGCGAAAGATCATGGATATCATAGTCCATATCGAAATCGGCAGCGACGGGACCAAACCCGTCGAGCAGCGCATCGCGTCCCGATCCCTGTTCGGAAACGAAGCTCAGCCGCATGAAAAAGCAGCCCGTCTCCTGGTCGGTGAATTGCGAACTGTCGTTGATATTGCATCCGGACCGGGCGAGATAACCGGATACGGCGGCGACGATGCCGCTACGCGCCGGGCACGCGACTGTCATGATATAGGTGCTCAAATCCTGCTCCCCTGGGTCTTTGCCGCGCGGACGGATCGCCCGCGCTTTCGCGCCGATTGCCGATGAACCGCCGGCCGTGGTCAGGACGGCGATTGAGACTTGCCGAAGCCCGGCGGGGCCGCTTACGAACCGTAGATCGGGAAGGTCTCGCAAAGTGCAGCAACCTCTCCCCGCACCTCGGCCTCGACTGCGGCATCACCTTCGGCATTCGCCGCCAGCGCGTCGATGACACGTAAGATCAGCGCGCCGACCTGTTCGAATTCGGCCACACCGAAACCACGCGTGGTACCGACCGAGCTTCCAAGCCTGACGCCCGAGGTGACGAAGGGCTTTTCCGGATCGTTGGGAATGGCGTTCTTGTTACAGGTGAGACCCGCCCGCTCCAGCGCGATTTCGGCAACCTTGCCGGTCACGCCTTTCGGCCGCAGATCGACCAGAACCATGTGGCTGTCGGTTCCACCCGAAACGATCCCGAGACCGCCATCCGTCAACACCTTCGCCAGCGCCTGTGCATTGGCGATGACCTGGCCGGCATAATCGGAAAACTCCGGACGCAAGGCTTCACCGAAAGCCACGGCCTTGGCGGCGATGACATGCATCAGCGGGCCGCCCTGATTGCCGGGGAAGACGGCCGAGTTCAGCTTCTTCGCCAGGTCGGCGTCATTGGTGAGGATCACGCCGCCGCGGGGGCCGCGCAGGGTCTTGTGGGTGGTGGAGGTGACGACATGGGCGTGCGGCACCGGGTTCGGATATTTGCCGCCGGCGATCAGGCCGGCATAATGGGCCATGTCGACCATCAGATAAGCGCCGACTTCGTCGGCTATTCTGCGGAAGCCGGCAAAATCAATCTGGCGCGGATAGGCCGATGCGCCCGCCACGATCAGCTTCGGCTTGGTCTCCAGCGCCCGCGCCCGCACCTTCTCCATATCGATCAGATGTGTATCGGCATCAACCTCATAGGAGACGACATCGAACCACTTGCCGGACATCGTCACCGGCGAACCGTGGGTCAGGTGGCCGCCATGGGCAAGCGACATGCCCATGATCCGGTCTCCCGGCTGCAGCAGCGCCAGAAATACCGCCTGATTGGCCTGCGCGCCGGAATGCGGCTGCACATTGGCGAATTCCGCACCGAAGAGCTGCTTCAACCGGTCGATCGCGACCTGTTCGACCTTGTCGACGAATTCGCAACCCCCGTAATAACGCTTGCCGGGATAGCCCTCGGCATATTTGTTGGTCAGCACCGAGCCCTGAGCCGCCAGAACATCGGCGGAAACGATGTTTTCCGAAGCGATCAGCTCGATCTGCGTCTTCTGGCGGTCGAGTTCCTCGGCGATGGCGTCGGCGATTAGCGTGTCCGAAACGGTATTATGCGACAGGCGGTTGAGCATTGTTTTCTCCTCTGAGAATCAGGCGATGTCAGCCGCAAGTTCCTTGCAGCCGGTTTCAAGCAAATGGCCAAGATGCGACACGAAGCTGTTCCAGATATCCATGCGGAAACGGTTTTCCGCATCGCGCCAGAGCACCACGGTCACGCCGTCGAAAATCGTTCGGCGCGCCTCACCGACAACAATGGTGTCGATATCGCGGGCGCAGCCCAGCGTCAGTAGTTCGCCAGCCTGTGGCCCCTCGATCGAGAGCGTCACTTCCCGGCCGGAAATATCGACGAGGCTGTGCGGGTGGCTGGCATAGACAGCGCCGCAGGCTGCAATCAGCCTGTCGGTCTCCCCTGTCGGAGCAAGGATCGTCCATTCGTCGGGACCGAGGCGCACGGCCTCGATTTCACCTGCGGCGGAGCGGGTGCCGATCCGATCAGGCAAGGCAAGGCCAAGGGCGGCGCTGAGCGGTGTGAGATCGCCTCGGGCGCGCAGCGACAACCGCGCCTTTGCGGCCACGATACTGACCCGGGCCGCCTTGCTCTCTGCCAAAGTGCCGGAAATGGGGAAGGAAACGCGCATGTTCATTGTCATCTCCGGGTCAGATTTTCAGGCGGGTATTTTCGGGATCGACAAAGACCATCCCGGTGATTTTCGCGGCAATGGTGCGGTCCAGCATGGGGATGTAGACGGTCTCGCCCATCCGCTCATGGCCACCCTCCACCAGAGCCAGCGCGATGGGCCGGCCGACAGCATCCGAGTGATAGGACGAGGTGACATGGCCGACCATTTTCATCGGGATCGGCTGTTTCGGGTCGAAGACGATTTGCGCGCCCTCTTCCAGCTTCGAGCGGTCTTCGGTCAGAAGGCCGACGAGATGACGGCGATCCTTGGCGACGAGATCGGGGCGGGCAAGGCCGCGCTTGCCGACGAAATCCGGCTTGTTCTTGCCCACGGCCCAGCCCATCGCCGCATCATAGGGCGTGACCGTGCCATCGGTATCCTGGCCGACGATGATGTAACCCTTTTCGGCACGCAGCACATGCATGGTTTCCGTGCCGTAAGGCGTGATGCCATATTGCTGGCCGGCCTCCCACAGGATTTCCCAGAGCTTTCGGCCGAGCGGTGCCGGCACATTGACCTCGAAGCCGATCTCGCCGGTGAAGCTGACGCGGAACAGCCGCGCCGGCATGCCGGCCACGGTGCACTCCACGCAGGACATATGCGGGAAGGCCTCTTCCGTCAGTTCGACGCCCTCCACCAGCGGCGCAAGCAGCTTTGCCGCGTTCGGGCCGTTCAGCGCAATGGTGGACCACTGTTCGGTCGTCGAGGTCAGCCAGACATTGAGATCCGGCCACTCCGTCTGGAGGTAATCCTCCATCATGTTCAGCACGCGGGCGGCGCCGCCTGTCGTGGTGGTGACGTGGAAACGGTCTTCGGTCATGCGGCCGATGACGCCATCGTCGCGAATGAAGCCGTCATCGCCGAGCAGCAGGCCATAACGGCAGCGGCCGGCAGCGAGCTTCGTCCAGGGATTGGTATACATGCGGTTCATGAACTCGACCGCATCAGGCCCGACAACCTCGATCTTGCCGAGCGTCGAAGCGTCGAAAATGCCCACAGTCTGGCGCACCGCCCGGCATTCGCGGCCGACAGCCGCATCCATGTCTTCGCCCGGTTTCGGGAAATACCAGGCGCGACGCCATTGCCCGACCGGTTCGTAGACCGCGCCATGGGCCTCAGCCCACCCGTCGATCTGCGTCTTGCGCGTCACCTCGAAATGCGCGCCGCGGTGATAACCGGCGAAGGCTCCGAAGGTCGTCGGCGTATAGGGCGGGCGGAAGGTCGTCAGTCCCACCTGCGGTTGGCGTTTGCCGAGCGCTTCCGCCGCGATATTGAGGCCGTTGATGTTGGACATCTTGCCCTGATCGGTGGCCATGCCATTGGTGGTGTAGCGCTTGACATGCTCAATGGACCGCATGCCCTCGCGCACGGCAAGCCGCAGATCCTTGGCGGTCACGTCGTTCTGGTAATCCACGAAAGCCTTGGCCTTGCCGGCATCGCGGTCGCTCGGCAATTCGGTATGCGAGACGCCGCTGCCGGTGCGGTCATGTTCCACCGCATGGCTGGAAATATTGGCGGCCTTGCCGAGTGCTGCTGCAACTTCACGGCCCCGCTCAGCGCCGTCCTTCAGCGCCGCCTCGATGCCCCAGAGCCCGCGCCCGGCCCCGGCAATCACGCAATCCTCGTTGGTGGCGGCAGGAAGGAAGGTAGTCCGCTCGTCATCCCAGGCGATCTTGCCCTGCGTATGGGAAAAGAGATGCAGCGACGGCGTCCAGCCGCCTGACATCAGCACCGCGTCGCAGGCGATTTCCTGTCCCGCACCGACCGACGCACCATTAACCGGATTGACCCGAACCGATTTGACCCGCAGCCGCCCCGACGTCGCCGTGACCGTATGCGACAGCTTGACCGGAATGCCGAGAGCGCGCGCCTCGTTCACCAGTTCTTCCCGCACCTTGGCGCGGGTATCGACAATGGCCTGAACAGGTGCGCCCGCTCCGTGAAGATCAAAAGCGGCGTACCAGGCGCTGTCATGGCTCGTCACCACCACCGGCCGGTTGCCGACCTTGACGCCGTAGCGGTTGAGATAGGTCTGGGCGGCACCCGCGAGCATCACGCCCGGCCGGTCGTTACCGTGGAAGACCAGCGGCTTCTCCAGTGCGCCCTGCGCCAATACGACCTGACGCGCCCGAACGCGCCACAGGCGCTCGCGCGGCGTATCCTTCGGCACGGTTTCCAGATGGTCCGTGAGCTTTTCGCAAAGGCCGATCATGTTCTGGTGGTAATAGGCAATGGCCGTCGTGCGGGTCATCACTTTGACGCCGCGCTCCTTCAAAGCCGTCAATTCATCCGCCAGCCAGTTCCATGCGGGCTTGCCATCGATCTTCGCCTGCGGCTCCGACAGCAGCGTGCCGCCGGCTTCGGCATTTTCATCGACCAGCACGACCTTGAGACCATCGACCGCCGCCGCGTGCGCCGCCGCCAGACCGGCGGGACCTGCGCCGACAACCAGCACATCGCAATGCAAATTGCGCGATGCATAAATATCCGGGTCTTCTTCGGTCGGCGAAACGCCAAGCCCTGCGGCCGCGCGGATGAAGGGCTCATAGACCTTGTTCCAGAAGCTCTTCGGCCACATGAAGGTCTTGTAGTAAAAACCCGCCGAAAACAGCATATAGGCCATGTCATTGACCGCGCCGATATCAAATTTCAGGCTCGGATATTTGTTCTGGGAGGTGGTTTCCAGCCCGTTCCAGATTTCCTGCACCGTGGCGCGGGTATTCGGCTCGAAACGCCCTGCGCTGCGGCGGGTGCCGATCAGCGCATTCGGCTCTTCGGAACCCGCCGCCACCGGGCCGCGCGGGCGGTGGTATTTGAACGAGCGGCCCATGAGATGCACACCATTGGCGAGAAGTGCCGAGGCGACCGTATCGCCCTTCACGCCGCGATAGGTCCTGCCATCGAAGGTAAAGCTGACCGAGCGGGCGGCATCCACACGGCCACGGCCGGAAACGCGATAAGAGTTCATTTCGACACCTCGGAACTGGCTGGTGCACGGGTCAGGGAAGAAAGTTCTGGACGCGGTTCACCCGCCCGATAGGTCGTGAGGAACCGGTCGCTCACCGTATCACGCACGGCGTTGAAGAAGCGGCCGCAACCATGCAGATGCCGCCAGCGCTCGAAATGCGGGCCTTTCACGTTTTCGCGGATGAACAGGAATTCTTCCCATTGCTCATCGGTCTGCGACGAGGGATCGGCGGCGCGGGTAATATGGGCCTGCCCGGCATAGGTGAATTCGGCCTCGGGCAAGGTTTCATTGCAATAGGGGCAGCGGATCAAAAGCATCGTCGTATCCTCAGAGCATTTCCAGTAAAAGTGCAGCGCGGTTTTACGTCCGGAAAATGCGTGAATTAATGCGCCACGGCGGCGGCGGCGGCCTCGTCGATCAGGCGGCCGGAACGGAAACGCTCCAGCGTGAACGGCGCGTTGATCGGGTGCGGTTCGTTTTTGGCAATGGTCCAGGCGAAGGTGTGCGCAGCGCCCGGCGTGGCCTTGAAGCCGCCCGTACCCCAGCCGCAATTGACATAAAGCCCGTCAACCGGCGTCTTGCCGAGAATGGCCGAGCGATCCGGCGTAACGTCGACGATGCCGCCCCATTTGCGCAGCATGCGCATGCGATTGAAGATCGGGAAAATCTCGACGATCGCAGCGATCGTATGCTCAATCAGCGGCAGACCGCCGCGCTGCGAATAGGATGTATATTGGTCCGTACCTGAACCGATAACCAGCTCGCCCTTGTCGGACTGGCTGATATAAGCGTGGACCGCGTTCGACATGACAACGCAGGGGAAAATCGGCTTGATCGGCTCCGACACCAGCGCCTGCAGCGGGTAGCTTTCGAGCGGCAGGCGCACACCCGCCGTGTCCATCACAACAGAGGTGTGGCCGGCGGCGGAAACCGCGACCTTCTTCGCCTTGATGAAGCCCCTCGCCGTCTCGACGCCCGCAACGGAGCCGTCTGCGTTACGGCGAATGGCGGTGACCGGGCAGTTCTGGATGATATCGACACCACGGGCGGCAGCGCCGCGCGCATAACCCCAGGCAACCGCATCGTGGCGCGCCGTGCCGGCCCGTTCCTGAAGCGCACCGCCCATGACAGGATAACGCGCATTCGGCGCAATGCTGAGCGGCGGGCAATAGTCCTTGCATTCTTCCGGGGTAAGCCAGCGATTGTCCACACCGTTCAAACGGTTGGAATGGATGTGGCGCTTGAAGCTCTGCACGTCATGCACATTGTGGGCCAGCATCAGCACGCCGCGCCTTGAATACATGACGTTGTAGTTCAGCTCCTGGCTCAAATTCTCCCAGAGATCGACGGCGTGATCGTAAAGACGGGCGCTCTCGTCATAGAGATAGTTGGAGCGGATGATCGTGGTGTTGCGGCCGGTATTACCGCCGCCGAGCCAGCCCTTGTCGATGACGGCGACATTGGTGATGCCGTGCTGGCTGGCCAGATAATAGGCGGCGCCCAGACCATGGCCGCCGGCGCCGACGATGACCACGTCATATTCGGTTTTCGGCTGGCTGTCCGGCCACTGCTCGTCCCAGTTCTTGTGGCCGGTCAGGGCATTCCGCAAAAGATTGAAAGCATTAAAACGCGTCATGAGCGGACCCGATGGTTGGAAAATCTCGTGTCGTAAACGCTATGAGCATTTGCCGCGCCGCGGCTGGACAATCGCGTCTGTTTGCATGAATATTTGCGTCATGACTTCACACCGCGCCAGAAAACGCCTCAGCGTCGCCTTCCTGCTTGCCGACCGCTTCACACTGTCGGCCTTTGCGAATTTCGTTGATGTGCTGCGCCTTGCCGCTGATGAGGCGGACCGTTCCCGGCCGATCCTCTGCGAATGGTCGGTGCTCTCGGCAACGCTCGGCAGCGTGCAATCGAGCTGCGGCGTGAAGGTGCAGCCGGATACACGGCTGATGGACGCCGGGCATTACGACTATATCGTCGTTGTCGGCGGCTTGATCAGCGATCACAGCGCCCTGCCGCAGGAAGCGCTGCGGTTCCTAAAAGACCGGGCGGCGGCGGGCATTCCCATCGTCGGGCTCTGCACCGGTGTTTTCATTCTGCACGAAGCGGGCCTGCTTGATGGTTATCGCTGCTGCGTGAGCTGGTTCCACCATCAGGATTTTCTCGACCGTTTCGATACCGTCCAGATGATCTCCGACCAGATCTTCGTCATCGACCGCGACCGGCTGACCTGTTCCGGTGGTCACGGCGCCGCGCATCTGGCAGCCTTCCTCGTCGAGCGTCATGTCGGCCAGTCAGCCGCCATCAAAAGCCTCAACATCATGATGATCGACAGCGCGCTGAGCGGCGAAAAACCCCAGCCCGGCCAGCAGAGCACGCGCAAGGCCAATGATCCCCTCGTCAAAAAAGCGATCCTGCGGATGCAGCAGAATATCGAGGTTCCGAAAACCGTGCTGGAACTGGCGAGCGACCTCGGCCTTGGCCGCCGCAGTCTCGAACGGCGTTTCCTCACCGACCTGAACGCGACGCCGTCCAAGGTCTATCTCGAGCTTCGGCTGGACCGTGCGCTCTCCCTCCTGCGCACCACGCATGACCCGATCACCCAGATTGCGCTCGCCACCGGTTTCTGCGACGCGCCACATCTTTCCCGCACCCTGCGAACCGAGCGCGGTTTCACGCCCAGCGAATATCGCAAGACACAGGCCGGCCACACGGCAACCGACGAGGAATTCGCCGTCGGCGTGCTGCTTCCGCAAGCCTGAAATATGTTGCAGCGGTCTAGGAACCCGCAGTCATAAAGGTCAGACGGGTGAAAGCCGTATAATTGGATTCCGACACCATCAGGGCGGCAAAGACAAGCACGAGGCCCGGCGGGAGCAGGATGACGTAGATCAAGACCAGCCGCTCCCAGGCCAGATGCATGAAAATCGCGATGATCAGCCCCGCCTTCAGCAGCATGAATACGATGATCAAAGACCATCTGGGATAGCCCTGAATGCCGAGATAATCGACCAGATAGGAGAAGGTGCTGAGGACAAAAAGCAATCCCCAGGCCACCATGTAAAGTCTTATCGGATGCTGCCGTGACTGTTCCTGTGCCATGATGCCATCCTCACTCACCACAGATAGAAAAATGCAAAGATGAAGACCCACACCAGATCGACGAAGTGCCAATAAAGCCCCACGATCTCCACAACCTCGTAGTGCCCCTTGCGGCTGGTAAAAAATCCGCGCCTTTCCTGATCGAAATCTCCCCGCCATACCTTGCGCGCGATGATGAGGAGGAACAGCACGCCTATCGAGACATGGGTGCCGTGAAAGCCAGTGATCATGAAGAAAGTCGAACCGAATTGCGCCGCACCCCAGGGGTTTTCCCATGGACGCACACCTTCCCCGATCAGTTTCGTCCATTCGAATGCCTGCATTCCGACGAATGTCGCGCCAAGGAGGGCCGTTACCACCATCAGCGCGGCAGTTTTGCGACGATCGCGGCGGTATCCGAAATTGACGGCCATGGCCATCGTGCCGCTGCTGCTGATGAGGACGAAGGTCATGATGGCAATCAGGATCAGCGGAATGTCCTTGCCGCCAATCGTCAGCGCAAAAACCTCGCTCGGATTGGGCCAGGCGACGGTGGTCGACATGCGCGCGGACATATAGGCCAGAAGGAAACAGCCGAAAATGAAGATGTCGCTGAGGATGAAGATCCACATCATCGCCTTGCCCCAGGAGACGTTCTTGAACGCCCTCTGGTCCGACGACAGATCGGCGGCAACCCCGCGCAGTCCCGTGGGGCGCAGATGCGGATCGCTTGCTGGCCTTTCCATGGATGCGGTCATGATCGACACTCCTTAGAGGATTTCCAGTAAAAGTTCGTAGCGGCTTTACGTCCGGAAAATCCGATGCTTTGATAGAACTTAGAGCGGCGGGACGTGCTCGAGCACATCTCCCGCCCTCTAGCTGACCAATTGACGGCATAGATCGACAAAACTATTCGCCCAGCCTGCAAAAAGCGCAAAAAGGATCAGCCATATCACCAGCATGAAATGCCAGTAGATGGCGCACAGCTCTACGCTCAGGCGCGTCCTTGCCGACAGGGGTTCGCTCCGGGTGCGTATTGCGGTGCGTCCAAGCACGCAGAGCCCGCCCGCTATATGCAGGCCGTGCAGCCCGGTGATCATGTAAAAGAAACTGTTGGATGGGTTATCCGCCAGCACATAGCCCGCGGCGGTGAGTTGCCACCACGCCAGAAACTGCCCGGCGACGAAGAGAACGGCCGTCGCAAAGGCTGCTGCAAGAGCCGTGTTCAGCCTGTCCCGGCGACCGGCGCCGGCTTCGGTTTTTGCCCATTGCAGTGCGAGACTACTGGCGGCGAGCACAGCAGTATTGGCCCATAACAGCCCGGGAATGGGGATGCCCCACCAGTCCGCGCCGCCCATGCGGCCGAGATAGGCGCTGATGAGCAGCGTGAACAGCGCGCCCACGACACCCAGAAAAATGCCGAGCCCGAGTTTCGCTATTGTTGCCGACGATCCCTGCATCTGCGGCGCATCGCCCGCCACTCCCACTTCCAGCCATGGCTTTGATGTCAACCGCTGCCCCGCCATCCACCAGGCGATGATGCCGGCAACACCCGCCATGAAAATGAGAATGGCGATCATGACAGAGCCCTTTCGGACGGTCCGGCCGCAGCCGGCTGGTTTTGCGGCAGGAAGTCCTCATCCGCGCCGGGCACGCTGTAGTCATAAGGCCAGCGATAGACGACCGGCAGCTCCTTGCCCCAGTTTCCATGAACGGGCGGGGTCTGCGGCGTTTGCCATTCCAGTGTCGTCGCCCGCCACGGATTGCCGCCGGCCTTTTTGCCCCAGCGAAGGCTCCAGGCGAGATTGAACAGGAACAGCAGTTGCGCGGCGCCGACGACCAGTGCCGCAACGGAGATGAACATGTTGAGCGTGTGTGCCGAGGGTGGGATGAAAGCGGTCTCGCCCAGCTCGTAATAACGGCGCGGCACGCCCATCAGGCCGAGATAATGCATCGGGAAGAAGATGGCATAAGCGCCGAGAAAGGTGATCCAGAAGTGGATATGCCCCATCGCCGCGTTCAGCATCCGGCCCGTGACTTTCGGATACCAATGGTGGATCGCGCCGAAAATCACCATGATCGGCGCGACCCCCATCACCATATGAAAATGCGCGACAACGAACATCGTATCCGAAAGCGGAACGTCTACGACGACATTGCCGAGGAAAAGACCGGTCAATCCGCCATTGATGAATGTGACGATGAAGGCGAGCGAAAACAGCATCGGCAAGGTCAAATGGATATCGCCGCGCCAGAGCGTGAGCACCCAGTTATAGACCTTGATCGCCGTCGGCACGGCGATGATCAGCGTCGTGGTCGCAAAAAAGAAGCCGAAATTCGGGTTCATGCCGCTGACATACATGTGATGCGCCCAGACGACGAAGCTCAGCGCCGCGATGATGACGATCGCCCAGACCATCATCCGGTAACCGAAGATATTCTTGCGTGCATGGGTGCTGATCAAATCCGAGACGATGCCGAAGGCCGGAAGTGCGACGATATAGACTTCCGGATGGCCGAAGAACCAGAACAGGTGCTGGAACAGGATGGGGCTGCCGCCCTCCTGCTTCAGCTGTTCGCCCATCTCGACAATGGCGGGCATGAAGAAGCTCGTGCCGAGCAGCCGGTCGAACAACATCATGACGGCGGCAACGAGAAGCGCCGGGAAGGCGAGAAGCGCCATGGCGGTCGCCGTGAAGATACCCCAGATCGTCAGGGGCATGCGCATCAGCGTCATGCCGCGCGTGCGCCCTTGGAGCACGGTGACGACGTAATTCAGCCCGCCCAAAGTGAAGCCGATGATGAAAAGGATCAGCGAGGACAGCATCAGGATGATGCCCCAGTCGCGCCCGCCCGGCGTTCCCGACAGCAGCGCCTGCGGCGGATAAAGCGTCCAGCCCGCGCCCGTCGGCCCGCCGGGCGCGAAGAAACCGGCGACCAAGACGATGACCGCGAGAAGATAGAGCCAGTAGCTCAGCATATTCGCATAGGGGAACACCATGTCGCGCGCGCCGAGCATAAGCGGGATCAGATAATTGCCGAAACCGCCGAGAAACAGGGCAGTAAGCAGGTAAATCACCATGATCATGCCGTGCATGGTGATGAACTGATAATAATGTTCCGCGTCGATGAAGGAGAAATAACCGGGAAAGCCGAGTTGCAGGCGCATCAGCCAGGACAGCACCAGCGCCACCATGCCGATTGCCGTCGCAGTCAGGAAATATTGAATGGCGATGATCTTGGCATCCTGGCTGAAGACATATTTCGTCCACCAGCTTTTCGGGTGATAAAGCTCGACATCCTCGACCTCAGCGGGCTGGATGACCTGCCCCGCGCCGGATCCAATCTCGACCATCTTCCGTCCTCCCTGTTTCCTCCGGCGCAGCTTTTCCCTTCAACGATGCATGGCGTTCATCTGGCTGCCGACTTTTCCGCCAAAGCCAGCGATTTCGAGAAAGTCGGTTGCTGCTGTAGCCAGGCCTGATAGTCAGCCTCGGTATCGACGACGACCGTGCCGCGCATCTGCGGATGGCCGACGCCGCACAGTTCCGCGCAGAGAACCTCGAAGGTTCCCGTCCGCGTCGGGGTGAACCAGTAATAGGTGACCGAACCGGGGATCATGTCCATCTTGGCCCGGAACTCCGGCACGTAGAAATCATGCACCACGTCAATCGCGCGCAGCAGCATTTTCACCGGCCTGCCGGCGGGCAAATGCAGCTCGCCGCCTTCAACGATGACATCGTCCATTCCGGCGGGGTCGTTTCTGTTCAAACCGAGAGGATTGTCCGGTGCAATAGCGCGCGTATCCGCCCGTCCGAGCCGGCCATCCGCACCGGGCAGCCGGAAACTCCATTGCCATTGCTGACCGACGACTTCCACCTCGCTGGCGCCATCAGGCACGGTCACGAACTGGTTCCACACGAAGAGGCCCGGCAGAAGCATGGCAGCCACGCCGACCCCGGTTCCTCCGGCCAGCCACCCTTCCAGGCGCTTGTTTTCAGGCTGGTATGCCGCCCGGTTTCCGGTTCGGTGCCTGAAACGGAAGACGCAATAGGCGACGAACAACACGATGGCGGAAAAAACGAAACCGGTAATCCAGAAGGTGATGATGATCGTATTGTCGATATAGCTCCAGTTGGAGGCAATCGGCGTCCACCACCAAGGGCTCAGCAGGTGGAATGCAATCGACCCCACCACCAGCAGAACGAGAACCACAACGACAGCCATCGTCTCCTCCCCTGACACGGCCGCGACTATTTCTACAATCCTATCGCGAAACGTATTAGCATTATCTCATGAACGGTTCGGGCGAGCAATTGCGGTAACAGCAGCGGTTCGCCGCTCATTCGGCCCTATCCTGCCGATCCACCCCGGCGAAAGACAGCTCTTCGGCACACATCTTTCGCTACTTGGAGTATTGCTTCAGATAGGCGATGAGATTGGTGATGTCGGTGTCATCCTTCACCCCGGCAAAGGCCATTTTTGTGCCCTTCACCTTAGCCTTGGGGTCGTGCAGATAATCGCGAAGTGATGTCTCGTCCCACACCAGCCCGGCCTTGCCCGCATCCTGCATCGCCTGGGAATAGGCGAAATTCGGATGGGTGCCGGCGGTTCGGCCGAACAGGCCGTTCAGCGAGGGACCGACCTTGTTCTGGTCGGTTTCGGCGACATGACAAATGCCGCATTTTTTGAAAACCGTCGCGCCGGCGGCAGGGTCGCCCTCCTGTGCGTGCGCATCAAGCGGAAGGGTAATGGCGAAAAGCAGACAGATGGCAGGAAAACGATACGACATGGCATCCTCACGCGCTCCATCGCCATCCCGGCCGCCACGGCTCCCTCAGGAGAGCCGCAACGGCGGGAAGGATGATCGACAGCTAGATTTCCGTTATGAGTTCAAGGCATACGGTTTGGATAAACGGGGACGATCAATTTCCGATAAAGGTGCCAGGTTGCATGTCCGAGGATGGGCATGATGACAGCAAGGCCGACGAAAACCGGGATTGTGCCGACGACGAGCAGCGCCGCGACGATCACCCCCCAAAGCGCAACGGGAACCGGATTGGCAAGCGTGGCGCGTATGCTCGCATCCACCGCCGCGACTGCGCCGACATCCCGATCCAGCAGCAGCGGGAACGCCACCACCGTTGTCGCCAGCACAATGACCGCGAAAACAAAACCGGCAAGATTCCCCCAGATTATCAGGGAAAGTCCCTGCGGGGTGGTCAGCACGTCTGACAGAAAGGTTGAGAGCGAGGCCGGACCGGCCGCATCGAACGTCGTGGTGTAGAGGTGCTGCGCAACAATCAGCCAGACGGCGAAAAGCACGAACAGCATGACGGCGACCGCGATAATCGACGGCAGGGCCGGAGAGTGACGAACCTCCAGCGCATGACGCCAGGAGCTATCCAACCCCTGCTCGCGTCGGCGGCTGATTTCATAAAGACCGATGGCCGCAATCGGACCGATCAGCGCAAAACCTGACATCAAGGGATAAATCAGCGGCAACAGATTGGCGCCGGAACTCCACATGACCAGAAAAACACCCGCAATGGGATACATAAGACAGAGAAAGACATAATGGGACGGCTTCTCTTTGAAGTCATCAAGCCCCAGCCTCAATGCATCGACAATATCCGCGAAACCAATCTTGCGGACTTCGGGGCGGGTAAATTCACCGGTCGCACCGGCCATGACATGGAATGCCGTCATAGCACTTCTCCTCCTGCGCCATGATCCGGCTGGCGGCGTGGAAACGCCTGGAGACTTTATCCGCGCGTCAAACCGCAACCGGCTAAATTGTAATTTATCAAATCCGGGCGCCTTTGTCGCCTGTTCTTTAAATTAGAGAAATTAGATGCTCGTCGTCAGCGCGACCGGGGGCAACGCCGGTCCTTCGAAGACAATCCCGCCGGGGGGCTCCTCGCATCGGCAAACTGGCCAGCCATGGAGGAAAACACCTCCACCTGCCGAGGCTGATCCGCTTCTTCATGTTTTCTCTTGAAAGGCGCCTGGCTTGCGAGCGCGAGGACAGAATGCTGATCGGCCGTATCAAAGGCGTGACTGGGGCCCGTCCGAGCATAATTCAAAACGAATTCAGTCTTCGGCGCATCCTTCTCTTTCGCCGAGATCATAGATGCGTCCGGTGAGCCAGGCGGGCCAGTCCCGTTCAAAGAAGGATTTCTGGCTTTCATCGAAGACACGGTTGGGACGCGTCGATGTCGCCATATCCTCACCTTCGAGCCTGACGACAATCTGTTCGCTTCGATGATCGTCTTTCTCCCTGCGAAAGCGGAATTCATGCAGGGGGCCCGCATTGACGTTCGGAACCAGTTCACCGTCAGCGTCGCAGATCGCGCGTGCGCCCCGGCTGCCCCCGCCGTTGCGAATGAAGTAATCCAATGCCGTGAGTACGGCCTCGGACGCTATCGCCATCTGTTGCCACTGAACGGCGCGAACCGCCTCTGCTGCCCGTCCGTAAGCGATCCCGTTCAAGCGGATCGTTGCATTGAGCGAACGCGCCTCGGCAAGCGCCTGAGAAACACTTTCGGCATCGCATATCATCCCCGCCTTGTCGCTCATGCGGGACTGGATTTCGGTGCGGATGTCCCTGGCGGACAGGCGACTATCCTCCTTCAGAATGGCAAGCAGGCCGTCGAGCCCCGCTAACGCCACCGCCTCGATATTTCCCGATGACGAAGATTTCGCGCGACGGCTTGCGCCGATATGTTCGGCTACGCGTGTGCCGAACACCTGCCCGGCATTCAATGCCGCGCCGCCCGGTCGTGTCACCCCATGTGTTCCAGCGGCCTCGCCGACGGAATAACAGCCCGCCAGATTGGTCCGCCCCCAGGTATCGACCATGATACCGCCGTTCATGTGCTGGTTGTTCACCGCAAACTCCAGCGGCTCACTGGCAATGTCGATTTTGTAGCGCCGGTAGAGTTCGATCGCGAGCGGGTTCATATGCAGCAACCGGTCGATCGGCAGTTCCTTCATCGCGCCGGCGTTTTCGATGTAGCTGCGGACATCGGTATCAAGACGATCAAGGCTGAACGGAAGATCACCGGGAACCGCCAGCGGATTGCGATTGAAATCCATGAAGACCCGCCGCCCGGCCGCCGACTCGCGGAAGATTGCAAGGTCGACCAGACTTGAGCCGAAATCGAGCATCCGGGTCGAATGGAAGGGCCATTGGTAGCCCTTTCGGAAAATGTTGGAGGCCATTTCCTGCGTGTTGCGATAGTAGTCCGCCAAAAAATGATGCTCTTTGCCCCCGGCATCCAGGGAGTAAATGTGCGGAATGGCCTGCACATAGGTTCCCGACAGGTTCCAGGGAAACCCCTCCCGTCGGGTGCCGATGCCGAACTGGCTTTCCGTGAGGTTGACGAGGTCTATCCCCGCCTCCAGCGCCAGCCCCAGCGAACCGAAGCAGCCATTGGGATAGACGCTGTCGCGATAAAGCTCGCCCGGTCCTCCGGCTGCAAGGACTATCACCGGACACACGAACAGGGCGATCCCGAACGGGTTGCTGTCGCTGCGCTCATGCGGCTGCATGGCGAGGACGCCGACGACCCGCCTTTCGTCACCAGAACCTTCCGTCAGTATTTTGACGACGGTGGTGTGATTGTGAAACGGGATATCCAGGCGGATCGCTTCATCCGCAAGCACCTTGACCATCAGCCGCGATGTGCGGGGTCCGCAACTGGTCGCACGTCCGACTTCGTCGTGGTCGGTCTGATATCGCAGCGTCCCGCCCAGCGGGTCCTGCGGCAAAGGCAGCCCGAGGAATTGCAGGGAGGCCATCATGCGCACCGAGCCGACCGCCTCGACATAGGCGGTGTCTTCGTCCATGGCCCCGCCGCTGCGGATGGCGCGCGCCATTGCCTTGAAGTTGTCGCCCTGATCGGCCGTGTTCGCGGTGTGGAGCGTTTGTTTGTCTGATCCCGAACAGGCGGATGCCCCACCCCACGCGCTCTGGCTGAGGATGACGACGTCATCGCCGCGCCGCTTCATTTCCACCGCCGCCCGCAGCCCGGCGGCACCGGAGCCGACCACGACGCAGCCGGCGCGATGAACCGGGACATCGATACCGCCGAGAGAGATCATCTCCATGGAGCCGGGCGCATTCGGCAAACGCGGCATGTTCACATCCGTGAGCGCGTCAAGAATATGCTGCGGGACGGTCGCGTCCATGAGCGTTGTACTCCCTCGTAAATTGCCTTTCAGGCTTCGTCTCGGGTTCGCATCAAGACCGCCTGATCCGCGAAATGACTATCGAACCTGCGCGCGCGCCCTTGGACGCGTTTCATTGCGTTCGTACGAAAAAATCGCCGGTGCAAGGGGGGCAAGTCCTCTTATCAGATCCGCGCCCTTCTCTCCGACCATGATCGTCGGCGCATTGGTGTTGCACGAGGGAACGCGCGGCATGACCGAGGAATCGCAGACGCGCAGCCCTTCCAGACCATGAACCTTGAGATCAAGGCCGACGACGGATTCCGGCCCGTTGCCCATCTTGCAGGTGCCGACGGGATGGTGATCGGTCTTAGCGTTCGCGCAGCCGTATTCGAAAAGCTCATCATCCGTCATGACCTTGGGGCCGGGAAGACGTTCCGCCATGATGTATGGCTTCAACGCCGCCTGCTGGAATATCTCACGGGCGATCTTGAGGCCTTCCAGCGACATCTTCCGGTCATGCGGATCGGACCAGTAATTGGGATCGATCAGCGGCGCGGCGGCCGGATCGGAGGATGACAGCCGCACGGTTCCGCGCGATCTGGGATGAAGATAGGCGGAATTCAGGGTGACCCCGGCGTTTTTCAGCCGCTCTACGCCCGCCTCGATACCCGACCCCAATCCCAGATGGAACTGGATGTCCGGCGAGCGCGCGTCCGGGTCCGCATACCAGAAACCGCCCGTTTCAAATAGCGAGGAGGCAACCGGGCCTGTACGGAACAGAATATATTCAAGCCCCGCCCATATCGTCCGATGAAGCTTGGCGACGCCGTCATAGGTATGGTCGCCGGTGCATTCGGCAATCACGAAAAGATCGAGATGATCCTGCAGGTTCGAACCGACGCCGGGCAGGTCATGCAGCACCTTCACGCCCACGGATTTCAGATGGTCCGCCGGGCCGATGCCCGATTGCTGAAGAAGCTTGGGGGAGCCGATGGCGCCGGAAGAGACGAGGACTTCCCGTTCGGCGCGGATGATTTCCGAGCCGGACTTTCCGACCACCTCGACCCCGATAGCGCGTTTTCCTTCCAGCACGATGCGGGAGACGCGTGCGCCGAGTTTGATCGTCAGATTCTTGCGATGACGGATCGGGTTGAGATAGGCGAGTGATGCGGACGATCTGCGGCGGTTGCGCTGGGTGAGCTGATAGAAGCCGACGCCGGCCTGCTGCCGGCCGTTGAAATCGTGATTATAGGGTATGCCGAGTTCCTGGCCTGCTCGAATGTAAGCATCGCAGATGGGCAGGGCCGAAACCGGCATGGAGACGCCAAGTGGTCCGCCACAGGAATGATAATCGTCGGCAAAACGCTGATTGTCTTCGGCGCGTTTGTAATAGGGCAGGATGTCGCGATAGCTCCAGCCGTCACAGCCATCCTCGGAGACCCATGTGTCGTAGTCGGCCGCATTGCCGCGCGTATAAAGCTGGGCATTGATCGATGAGCCGCCGCCCAGCACCTTGGCCTGGGTGTAACGCAACACCCTGCCCTTCATGTGCTTCTGCGGCACGGTCTCCCAGCCCCAGCTCGCCACGCCTTTGGTCATCTTGACAAAACCGGCGGGCATATGGAAAAGCGGATTCCAGTCCCCTCCACCGGCTTCGAGCAGCAGGACGTTGACATCGGGGTCTTCGCTCAAACGGTTTGCAAGCACACATCCTGCGGGGCCGGCACCGGTGATAATATAGTCGAAACGCATCGAACTATCCTGTTACACTTGAGTAATCTGATGGCCGCCATCGGCATAAAGCGGCATCGCGGCCATGAAATACGGGGTCGTCAGCCTCATGGGGCGAGGTCCTCCGTCGAGATATGATGGGCAACCCTCAGCGCCTGGCTCGCAATGGTGAGAGCCGGATTGACGGCGGCCGACGTCGGCAGAAAGCTGGCATCGACAACGAAAAGATTGCGGTGGTCATAGGAACGGCAGAAGGGATCGAGCGGCGCGGTCGCCGGGTCGCTACCCATGCGGATCGTGCCGCACTGATGCGACGGCGTGCGTTTATCGAACGGTTTCGACAGGACGATCGGGAAACCGATCGATTTGAGGATGCCTTTCAATTTCGCAACCAGCGCCAGATGAGCGTCCCAGTTCGTCCGCCGCCAGTGGAGCACGATGCGATTTCCGTCGACCATTATCCGGCTGTCGGGATGAGGAATGTCTTCGCTCATGGCGTAGAAATCGATCGCGTGCCCGGTCAGTTGCCGGAGCAGCCATTCCGGCATGCGGGGCATTGCTCCCTTCAAGATCGCCGGGGAAATCTTGCCGAGCAGTTGGACGTTGCCAAGCGGCGGCCCGCCCTCGCCGTCGGACAGATAGAAATCATTGAAGCCGAATGTCTTCTGATAGACGGCCGTGTTGCGGAAGCTTGGCGACACGGCGATCACCGCCGACGAATTGTGGTTCATGAAGTTTCGCCCGACCTGATCGGAGGAATTCGCCAGACCCTTCGGATATCGCTCATCCGCCGAGCGCAGAAGCAGCACGGCAGACTGCACGGCTCCCGCAGACAGGATCACCAGTTTCGGCGTGACCGAGCGGGCCTCGCCGTGCTTTTCAAAATGGACACGCTCAATGCTGCCGCTCTGTCCGGCCTCAAGTCTGGTCACTCTGGCGGCGGTTTCGATTTTGACGTTCGGATATTCAAGGGCCTTGAGAAGCGCCGCGGTCTCCGCATCCATCTTTCCATCGCGAGAATTTGGATGGGCATCCCACGGTGTCGGGCCTTTCGAGAGCCATTTTTCGATATCGATGGCAAGCGGCAGGGAGAAGGGATGCAGGCCTTTCGCCTTCAGGCGCGCCCGCACATCCGCCACAGGCGGCTCGTCCGCAACCGGGGAAAATAAATATGCGGTGGAATGTTCGGGTTCAGTCGGGTCTTGGCCCAGCGCGCCGCGAACCTGATACATCGCCTCCGCCTTGCTGTACCATGGCTCCAGCTCCTCATAAGGAAACGGCCATGCGGGAGACACGCCTTCCCTGTGCCTGATCTCGCTGAAGTCTTCCTTGCGATAGCGCGACAGCACCGCGCCGTAGAATTTCGAATTTCCGCCGACATTGTAATAATTGCCGGGATTGAACGCAGCGCCATTGGCCTCGTACCAATTCTCCTTTGGGCGAAAATGGCCCTTTTGAAAGATGGCGCGCTGGTCGCGATTGATCGGGCTGTCGGCGATGTAATCGCCGGCTTCAAGGATCAGGATGTCAGCGCCTGTCGCCGCAAGCCCGGCGGCAATCGTCGCGCCGCCGATACCGGAGCCGATAATGACAATGTCTGGACTGTTCATCATGCCGATCCACCAAATATTCAGGCAATACGCGCCTGGCTCGTCGGATCGAAGAACACGGCCTTGTCGAGGTTGAAGGCAAGGCGGGCGTTCTGGCCGGCATGAATACGGGCATCGGCACGCAGGCGGGCAACGACCTCCTTACCGCCGAGCTTGGTGACGGCGAATGTATCCGATCCGGCCGGCTCCACGACCTCGATGTGGCATTCTCCCTCTGCAAGCGTTCTGGCGTTCCGGTCCGCCCCTTCCGGGTCTGTCAGAGCTTCTGGACGAATGCCGAAAATGACCTGCCTGCCCGCATGGGACGCCAGCGCCTCCTTGCCGGCGGCGACGGGAAGACGCATCGGCGCCCCATCGGGTCTCGCAAGGGAAACGGAAAGTCCGGCCGCGTCCTGTTCGATGGTGCCGGTCAGAAGGTTCATGGCGGGCGAGCCCATGAAATCGGCGACGAACATGTTCGCCGGATTATTGTAAATCTCGGCGGGCGAGCCGAATTGTTGCAGAACGCCGTCCTTCAGAACCGCGATCTTCGTCGCCAGCGTCATCGCCTCGATCTGATCGTGGGTCACGTAGACGATCGTCGTCTTCATCCGCTGGTGAAGCCGCTTGATCTCGGTGCGCATATCGACGCGCAGCTTGGCGTCGAGGTTGGACAGCGGCTCATCGAAAAGAAAGACCTGGGGGTTGCGCACCAGCGCACGGCCCATGGCGACGCGCTGCCTTTGGCCGCCCGACAATTGGCTCGGCTTGCGGTCAAGGAGATGGCCGATCTGGAGAATATCGGCGACCTGCCTGATCGCCTTCTCGCGCTCTTCCTTCGGAACCTTGCGGATTTCCATGCCAAAGGCGATGTTCCCGGCAACGGTCATGTTGGGATAGAGCGCGTAGGACTGAAACACCATGGCGATATCCCGCTGCGACGGCGGCAGACCGGCAACGTTGCGCCCGTTGATCGAGATCGTGCCTGACGTGATGGGCTCCAGCCCGGCAATGGTGTTGAGCAGGGTGGATTTGCCGCAGCCGGAAGGTCCGACGAGCACCAGAAAACCGCCCTCCTCGATTTCAATATTGATGTCCTTTAGAATTTCCAGCGCGCCGTAGGACTTGCGCAGATGCGAGATTTCGAGAAACGACATGGTTTATCCTTTCACAGCGCCGGACATGAGACCCCGTACGAAATAGCGGCCGGAGACGATGTAAACGATGAGGGTTGGCAGGGCGGCGAGGATCGCGCCCGCGAAATGGACGTTGTATTCCTTGACCCCCGTGGATGAGGACACGAGATTGTTGAGCGCCACCGTCATCGGGGTCGAGGACGCACCCGAAAACGAGGCGCCGAACAGGAAATCATTCCAGATATTGGTGAACTGCCAGATGACCGAGACTACGATGATCGGTCCCGATGACGGCAGCAGGATGCGGCGGAAAATCTGGAAGAAACTCGCACCGTCGATCTGCGCCGCCCGGACGAGTTCCGTCGGGAAGGCTTCATAGTAGTTGCGGAAATAGAGCGTGGTGAAGCCGAGACCATAGATCACATGCACCATGATCAGGCCCCAGATCGAACCGGCCAGACCCAGCGTGCCGAGGATGCGCGCCATGGGGATCAGTACGATCTGGAACGGGATGAAGCATGAAAGCAGCAGCAGACCGAAGAAGACGTTCGAACCGCGAAAGCTCCACTTGGTCAGAACGTAACCGTTCAGCGCGCCGACGATGGTGGAGATCGCTACAGCCGGAACGACCATCAGGATCGAATTGATGAAAAAGGGCTTCAGACCCGTCGGCTGAACGCCGATCTGCGCCGTGGACCAGGCGGAGAGCCACGGCTCAATCGTCCACACCTGCGGCAGGTTCAGCATGCCGCCCTGCCGGATTTCGTCCAGTGGTTTCAGCGAATTGACCACCATGACGTAGAGCGGCAGCATGTAGTAGATGGCGAAGAATATTAGCGCCAGATAGATCAGTCCGCGCGTCAGATGGCCGTGGCTGATTGCATTTTGCTGGTTTGGAGCGCCGCTCATCAGCGTTTCCCTCCGCGAATTTCCGAATAGAGATAGGGCACGATGATCGAGAAGATCATGATGAGCATGATGATCGCCGACGATGCACCGATGCCCATGGAGTTGCGCGTGAACGTGTAGGAATACATGAATGTCGCTGGCAGCTCGGTCGCCTGCCCCGGCCCGCCGCCCGTCAACGCAACCACGAGGTCATAGGCTTTGATTGCGAGGTGAGCGAGAACGACGAATGCGGACAGGAAGACCGGCCGCATCAGTGGAATGATGATGCGGCGATAGGTCATGACGGTGGAAGCGCCGTCGATCTGGGCCGCCTTGATGATTTCATTGTCGACACCACGAAGACCGGCCAGAAACATCGCCATGACAAAGCCCGAGGACTGCCAGACCGCCGCGATCACCACGCAGTAGATGGCGTAGTTGCGGTCCTTGATCCACGCAAACTGGAAGCTTTCCCAGCCCCACAGATGCATGGTGTTCTGCAGGCCGATGCCGGGGTCCAGAAACCATTTCCACGCCGTGCCCGTGACGATGAAAGACAGCGCCATGGGGTAGAGATAGATCGGCCGCAGGAAGCCCTCGCCGCGGATTTTCTGGTCGAGCAGGATCGCCAGAAACAGGCCGAGAACCGAGCAGATGATGATGTAAAGCGACGCGAAGATCGCGAGGTTACTGATCGCTCGCCACCAGTGCGGCAGCGCCCAGAGCCGCTGGTAATTCAGAAGCCCGACGAAATTGTAGGAGGGCAGCATCTTACTGTCCGTCAACGACAGGAAACCCGTATAGGCGATGAAGCCGTATACAAAAATGATAATGACGACGAAGCTTGGAGCCAGAACAAGCTTCGGTAACAGCTCCTGAAGTCGACTACGACCAGTCATCGCGCAGATATCCTTGATCCTTGAAACAGCGCCCGACGCTTACCGTTTCCGTCAATGAGAGCATTTCCAGGAAAAGTGGACCCCGGTTTTCCGTTCGGAAATGCGACAAAACAAAGAGTTTAGGTAGCCGAAGGCGACAGGCTGCCTGCAAGGCGCCCGGACGGTTCGACTGCGATTTCATGCGAGCATTGGTGCGGTGGGGGTATGCCCCCACCGCATTTTTGCGCGTTTACTTTGCGGCTGCGACGGCAGCCGGCAGTTCGACGATTGCTTCATCCGCCGTCAGTTCACCGTTGAACTCACGGGTAACGACGTCATAGATCGCGTTCTTGACGGCAGCCGGGTTGGCGTGACCATGGGCCATCGAGCCGAAAAGCTTGCCGCTCTTGTCAGCCTCGGCAAGATCGGCGATCGCCTTCTTGCCGCAGGCGTCAAAGGCCTCGTTCGACACATCGGACCGGGCCGGAGCCGAACCCTTGACGACATTGAATGCCGATTGGAAGGTCGGGCTTTCAATTGCGGCGGCCATTTCCATCTGCGCCGGCACCTTGTCGGCAGCGACCTTGAACATGGCGAACTGGTCGGAGTTGAAGGTCACCGCCCCTTGCGTTTCAGGATAACGGACGCAGACAAAGTCCGTACCCGGCACCTTCTTCGCCTTGACGAATTCACCCTTCGCCCAGTCGCCCATGAACTGAACGCCGGCCTTGCCTTCGATGACCATGGCGGAAGCAAGGTTCCAGTCGCGACCGGAGAAGTTGTCATCCACGTAAGTGCGAAGTTTCGTCATGCGCTCGAAAGCGGTCTTCATCTTCTCGCCGCCAAGTGCTGCCGGGTCGAGGTCGATGAACGCCTGCTTGTAGAAATCCGTGCCGAGCGACAGCACGACCGCGTCGAAGATTGTTGCGTCCTGCCATGGCTGTCCACCAGCGGCGATGGGGGTAATGCCCTGCGCCTTGAAGTTGTCGAGCATGGCGATCAGTTCGTCCCAGTTCTTGGGCTCCTTGCCGCCGGCCTTGTCGAGCGCCGCCTTGTTGATCCACATCCAGTTGGTGGAATGCACATTCACCGGGGCTGCAATCCAGTGCCCGTCATATTTCGAGAAGCGCTGCAGGGCTTTCGGAATGACCTTGTCCCAGCCGTCTTTGGCGGCCAGTTCATCGAGATTGCCGAGAGCGCCTTCTTTCGCCCAGTCCTGAATGTCGAAACCGAGCATCTGCACGGCGGTCGGCGCGTTGCCGGCGGTAACGCGGGCGCGCAGCACCGTCATGGCTTCCGTGCCGCCGCCGCCGGCGACAGGCATATCGGTCCAGGAGATATTCTTCGCCTCAAGGTCCTTCTTCAGGACGTCGAGTGCGGCAGCCTCGCCGCCGGACGTCCACCAATGCAGGACTTCAACACTCTCCGCCGCCTGTGCGGCGCCGGCCATCATGGACACTGCCAATGCAGTGCCTGTCAGAAATTTGCGCATATGTTCCTCCCATTGTCGCAAATTAAAGCGAGGAATACCCCGCCCCGTCACCCGTCCTCCTCGGACGCAGTCAGTCTAACCGGCTAGAGCGGGATGGCGAAAAGTGTGTGCGGTTTTCGCCTGAAATCCCGCTCTAATCCTATGATCTACGCCGGTTTTTCAGTCTGCGGCATCCACCAGCCGGTGCGTCCGCCAATATGCATGTTCAGGGTCTTGGTTTCCGTATAGTCCTCGACCGCATGGCGGCCGAGCTCCCGGCCGAGACCGGACTGCTTGTAACCTCCAAACGGCAGCTCGCTCGCGCCATCCATGAAGGTATTCATCCACACCGTACCGGCCCGCACGCGGCGTCCGATCGTCAGGCACGTATCGAAATCGCGGCTCCAGACGCCTGCGGACAGGCCGTAATCGACGGAGTTGGCAATTTCGATGGCTTCTGCGGTTGTCTCAAAGGTCAGAACCGAAAGGACCGGTCCGAAAACTTCTTCACGCGCAACGGCCATGACCGGCGTGACGTCGGAAAGAATGGTCGGCGACATGAACTGCCCCATTCCCAAGTCGAGCTTTTCTCCCCCATGAGCGATCTGTGCGCCGCTGTTTTTCGCATCTGAAACGTAACCGGAGATTTTTTCAAGATGCTGTGGCGTAATGATCGCGCCGACCTGTGTCGTCGAGTCCAGAGGATCGCCTACCTTTACCTTGCTGGCAAGTTCGCCGACGCGTTTGACCACATCCGCCGCGATGCTCTTGTGAAGAATAAGGCGCGACCCGGCATTGCAGCACTCGCCGGCATTAAAATAGGCCCCGAAGACAGCCGCGTCGATGAACGCATCGAGATCAGCGTCCGGAAATACGATCTGCGGGTTCTTGCCGCCCAGTTCAAGCGAGACCTTTTTCAGGCTTTGCGCGGCATTGACCATGGTCAGCTTGCCGACGCCCGTGGAACCGGTGAAAGAAACCATATCGACGGACGGATGCGAGGTCATGATCGAACCGACCTCGGCGCCGGTTCCCGTCACGATGTTGACCACACCCTTCGGCACGCCCGCTTCCTGCAGGATTTCGCCGAGAACAAGCGTCGAGCCGGAACTGAGTTCCGAGGGCTTTACAACCGTCGTGCAGCCGGCCGCCAGCGCAAAAGGCAACTTCTGACCGACGATCAGGAAAGGGAAATTCCAGGGTGTGATGATCGACACGACACCGATCGCTTCGCGCAGGACAACGCCGAGCGTGCCGTCACCGAGTGTGTTGTAGCTTTCGCCGTGCAAATCTCTCGCAAGTGCGGCGGCATAACGCCAGATATCGACGGAACCGGCGATTTCACCACGCACCTGGGTAATCGGTTTGCCGGCCTCGACCGCATCGAGATAGGCAAGTTCTTCGGATCGCGCGGCAATCAGGTCCGCAGCCTTCAACAAAATAGCCGAACGTTCGGAAGCAGTCATGCGAGGCCATGGGCCATTATCGAAAGCGGCGCGCGCGGCCGCTATCGCCCGTTCCGCATCGGCCTTGGTTCCGGATTGAAAACGACTGACGACGGAGCCATGGCCGGGCGCTACCCGCTCGATCGGGTCGACATTGCTTTCGATCCAGTTGCCGTCGATGAGCATCTTGAAATCTCGGGCCGTCCGGTCGCTCAGCATTTTCGGATTGATCAGAACCGTCATCACCATTCTCCGTTGAATATCGCCGGGCGCTTTGCGCCAAATGCCGCCACGCCTTCTTTCAGGTCGCCGGTCTTGGCAGCCAGGATGGAACCCAATGCTTCGATCGCCGTGCCATTGTCTTCACCGCTTGCCGAAGCGATCATCAATTTAACGATCTCGGACGCGGCCGGACCACGCGCGGCGACGCGCTCCGCATAATCTTTCGCGGCGGTCAGAGCATTGCCCGTTGTGGTAACGGCATCGACAATCCCAAGCGCGAGCGCTTCCTGCGCACTGAATACCTCGCCACCGAGCGCCATCCGGCGCACGGGCTGGGCGCCGAACCGCTTGACCAGCCGCTGCGTGCCCGACCAGCCGGGCACCATTCCGAGGCTGGTTTCCGGCAGACCGATCTTGATCTGCTCCTCGGCAATGCGAATGTCGGCGATACCCGCCAGTTCAAGGCCGCCGCCGAGCGCATGGCCGTTCAGTGCGGCGATCAATGGCACCCGCAAGGTTGCAAGACGTTCGAAAACCCGGTGACCGTGGCGAACCCAAGCGTGGCCAAATTCCTGAGGCTGCATACCGCCCCATGCCTTGATATCGCCGCCCGCCGAAAAGCCCTGCCCCTCGCCCGTCAGGATCGCCACACGGACCGTGCTGTTTGCCTCAACCTCATCGGCGGACGCCATCAGCGCGCCGAGCATACCCAGATCGAGAGCATTGCGTTTTTCCGGCCGCGACACCGTCATGATCGCGATGTGGCCGTCGATTTCGACGCGAACCGTGCCGTTAGCCATGGAAGGTTCCCTCCAGCACGCGGGCGCTTTTTGTTGGCAGCGCAAGGCCAATATTGGCTTCGGCAAAAAGCGAGGCGTCCATCACCTTGAGGTCGTCGGCAAGGATAAGCTCGAACTCTGACTGATCGAGGATTTGTGTCTGCAAATCGATGCCCGGCGCGATCTCGGTCAACACGACGCCTTGCCGCGCCAGCTTCATCACGCAACGTTCAGTGACATAGGTAATATCCTGGCCCTGCTCGATTGCCCTGCGGCCCGAGAAGGTCACGTGCTCAACCTCATTGACGAGCTTCTTCAGCTTGCCTTCTTTTTCGACAACCAGCTTGCCGTCATTGATCGACAGCTTTGCCCCCGCATTGAACATGCCGGAAAAGACGATTTTCCTCGCCCGCGCCGTGATGTCGACGAAGCCGCCTGCGCCTGCGGTCACATGCGGACGGAAGGAAAGCTTCGAGACATTGACGGAGCCGTCTTTGCCGATTTCGAGGAAGGACAGCAGCGATGCATCAAAGCCCGCTCCCTGAAAATAAGTGAACTGATAGGGTGAAGGCATATAGGCGTCGGCGTTCGAGGCGCAGCCGAATGCGAAATCCAACAGGGGAACCCCGCCGACCGCACCCTGCTCGATCACCCAGGTCACAGCGCCATGCAGCCCTTCTTCCAGCAGAATTCTCGGCACATTCGCAGAGATGCCGAAACCGAGATTGACGCAACTGCCAGCCTCCAGCTCCTGCGCCACACGACGGGCAATCACCTTCTGGATATTGAATTCCGGCACCTCGAATGAATCGAGCGGATGGAAAACCTCTCCCGAGATCGCCGGATCATAGGCCGTCTGGGTCGTCTGCTTTTGATCGGGATCGACAACAACGTAATCCACCAGCATGCCCGGCACCCGCACATCGTGCGGTTTGAGCGAGCCTTCCTTGGTGATGCGCTTTACCTGCGCAATGATGATGCCGCCATTGTTTCGGGCGGCGAGCGCCTGATCGAGACCTCCGAGATAAGCGCCCTCATGTTCGTAGGAGAGATTGCCGCGCTCATCGGCGGTCGTCGCGCGAATGATCGTCACCTGCGGAATGATTGAGGGGAAATGCAGCCATTCCTCGCCTTCGAAAGTGACGCGCTTGACGACCGGCTCGGCCGCTGCCGAAGCATTCATCGCGCAGCCCTGACGGGCCGGATCGACAAAGGTATCGAGGCCGATTTTTGTGAGAACACCCGGGCGCTTTGCGGCCGCCTCGCGATGCATGTCGAACATGATACCGGATGGGATATTATAGGCCGGAACTTCATCGGCGGTGATCATCTGCCAGATCAGAGGCGGCTCGGCGCTGGATGGACCGGACGGATATGAACCGCCGATGATCCGCTTCAGCAGGCCCTTTTTCGCAATGTGATCCACACCCTTGATGCCGCTCATGTCACCGGCGGCAATCGGGTGAAGCGTCGTGATGTTCTTTGGGTGTCCGGTCGCATCGAAGCGGTCGCCAATCGCCTTCAACATCAGATCGGGGCAACCCAGACCGCTTGATGACGAGACGGAAACGATTGCGCCATCTGGAATGAGATCCGCTGCCTGCGCGGGAGTGATGTGTTTTTTCATGACCGGCTCTCAATTCCCGTTTTGACCCGAACAGCGGCTCCGCTTTTCGCAGCTTCGACGACGGCAAGCCCGGTCGCCAGCGACCAGATGCCGTCTTCAGCAGTCGCGGCAGGTTTGCCGCCCGTGATGGCCGAGTGAAATGCTTTGAGCGCGACCTCATAGAGATTGTCGGAACCCGCCTGGATTTCCTCCTCGCCAGCCTCGGTGCGCAGCACGACAGTGCCGACCGACTTCTGGGTCATCACATTTCTGGCGATCAGGGAGCCTTCGGTGCCATGAACCTCAAAACCGGTCTCGGCATATCTGGTCGTGAAGCCATCGTGGAACTGCGCGATAACACCATTTTCGAAACGGATGACACCCATGACGGCGTCTTCAAGACCTTCCCTGCTCATGCCGCCGGCCTGAGAAAACGCGATGACCTCGACCGGATCGGCACCCAGCACAAAGCGAAGCGTGTCGACGTCGTGCACGGTGATGTCGAGGATAACGCCGCCGCCCGCAGACGGCTTGTCCAGCCGCCAGCCCTGTAAGTGCGGCGGCAGGTAAACCGCGTGAAAGACGCGCGCGCTGAGCGGCGTTCCGATCCTGTCGGCGGCGATTGCATCGCGCATCGCGCGGTGAGTGGGGGCATTGCGGAGATGATGATTTGTGGCCAGAACGACGTTTGCCTCGCGGGCCGCGTTTGCCATCGCGTGCGCCTCTTCGAGCGACAGCGCCAAAGGCTTTTCACAAAGAATGTGTTTTCCCGCTCCGGCAGCGGCGAGCGCCTGCTCGCAATGCAGATCATTCGTCGTGGAAATATAAACCGCATCGATGGCCGGATCGGTAAGAAGCGACGCCAGATCGGCAGCGACATTCGGGATGCCGTTTGCCGCCGCATATTCCGCCCCGCGAACAGGGTTGGAACTCAGAACGGAAACGACCTCGCCGCCGGTTTTTCTGATCGCGTCGATCACCCATTCGCGCGCGATCGTGCTTGCGCCGATCAATCCCCAACGCACCGTCATGTCAATGTCCTCCCGACTTTATTGCGTTGCGCTCCGCAGCTCTCCCGCAAAACGAGCCGAACCGCCGTTGTCACGGTCTCCGCATCGGCTTTCTCTGAATTGATCTGCTTGAGAAGCAGCTGCGCCGCCCGCCTGCCGATCCCCTGGGGGTCGACGGCGATGGTGGTCAAAGCCGGCACCGTCGTCTTGGCTTCGATGACATCGTCAAAGCCGACAACCGCAAAATCGCGCCCCGCCTCCATCTGCCGGGCACGCAGCCCGTCGCAAACGCCGAAAGCCACGGCATCATTAAAGCAGACGGCGGCCGTGACTGGCTCAGTCGCCTCGAGCACTCGACCGATCGCCTCGACCCCGCCGGCGCGCGAGGGCGTGCAGGGAACAACGGCCGCCTCCTGAAAAGGCAGACCGGCGACAGCCAGGGCATCCCGAAAGCCGCCGACCCGCTCGTGAAAAACCGCCGTATCGGGAAAGCCGCCCATGAAAGCGATGCGGCTGTGGCCGAGCGAGGCAAGATGGGCAACCGCCTGCGCCATGCCGGCCTGATTGTCGGATGCCACCGACGAGACTTTCGCACCGGGCAGACTGCGAACAACGACCACGACAGGAATGCCGGCGGCAATCAGCGGCTTGAAGTCGAGCGGATCAGTCGCACGGGCGGGCGACACGATCAGTCCGGAAATGCCATGCTCGCGCATCGAGGCAATCACCTCGCGCTGCCGGTCGATGCTTTCGCTGGTATTGGCAAGAAATTGGACATAGCCGGCCGATTGCACGACCGTATCAACGCCGACGGCAAGCTCCGCAAAGAAGCTGTTCGTCAGATCGTTGACGACGACACCGATGATTTTCGATTTCGCACTGGTCTGGCGCAGGTTCGCGGCGCCACGGTTATAGACATAACCAAGCTCGCGCATCGCCGCATTGACCTTGGCCCGCGTCCCCTCATTGACGAGCGGCGAACCCCGCAGCACCAGCGAGACTGTCGATTTCGACACGCCTGCGGCCTGCGCGATATCTATAACGGTCACCCGTCCGCCAGTCATTGAACCCTCCCAGGTCGTCCATCAAGATCGAGGGGTAATTAATTGGAACGTTCCAATTTTGTCAAGTGACATCGCCGTAGCAAAATCGAAAACTACGAAAGGCTCCGTCTAAAATCGCCAATAATGTTTTAATTTCAATGATATTATGATCTCTTTTGGTTTCCATGATTTTCAGAAACCCTATGAAGTTTCGGCATAATTGCCATTGAAAAATGGAACGTTCCAAAAATACGCTATTATTTCTTCTCAGCGGGAGCGAGGTGGGTCGAGTTTGCAATGCCGGCGAACGCGAAGGCCGGCAGTGTTCGGCCAAGCCGGAACAGCGACGCTTGCCCTTCCGCCCTAATGGATCGTAGTTTACCGGCCAACGCCTACGGCCGGTAAACGATCACCCCTCATTCCGGAGCAATGAATGACCACCCAAACGCCTTCGCTTGACGCTCTGCGGGCAGAGCTAGCAGCCCTTCAGCTCAACACCTTCAACTATGACTTCGCCTGGAAGTTGGGCAGCCTGATAAGACTGCGGGCAGCGGCGCAGGCGCTTCCCGTTGCAATCGAGATAAGGCACGGCGCCGACGTGGTGTTCGCCAGCCTGCTGCCGGGTGCGACTATCGACAATTTTGGATGGACACGCCGCAAATGCGCGGTCGTTCATCGTTTTCACCGCAGTTCGCTTCAGGTCCGGCTCGAAGCCGAACTGAAGGGATACGACTTCAACGCAAAGTTCGGCCTGCCGGTCAGCGATTTCGTTGCCAGCGGCGGTGGATTCCCCCTCATTATCCGCGGCGGCACACTGATCGGCTCGGTGGGTGTCAGCGGACTGCCTGACGTTGAAGACCACAATCTTATTACACTCTGCCTGAAAGAAATGCTCACAGGCTGACATGGTTCGACACGAGTACTCGTCACACCGGAATAAGCCCTCCTCCGATCGCCGGTACCGACACCGCCCTTTCATTCGTCAGGTAAGCGCTCGGCGTGAAGGCGACAAAAAGGGAGGCGTCACCCGCCCCGCCAGCCCCGCGCATTGTCTATGGCGCGCGCAAAGCGGGCGTGGTCAGCTGCCCCGACCGATCCGTCAGGCGTGAATATCTCGGCATCGTTTCGCATGGAGGCAACATCGATACCGCACAGTTCCGCCAGACCGAGCGCCGTCAGCTCGCGCATGGCAGGAACGCAAATGGTTCGGCCGCTGGCTGCGGCCAGAAAACGGGCGAAATAGCGACTGTTCGACAAGCCGCCATCGATGGAGATCGTATCGCCTATGGGAGCAACAGCCGATGCCGCCTCGATCAGCCGAGCCGTCAGCAGGGCAATGCCTTCCAGCACGGCGCGCACCATGTCACTTCGTCCGGTGGCGTGGTCCATGCCGATGAAAAGCGGCACGGCCTGCCTGTCCCAATAGGGCGCGGCAAGGCCCGAAAGGGCGGGCACGAATACAAGGCCGCGGCGAATGGCCGATGGTCCCTCGAAACCATCGAGCTCGGCACTATCCGCGTATAGGCCGATCTTTTTTGCCCATTCAAGTGCCGCGCCGGCATCGTAGACGCCGCCTTCGATGGCGAAGACGGTGCGCGCGCCCTGCATTTTCCAGCCGATGGTCGGCAGAAGCTCGCCCGCCAACGGACGCCCGTTACCGGCAACGGCCAGCAGAAAGGCCCCGGTTCCGAAGGTTATCTTGCAATCGCCGGCCTTGCGGCAGCCATGCCCATAAAGCGCGGCCTGCTGATCGACAATGGAAACGCGGATGGGCGTTGCCTCAACCGCGCCAAAACCGCTATCGACAGGAGCGATCAGGGGCAGGCAATCCATCGGCACGCCGTGAAGCGCGCAGAGTTCAGGGCTCCAGTCTCCGGTTGAAAGATCGAGCAGCCCCGTGCGCGACGCCGTCGCAAGGTCCGTGCGGAAAGCGCCCGTCAGCCGGTCCAGAAAGAACGCATCGGTAGTGCCCAGCCGCAAACGCCCTGCGGCCCTTGCCTGCGCCACTGCCGGATTGTGCCTCACCAGCCAGGCCAGTTTGCTGGCCGAAAAATAGGGATCGAGCGGCAGCCCGCAAATCTCTTTCGAACGATTTGTCGCCGAGGGCGGCAGGGCGGCCAGCGCTTCGGCGGTACGGGCATCCTGCCAGACGATGACCGGCGACAACGCCTCACCGCTCACGGCATCCCACGCCAGACAACTCTCGCCCTGATTGGCGATAGCGATGGCGTCCACCGGCCCAGCGGCGGCCAGCACCGCGCGAATATTGCCCAGCAGTTCTTCCGGATCATGCTCCACATGGCCCGCGGCCGGATAAGATTGCGCGTGACGCCGGCTGGCCACGACCTCCGCCGTGCCGCTATCGCTCACCACAAGGCACCGGGTCGACGTCGTCCCCTGATCGATCGCCGCAATGCGCATCAATTGGTCTCCTGCAAGTGAAAGGCAATCTGGCTCGCTTCAAACGCAGCGCCGGGAATGGGCACCAGCACACGGCGTTCAGGGCGCCACAGGCCTGTCTTGCTCCACACTTCCGTTCCCTCTAGACGAAGCGAAAGCCGGCCTCGAACGCGTCTGGCGAAGCGAAGCTGAAAGTCCCGAAATGCCGGTCTGTCAAACCCTCCCGACCGTAACATGGTGGGAACCACAAGTTTGAGTGGATCGGTGAAGGTGACAGGCACCGCGGGGGCGTCACAGGGTTCCCGAACGAGATCGTCAGCCACCGCCGCGCCGACGCGGCGACCTTCGCGAAACGCCCAGCCCCCCGTTTCCACGGCCCGCAATACATTCCCACCGGCAAAAAAGATCGGGTTGGCCATGCGTCCATCCTGATCGATCAGCGGCCCGGCGCTGCCTGCCGCTACATCCAAGGGGGATGCGTTGAGAAGGGCTGCCTCCGGCGTGAACCGTCCGGTGAGCAGAACACCGTCGCATTGAACCGTCAGAATGCGGCCACCCGCCAAACGAATATCGGCCTCCTCGACACGGTTACGCCCGCGAATATCCATGAGTGTCGCACCACAATGAAAGGGCACCCCGGCCAGTCGCGGAAACCAATGAAAAGGCGACCGCGCCAGCGGATGAGGCTCCGGCTCGATCATCGCCACCGGCCGGGCGCGATGCGTGAGGCAGGTCAGAAGCGCGGAAAAGGAAACCAGTTCCGAACCGATGATCAACGGCCGGCGAAAGGGCATGATGCCGTGAAAGGCGACATAGGATTGCAGCGTGCCGGTGGTGATGACGCCCACCGGCCGGTCGCCGGGCAGAAGCCGCGCAGAGCGTGGTTTTTCCCGCGCGCCTGTCGCCAGCACGATACGCCGGGCCTTCAGCGTCTCGACCCCACGCGCCGATGTCACCAGCATCGCGCCATCCTGCCCCAGTTCCACCACGGAATGACCGGTGCGGATATCGACACCCGCCTCCTGCGCCTGCCGCTGCAGGCGTTGTGCATAGGCAGGGCCGAAATAGACGCGTCTGAATTCGCGCATGCCGAAGGGCGAATGCAGGCAATGCCGGGTCGCGCCGCCAAGGGCCGGCTCGCGGTCGAGGATCATCACGCGGTCGATACCGCGCGCTTTCAGCTCCAGCGCCGCAGCCACGCCTGCCGGGCCGCCGCCAACCACGATTACATCTGCATCCTCAGCGTTTGGATGCT
This sequence comes from Agrobacterium sp. M50-1, assembly GCF_049843495.1. Classification (NCBI taxonomy): domain Bacteria; kingdom Pseudomonadati; phylum Pseudomonadota; class Alphaproteobacteria; order Hyphomicrobiales; family Rhizobiaceae; genus Agrobacterium; species Agrobacterium sp. M50-1. Next base: position 29,337 of record NZ_JBBHZH010000007.1, on the reverse strand, counting down.
CTCGCTGAAAGGACTCCACGGCGCTCATCGGTCGTCTCCCTCCCGAACGGCTAGCGGGGCTGCCAGACGGTCGCCCGTCATCGCGGCCAGCCGGGCGTTGCAATAAAAGCCCTGACAGCGCCCCATGCCGGCACGGGTGCGCCGCCGCAGCCCGCCGAAATCGCCAGGCGGCACCGGACTTAAGAATGTCGCCTCGATCTCGCGGCGGGTGACGAGTTCGCAATGACAGACGATTTCGCCGTGATCGGCGCGCTGCCAGTCCCGCTCGCAGGTTTCGGTCAGGTTGGGCATCGTCACTTCTGGGACTGAAGGCGGCGGGGCAAAATCCCTACCGAAACCCTCGTGGAGCGCCAAAGCATGTTGCGCCAGACCGAGTGCTGCGCTGAGACCCGTGGAACGCACCCCGCCGAGCGTGATGGCGCGCCGCTCGGGCCGCGCGGAAATCCGGTAATGTTTCTTTTCAGAGGCCGGCCGCAAACCGGCATAAACGGCGGTCACGGAAACAGAGGCCAGCGCCGGAACGATCTCCGCACCGCGTTTCAGCAGCGCTTCCAGTGTCGCCGTTTCGACCGTCGCCCGCTCGCGCTCATCCTGCTCTTCCGCCGTCGGCCCGACGAGAACATTACCGAAGGCGGTTGGGCACACCACGATGCCCTTGGTGATTTCGGTCGGAACGGGCAGGATGATGCGCGGCACATGCCGGCGGGCAGCCTTATCAAGCACGACAAACTGCCCCTTACGGGGCTTGATGGTAAATTCGGGTGAAAGCCCCAGACGCGCATCGACGATATCGCCGAACAGGCCGGCGGCATTGACGACGCTCGCGGCAAGGATAGCGCCCGCCGTCGTCTCAATCCGCCACGCACCGTCGAACACACCGGACAGAACCTCCGCGTTTCGCACCAGCTGCGCGCCCAGCGCCACCGCCTGTGTGAGATAGCCAAGCGGGGCGGACCACGGATCGATGATATGTTCGCCCCGGACTTCAAGCGCTGCCACAAGACGCTTGGACAGGCCCGGCACGGTTTCACGGGCCTGTCCGGCCGTAAGGAGCTCAAGTCCGGCAATGCCGTTGCGCCGACCCTGATCGGCGATTGCCTGCAGTTTTTCCGCCTCGTCCGGGTTCCAGGCGCAGACGAGCGCGCCGGTTTCAACGAGGCTAAGGCCCATCTGCCCATGAATGGAAAGATATTCCGCCCGGCCCGCCTTCACCAGTTCCAGTTCCAGACTGCCTTCCGGCGCATCGAAGCCGGTATGGAGGATGGCGCTATTGGCCTTGGAGGCGCCGGAGAGGATATCGGAGCCTTTTTCGATGACCACCACCTTCGCACCGGCCAGCGCGAAGCGGCGGGCGACCGCGCAACCGACCACACCGGCGCCGATGACGGCAACGTCGAATTCCGTGGAGGGGGTCTGAGCCATGGGCTTCCCTTTGCCTTCGTCGTTCAAAGCGAAATCAACGGGCGCGACGGATCGCGCCGATGAGCCGCGGCGTTCATAAACGAGAGTGAAATTCGCGCGGCGTCAGTCAGGCGGGACGGCACAGGTTCCAGGATTGACCAGCCTCACGCTGATAATCTCCCAATATGCCGTCTTTCCCGCCCTTACTTCACGAAAGTCTTGGTCAGGCCCGCCGTGCGGTCGACGATGAGGACGACTGCAAGGGTGAGCACGATCAAGAGAACGGAAATGGCCGCAACAAGCGGATCCGCCTGCGTTTCCACATGCTGATACATGGCGACGGGAAGCGTGGTGATGCGCGGGCCGGTGAGGAACAGCGAAATCACCGCTTCATCGAACGACACGAGAAAGGAAAGTGCGGCCGTCGCCACGACGCCCGGCGCGATCATCGGCATGGTCACGCGCCGGAAGACGGTGAGCGGCGATGCCCCGAGTGTCGAAGCAGCCTCCTCGAAAATCAGCGGCAGACCCGCAAGCGAGGTGGTGAGGACGCGCAGCGCATAGGGCAGCACGATGATGAGGTGGGCGATCACCAGACCGGTGAAAGTGGCGAGCAGGCCGGCGCCAGCGAAGACGATCAGGATCGCGAGGCCGAGCACGATGGTGGGCAGCAGCAGCGGAGCCGTGAAGAAGGCGAGAAGCGCATCCGCGCCGATCACCCGCATGCGCACGATGGCATAGGAGGCAGGCAACGCGATCAGCATGGACAGCACTGTGACGATGACGGCGAGAAGGGTGCTGGTGCCGAGCGCCGCCATCATCTTGGAATTATGCATGAGTTCCACATACCAGCGCAGGCTCCAGCCGGAGGGCGGAAAGGCCATGTAGCTGTCGGCCGAAAACGAGATCGGCACGACGAGAACCACGGGCGCCAGCAGGAAAAGGAACATGATGAAGGCGACGATTTTCAGCGCCAGCGGAGCGGGACGTTCTTCCATCTTCGATCTCCTTTAAAGAATGGCCCGCAGAAGCCGGGAATAAAGCACCAGCGCCGCACCGAAGATCACGAGGATGATCATCGACAGCGTCGCAGCGAGTGGCCAGTTGAGCGTCACGATGGCCTGATCGTAGATTTCCGTCGCCAGAAGGAAGACGCGCCCACCGCCGAGCAGCTTGGGGGTGATGAACGAACTGACCGCCAGAACGAAGGAGAGCAGGCAACCGAGCGCGACGCCGGGCATGGTGAGCGGCACGATGATCCGCCAGAACACCTTCCAGGGCGACGCGCCGAGTGTTTCGGCCGCTTCCTCGACACGTGGATCAAGCCTGCCGAAACCGGCAAGCAGCGCCAGGATCATATAGGGCATCAGGATTTCCGTGAGGCCGATGACGACGCCAACCTTGTTGAACAGCAACCGCACGCCGCTTTCGGCGCCGAGTGCAAAGAGGATGTTGTTGATGAGGCCGTCATCGGCAAGGATCGCGATCCAGCCATAGGTGCGCACCACGGCCGAGGTCAAAAGCGGCGAAATAACGAGCACCAGCAGCAGCGTTTTCCAGCGGCCCTGCGCCCGATGAAGGTAAAGCGCGATGGGATAGGAGGCGATGAGTGTCAGAATGGTGATCAGAAGGCTGGTCAGGATGCTCTGGCCGATCAGTTCGATATAAAAACCGTCGGTCAGCGTGGACGACCAGTTGTCGAGCGTGTGGGCTTCCCCAAGACCGCCACCGCCGAGGCTTTCACGGAAGGAAAGCAAAAGCAGGTTGAAGACGGGCATTACGAAGGCAAGGCCATTGACCGCGATGATCGGCCCGAGAAGAAGCGTTGCGAGAAACACCATGGAGGATGTGCGGCTGCCGGGAGCCGTGATCATGACCGCCGCCGTCATTGGCCTGCTCCGAAGACCAGCGTGTCCTCCACGCGCCAGATGAGGCTGACCGCACTGCCGGCCGCCACCGGCGTTTCGCCGCCTGATGTCGCGCGCTCCACCGACAATGTCTGCCCGCCGGCGGCGATCTCGTAATGGAGGATATCACCGGCATAATAGACGTCACGAACCTCACCGGTGATGCGGTTGACCGGCGCGCCATCGAAATCTGGCACGGCGTCATCAGCAACCGTCATGGCCATGCGGTGCGGCCGCACCATCAAATCAATCTTGCCATTGTGTGAACCGGGTGCCCGCAATACCGCATCGCCGACCGTGATGTGATCGCCGACCGCGTTTCCGACCAGCCTGTTGGTGCGGCCGACGAAGGAGGCGACGAAAGCCGTTGCCGGACGTTCGTAAAGATCATGCGGGGTGCCGAGCTGTTCCAGCCGCCCGCCATTGAGGACGGCGACCTTGTCGCACATGCTGAGCGCCTCTACCTGATCATGCGTGACGAAGATGGAGGTGATGCCGAGCTGCTTCTGGATGCGGCGGATTTCCGAGCGCATCTCGTCGCGCAGCTTGGCATCGAGATTGGAAAGAGGCTCATCGAACAGGAGAATGGAGGGCTGGATGACAAGCGCACGCGCCAGTGCGACGCGCTGCTGCTGGCCACCGGAAAGCTGGGCGGGACGACGGTCCTCACGCCCTTCCAGGTGCACCATGGCAATCGCCTCACGGGCGCGACGTTCCGCTTCGGCAGCCGGCACCTTGCGCATTTCAAGACCGAACATGACGTTCTTGAGGACCGTCATGTGCGGGAAGAGCGCGTAGCTCTGGAAAACGAGGCCGATGTCGCGCTTGTAGGGCGCAAGCTTCGTCACGTCCTTGCCATCGATCAGGATCGAACCCGACGTCACGGGCGCGAGGCCTGCAATCATGCGCAACGACGTCGACTTGCCGCAGCCGGATGGACCGAGGAAAGCGACAAGTTCGCCCTTGGGTATCTCGAGGTTGAGATTATCGACGGCGACCATGGTCTCGTAGCGCTTGGTCAGTGAACGAATCGAGAGAAATCCTGGCTGCATGATGTCTGAAGTTCCCATTCCGGCTTTTTGCCTTTCTCCAGAACATGTTCCACCCCGGCGGGGTCTCGGACATGTCCTGTCCCTTGATCTATGCAATCACGGCGGAAATTCACCTGCGCTGTGCGCGGCGCTTTCCCTAATGCCGATCCTCGGACCACTCCCCTCCATCGACCCCGACACCGACGGAGGAAATGAGCCGAGGGCTATGCCGTTTCCGCATCCACCCGAAGGGATGCGGAAGTCTTGCCATTTTTCACGCCGGGCGCGAAAGCCTTAGCGGCTGAGCGGGATGACCTTGCGGCGCCAGTCCTGTGTGATCTTGTCACGAACCTTCGAGAGGCCGATCCAGTCAACCGGGATAACCTTGTCCATCGCCTTGACGACCGTGCGATCGCTGACATCGGGAGCCACCGTTGCCTTGGCATTGGTCGGCGCATAATACATGGCGGCGGTAAAGGCAGCCTGGGCTTCCGGGCTCAGCGCATAGTCAACGAACTTGCGGGCCGCCTCGGACGATGGGCCGCCCTTGACGAGATTGAGCGTGTTGATCTGCAGGATGGTGCCTTCTTTGGGCAGAACCACCTTCATCTTGCCCTTGGAACCATCAGCATTCACCTGGCTGCGGGCATTCCAGCCCACGCCCAGCGACACCTGGCCGTTGACGACATTCGGATAGACTTCCGGCTTCGGTTCCCAGGTCTGGACGTTCGGCGCGACTTCCGCCATCGCATTGATGCCGGCGTCGATATTCTTGATGAAATCGGTGCCGCCATTCATATGGTCCATGATGATCGTCGTGCCGATACCGACGATGTCAGGAGCGCTCAGCATGGCGACCTTGCCCTTGAAGGCGCTGTCTTTGAGCGCATTCCAGCTGTCCGGTGCGGTCTTGATTGCATCGGTGTTGTAGATGAGAACGAGATTGTCAAAGGTCACGCCGACGCCGGCGACACCCTCGAAGCGGGCGTTCGGATAGAGGTCGGCGACATTCTTGGTGACGCTTTCATCGATCTTGTCGAACAGGCCTTCATCCGTGCCGGTCTTGGCGACGGAGACGTCCATTAGCGCAATATCGGCCTGTGGCGCAGCCTTCTGGGCGCGCAACGAGCCGAGCATGGCGGCAGAACCCTGCTGCGGGAAATAATCGACCTTGATGTCAGGGTTGGCGGCCATGAAAGGCTCGATGACGGCCTTGGTGTAACGCTCCTGGAAAAGGCCGCTATAACCGAGGAACGTTACGGTCTGCTGGGCGTGCGCCGGCAGGGCGGCCGCGCCAAGCATGAGAATCCCACTCAGAAGTATCGTTTTCTTCATTGTCCTGTTCTCCTCTATTGTTATTGGGAGTGGCGAACGGATCCGCCACCCGTAAGATTGTGTCAGGCGCTGAGCTTGGCCTGGACAAATTTATTGGCCCCGGAAATATCAGGCAGCTTCTCGCCGTTGCGCAGGCGCTCCAGAAGCACGAGTTCAGCTTCCTGCATGCCGATGGCGCGCTCCGCCATGGCGCGTGCCTGATCTGGGTGAAGGGCGACGACGCCGCTTTCATCGCACAGGATCGCATCGCCCGGATTGATCACCTGGCCGCCGACGCTGATGGGAATGTTGATCGCGCCTTCCAGACCAAGGATTTTGGTGGTGATCGGCGACGGGCCGCGGCACCACATGGGCATGTCGACCTTGGTGAACTCCGAGAAGTCGGTCGCCGGACCATCAACGACGCCGGCTTTGACGCCAGCCATCTTCATGGTGTTGGTGATGACGCCGCCCCAGCAGGCGTGGCGGGTATCACCGCAACGGTCGATGAGGACGATATCGCCCGGACGCACGAGTTGCGTCAGGTAGTGGAGCATGGTCGAATCCGCGTTCGGGATGCGCAGCGTGACGGCTGTGCCCGCCACGCGCTTGCCCGGAAGAACGGCCCGGATTTCGGGATCGACAAAGCCGGAGTGAAGCACATGACCAATCGTTGCGACTTCGACCTTCTCAAGAAGCTCGATAATGTCGCCGCTGATCTGTTCCGGCATGGGGTTGACGATAAACATCAGGTCTTTCTCCGATCAGAGAACATGGTGGTTCGCCACCGGCACGTTGGCGCGCACCTTGGCCGAATAGTCGAAATCGAGGGCGGCCCCCGCCGTGCCGACAGTGTCGGAGCACTGGGCGATGATGTGGCCCCAGGGGTCGATGACCATGGAATGACCCCAGCAGGCCTTCTTGCCACCCGCATGGGCGCCTATCTGGCCGACAGCGAGGAAATAAGTCTGGGTTTCGACGGCGCGGGCACGAGCCAGCACCTCCCAATGGTCCTTGCCTGTCATCAGCGTGAAGGCGGCTGGCAGGACGATGACATCAGCGCCCTTGTCCCGCAGGGCGCGGAACAGTTCCGGGAAGCGGATATCGTAGCAAATGCCGCAACCGACCGTCTTGTCACCGACCTTATAGGTCACGACCTCTTCACCACGGGCGACGGAATCGGATTCGCGATAGCTGATGCCGTTCGGCGTATCGACGTCGAACAGGTGAATCTTGCGGTACCGGGCAATCTGCTTGCCATCAGGACCGAAAACGAGTGTCGAATTATAGAAGCGGTTGCCTTCCTTCTCCACGATGGAACCGGCATGGAGCGTAATTGCGTGCTTCTTTGCCAGCCCCGAAAGCAGCGTATAGATTTCACCATCGGGAAATTCCTCGCCGCTTTCATGCATCTCCTGAGGGTTATCTCCAAGAAATGCAAAGTATTCTGGAAGAACAACAAGGTCTGGATTATCAGACTTCACTGCCTTCTCAATCAAATCGGCAGCAACCTTAAGATTTTCTGCCTTGTCATTCTGGGTATTCATTTGAACAAGTGAGACTTTCACGTTGCTCTCCTCTCATGTTGCGAGGAGAATTAAGAACGGGAACTGTTTTCGTTACAAACGGAAAAACTCTATCGAAACCCATAAGATAAGCTTATGGATTAATCATTTTGCGCCGCAGCATAAAATTTAAGCTGCAGCGGTCATCCATTGCGTGGTGGTTTCACTGACGATCTCAGTCGCCATGTCGGCGATGGCCCTGGCGAGCGCATTGTCGCCACGCTCCTGGTAAACCGTGTGAAAGGTGAGGGGCGGCACCGGCGGCGTGATGTCGAGAATACGCGCTTCGCCCGATTTGATGATGCCGTCCACCAAAACGCGCGGCAATGCGCCCACACCAACGGCGGCGGCCACCAGCCGGGTCATGATCGACAGCGAATTGGAATTATAGATACGGCTGTCGGACAAGCCGTGGGAATCGAGAAGCGCGCGCAATGCCTGGTGCGGCTGTGACCCGGTCGAGAAGGTAAGCAGCGGAAAATGCGCGATATCTTCAAGCGTGACACCGGTTTCCGGCAGCGGCAGATCGACCGCGCCGACCCAGCAGGATTCGAAGGTACAGAGCGGTGAGTTGTAGATATCGGCGGCCATGATCGGCCCCATGATGAAACCGACATCCACCTCGCCGTTCTGAATGCGCTGGGAAAGTTTCAGGCTGGTATCGATTGTGAGATCGAGGCTGACACCGGGATATTGTTCGTTCATGCGGCGGATAAGCAGCGGCAGCCAGGCGTACACGATCGTATCCGCAGCACCGATGCGCACGGTGCCCCTCAACGCTTCCCGGTTACTGACGATCTGCCGGAACTCGCCGGTGAGGTTGACGATCTTTTCGGCATGCTGCAGCGCCAGACGACCGGCGGGCGTCAGGTTGACGCAGCGCACATCGCGCGTGAACAGCACCACACCGAGCTCACGCTCCAGCGCCGCAATCCGGTTGGAGACTGACGCCTGCGTCGTGTGCAAACGTTCCGCAGCGGCCGAAAAGCTGCTCAATCGTGCTGCCCAGAGGAAAGTTTCGAGGAATCGCGTGTTCATGGGGTCCATCTCCTCGCATGGCTCCGCGATCCAGCTTTGCATCTCTGGCTTCGTCTTGCCCTTGGCCTTTTTGGTTCAGGAGGCAGTATGTCCGATGCGCGCGCCGATAAGCAAGGGATCACCGCCGGCGCCTCCCTTTCTCATGGGGATCGCGCCGGCGGCGCCATGCAGCTGCGAATGGAGAGCCCCTTCAGCGTCGAGGCAACAGTGGAACCGTCGCGGCCGCACGCCTTGCTCAATTCAGAGGGGTCAATTCGCATATTCGGAGAGGACGGGATGCGGGCCTAAACAGACGCCCGTCATCCCTGCCCGGTTCTAGTGTCCGCCCTTTGTGGTCGGCGCCGGCGTGTTGAGAAGCTGCTGCTCCCAGAGATAAGCAATGCCGCTGCCGCCGAAGTGCTGGATGAGAATCTCGGTCAGTTCCTCGACATGCTCCGTGCGCGCCCAATCGCGCTGCCATTCGCCAGCAAGCGCCATCACGGTCATCACGTTCGCGCCGGCAGCGATCATGCGCTGGACGGCAACTTCGTGAGACTCCTTCGAAATCCCGCCCGACGCGTCGGTGATCACTGTCACGTCCCAGCCTTCGCCGGCGGCCTGGATGACCGGCATTGCGACGCAGACCTCGGTCCAAAGGCCGGCGATGATCAGTTGCTTGCGGCCGGTCGCCTTGACGGCGTTCACCACATTCTCGTCCTGCCAGGTGTTCACCCAGGTGCGGTCGATGACCTCCTGGCCTGGGAACACGTCGGTGATCTGCTTGAAGAGAAGTCCCCCGCGCGCCGCGATCACGCTGGTGAGAACGGTCGGAACATTGAAGGCTTTTGCCAGCTTTGCCAGCGCGGTCGTGAGGTTGACCACGGCTTGCGGATCGTGGCTGTTCAGGTTCGCTAACTGATAGGGCTGGTGATCGATCAGAACGAGGACCGAGTCTTCGGGACGGAGAAGTGAATCAAGGCCGTTTCGAAAGGTCATGGGTTCATCCTATGTTGGTGGTTTATTGAAGCGCGCTTGCGCAAAAAGGCATGCACCCCCTGGGCGCTGCCGCGGGGCGAAACTTGTCATTCCCGTTTCTGATGCGGTAGTCCTTGTCCGTGCTAAGCTGTGTCGCAGAATGGGGAACACTCGCGTGGATATTGAAGATTTCAGGACATTCGTCGAAGTTGCGGATGCGGGAGGCGTCACAGCGGCCGCGCTGCGTCTCGGTATCTCCAAGTCGATGGTCAGCCGGCGGCTGGTGCGGCTTGAAGCGGAGCTTGGCGTCCAGCTTCTGGCCCGATCCACACGCGGCGCTTCCCTGACCGAGGAGGGCGCAACCTTCCGCGACTATGCGGCAAGGATTTCAGCGGAAATCGATGTGGCCAGGGAAACAATCCTTCCGGCTGGTGAACTTCGCGGCCGCCTGCGGATTGCTGCGCCGCTCTCCTTTGGCCCAACGCATTTCGCGCTGGTGATTGCGCAGATGGCGCGCCGCCATCCTCAACTCCAGATACAGACCTGCTACACTGATCGTTTCGTGGATCTCATCGCAGAAGGATACGATTGTGCGATCCGGGTCGGCACCCTTCCAGACTCCAACCTCGTCGCCAGACGCGTCGGTCCTCTCTACGGTATTTTCGTCGCCAGCCCGGACTATATCAGGGTCCACGGCTCTCCGGAGACACCGGAGGAACTCGTGACCCATCAGGCTCTCATGCAGGGAACGGAAACCTGGCAGGTGATGGATGGAGACACGGTGATAACTCTTCGCCCGCAGGGACGGTTCAAGGCCGATAATGGGGTCGCTCTTGCCGTCGCCGCAGCAGCCGGATTGGGGATCGCCGTGCTGCCTGAGGATCTCGTCAAAAATTATCTGGCCTCAGGCGAGTTGGTGCAGGTGATGAAACGTCATCCACCGCCCCCGGCCGGGATATATGTCGTCAGACCGCCGGGGCAGCATCCCGTCAGAAAAATCCGGGTGCTCACTGAAATGCTGATCGAGTGCTTCGACCACGGCCCCGCGACGGCATCCCTCTCCAACGCCGGGGGAAGCCCCCCGGCAGCTACCTGACCGGCACATTTTCAGAGCCGAACGTCGCTCAATCTTTCATACGGCCGCGGGTTTTGGCAGAACCAGATCGCCAACCGTATAGGTGTGGAACTCGCTCCTGGAGACGATGTCCAGTTTCCGGAATTTTTCGACGAATTGCGGATCGGAAAAGAACTCGTCGACATTGCCGGTTCCCTGAATGGCCTCGACATTAACGACCGTCTCTCCGTCGGTGCTTTTCGCAAGGCTGCTCCAGAGGAACCCTTCCTTTCGTTCGGCAACATAGTGGACGACATCCTGAATGATGGCGAAGGCTTCGTCCTGCTTTCCCGGATGCGCATGAATGATGTTGACAACGAAGGTCGTGGGAGCGGGCGAGCCCGCAAAAGCTGCGATAGGTTTCGTTTCCATGAATTATCTCCATTTGAAGCTTCGGGCCATTTTCAGCCGCGACGACATCTGGATATCGGAAGCAAAATAGCGGATAAATAAGCTTCTATTCTCGACATACCGGACAAAAATTCCTTAATTGCGACATCATGGACAAGCTCGGAACCCTCGGCATATTCATTCAGGTGGCGGAAGCGGGAAGCTTCGTGGCCGCCGGACATCGTCTCGGCATCTCAGGATCCGCGGTCGGAAAAGCCATTGCACGTCTGGAGGAGGAGCTGGGCGTAAGACTGTTCAATCGCTCGACACGCAGCATGGCCCTGACGGAGGATGGGAGTTTCTTCCTCGATACTTGCCGGCGCATCCAGTCGGAATATGAGACCGCGCAGGCGCAATTGTCGAGATCGCAGGCCGTTCCGCGCGGGCAACTGCGTGTGAGCCTGCCGCTGGCAGGCATGTTGCTGATGCCGACGATATCCGCCTTCATGGAGGCATATCCCGAAATCAGCCTCGACCTTGATTTTACAGACCGTCTGGTTGACGTCATCGAAGAGGGATTCGACGCCGTCATCCGAACCGGCGAGATCAGGGACACGCGGCTGATGAGCCGCAAGCTCGGCACCTTCAGGCACAGCATCGTGGCGGCGCCCGGCTACCTGGAAGCGCATGGCCGTCCAGACATTCCGGAAGATCTTGTCCGGCACCGCTGTCTCCACCATCGCTTCGCCAATTCCGGAAAGCTTGAACCGTGGCCGCTGGTTCGCGAAGGGCGCGAGATCAGGATCGATCTGCCGGTCGCCACCGTTGCTAGCACGCTGGAACCCCTGATCTACCTTGCGGCGCGATCATTCGGCATAACATGCCTGCCGTCATTCGCCGTGACATCCGAAATCGCTGAAGGGAAACTGGTATCGTTGCTGGACGACTATATGGCCGACACAGGGACCTTCCGCGTCCTCTGGCCGACCAATCGATATCTTTCTCCAAAAGTCAGAGCATTTGTAGACTACATGGCCGCCAATCTTTTCGCCCGGTGATCGCACCGGGGGCAAAGGGCATAAAACGCTGCGCAAGCGCTCAGTAAACGCCGCGATAATGATCCCTGATGAAGACGGGAAGATCGTTTGACGGCGGCGTAAAAGGCACCTGATACATCATGTCGCCGACAAAGCCGCGGTGATAGGCGCCATGATTGACGATATGCAGCACGATCTGCGCGCGGGTCATGACGCCTTCTCCTCCTCCGACAAATTCGAAATGAACGGCTTTCGCGAGATCCCCGTCCGACCAGGTGTCGACCATATCGACATACCAGCGGTCCATTTCCTGAACGGCTTCCCATAATTCGCCAATAGCGGGCGTATGGTCGGTGTTGCGGGCGGTGTAGCTGTGTTTCTTTCCTTGTAGATGGTGCCTGAAAATATCATCCACCACATAAACGTGGTTCAGCGTATGCACCATGTTTCCGAACCGCGTCGGCCTCTGCCGAAGGGCTTCACCTTCCGGCAGCTCCATCACGCTTCTGAACGTCAACCCGTTCGCCCAGGCTTTGTAGCGTACCAGCATTTTCAGGGTGCCTGTTGCCGATGCGGTGGGTGCATGCACGGGGCTGAGCGGCGCAATATCCATGCTGAAACTCCTTCGTATTTTTGAAATTTCAAAAACGATGATCGGGTTGATCCGGCGCTGACGCGCCGGGCCGGAAGCATTGTTGCCGGCAAACCATGAGAAGATGATCGGCACCTGTCCCGGATAGATAAATCCGGAACTGAAGATCAGCGCGCCGTGGCCTTTTCCTGCAAAAGCCTGATAGCGAGATGCTGGAGCAGAATGATCGTCTTGGCATCGCGAATATCGCCGCGGGTGATCATCCCCATCGCCTCGGGCAAGGCGATTTCCAGAACATCGATATCTTCGCCCTCGTCCGCTGAACCGCCACCTGCTCCAACCTTATGTTTCTCGGCATATTCGCCATAGAAAAAGGCGAGATATTCCGTGACCGATCCGGGGCTCATATAGATATCGAAAAGATGCGTAAGTTCGGAAACCTCATAACCGGTTTCCTCAATCAGTTCCGCACGCATTCGCGTCGCCGGGTCTGCGCCTTCCAGCAGCCCCGCCGGTGTCTCGATCAGGGATTCCAGGCCGCCATTCAGGAGAACGGGCAACCGGAACTGGCGGGTCAGCAGGACGTTGTCGCTGGCCGGATTGTACAACAGGCATGTCGCCCCGTTGCCGCGGTCATATGCCTCCCGGGTCTGCCGTTGCCAGCTTCCGTCCCTCAGCTGGAGTTCATATTCATACTTCGTCAGCCGCCCCCAATCATCGGCCAATACGCGTTCGGAAATAGGGCGGTAAACACTGCTATTCATCAAAATCACCTCGTTTTCATCTGTCTTTCAAAGGCCGAGCAAACGGCCTTCGACATGCGTGCGCGTTTCGCCGCCGACCCATATCTGGCCGGCATCATCGCGGGTAAGGTAGATACGGCCATGGCGGCCAAGGCGCGTTCCCTGCGCCGCGATATAGTCTTCGCCAACCACGCCAGTTGCGAACAGCCATTGCGCCAATGAGGCGTTGAGGCTTCCGGTGACGGGGTCTTCGACAATGGCGCCCAGATGATCGCTGAAGAAGGCGCGAACCTCAAAAGCTGTCTCGCCGCCTTTCGCATGGGGCCCAACCACGCCGATATCGATGTGATGGGGCCAGCTGCGGGCCGGGGTGATGCCAAGCACCTTTTCGGCGGACGCCATCCTGATCCCCAGCCAGCCGGGACCATTATCGATCCATGCCGCATCGATGATGTCGCAAGCCTCGATCCCCAAAAACTGCCGCGCATCCTCCAGCTCGGCAGGCGTCGGCGCGCCGGAACGGATAAGCGGCGGAGCGGCAAAAGAAAGCCGTCCATGCGAGCGCCGGATCGTGACCAGCCCGGCGCCGCATTCCTGAACAATCGCCGTTTCGTTCCCGGGTATGCCATTGGCGGAAAGCCAGGCATGGCAGCTGCCCAGTGTGGGATGCCCGGCAAAGGGCAATTCCCTGTCCAGCGAAAATATCCTGACCCGGTAATCAGCCTGCGGATTGGTGGGCCGCAGCAGGAACGTGGTTTCGGAGAGGTTGAACCATCGCGTCATCAGCTGCATTTCATCCGTCGACAAAGCATCAGCGCCGATGACGACCGCCAGCGGATTGCCGGAAAGCGGCCCGGAGCCGAATACATCGATCATATGGACAACAAAGGTCATGGCACGGTTCTTTCGGTTAGGCTCGATTGGCAACGCGGATGGACGGCCCGTCAGTTCTGCCAGAGAAGCAGTTTCAGCCCAGCGGCGGCAAATACCACGGAAAGCACGGATTCGATCCAGCGCCGCAATCTGGTGTAGAGCGCAATCATCGGGGCGGTGGAAAAGAGAAGTGCATAGCTGCCGAACACGATAACGCCGAGAATGGCGCAGCCGCCAATGATTGCCGGCAACATGCCCGCAGGCGCGTCCCCGCGAAACCCCAGCGACATGATCGCTATCCAGGCCATGACGGCCTTCGGGTTTCCGATATGCATGAGAAGACCCTGCCGGTAGAGCGCCCGGTAGCGCGGCGTCGCGCGCCCGGTATCCACACCCGCAAAGTCGGAGACCGGCTTCATGGCCGACCTGCCAGCTCGAAAAGCCAGATACAGCAGGTAAACACCGCCGAATATCTTGATGACGAAAAGCGCCTGGGCATAGGCGGCCAGCGCGGCCGACATGCCCGTCGCCGCCAGGGTCGCCCAGAACAGCGAGCCGGTGATGACACCGGCGGTCAAGACAAGGGCGGGCAGACGGCCGTCGCGCATCGCCGTTCCCATGATCGCCATGTTGCTCGGGCCCGGGCTGGCGGTGGCGACGATATAGGTGCCGTAAACGAGGGCGATCTGGCTGGCGATCATTCTGACTTTCTCCGGAAACAGGACAGATTTTCCAAGCACTATTGCCGGAGGTCTCCGCGATGCACGATGTGGACCTTGTTGCCGTCAGGATCACGCAGATAGGCGCCGAAATAGCCCTCGCCATAATGCGGACGCGGCCCGGGCGCTCCTTCGCCCATGCCGCCATGATCAAGGCCGCCGGCATAAGCCACACTCACCGCCTCTGCCGACGGCGCCAGAAAGGCAACCATGCCGCCGTTGCCAACCGTTGCCGGTTCGCCGTTGAAAGGCTGATAGACATAAAAGCGTGGCAACGGGGATTGCGCTCTCGCCCAGCAAAGCGCCGCAGGCCCGCCATCGGGGCTCACGGTTCGCCGCTTCAGGCCGAGCGGAGCAAGCACGGCGTCATAAAAGCGTTCCGCCCGCTCGAGATCACGCGTTCCGACGGTTACATGGCTGAACATTTGATCCTCTAAGCGCGCCGGCAGGATGGCAGGCCGGCCGCCGCAAAGTGTGGATATCAATCAGCCTCGTCATAGCCCATGTTACACTTGCTGTTTATTGAAATAGTGTAACGTGACACTTTTATCGAAGGTATGAACGTGCTGCTGCAATCTCCCTGGACCCCCCGTCTTGCAGACATTGAGGCGAATGCCGCAGAACGACTGGTGCTTGCCCTTGCCGACGACATCATCGAGGGGCGGCTGACAGGCGGTGACCGCCTGCCCGCCCATCGCGATCTCGCGTGGAAACTGGGGGTGGGCCTTGGCACGGTGACAAAAGCCTATTCCGTTCTTGAACGGCGCGGGCTGACACGCAGCGTCAAGGGCCGGGGAACATTCGTGGCAATCCAGGAAGCGCATAACGACCGGCAGATCGACCTCTCGTCCAATGCGCCGCCGGCCACGCTCAATGCCCGCATTCTCGCAAAGACCCTGACGGGGATCGCGCGCAGGATCGATGCGGATCATATCAATCTTTATGCCCCGCCCGCGGGACATCTGGAACACCGCCGCGTTCTGGCCCGCTGGCTCGAAACGCAGGGTCTGACGATCGATCCCTCGCATCTGGTGCTGACGAGCGGCGCCCGTCAGGCGCTGGCCCTGGCCTTCGATCTCGCCTGTGGCCCCAAGGGCCTGCTCCTGACTGAACGGATCACCTATCCCGGCGCCATCGCGCTGGCCCGGCGGAAAGGATACCGGATGCAGGGCGTCGAAATCGATGCCGAAGGCATGGTGCCGGAAGCACTGGCGGCGGCGCTGGATGGCACCCCACCGAGTGACTGCAAAGCGATCTATCTGACGCCGACCCTGCATAATCCAACAACCGTCACCATGGGGGCGGCGCGGCGGCAGATCATTGCGGATATTTGCCGCCGGGCGGGCGTGTGGATCATCGAGGACGGTGTTTATGCGGCATCCGCGGAAGCCTTGCCGCCGCTGGCGTCATTGGCTCCTGAAATCTCGTTTCATGTGAACGGGCTCTCCAAATCCCTTGGCCCCGGCTTGCAGATCGGCGTCCTTGCTTTACCGGCCGGGCTGCATGACACCGCCGAAGACCTTCTGCAGGACATGCCGATGGCCCCATCCGCCCTCTCCTGCGCAGTGGTTGAGGACTGGCTGACCTCCGGCATCATCTCTTCAATTCAGCGCGATCTGCGCCACGAGGCCCAACGGCGCTCCAATCTGGCCGTTTCCCTGCTCGGCACGAACCAGCTTGGCTCACATCCCGATGCATATAATGTCTGGCTGCCAATGGAGCACGACGACGCCAGTCGCTTTGCATTCGCCGCTGCGGCAATGCGCATCAAGCTGACCCCTCCGAAAGCCATGCTGGTGAACCCTGATGATCAGGCGAGCGGTATTCGCCTCTGCCTCGGCGGCCCGTCGTTCGACGATCTCACGGAAGCGCTTAAGCTTCTGGCCGGGCTGCTGAAACGCGGGGCTTGACGCCATCAGGAAACAGGGCGACAGCACGAGAATTGAATGAAAGCGACCATATATCATGAATGATCACCCGCCTATACCGGACCAGGACGCCTGGGACGCTTGGAGCCCCGCCGAATTGTCCCGGCGACTGGATGGCGTGTCGAGGCCATGGTGCGTTGTTGGCGGTTGGGCTCTCGACCTGTGGCAGGGAAGCAAGACACGCGAGCACGATGATCTTGAATTCACGGTGCTGCGCGAAGATGTAGGCATCTTTCGCCGGAAGCTGGGTGACATGGCGTTCTACACCGTCAACGATGGCGTTATCGAACCGCTGCCGGCGGATCGGGATCCGGCTCCCGAGATTTTCCAGATCTGGTGCTTCGATCGCGCTGCCGGATGCTGGCGCGCCGATATGATGATCGAGCCGGGAACGAACGACACCTGGGTTTACAAGAGAGATCCGGAAATGACGCGACCCCGTATCGAAATGGTGTCGCTGACCGCCAACGGCATCCCTTACCTTAGTCCCTCCGCCGTGCTTCTGTTCAAGGCGAAGCACAGACGCACCAAGGACGAGGAAGACTTCGCAAGAGCCCAGCCAGGGTTACCTCTTTCGGAACGCCAATGGCTCAAAGACTGCCTCGCCCGCCTTCACCCGGGTCACGATTGGATACAGGCGCTGTGATCTCAGGCTGCCTTATTGTGGTCTCGTTCGAAATTCGAAAATAGCATTTCAGGTTCGAGGCGACTGAAATGCCCGCGTGATCCGTCTCAGCACCGCGTTCGCGTGATCGCCCGTGATCGCGGAAATCATCACCACATCCAGCTTTGCGAGTTGTGGAAGCAGGCCGTCCCTCATCTCCCGCAAACCGGCAGGCGCAACACTTCGCGCCAGCAATGCGACGCCGATCCCGGCTTCCGCAGCAGCTCCAACCGCCGTTGCGCCTGTCCCGACGAACACCTCGCGCCAGGCGATGTCCGCCGCCTCCAGCGCCCGAAGGGCCATGGCCCGCAAATTGCAGGGTTCGGGTTGCAGCACCAGCGGCACCGGCGCGTTCGAAGGCAGATCAAAATCCGCGCTGCAATACCAGCCGAAGCTTTCCTGAAACAGCAGCTCGCCATCCCGGCGGATATCGTCATGCCGCAACACGACGATCGCGTCGAGCTCACCGGCATCATAGAGTTCAAGCAGGGTCCTCGTACCGGCCGTGCGCAGGTGAAGCGTAACGCTCGTTTCGCGCTCGCTGATCACGCGAAGTATCCGAGGCAGGTCGGCCCCGATCAAATGATGCGTGAAACCAATCGCCAGACGGGTCGGCTCCTGCCCAAAGACATCAAGCGCACGGCGGCCGGCCGCGACATAAGCACGCGCGGGCTCCAGAAAGCGTTCGCCGGCCGTCGTCAAACGCACCCGGCGCGGCGTCCGTTCGACGAGGCGATGCCCCAGCATGTCCTCAAGCCGGCGCAGGCGCAGGGAGATAGCGGCCTGTGATGTGTTCATCACGCCTGCAACCCGTGTGAACGACTGCAATTCGGCAACAAGAAGAAAAGCCTCGACGGCCTCGGGATCCAATGAGCGCATGTTTTGCATAACAAGCTGTTATCGCTGAAATGCGCAAGCCCCTAATTCTATAAGGTTGTCGCGAGCGCTATTGCACGAAAACCCATGATAGGAGCTTTTCGTGTCGTCACAGATTTCCTCGCCCGCACCCGCCACCGACAGCCGGATCTGGGCAGTCCTTGCCGTGGCAGTCGCAACGCAAACCGCCGGCTCGTTCGTATCGCAGGGAATTTACATTCTCGTGCCCTTCTGGCGGGAAGCGTTCGGTATTTCCCTTGCATCCGCTTCACTGGCCGTGACCGTCATGAACGGCGTTCAGATCGTGACGATGTTCACGCTCGGCCGCGCCATCGACATTCACGGTGAGCGTCGCATCGTCGGCATTGCCATGCTCGGTATGGCGCTCGCAATGGCCTGCGCGGCGGCATTCGCCAACAGCCTGCCGGCGCTGCTTGTTTGCATCGCGTTTCTCGGCGGCACCTATGCTGCCGTCCAGCCGGGAGGCACGCGGGCGATCATGCGCTGGTTCCCGCCTGCCAAACGCGGCATAGCAACAGGGTTTCGGCAGGCCGCAGTTCCATTCGGGACCATGATCGCAGCCGCCCTCCTGCCGTTCATGGCGGTCCGTTACGGGTGGCACGCGGCGGCATGGCTCTGCGCCGGTATTTCCGTCCTGGGCGCCGCACTCTTCTGGGGCCTCTATCGCGAAGGAGGCGATGTTGCCGCAAAGACCGAGCGCCCTCTTCCCCTGGCGAAACTTATCCGCGAGGTCGGGCAGAATTCGGGCTTCTGGCCCGTGTTGCGGCTCGGTATCGCTATGTCGGCATTTCAATTCACCCTCACCGCACACGCTATCGGCTTCATGGCGGATGGGCTGGGGTTTGGCCTCTTTGCCGCATCGTCCATGTTTGCCGCGACGCAGCTTGCCGGCATTCCCGGCCGGATTCTGCTGCCATGGCTCAGCGACCGCTTCCGGCCCGGACTGCGCGCCCAATCGTTCGGCCTGGTATCCGTCATCGCCGCAGGCGCTGCCGCAATCCTCGCGGCGCTCCCCATCGGTACTGCCCCGGCCATTGTCCTCTTCGTGCTTTCCGTGCTCGGAATATTCGGGATCGGATGGTTTCCACTTTACCTTCTGCAGATCGCCGAAAGTGCGCCGAAGGGTTCGATAGCATCGACAATTGCCTTCGCTTCCACGATCTGTTTGGGGGTCATGGCGATCGGCCCCTACATATTCGGCCTTCTGGTCGATCATTTTGGTTATGGGGCAGCATGGTCCGCACTGATCGTGCCTGTCGTTGTGACAGCTTTGCCCCTGGCAATCTCATCGCCGCGCCTGCCGAAGGCTCAAATCGGCTCCTCCTGAAACGGGATAAGCGTGCTCGACGTCATGGACAGCAATAGCGGGTTGAGGTGACGTCCGGCAAAGGATATCAGGGGCATCAAATCCCGGCGGACCTTCCGCAAGCAACAAGGCGCATTCTGACATGATCCCGGACTTCCTCGTCACCCATTCCGGTGGCTTCCATGCCGACGAACTCCTCTCCAGCGTCGTGCTCACCCGGCTTTTCCCGCAGGCGCGCCTCATCCGCAGCAGGGCGCCCGAATGGATCACGCCGGGCGCGGACCGGATCATCTACGATGTCGGCGGTGCTTATGACCCGACGGCGGGAATCTTTGATCACCACCAGCGCGGCGCGCCGCTACGGGACGACGGTCAACCCTATAGCTCGTTCGGCCTCATCTGGAGGCATTTCGGCCGCGACTATCTTGCCGCGTTTGGTGTTCCTGAAGACCATATCGAAGCCATTCACGCCTCTTTCGACACCAGCTTCGTGCTGCCGGTCGATCTGGTTGACAATGGCGCGCTCAGCCCCTCCATCGCCGGACCGCTCGCCGGGCTGACCCTGCCCGTCCTGCTGGAAACCCTGAAACCTGTTTTCGATGAGACCGATCCCGAAGCGGACAATCGCAGTTTCCATGCGGCGCTGGCCGTTGCCCGCAGCTTCGTGGAGGCAAAGATTGCCAACAGCGCTGCAAAATTGCGGGCCGAAGCGCTTGTGAACCGGGCTATCGTGGATGCCGGTGAGGGACATATTCTGGAACTGCCGGTAGGAATGCCGTTTCGACCCGCCATCATGAAGGCAGGCGCCGACCATCTGCTCTTTGTCGTTCACCCGCGCAACAGCGACTGGTGCCTGACCGGTATTCGCAGCGCGGATGAGGGCTTTGAGCTTCGTGCCGACCTGCCAGCGGCCTGGGCCGGCCTGACGGACAAAGACCTCGAAGCGGTTTGCGGCGTCGAAGGCGCGACCTTCTGCCATAACGGCCGGTTTGTGGCAGCGGCCAGAACCCGTGAGGCTGCACTGGCCATGGCGGAACTGGCGGTGAAGGAAGCAATCGCAGCAAAGCATTGATGTGGAGCCGGCCCTGCGGCCGGCCGCATCCCGTGGCGGCGCGAGCTTCCATTGCTGAAAAAGTCAGCCGGTAACAGTGTCTGTTGCCGGCCTATCCTGCTGCGGCCATCGCTGCAGTGCTTCCCGTCCGGCCTCGGTCAGGCCGTAGACTCCTCGATCTTGTCGTTCGAACCAGCCATAAACATTCGAAAGCAGGATTTTCCCGGCATCCGGTACGCTGGATCTGACCTGGCGCACCCGCATCGGCCCTGATGCCAGCGCCAGGGCACAGCCAAGCGCCTGCTGGCGGTACGCGGTCATGATCGGTGCGCGCGTGCTGCCACCCGCCGTCGGATCGCCGCGTCGCCTCTGGTGTTCACGCATCAGCCGCGACCGCCGTTTCGGATTGGTTCGCGGCATCGGTGATATGGAGCCAACGATCACGCTGACCTCACCGGTATCGGAAATGCCGAGCATGCCGATCCCGAGCCTGCGACAGAGATCGCGGTAACGCCTGTCGGCCTCGCGGCCCTTGCCCTTCGCTGAAACCCGAGCCGCGATCCAGACCTCGTCCGCAATGGCCGCGCGATCGACAGCCTGCAAGATGAGTTCCAGGTTGAAGCTCAGTTTCAGCTCGCAAATCACGACGACGGGCGGATCGTCATCGCTCAAGCCGACGAGGTCGCAACCGCCAACTTCGCCCTTGACGGTGTAACCCGCCTTTTCGAGAAAGCCCTTGATGGGCAGATAAAGCGACGTTTCCATGTGCCTGCAGGTTTAGTGAAGTTCCCTCCAGATACATCGATCCACCTGCACAGGACAACCTCTATAGCCGCTGGCGCGCGTGGTTACAGATTGTCCGCGACCTGTCGTCAGGCCTGATCAAGGGCAAGGGTCAGGTCGGCGACAAGATCATCGGGATGTTCGATGCCGATAGACAGCCGGATCGTGGAATCAAGCACACCGATGCGCTGGCGGACATCGGCAGGAACTCCCGAATGCGTCATCGTCGCGGGGTGAGAAGCAAGGGACTCCGTACCCCCAAGACTTACCGCGAGTTTGAATATGTTGAGCGCATTGAGGAATTTGAAAGAGGCGGCCTGCCCGCCGACGATGTCGAACGAGAAGGTCGATCCTGCGCCGGAGCACTGTTCGGCAAACACCTTGCCAACCGCGGATGCCGGATCGCTGAACGGCAGGTAATGGATTTTTTCGACCTTGGGATGCGCGTTCAGGAATTCAGCCACGACCCTGGCGTTGCTGTTCGCCCGCTCCATCCGGATTTGCAACGTCTCAAGGGAACGTCCAAGCATCCAGCATGAGTGCGGATCGAGCTGCGTGCCGATTGCTCCACGCAATGCCTTCACCTGCTTCATGACATCCTTGCGGCCGAGCGCTGCGCCGGCGATGAGGTCGGAGTGCCCGCCAACATACTTCGTCAGTGAATAGAGCGAGATATCGGCGCCATGCTCGATGGGCCGCTGGAATACGGGCCCAAGAAGCGTATTGTCGCAGGCGATGATGGGCCTGTGCCCCTGCTTTTCGCCGATGACATCGGCAACCCGGCTTATCATCGCGACGTCGACAATGCTGTTTGTCGGATTGGCGGGGGTCTCGATGAGGATGACTGACACCCTGCCTTTCGCCATCGCTTCTTCTGCGGCTGCCATCACCGAGGTCTGGCTGACACCGTCGGCGAAACCCACTGCCGAGACGCCGAAATTATGGAAGGTCTTCGCCAGCAGCGTCTCCGTACCGCCATAAAGGGGCTGGGAATGGAGCACGGTGTCGCCCGGCCGGACGAAGGCGAAAAGCGTTGTCGAAATGGCGGACATGCCGGAGGAAAAAAGCGCGCAACTCTCAGTTCGTTCATAAACGGCAAGGCGATCCTCGACAATCTCGCTGTTCGGGTGGTTGAAACGCGAATAGACGAGGCCCGCGCCCCTGCCCTCCGGCGGCTCCTTGCGCCCGGAGACGTAGTCGAAGAAGTCGCGCCCGTCTTCTGCCGATTTGAAGACGAAGGTCGATGTCAGGAACACGGGAGGCTTTACGGCGCCCTCCGACAATTCCGGATCATACCCATAATTGAGCATCTGCGTTTCAGGATGGAGAGCGTGGTTGCCGATATGGGTTTTGGATGGATGCGGCGCGGTCATTTCCGATGATCCCTCAGCTGGCGTTGAATTACCTGCAGATTACACGCAGTGAAACCAAAATATCTTGCATTCTGAAGCGTCGAGCTGTCTCATGAAGCAATATATTGCGGAGAATTGTCATTTATGTCGCAGAAAATTGCAGACCCAATCGACAGCAGGATACTCAAGGAACTGTCTGCCGATGCGCGGATCACGAACAACGAACTTGCCGAGCGGGTCGGGCTTTCGGCATCGGCGTGCCTGCGACGGCTTCGACGCCTGGAAGAGATAGGCGCGATCAAAGGATATTCCGCGATCATCGATCCGGCAATCGAGGGATGGACCATGACCGCCCTTGCCTCCATCCGCCTCAGCCGTCAGCACGATGACGAAATCCGTATGTTCGAGGCGGCCGTTCTTGACTGGGACGAGGTTCTCGAATGTCACCTCGTCACGGGTCCGCGGGACTATATGCTCAAGGTCATGTGCGGTGGGCTGGAGGACTACGAGCGCTTCATCAAGGACAAGATTGCCAAGCTGAAATGCGTCGACACCATCGAGACCAGCTTCGTCATGAACACGATCAAGGCGCGGCGTATCTGAGCTTCAAGGCCGCCGGAGCCGGCGCAATATATTCACGGGCGTCGGGCGACGACGCCTGCGCCGGCCAGCGGCCCGTCAGCGCTCATCGTTCCTGATTGCTTCAAGCCACACACTGACGGCGACCGCTCCCGCATCAAGATGTCCGACCGCCCGCTCGCCAAGATAGCTCGCGCGCCCGAGCCGCGGCTTCATCGACGCCGTCGCCTCGGCGCCGGCGACGCCTGCCGCCACCGCGGATCGCCAGGCCTCTTCGGCCGAAGCTCCGCCTGCGAGTTTATCCCGGAAGGTTTCTGCCGCCGGATGAAGCGCATCTATCATCGTGCGGTCCCCCGGCTTCGCACCACCGAGTTCAGACACAGCTTCAACGGCGGCAACGAATGCTTCCGCCATCTGCTGGGCCGTCGGCTTTTCGATGCCGGCAAGATGGCGCGAGGCGCGCATCAGGCCCGTGGCGTAAAAGGGGCCAGAGCTTCCGCCGATCGCCTTGCGCATCGCGTTTGCCATCGCCATCAATCCACCGGAGACATCTGCGAAGCTCTCCATGGGCAGCGCCAGGATCGCTTCAGCGCCCCGCGCCATGCTTGTTCCGAGGTCACCGTCGCCCGTAACACTGTCCAGCTGCGTCAGTTTGGGCTCCGCGGCGATCAGGGCTCCGGCAACCAGCTCTGCGTCGGCACGCAGTCGCTCACCGGCTGCTGTCATCCTGTTTTCCGCAGTCACGCTCTTCTCGACGCCTGCCGAAGGCAGGACCCGCTCGCGGTTCACCGCACCGCCGCGCGGCCATGCACCGGCATCGGTTGGCGCATCCATGAGGCTCAGCCTTGCATCGTCCACATGCATGACCGATAGTGAAAAGCCCGGCATGTCGAGAGCGGAGAGGAAAGTGCCGGCCCAGGCCCGCTCGACCACGACGCCCTTCGCTTCCAGGCGTGCGACCGCTGATCGCGCCACCACCGCAAGTTCCATTGGCGGCGTTGATCCCAGCCCGTTGACCAGGAGCGCCACCCGCTCTCCGCTTTTCAGCCTGCCATCGGCTTCGATCGTTTCAAGCACCAGCTTCACAAGCTCGTCCGCCGATGCGACAGGCATCCGTCGTACACCCTGCTCGCCATGGATTCCAAGCCCGACCTCTATTTCAGCGTCGCCAAGGACGAAGCCCGGCCTGCCGACAGCAGGGAGCGTGCAGGACCCCAGCGATACTCCCATTGAGGACAGTTTTTCGGCGGCTTTCCGGGCGATCCGGGTCACCTCCTGAAGGGGAAGTCCCTGCTCCGCGGCCGCGCCCGCGACTTTGTGAACAAGCACCGTACCCGCAATACCTCGGCGGCGATCCGCCGGAACCGTGTCCTTCAGCGCGACATCATCGGCAACGACCACGATCTCGACCGGAATTCCTTCAGCCCTTGCCAGCTCGGCCGCCAATCCGAAATTCAGCCGGTCGCCCGTATAATTCTTGACGATAACCAGAGCGCCGGCGGGGCCGGCTGCAGCCTTTATACCGGCAAGAACCGCATCGGTGCTGGGCGAAGTGAAGACATCGCCTGCCACCGCAACGGTCAACATGCCCGCACCGACATAGCCGGCGTGGGCTGGTTCATGTCCGCTGCCTCCACCCGACAGGACCGCCACCTTCCGCTTTTCCGTTTCGGGAAGACCGGACCGGATCACAACATTCTCATCTGCTAGCAGAACCGTCGCCGGGCTAAGCGCCACCACCCCTTCAAGCATGTCCCGCACAACGGTGGCTGGATCGTTGATGAGCTTCTTCATGCCTTACTCCTCGATGCAGTTCTCAACTGACGGTGGACGCAAACGCGCCCTGCTGATCGTGAACAAGCACGATCTCCCGGCCGATTTCAAGTTCCGGGCATTCGAAACGCAGGTACATTTCCGCCATTGCCTCTCGCGGCGGACGCGCTATCATGATTGTGCTGTGGGGCGGTAAGCTTTGGGAGGAGCGATACGTGAGACGGATGTGGCCAGACGAATTTGCCTTTCTGCTTGATGGTGCGGAAGAGGTTGACCTGCATGTTCCACCGGCGGCAGGCGACGATGGCTCGCCTGGAAAAGCAACCTCCAGAAAAGCCCTGAAAGTCCGGATCAGCCAGGAGGATTTTGAGAAGATCTGGAGCTTAGCAGAGGCTCGCTATCGGCTGAACGGCAGCTTCGCTGGCAAGGCGATCACGCTGATAACCAACAATCCCCACTATCAGAAATGGCATCCCTCCGACGGCGGCAGCGTTGAAAGCGTCTCCGATAGCGGTCAGAAATACACGACGCGTTATGTGATCGTGCACTTTCTTCTGGACGACGTTAGCGAACCTGTCGAAGCCTGAAGTCTTCGGAGTCGGAGGAACCACCGCCAATGTGTTATTATGGCGCGCCGGATGATAGTCCTCAGTATCGTGGTATAGCGTGGCGTAAATCTTTCCGTTGACAACAAAAAAGCGCGCATGAAGCGGGCTGAATTGGTCGCGGGGCTCGCAGCCACCGATACCGACATTCAATCCAAGTAGCCGTCTAATAATTAATCAATGGTTGCGACGGAACGCAACTCAAATTGCAAATACCCGGTATTATGGAGCAAGTGCCACAAGGCACACCAGCTATAGTGCCCGATCATTCCATCATGAGCGAACAGACATCATAATTGCATTGTGAACCAAACCGATGCTATCCCGTATCGGAATTGGCGGTGCAATTTTTGCGCGCAAATGTACCTTCGAAGGCTTGGGGCGACAGGATGTCTGAGGGATTGATTAAGTTGTTAGCTCCAGATGACGCGCCGACATTCAAGCAGATTCGAATTGAAGCACTACGCGCAGAGCCTGCGGCATACGCGAGCCGCGCGGAAGATTGGGAGATACTTTCTCTCGATGAATGGCGCAGTCGATTGGTCGAAATGCCAGTTTTCGTTGCCTTTCAAAATGACGAACCGGTCGGCATTGTGGGCCTCATGTGGCAGAAGCCCAGCAAGACAACGCTTCGAGCAACCATTGTGATGGTTTATGTGCGAACGAGCCTGCGTGGAACGGGTCTCGCTGGGAAACTTCTGGAAACAGTAACTAACTATGCCCGCGACCACGGAATTGGGCAGTTAGAACTTGCTGTAAGCGCCGAAAATCCTGCAGCATGCGGCTTCTATCGGCGGGAAGGCTTCGTCGAGATAGGGCGAATTCCAGGTGGTTTCCTCCATGAAGGCGTCAGAATTGATGAGATTATGATGTATCGGCTGATCGGTGCCCGCATGGGATAACGCAAAAGGGTTTCGTCTAAATTGGCCAGGCATAGACGCGCTCCCCAAAGGAATGCCCAAACCCTCTCGACTCCTCCTGGATGCCCTGGTATGGGACCTTCATGTTCAGACTAATACGAATAGAGCGGTGACCTTCCGTTTCCGTCACTCCGACGGAGCTGTCCGCCTATGTCCTGCGTATCGACCGGAAACCTGAACATGCTCCAGAAGCGAATTCCTATCCTGAGCCCGAATTCCTACGACCCCTTCGCCGCGGGAGACCGGAGGTTCGAAATACGACCGTTGCGCATGGCCTGACCCGAAAGAAGGCTTTGGGCAGCATCCACTTCTGCGCCCGAATGGCCGCGATCTCGATCCCGAGAAGGTCAGGTCGCTCTCCGAGGACGACGCCTACGGCCTGTTCGTTGACTTCCGCTGGGCCGGCAACGGCGGCAAGCCTTATTGCCCGCGCTGCGGCGGCCTGGAACCCTATTGCGTTCGCCGACGTCGTTTCCGATGCTCGGAGCCGGAATGCCGCGTCGAGTTCTCGGTGACATCCGGGGACGGTGTTCGCCAACCGGAAGCTTTCGTTCAAAAAGATCATCATGGCGATCTGGGAGGAGATCACGGCCGCCAAGGGTATGGCAGCGCTTCACCTGAGCCGCAAGCTCAACGTCCAGTACAAGACCGCCTACGTCCTGCTCCAGAAGCTCCGCGAGGCCGTCGGCCTTCGACGCAATACGATCAAGCTCCAGGGCACGGTGCAGATCGACGGCAAGTATGTCGGCGGCGTGCTCCGCAAGGCGAATAAGAAGGAGGAGCGTAAGGACGGGCGCGAGAAGGAGAACCAGAACGGCAAGCGCATGTGTGTCCTGGCGCTGCGCGAGTCCAACCGACATGCGCCGAACAGGACGTTGACGAGGGTGATCATGGATGAGAACGGCAAGGGCGCCTGGGCCGCCGTCATCAAGCACGTCGATCGGAAGGCGCTCCTGATCGCCGACGAGCACAAGGCGTATGACGACCTAATCGGCCTCGTCGCGCTTACCCGCGTGAACCACAGCCTGCGATACCAGGAGGACGACGGTACGAACTCGAACGTGATTGAGAGCTTCTTCAGCCGCGTCGAGAAGGCCTACAAAGGCATCAACCACCGCTTCTCCACGAAGTACCTCGATTGGTACATGGCGATGCTGTCCTGGAAGGAGGACACGCGTTACATGGGTTTGCGCTGGCAGTTCGCCGATCTCCTTCGAACGATTACCTCCAGGCCGACGTCGCGGAACCTCTGCGGGTATTGGCAATGCGCGGCCCAGAACATCGTCGACCAGGTTTGGCTGCAGGGTGAGCCGCCCGACTAGCGGCTAATTTCCCAGAGGTGGCGGCGACCATCTGCGGTACCAGCCTGTCGCACCAGCCCCTGCTTCACCAAGCCGTTCAGCGTTGCGGAGAACCTGCTGGTGAGGGCAGATTCCAGGCGTGCTGCTTCGCTTCCGAGGTCGGCCTCGCTCGCGAACTTCTCTGCGATCTCCGCTGCCGTCGTCGGACGCTCCGAGCGGCGCAAGGCGTCGAGCACGATATGGCGGTTGTTCCTGCCCTTGAGGAGTTCGGTGACGCAACCGCTAGCCGTTTCTCGGGACGAGGCACGGCGTGCCTTCAAGGGCGGCGCAGCCAGTTCGAAGTCAGGATCGTAAACCCTGATCACTTTTTCAAAGGCCGCCTTTTGATCGTCAAGAACGACGATCTCGCGCCGCAGCCCCTCGATTTTGGCATCGATCTCACCCAGTTTCGCTTTCAATTCGTCTACGATTTCCACCATACGCAACACTCCCGAGGCCCCTCAGGAGATAGCATCAGCCGTCACGGGAATCTTGTGGCACTTGCTCCATAATGCCGCAAATACCAGACCCCAGATCCGACGTACTTATGAGGTTTGCTTAAGCAGCGTGGTAATCCCCCCGGTAAATAACGGGTTTCAAAAGTAGAATTTTCCCGGGCTTTATGAACGAGGAGATTTTGATGAAGACGAGCAGATTCAGTGAACCGCAAATCCTCGCCATCTTGCGCCAGGCGCAAGGCGGCATCCCCGTGCCAGATTTGTGCCGGGAGCATGGAATGAGCACGGCGTCGTTCTACAAATGGCGAGCCAAATATGGTGGTATGGACGCGTCCATGATCAGTCAGATGAAGTCCCTGGAAGATGAGAACCGACGGTTGAAGAAGATGTATGCCGAGATGAGCATGCAGGCCGAATTGCTCAAAGAGGCTTTGGTAAAAAAGTGACACGGCCATCTCAACGCCGGGAGGTGGCCGGGAAGGCAGTGGCGTTCGTGGGGTGAGCATCGCGCTCGCCTGCCGCACCTTTGGTGTCAGCGAGACCTGCTATCGTTATAGCGCCAAGCTGAACGACAATAATGAGGAGATCGCCGATCTGCTCATCGGATTAACGCGGGCCAAGAAGAGCTGGGGATTCGGCCTGTGCTTTCTCTACCTGCGCAATGTCCGTGGGCATCGCTGGAACCACAAGCGGGTCTATCGCATCTATCGCGAACTGGAATTGAACCTGAGGATCGAGCCACGCCAGTGTTGGTTTCCACGCAGAACTGAGCCGGTTAGGCGCATAATTTCCATTGAGAATTGAGCCATGTGAACCTTCCCCCAACGCGGAGAGCGACGGGGGCAACGGAGTGATCCACATGGGACTTTTAAATATCATCCGTCGGATGGCGCTGCGTGAGAAGCAGTCGATACGGGAGATCAGCCGGCGCACCGGGCTGTCGCGCAACACGATCGCGAAGTATCTGAACGCCGGTACGATCGAGCCAACGTTCGACGATCCGTCGCTTGCAGTTCACGCTGCAATGAGGCGACAAGGGATTGCGCTCGTATGGGAAGTGACC
>NZ_JBBHZH010000006.1:0-380956 GCF_049843495.1 Agrobacterium sp. M50-1 | reverse complement strand
AAGGGGAAGGACAGTCTTTATGTCTCGACTGGCCCTGCTCCAGGAAACATGCAATAGGAACGGACGAGAGTTTCAGAAGACTTGGGGCGTCTCACGTCCCCTTATAAAGCCAAGAATTGGAGAGCCCGTGCGCATTCTCGATGAAGCCGTCATTCCCGAGCTGCCGAATTATTACCGTGGAAAGGTGCGGGAAAACTACGATCTGCCTGACGGCAACCGTATCATCATATCCACCGACCGCCTCAGCGCCTTCGACCGTATTCTCACCTGCATACCTTATAAGGGACAGGTCCTGACCCAGACGGCCCGCTACTGGTTCGAAAAGACAAAGGACATCTGCCCCAATCACGTGGTCAGCTATCCTGACCCAAATGTCGTCATCGGCAAAAGACTTGAGATATTACCGGTCGAGGTGGTGGTTCGCGGTTATCTGGCCGGCACGACAGGCACGTCCATCCTGACCCTTTATAAGAAGGGCGAGCGGCAGATGTACGGCATGAACCTTCCTGACGGGATGAAGGACAACCAGATTCTGCCCGAACCGGTGATCACGCCCACAAGCAAGGCCTTCGATGGCGGCCATGACGAGCCGCTGACACCGACCGAGATTGTGGAAAAGAAACTCCTGACGCAGGACCAATGGGACACGCTTTCCCGTTACGCGCTGGCGCTGTTCAAGCGTGGGCAGGAAATTGCCGCAAAACAGGGTCTCATTCTCGTCGACACGAAGTATGAATTCGGAACGGATGAAAACGGCACCATCATCCTGGCCGACGAGATCCACACACCGGATAGCAGCCGCTACTGGATGGCTGGCAGCTATGAGGAAAGTTTTCGCAACGGAACCCGGCCGGCGAGCTTCGACAAGGATTTCGTGAGAGCCTGGGTTGCCGAACGCTGCGACCCTTATAAGGACGACGTTCCCGAAATTCCGCAGGACCTCGTCTTGCAGACCTCGAAGGTCTATATTGATGCTTATGAGCGCATCACCGGACAGAGCTTCGTTCCCGACGATAGCGGCGAGACGCCGCTTGCAAGAGTACGCCGGAATCTGGAGCCGTTCTTCCCCGGAGTCTGACCGTGAGCAAAATGATCGAACAGGCGAGAAAGGGCGGCAGGAAGAATGACCGTCCTGTCAAGCGCCGGCCCCGCCGTTCCGCCGAGGAAACCCGGCGGGACATTCTCGCCAAAGCGGAAGAACTTTTCCGGGAGCGCGGTTTCAATGCGGTGGCGATTGCCGATATCGCCGCAGCGCTTGGCATGTCTCCCGCCAATGTCTTTAAGAATTTCAGCTCGAAGAACGCGCTCGTCGACGCCCTTGGCTTCGAACAGATCGGCGCTTTCGAACGGCAGATCTGTCCGCTCGACAAAAGCCATGCACCGCTTTCCAGATTGCGCCATCTCGCGCGCAACCTGATGGAGCAGCACCACCAGGATCTCAATAAGAATCCCTACGTCTTCGAAATGATCCTGATGACCGCCAAGCAGGACATGAAGTGCGGAGACTATTATAAATCCGTCATCGTGAAATTGCTGGCCGAAATCATTCAGGACGGCGTCGAGGCGGGAAGCTACACCGCCACCGATATTCCTCCCCTGGCGGAAACCGTGCTCCACGCGCTGACCAGCGTCATCCACCCCGTCCTCATTGCGCGGGAAGATATCGGCAATTTGGCAACACGTTGCGATCAACTCGTCGATTTAATCGACGCGGGATTGCGCAATCCGCTTGCTAAGTGACGATTCCCAATTTACGTCACCTTCTCGCAATTGCTTGCGAAGCGCAAAAGCCTGCGCTTCTATGCGCATGGCGGTCCGGACAAAATGAGCGAATCGGGTCCCTTCAAAGGCCTTCGCCTGTCGTGTCTGTTTCCGGACGCGCATCCGCCGAGCGACATTGCGCTTATAGTTGAATGCGATTGATACGCAGGGAAGAACAATGAGCCGACGTATTTTACCCCTATTTGCTTCTCTGTGTGTAACCGCGCTTCTGGCGGGCTGCAGCGATGGCGGCGAGAGCAGCCAGACAGCCGGCCAGACTGCAGAGCGTCCGCCGTCTCCGGTCAGCGTCATCCTGATGAAGACCAGCGAATATCCTCTGACCACCGTCCTGCCCGGCCGCGCCAGCGCGTTCCAGACAGCCGAAATCCGGCCGCGCGTCACCGGCATCATCCGCGAAATTCCCTTCAAGGAAGGCAGCGAAGTCAAGCAGGGCGACGTTCTCTACCAGATCGAGGACAATACATATCTGGCGGAAGTGGCGCAGGCCAAGGCCAACGTGGCGAAGGCGGAAGCAAGCATTCCGAGCGCCGAGGCGAACCTTGCCCGTTACGAACGCCTGGTCAACAGCGGTGCGACGCAGATTGAATATGAAAACGCCAAGGTGACGCTGCTGCAGGCGCAAGCCGACGTGGCACAGACAAAGGCAGCGCTGGAAACGGCCGAGATCAATCTCGATCTCACCAAGGTCCGCGCCCCCTTCGACGGCATTACCAGCGCGACCGCCTTCAGCATCGGCAACGTGGTGACGGCGAACCAGACGACGGCGCTGACAACGCTGCGCCGCATCGATCCGATCTACATCGACCTGATGGAATCCAGCATCAATCTCCTGCGTCTGAAAAAGGCGATCTCATCGGGCCAGCTTGGCGGCGACACGAAGGAGACCGGCATTCACCTGACGCTGGAAGACGGCACCGAATACAAGCATGACGGCAAGATCGATATGTCGGACATGGCGGTGAGCGAAACGACGGGCACCTTCTCCATCCGCGCCCTCTTCGACAACCCTGACGATCTTCTGCTTCCCGGCACCTATGTTCGCGCCACGCTGACGATCGGCAAAGAAAAAGGCTTCCGCATTCCGCAGCGCGCAGCGAGCCGGAACGCCAATGGCGAACTGACCGCAAAATTCGTGACCGCGGAAAACAAGGTGGAAACCCGCACCTTCCCGTCCAGCCAGCAGTCGGGCAACGCCTGGCTGGTGACGGAAAATGTCAAGGATGGCGACAAGCTCATCGTCGACGGTTTCCAGTGGATTGCCGAAGGCGCAACGGTTGCGCCAGTTGAAGTGACCATTGACGATCGCGGTATCGTCGTTCTGCCGCAGCAAGCTCCGCCTGCCGCCGCCCCCTCGAAATAAGCATGAGCACGAAACCCTTGGTCGAAGCTCGTAAAAGGTAAGGCAGGACTGCCATGGCCCATTTCTTCATCAGGCGCCCCGTGTTTGCATGGGTTATCGCCATCGTCATCATGCTGGGCGGTGCCCTTGCGATCTGGACGCTTTCCATTTCGCAATATCCAGATATTGCGCCGACAACGGTGCGTGTCAGTGCGACCTACAACGGCGCCAGCGCCGAAACCGTCGAGAAATCGGTGACGACCATCATCGAGGACGGCATGACCGGCCTTGACGACCTCACCTATATGACGTCGTCTTCCTCGACCGGCAGCGCCGAAGTGACGCTGACCTTCGGCAACAGCATCCTGCCAGACATCGCGCAGGTTCAGGTGCAGAACAAGCTGCAGCTCGTCCAGTCGCAATTGCCCGATACCGTGCAGCAGCGGGGTATCCAGGTCAGCCGTTCGACATCGAGCATCCTGATGGTTGGTGCGCTGATCTCGTCCGACGGCAAGCGCAACTCGGCCGATCTCGGCGACGTGTTCTCCTCGCGTGTCGAAGACCAGATCAAGCGCCTCGAAGGCGTGGGCAGCATCAACGTGTTCGGCTCCGAATATGCGATGCGTATCTGGCTGGATCCGTTCAAGCTCAACAAATACCAGCTGACCACTGCCGATGTCACCAGCGCCATCGAAAGCCAGAATACCCAGGTTTCGGTCGGCTCGCTCGGCGCCGTGCCCGCGGTCAAGGGCCAGCAGCTCAATGTGACGGTGACGGCGCAGAGCCAGCTCACCACGGTTGCCGATTTCGAATCGGTCATCCTGAAAGTCGAAAAGGATGGCGCCACCGTTCGCCTCAGCGACGTCGCGCGCATCGAAATCGGCCAGGAAACCTATGGCGGCGATTCCCGATCCAACGGCCGTCCGTCCGCCGGTTTCGCAGTCAATCTTGCCACGGGTGCAAACGCGCTCGACACGGCAGCGCGCGTGAAAGCTGCCCTGACAAATGTCGAGGGTTCGCTGCCCGAGGGCGTTTCGATTGAATACCCCTATGACACGACGCCGTTTGTGAAGCTGTCGATCGAGAAAGTGGTGCATACGCTGATCGAGGCGATCATCCTCGTCTTCGTCGTGCTTCTGGTGTTCCTGCAGAATCTGAGAGCCACCTTCATTCCGATGATCGCCGTTCCGGTCGTGCTTCTCGGCACCTTCGGCGTTCTCGCGCTCACCGGGTATTCCATCAATACGCTCACCATGTTCGCCATGGTTCTCGCCATCGGCCTTCTCGTCGACGACGCCATCGTCGTTGTCGAAAACGTCGAGCGCATCATGTCGGAAGAGGGCTTGTCACCGGTCGAGGCGACCGAAAAGTCGATGGGCGAAATCACCGGTGCGATCATCGGCATCGCGCTCGTGCTCACCGCCGTGTTCATTCCGATGGCTTTCTTCGGCGGATCGACGGGCATCATCTACCGCCAGTTCTCGATCACCATTGTTTCGGCCATGCTGCTTTCGGCCGTTGTCGCGATCGTGCTGACGCCGGCGCTTTGCGCCACCATGCTGAAGCCGATCGACCACCACAAGAAGCAGCGTGGACCGGGCGCGTGGTTCAACCGCGGCTTCGGCAAGACGACGGACGGCTACGTTTCCTCCATCGGTTATCTGCTGAAACGGCCCCTGCGCGTGATGATCATCTTCGCGATCGTGATCGGCGGCTGCGCCTGGTTCTTTTCAAAGCTGCCAAGTTCGTTCCTGCCGCAGGAAGACCAGGGCGTGCTGCTGACGATCATCCAGACACCGACCGGTTCGAATATCGAGCGAACCAACGAGGTGGTGAAGCAGGTCGAAAACTACTTCCGCGAAAAGGAAGCCAACAACGTCGAATCTGTTTTCGGCGTGCTCGGCTTCAGCTTCAGCGGTTCGGGCCAGAACAACGCTATCGTCTTCACCAAGCTCAAGGATTTCGCCGAGAGAACCGCACCCGATCAGCATGCCGGCGCCATCGTGCAGCGTGCGATGGGCACCTTCTTCGGCTTCCGCGATGCGCAGGTGTTCCCGCTTCTGCCGCCGGCCATTCAGGGCATGGGCACATCGAGCGGTTTCTCGATGTATCTCGTGGATAGCGGCCGCAACGGCACCGAGGCATTGACCGCGACGTCCAAGGAGCTGATC
This sequence comes from Agrobacterium sp. M50-1, assembly GCF_049843495.1. Classification (NCBI taxonomy): domain Bacteria; kingdom Pseudomonadati; phylum Pseudomonadota; class Alphaproteobacteria; order Hyphomicrobiales; family Rhizobiaceae; genus Agrobacterium; species Agrobacterium sp. M50-1. The sequence continues at coordinate 375,664 of NZ_JBBHZH010000006.1, read as the reverse complement.
GCGCTGGCGACCAGCAATCCGAAGATCAGCTCGCTTCGAAGCGACAGCCAGGACAATGAAACGCAGATGAAGATCGTTCTCGATCAGGAAAAGATGGGAGCCATGGGGGTCGATCTCTCCTCCGTGAACCTCATGCTGTCGACGATCTTTGCCGGCCGGGATGTCAATGACTTCACTCTAAACGGCGAACTGAAGCCTGTTTATGTCCAGGGTGACGCGCCCTACCGCATGCAGCCGGACGACCTGAAGTTCTGGTATGCCCGCAATACCAGCGGCGAGATGGTGCCTTTCTCTTCCTTCAGCGAGGTGAAATGGATCAATGCACCGCCGTCTCTCGCCCGCTTTAACGGCACAGGCGCGATCTCGCTGGAAGGCACCGCCGGCGCAGGCGTTGCATCCGGTGATGCGATGGACGAGATGGAACGCCTGACGGCAAGCATGCCGGGCGGTTACACGGTGGCATGGCAGGGCATCTCCTATCAGGAACGTCTTTCCGGTTCACAGGCGCCCATGCTGTACGCGCTGTCGGTTCTCATCGTGTTCCTTTGCCTTGCCGCCCTCTATGAAAGCTGGTCGATCCCGTTCTCGGTCATCCTGGCCGTTCCGGTGGGCGTCCTTGGCGCCTTGACCGCGGCCCATTTCTTCGGCCAGACGAACGACGTCTACTTCAAGGTGGGCCTGCTGACGACCATCGGCCTCGCCGCGAAAAACGCGATCCTGATCGTCGAATTCGCCAAGGAGAGGCAGGAGCACGGGTTAAGTCTGGTGGAAGCGGCACTGGAGGCAGCGAAGCTGCGCCTGCGTCCGATCATCATGACATCGCTCGCCTTCATCCTGGGTGTCGTGCCTCTTGCGATCGCAACCGGAGCGGGTTCCGCCGCGCAAAATGCAATCGGTATCGGGGTGCTGGGTGGTATGCTTTCTGCAACACTCCTCGGAATTTTCTTCGTTCCGTCCTTTTTCGTCATCATTCGTCGCCTTTCAAGGCGTTAACAAAACAAAAATGGGCTGTGCCAACCGTTAATACGCTGCTAGAAATGTTGCCGATTTGGCAAATGCACGTTTCTACGGCATATCGATCGCGCAGCCCATTTGTCAGCAAGCCGCGCTCGGTAAGCCAACCAGAGAATTGGGAAAATTACATGCTGTCTATTCGCGCTACCCTTCCCCTGACAATGCTGCTGCTCTCAGGCTGTGTTGTTGGACCCGACCACAAGACGCCGGAAATCCAATTGCCGGGAAAGTTTGCGGAAGCCGGAAAAACCAGTAATGGCGACATCAGCAGCGTTGCATGGTGGACGGCCTTCAACGACAGCCGCCTGAACGGTTACGTTTCCACCGGCCTTGCGCAGAACCTCACCGTGATGCAGGCCATCGAGCGCATCAATCAGGCGCAGGCCCAGGTGATCGTGGACGGCGCCGGCGGCCTGCCGAGCCTGACGGGCAGCGGCAGCCACACGACCAGCGAGACCAAGGGCAGCTACCGTGACGTTCCCGTCACCAACGTGTCCAACGGCAGCCTCAGCGTTTCCTGGTTCCTCGACCTCTTCGGTCGCTATCGTCGGGCAACGGAAAGCGCCAATGCGTCGCTTGATGCCGCTTACTCCACCGTCGACGTTCAGCGCCTGACGCTGATTTCGTCCGTCGCCGCGGCCTATATTGACGTGCGCTATTATCAGGAGCGCCTGGCGATTGCCCGCCAGAACCTGGGCTCACGCCGCGAAACGCTCGATCTGACCAAGCTTCAGCTCGAAGCGGGTGCGGCGTCGCGTCTCGATGTCGTCCAGTCCGAAGGTCTGGTCAATTCCACGCTGTCGCAGATACCCGGCCTCGAAACCAGCTTCCGCAAGGCAGCCCACCGCATCGCGACCCTACTCGGCATGCCGGCCTCGTCGCTCATCGCCGAGCTGCAGAAGGGCGCACGCCAGCCTGTTGCGCGCGCAGTTCCCCGCACCGGCATCCCGGCCGACCTTATCCGCAACCGTCCGGACATCCGTGTCGCCGAGCGCAATCTCGCCGCTGCGGTCGCCACGATCGGTGTAACCGAGGCGCAGCTTTATCCAAGCATCGAGCTTGGTGGAGCGATCACGCCGAGCTACAATTTCCTGAGTGGCGGCGGCAGGGGAACTGCCAATAGCTGGTCCTTCGGTCCGAGCCTCACGCTCCCGATCCTCGACGGTGGCAGACTCCGCGCCAATGTCGACATCGCCAACTCACAGGCACGCGAACAATATCTCGTCTGGAAGGCGACCGTTCTCAATGCGGTGGAAGAAGTCGAAAACGCCCTGGCCGCCATCAATCGCGACCAGCGTACCGTTGACGCGCTGAGAAAGACCGTCGCCTCCTACCAGGAAGCGCTGCAGCTCTCCACCGCCAGCTATCGTGATGGTGCTTCGTCTCTGCTCGATGTTCTGGATGCCCAGCGCTCGGTATCGGATGCACAGGCAAACCTTGCCACGGCGATCCAGACGACCGCGCAGGATTATGTCTCGCTCAACGTGGCTCTCGGTGGCGGTTATGCCGTTGGCCAGCCTGCCCCGAAGAAGTCCGCCGGCCCGACCGTGGCCGCCGCGAAGGGCATGTAAGCACGGCCCAAAATAGCAAACAAAAAGCCCGCATCTTTCGATGCGGGCTTTTTGTTATTCAAGGCACAAAAAAGCACCGGTCACCCGGTGCTTTTTTTCAGCCCGCCATCAGGCTCAGTTCTTGGCGCGCTCGACGTAGGAATTGTCTTCCGTCGCGATGACCACGCGAATGCCGGCATCGATATGCGGCGGCACCATGGTGCGGATGCCGTTGGAAAGGATTGCCGGCTTGTAGGAGGAAGAAGCCGTCTGGCCCTTCACGACCGGTTCGGTCTCCGTGATCTCAAGCGTGACGTGACGCGGCAGTTCAACGGCCAGCGGATTGCCTTCATGAATGGAAAGAATGCAGGTCATGCCTTCCTGCAGATAGGCCTTCTGATCGCCCATCGTCTCGGCATCGACCACGACCTGGTCGTAGTTCTCAGGGTTCATGAAGTGGAAGCCTTCGCCGTCTTCATAAAGGAACTGGAAGTTCAGGTCTTCAACGAAAGCGCGCTCGACCTGCTCGGTGGTGCGCCAGCGCTCGGAGACCTTCACGCCGTCAACGATGCGGCGCATGTCCACCTGCGTGACCGGCGTGCCCTTGCCGGGGTGAAAGTTCTGCGCGGTAAGAACGACGTAAAGCTTGCCGTCCACGTCGAGAACATTGCCCTTGCGGACGGATGAGGCGATAACCTTGACCATATGACTTCCTTGTAACTCGATGAAATGCGTCGTAAAGGACTGCGCGGCAGCACCGGCCCCGGCAGACATTTTGTCTTTTTTCTGGGGCGCAACTACCTTAAATCCGCACGAATTGCCAGCCTTCTACAGCAATTCTCGGAAGAGTGCCTAGCGGTTTTCCGCCCGGAATAGCTTTAAATGACGCGATCAGGCGTTTTGCGGATCATTTATCCGCAATTGAGCGCCGCAGAGAAGACGGAAAAGAACTGAGAATGCGCGCAAGCAACGAGACAATGTCGCCATGGTGGACGCCTGACGTCCACGCGGACCGCCGCGCGTTTCTCATTGGGCGCAACGCGATCCAGTCGGCCTTTCGCGGCTATTTCGCCCGCGCCGATTTTCTTGAGGTCGATACCGCGACATTGCAGATCTCCCCCGGCAACGAGGCGCATCTGCATGCTTTCGCCACGCAAGGCCTGACGCCGGCCGGCGACGCCGCGCCGCTTTATCTGCACACCTCGCCCGAATTTGCCTGCAAGAAGCTGCTCGCTGCCGGTGAAAAACGCATCACCTGTTTTGCCCATGTTTACAGAAACCGGGAAAGAGGCCCCCTGCACCATCCGGAATTCACCATGCTGGAATGGTATCGGGTCGGCGAAACCTATGAGAGCCTTATGAAGGACAGCGCCAATCTTCTGGCGCTGGCAGCTGAAACCGCAAAGACGAAGAATTTCACCTATCGCGGCCGCAGCGTCGATCCGTTTCTCGAACCGGAGCGGGTAAGCGTCGCCGAAGCCTTCGAGCGATATGCTGATGTGGACCTCTTAGCCACCATCAGCCGAAACGGCGAAACCGACAGCCGCCATCTTGCCGCGAGCCTCACCAATGCTGGCATTCGTGTGGCCGATGACGACACCTGGGCGGATATGTTCAGCCGTGTCATCGTGGAGCGGGTGGAACCGGAACTGGGTTTCGGTAGAGCGACCATTCTTGACGAATATCCGACCTGCGAAGCAGCCCTTGCCCGCAAGTCCCCCGGGGACGCGCGGGTGGCGGAGCGTTTCGAACTTTATGCCTGCGGCGTTGAACTTGCCAATGCCTTTGGCGAATTGACCGACGCGATCGAGCAGAGACGGCGTTTCGAAATGGAAATGGCCGAGAAGCAGCGCATTTACGGCGAAACCTATCCGCTGGACGAGGATTTTCTGGCCGCACTCGCCATCATGCCGCCGGCAAGCGGCATAGCACTCGGTTTCGATCGGCTGGTAATGCTGGCGACCGGCGCCCCCCGTATCGATCTCGTCATGTGGGCCCCAGTCGCGGAATATGGACGATGACAGGGCTTGAGACCATCAAGACACCCGAAGCGCTTCTCGAAGCGGGGCTGATTGAAGCCGAAGCGCTGGAGAACCTGCGCGCGGTGACGCAGCGTTACGCGCTCGCCATCACGCCATCGATTGCCGGGCTGATCGACAACCGCGACCCGCAGGATCCCATTGCCCGGCAATTCGTGCCGGATGCGGCCGAACTCCTGCACCTTGCCGAAGAACGCGACGACCCGATTGGCGACGACGCACACAGCCCCGTCCACGGCATCGTTCACCGTTACCCCGACCGGGTTCTTTTAAAGGCAGTGCACGTCTGCCCCGTCTATTGCCGCTTCTGTTTCCGCCGGGAAATGGTCGGACCGCAGGGCAATGGCATGATGAGCCCGGCCGAGCTTGACGCCGCATTCGACTATATAAATGCGAACCCCGCCATCTGGGAGGTCATCCTGACCGGTGGCGATCCGCTGGTGCTTTCCCCCCGTCGCCTGTCTGACCTGATGACGCGCCTGAAAAACATACCGCATGTGAAGATCGCCCGGTTCCATACCCGCGTGCCGGTGGTCGATCCCGACCGTATCGACGCAGCACTGATTGATGCGCTGAAGGCCAGCGGCAAAACCACCTATGTGGCCCTGCACGCCAATCATGCCCGGGAACTCAGCGAAGCCGCAAGGCACGCCTCGGCACGCCTGATCGATGCCGGCATCGCGATGGTCAGCCAGACGGTTCTTCTAAAAGGCGTCAATGACGACCCGGCAATTCTTGCCGAGTTGATGCGCGCCTTTGTCGAGACCCGTATCAAGCCCTATTATCTGCATCATCCCGATCTTGCGCCCGGCACCAGCCATTTCCGGCTGACGATCGACGAGGGCCAGCGAATCGTTTCGGCGTTACGCGGAAATGTCTCCGGGCTTTGCCAGCCGACCTATGTTCTCGACATTCCCGGCGGTCACGGCAAGGCCGCTATCGGCCGAAATGCGGCCGAAAAGACCCGCGATGGCTGTTATTCCGTTTCCGATTTCAACGGAAACGATCATATTTACCCACCACCCGCCACCGGCGACAATTAAAAAAAACATAAAAAGCCCGCTGCGCCGGGCTTTTCGCGGCGGCCTCGAACGAAAACAAAAATTTCACAATTCCGCCCCTCTCCTGTCATCATAAAGAAAAATATTCTACCTATAACAATCAGCATTGATTTTAGTGCTGGTCTGGATTATCAGTGTGGAACTGGAGAACGAGTCTCCTGATTCTGGGCCAACGCCAATACAGGGAGTGTGTCATGTCAAAACATATCAACATTAACGCAATCCTTGGTCTTGAGTCCTGGAATGCTGGATTTAAATCCACGTGTTCCCGCTGCTGTCGAATGTGACCTGACGGTCTCAATTTCCTGAAAATCAGTTCGACAACATGCTGTGTTTATTAGCCACAGCGGGAGTATATCTATGCAGAAGCAAGTCATTGAATTCGCTGGCGAACCCGTCGGCATCGTCATCCCGGATAACGACCGGTTGAAGTTCATCGCGGTGAAGTTCCACGTTCACGATCTGGACGAACAGAAGTTCGACAGCGCCGACGACGTGCGGATTGCCATCCGCGATCTCGTGCGCAACCGGAATCTGGCCGCGGTCGCCTGATGCGGGAAAACTTTCGCACGCTCACACAACCCTCAAAACCAGAGCGCGCCAAATATCAGCCCCCCAAAACGCGGGCCGATGGCGCGCTTTTCCTTTGCCTGACAGCCCGCCAGCCTGCAGTCGCGCTGGCCATGCATTGCGCATCAGAGCGCTCTGCGCGGAACTGAAGTCCAAAAATCCGGATTCGAACGGAATGCCGGACGCCAGGCGCAATACCTCTTAAAGCCGCACCTCAATTCATCCCTGTACGCATCACAGGAACCCAGCCGGCCGCAAGTCTTTGGACCGAAAAGGCTCTTCCTGCCATGCGCGCGCACCTCCACCCTATTGCGGGCAGCAGGCGTTTGAGGCCGGATGGACGGCGATCTTCAAAAGTCTTCAGAATGCGGTAAACGTCAGCGTCGTCAGCGAGCGCACGATTCCCGGAATATTGACAATGTTCTGGTTGATGAACTTGCCGATATCTTCTTCCTGCGGCAGGTAGACTTTCAGCAGCAGATCATATTCACCGCTGGTGGAATAAAGCTCGGAAACCAGTTCCGTTTTGTAGATGGCATCGGCGACATCATAGGTCTTGCCGGGCTCACATTGAAGCTGAACAAAAATGGGCTTCACGGACATCTCCCGTATTTGAACTTTCGGTGCATGGCTGCTCGCGCCACGCGTCATGGCGCACTATTGGCTGAGCTGCGTCCGTCTTGCAAGGCCGGTTACCGGATTACGCCGAAAACTGGCCCGGCCTGCCGTTCGTCCCAATTGCGGCCTCGGAAACGATCCACCGCCGAAAACTCTCAAGCGGTGCATAACCGGCGCGATCCGGCATGCAGGCGAGATAATAGGCTTCCTCGCTCTCCACTTCACCCGCGACAGCCGCGACCAGGCGACCGCTTCGCAACTCTTCCTCGATCATGAAAGACGGAATGAGCGACGCCCCCACACCGGCGCTCGCCGCCTCGGCAATCGTCGTGAACTGATCAAAAAGCATGCCATGCACATTGTCGAAACGAACCTCGTGGCTGCGAAACCATTGCTCCCAGGCATCCGGCCGGGTCGTCATGTGCAGCAACGGCACCTGCAACAGATCCTCCGGCTTCGAAAGTCCGTGTCGCTCCTTGAAGGCCGGGCTGCAGACCGGAATGACCTTTTCATGCATCAGGAAAACCAGCTCGGTGCCCGGCCAATGCGGCAATCCGAAATGGATCGCCGCATCAACAGTGTCCGTGCGGAAATCGAACAGCGATGATCGCGTCAGAAGATTGACCGAAACGCCCGGGTGTCTGGCAATGAAATCGGGAAGCCGCGGCACCAGCCAGCGCGTGCCGAAGCTCGGCAGAATCCCGAGATTGAGCGTGCCGCCATCGGGATTGGCGCGCAGGTTGAGCGAGGCCGTCGATATGCGCCGCAAGGCCTCGCGGATTTCCCTTGCATACCCCTCCCCGGCCCTTGTCAGCCGTATCGTCTGCCGCTCGCGCAGGAATAACGCCACGCCAAGCTGCTCTTCAAGCGCCAGAATTTGGCGGCTGACCGCACCCTGCGTCAACCCCAGTTCCCTTGCGGCAGCGGTAACGCTGCCCGTGCGCGAGGCGGCTTCGAAAGCCGCCAGCAGCGAAAGTGACGGCAGAAAACGGCGCGGCGGCAGAACCATATTTTCTCACGGAATGAACTCTTGACGATATGTCGATATTCAACAGGCAAGACCGCTTGTAAAGTCTCATAAACAAGGGCTTGTCACTCATACGAAAAACAAATGAACTGGCCCGGAACATGGTGGAACGATGTATAACGACCCCCGCTCGCACGGTCTCTGGGAAAAGACCGCGCCGCAACCGCCCGTAACGCCCACCCTGCAGGGCGCGTCAGTTGCCGATGTCGTCGTCGTCGGAGGTGGCTTCACCGGACAATCCGCCGCCCTTCATCTTGCCGAATGTGGTGTGGATGTCGTTCTTCTCGAAGCAAGGGAAATCGGCTTCGGCGGCGCCGGCCGCAATGTTGGTCTCATCAATGGCGGCATGTGGGTCATGCCGAAAGAACTGCCCGGTGTGCTGGGTTCGACTTACGGCGAACGGCTTCTCGATCTTCTAGGCAATGCGCCCCTCCTCGTTCGCGAGCTGGTGGAGAAACACGCAATTCCCTGCGAGATCGAAAAAAACGGCACGCTGCATTGCGCCGTCGGAGAAAAGGGGCTCGCCGAAATCCGCGAGCGCTGCGAACAATGGGCTGCGAGAGGCGCCCCCGTCCGCATTCTTGATGCCGAGGAGACAGCGAGACGCACCGGCAGCACGGCCTATTCCGGTGCGCTTCTGGATACACGCGCTGGGACGATACAGCCGCTCGCTTATGTTCGAGGCCTTGCCGCAGCCGCCCGGAAAGCGGGTGCACGTCTGCACACCGAAAGCCCGGTGGTAGCGACCGAACGCAGCAACGGAAAATGGGGGGTGAAGACGCCGCAAGGGTCTGTAACCGCCAACTGGATCGTTGTGGCCACCGAAGCCTACAGCACCGGACCGTGGCAGATCGTTCGCGATGAGCAGATCTACCTGCCCTATTTCAACTTCGCGACCAGACCGCTCGGCGACAACCTGCAAAAGAGCATCCTGCCCGGCCGCGAGGGCTGCTGGGATACGAAGGAAATTCTCTCCTCCTTCCGCATGGACAAAGCGGGCCGGCTGGTCTTTGGCAGTGTCGGTGCGCTACGCGGCACCGGCGCCGCCATTCATCGTGCCTGGGCAAAACGATCGCTGAAGCGGCTTTTCCCGCAGCTTGGAGACACGGAATTCGGATGTGAATGGTATGGCCAGATCGGCATGACGGACAATGCCGTTCCACGGTTTCACAAATTTGCGGAGAACGTCGTCGGCTTCTCGGGCTATAACGGCCGCGGCATTGCGCCGGGTACGGCCTTCGGCAAGGTAATCGCGCAGCATATTCTCGGTGAGATTGCTGAAGCCGAATTGCCCCTGCCTGTGACGGAGCCGAAAGCGCAGGCTTTCCGGGCGGTGAAGGAAGCCTATTACGAGGCAGGCGCACAGATCGCCCATTTCGCCGGCGAGCGTTTTTGATCGGACTTTCAGTGCACGACACGAACGTTGGGGCCGATGCCCCAATACGACGTTTGCCGTTTTCGGGTGCGCTCACCGTCCCTCATCCCTATGCTTCTCAGCAGGATTCAGCCAGCCCGCCAAGGGCTTTTTTCCACCCCAGCGATATATCCTTGAAAATATAATGATTGCCCTATAGGCCTATCGATATATTCATAGGAATATCTCGAACCGGGGGTAACACATCATGAGACTTTTGCGTCGCAGCTTTTTCAAAACCATTGCCGCAGCCACATCCTTCTGGATGGCGGCCTCCTTTGCGGCCGTTCCGGCCCATGCCGCCGAAAAAGTCACGGTGTTTGCCGCGGCGAGCATGAAAAACGCCCTCGACGCCATCAACGCCGAATGGGCGAAGGACAGCGGTAACGAGGCAACCGTTTCTTATGCCGCAAGCTCCGCCCTCGCCAAGCAGATCGAGCAGGGCGCACCGGCGGATATCTTCATTTCCGCCGACCTTGCATGGATGGACTATGTTGCCGAAAAGAAGCTGATCAACGCTGACAGCCGGTCCAATCTCCTCGGCAACCGCATCGTTCTCGTCGCTCCCGCAGACAAGGCAAAGCCGGTCGAAATCAAGCAGGACTTCGATCTTGCCGCTCTGGTGGGCGATGGTCGTCTGGCGATGGGCGCGGTTGATTCCGTACCAGCGGGCAAATACGGCAAGGCCGCTCTGGAAAAACTCGGCGTCTGGTCGTCTGTCGAACAAAAGGTCGCCGGCGCGGAAAGCGTGCGTGCCGCACTGCTGCTCGTCTCGCGCGGCGAAGCCCCCTATGGCATCGTCTACCAGACCGACGCCGCCGCCGATCCCGGCGTGAAGATCGTCGGCACCTTCCCGGAAGACAGCCATCCGCCGATCATCTATCCCGTCGCCGTTCTCGCGGAGGCAAAATCGCCGGCAGCAAAAGCCTATCTGGATTTCCTGAAATCCGAAAAGGCGACGCCTTTCTTCGAAAAGCAAGGCTTTACCGTTTTGAAATAAACTGCCTTTCGTGAGCCCAGCATATTGGCCGCGAGAGATGACGATTGCAGGATATGGCATTGCATTGGTGGACACTCAGCCCTGAAGAATGGACGGCAATCAGGCTCAGCCTGTGGGTGTCCTCCATCGCCATGCTCGCCAGCCTGCCCTTCGGCATTGCGGTTGCCGTGGCGCTGGCGCGCGGCCGCTTCTGGGGCAAATCGCTTCTTAACGGCATCGTCCATCTGCCGCTCATCCTGCCGCCCGTCGTCACCGGCTTTCTGCTGCTCGTCCTGTTCGGTCGCAGGGGCGCAATCGGGCAATTTCTCGATAGCTGGTTCGGCATCGTCTTTTCCTTCCGCTGGACCGGGGCGGCGCTCGCCTGCGCCGTCATGGCATTTCCGCTGATGGTGCGTTCCATCCGGCTCTCAATCGAAGCGGTCGACCGCAAGCTGGAGGAAGCGGCGGGCACATTGGGGGCAAGCCCGTTCTGGGTGTTCCTTACTGTCACGCTTCCCCTGACATTGCCCGGCATCATCGCCGGCATGATCCTGGCTTTCGCCAAGGCCATGGGCGAATTCGGCGCGACCATCACCTTCGTTTCCAATATTCCCGGTGAAACCCAGACACTCTCCGCCGCCATCTATACCTTCACCCAGGTTCCAGGCGGGGATGCCGGCGCATTGCGGCTGACCATAGTCTCGATCGTGATTTCCATGCTCGCCTTGCTCGTCTCGGAATTTCTGGCCCGCATCATCGGCAAACGGGTGAGCATGGAATGACGCTTTCGGTCACCACCCGCCATCGCCTCGGTTCCTTCGAACTCGATGCGTCATTCACCTCCGAAGGCGGTGTCACCGCGCTGTTCGGACGCTCCGGTTCCGGCAAGACCTCGATGATCCGTATCATCGCCGGCCTGCTGCGACCGGATGAGGGACAGGTTTTGCTGGACGGCGAAGTGCTGGCCGATAGCGAAAAGCGACTGTTCGTGCCGGCCCATAAACGCCGTTTCGGTTATGTCTTTCAGGAGGCGCGGCTTTTCCCGCATCTCAGCGTGGCGCAAAATCTGCACTACGGTAGCTGGTTCACCACAGACAAAACGAAGGCCGCGCAGGAAGACAATATCGTGGAGATGCTCGGCATCGGCCATCTCTTGCAGCGGCGTCCAAACAAACTCTCGGGCGGCGAAAAACAGCGCGTTGCCATCGGCCGCGCATTGCTTTCTTCCCCCAGACTGCTGCTGATGGACGAACCGCTCGCCTCGCTGGACGAGCAGCGGAAAGCCGAAATCATTCCTTATCTCGAACGGCTGCGCGACGAGACGAAAATCCCTGTTGTCTATGTCAGCCACTCTATTCAGGAAGTCGCCCGCCTCGCAGACCGCATCGTGGTGATGAAGGATGGCAAGGTGGAAGCGCAGGGAAAAGCAGCCGAGGTGCTGGCGAGACCGGATTTCAGCATGCATCTCGAACGGCGTGAGGCAGGCAGCATTCTTTCCGGGCACATTGAAAGCTTTGATGAGCGGCACGGACTTGCCGCCGTGCGGCTAAAGACCATGCTGCTCCATGTTCCGGCAAAAAGGGGAACATCCGGTAGCCCGGCGCGCGTGCTTATACCGGCGCGTGATGTGATGCTGGCAACCGTAAAACCCGAAGGCTTGAGCGCCCTCAACATTCTCGAGGGTCGTGTCGCAACCGTCTCGGCCAGTGAAGACGGCATGGTCACGGTTCAGGTGGATTGCGGCGGAGGTATCATCCAGTCGCGCATCACCGATCTGTCACGCGAGAGGCTGCAGCTAGAACCCGGAAAACCGGTGCATGCGATCATAAAGTCGGCGGCTCTTGATCCCTATTAGGGGCCGCATCGGGATTGCGATTGGCCTCCAGCCAGTCGATATCGGCGCGCAAAGCTTCGTTCATTCGCTTTTGCATGCCGCGATAGCGTTCCAGCAATTCGGCACCGAAAGCGGTCAATGCCGCACCACCGCCCTGTTTGCCGCCGCGCTGTGATTCAATAACCGGTTGCCGGAACATATGGTTCAGCGCATCCACCAGAAGCCATGCGCGACGATAGGACATGTCCATCGCCCGCCCGGCGGCAGAGATGGAGCCGGTCTCGACAATCCGCTCCATCAATTCGATCTTGCCGTGCCCCAATCGCTCTCCGGGCGGAAAATCGATACGAAGAACAGGTTTTAGTGGAGCGAGGGCCTCACTCATCGTTCAAAGGCTCCGTCCATGAAGATTGCGATAGGCCCTTTGCGCCCCATCCACCGGCAAGGCCGTCGCCTCATAGACGCCACGCGCCACCGCGCGCGCCATCACTATGGTGGCAAGATGACAAAGTTCGGCGAAATGAATGCCGCCCTCAAGCGGCTTTTCACCGGTTGAGGCCGCGAACATGGTGTCGCCGTCACTCGGCAGATGGGCGGGCAGAACGGCGCGCGCCAGCCCATCATGCGCCATGATGGAAAGGCGATGCGCCTGCGCCTTGGTGAGCACGGCATCCGTCACCACCGCACCGATGGTCGTTGCCGTGAGATTGACCCCCTTTAGGCGCAGCGCGGTATGATCCGGCTCGAAACGATCAGGAAAACCACAATCGCCATATTCACCCCGCACTTCGAAAGGCGCGGACCAGAAATGGCGGCTCGTTCCAACCGTTGCGGAGCCGAGCGCATTGACGGCAACGATGGCCGCCACTTTGTAATCGCCGGAACTGACGGCGCTTGCCGAACCGAGCCCGCCCTTGAAGGTGGCGGTCGTCGCACCCGTTCCAGCCCCGGCTGTTCCAAGCTCGAAAGGCGTCGCACGCGCCGCCTTGAAGGCTGCATATCCCATCTCGCGGTAGGGCGAATGCAGACCCCAATCCTTGTCGCCGCCATTCAGCAGATCCATCAGGATCGCCTGCGGCACGATGGGAACGCGGGTGGAACCCACCTGCAGGCCGCGTCCGATTTCGCGCAGCCCGGCCTGAACGCCGCCCGCCGCATCAAGCCCGAAGGCCGAACCACCTGACAGCACGAAGGCATCCACCGTTTCCACTGTCATCGCCGGGTCGAGCAGCCCGGTATCGCGCCCGCCCGGCGCACCACCCAAAACAGAACCGGAGGCAATGGCGGGCTTTTCGAAAACAATCGCAGTAACACCGGAGCCGAGGGAACGATCGGTGACATTGCCGACCGAAACGCCGCCTATGTCAGTCAGAAGATTGGTGAGTGCCGCCATGCCGTTTCCCTTTTCTCCCGGTATCCCGCCACCATCAGGCACTGTCAACGCAAAACGTGACGTCCCTGATGTCTACGACAAGCCGCAATCAGGAAAAAACAGCCGTACCGATGACCGGCGTCGAGGGAACGGCCATGTCCCTCGGCTCCAGCGGCCCGGAGAGATATGCCTGATGGCCGGCCTCTATGGCGCGGGCGAAAGCCTCCGCCATGCCGACCGGATCACCCGCGCCCGCAACCGCCGTGTTGAGCAGAACGGCATCGTAACCAAGCTCCATCACCGTGACCGCATGCGAAGGGCGGCCGATACCGGCGTCAACAATCATCGGCACATCCGAAAAACGCGCCCGCATGGATTTCAGCGCCGTTAGATTGAGCGGTCCCATGGCGCTGCCGATCGGCGCGCACCAGGGCATCAGTACCCTGCAACCCGCCTCCAGCAGCTTTTCGGCGACGACCAGATCATCGGTCGTATAAGGAAAGACCTCGAAACCATCGTCACAGAGAATTTTCGCCGCTTCGACAAGCGCAAAGACGTCGGGCTGCAACGTATCGTGATGGCCGATAACCTCCAGCTTGATCCAGTTGGTACGGAACACCTCGCGGGCCATCTTCGCCGTCAGCACCGCTTCCTTGACCGTATGGCACCCGGCCGTATTCGGCAGGATGTAGCGATCGAGCTCGCGGATAAGTTCGAAAAACTGACCGCCCTTCCTATTGCCGGCCGTCTCCCGGCGCAACGAAATCGTCAGAATATCCGTGCTGCTCGCCCGCACGGCATCAGCAAGCACGGCGGGGGATGGATACCGCGCGGTGCCAAGGAGAAGACGGGACGAGACCTCACGGCCATAAAGCGTCAGCATGTCTCAGCCTCCCTGCATCGGCGAGAGAATTTCGATACGGTCGAAGGCCTTCAGTTGATAATCAGCGCGCTCTTCCGAATGCACCAGATCGCCATTGACCGCCGTCGCCAGCCAATCGCCTTCGTATTCGAGGCTGACGAGCAAGCCTGCCAGCGTATCAGTGGCGAGATCAAGCTCGTCGCCATTGACAAGAAGTTTCATGATCCTGTTCCTTTTGTGGGAGAGTCTGGCAGACGATGTCAGCCGCCTGCCGCGCGATAGCCGGCGAGAGCAGAAAGCCATGCCGGTGCGCGCCGTTGATGAAAATGATCCGGCCGTCTTGCGTGACTTTGGGCAGATTGTCGGGATAGGCGGGGCGCACGCCCGTGCCGGTCTCGATGATTTCCGCTTCCGCGAAAGCCGGATGCACTGCATAGGCCGCATTCAGGAATTCCATCATCGAACGGACAGAAATGGCCCCGGCATCCTCGGTTTCGATCATCGTCGCACCCACCATGAAACGGCCGGGCTCGCGCGGCACGATGTAAAGCGGAATGCGCGGATGCAACAGCCGGACGGGACGGGACAAAGAAACTTCCGGCGTGGAGAGATAAAGCATCTCTCCACGCACGCCGCGAAGGTGGGCAATCTCTCCCACCGCAGCGGCGCCGGTGCAATCCACCACCCGGTCGAACGGTCGGTCATCCACCGGGATGCCCATGTGGAACCGCACACCCATGGTGCAAAGCCGCTCATGCAGCGATTTCAGTGCCAGGCGCGGATCGAGATGCCCCTCGCCCGGAAAATAAAGCCCGGAGCGAAACCGCCCGGCAAGATCAGGCTCCAGAGCGGCGATCTCTCCCTCGTCCGCCCAGCGATAGCCGCCGGTCCGCGATGCGAAACGCGAGAGCTCCGCTTTGTCGCGGGCGGGCGCGACAACCAGCGTGCCATGTCGGGCCACAAGGCCGGGGGTTGCCTCATCCCACCAGTCGAGCGCCGCCTGGCCGAGCGTCAGAACCGGCTCTTCCGCATTTTCACGCTCACACCAGGGCGCTAGCATTCCGCCCGCATACCAGGATGCGCCGCGAAAGGGTTCGGCATTGCACTCGCAAACCTCGACGGTAACGCCGTTCCGCGCCAGTTCGAAGGCCGCCGTCAGACCGGCGACCCCCGTTCCCTTGACCAGAACGCGCATGCTATTCGGCATCCGCAGGCGTCGCGAGCGGCATATAAAGTTCGCCGCCTTCCTTGAAGCGCGCGGCCATGGCCTCCAGCCCCTCCTTCTGCGCTTCGGCGCGGATATCGTGGGAAATCCGCATCGAGCAGAATTTCGGCCCGCACATGGAGCAGAAATGCGCAACCTTGTGCGCCTCCTTTGGCAGGGTCTCATCATGGAAGGAACGCGCCGTATCCGGATCGAGCGACAGGTTGAACTGGTCTTCCCAGCGGAACTCGAACCTTGCGCGCGACAGCGCATCGTCCCGCACCTGTGCGGCCGGATGGCCCTTGGCGAGGTCGGCGGCGTGCGCAGCGATCTTATAAGTGATGACGCCCACCTTCACATCGTTACGATCAGGCAGGCCGAGATGTTCCTTGGGCGTGACGTAGCAGAGCATGGCCGTGCCGAACCAGCCGATCATAGCAGCACCGATGCCCGAAGTGATATGGTCGTAACCAGGCGCAATATCGGTGGTGAGAGGTCCAAGCGTATAGAAGGGCGCCTCACCGCAGGTCTTCAGCTGCTTGTCCATATTCTCCTTGATCTTGTGCATCGGCACATGGCCGGGGCCTTCGATCATCACCTGGCAGTCCTTGGCCCAGGCGATCTGGGTCAGCTCGCCCAGCGTTTCCAGCTCCGCGAACTGCGCTGCGTCATTGGCGTCGGCGATCGAACCGGGCCGCAACCCGTCACCCAGCGAGAAGGAAACGTCATAGGCGCGGCAGATGTCGCAAATCTCGTCGAAATGCTCGTAGAGGAAGCTTTCCTTGTGGTGATGCAGACACCACTTCGCCATGATCGACCCGCCGCGCGACACGATGCCGGTGACGCGATTAACGGTGAGCGGAATGTAATGCAGCCGGACGCCGGCATGGATGGTGAAATAGTCCACGCCCTGTTCCGCCTGTTCGATCAGCGTATCGCGGAACACCTCCCAGTTGAGATCCTCGGCAATGCCGTTGACCTTCTCCAGCGCCTGATAAAGCGGCACCGTGCCGATCGGCACCGGCGAATTGCGGATGATCCATTCGCGGATATTGTGGATGTTGCGCCCCGTCGAAAGGTCCATGACGGTGTCGGCGCCCCAGCGGATCGCCCAGACCATCTTTTCCACCTCTTCCGCCATGGAGGAGGTGACGGCGGAATTGCCGATATTGGCGTTGATCTTCACCAGAAAATTGCGGCCGATGATCATCGGTTCAAGTTCCGGATGGTTGATGTTGGCGGGAATGATGGCACGGCCCGACGCCACTTCCTGACGGACGAATTCCGCCGTGACGTAATCAGGGATATGAGCGCCGAAACTCTCGCCGTCGCGCGTGAGTTTCTCCTTCGCTGCCTCGCGCCCGAGATTTTCGCGAATGGCGATGAATTCCATTTCCGGCGTGATGATACCTGCCCGCGCATAGGCAAGCTGCGTCACGGCTTTACCTGTCGTGGCTCTGAGCGGCTGGTGGCGCACGGAAAATTCGGGCGTCAGCCGTTCGCCGGTGGCAAAGCCGTTATCCTCCGGCTTGACGTGCCGGCCTTCATAAGCCTCAACATCGCCGCGCGCCGCGACCCACTCGTGACGCAGGCGAGGCAGACCCTTTTCAATCAGAACGGCATGTGAGGGGTCGGTATAGGGACCGGAGGAATCATAGACCGTCACCGGCGGTTCGCCCGCCGTCGGATGGACGGCGATCTCGCGCATCGGCACGCGGATATGCGGATGTAAAATGCCTGATTTGTGGATTTTCGTCGAAGCGGCATGCGGTCCGGTGGTGACGACAAGCGGGATATTCTTGGCAGCGATATTCATCTTGAGGCTCCAAAGTTTGACAGTGGAGACCCAGTTCGAGCCGGAATGATGGAAAATACCGAAGTGCCGAAACACGACGTCATGCGCCCGTCCGACATCAGGTCTTTGCACCGTCCCTACGCCAGTATGAACTGGATCAGGTTCAACGGGTCACTGCGCATGAAAGCAGAATCTCAGCCCCTTGACGGGACACCCCTGGTGAATGCCCCCAGCAAAAAACACCATCAGGCATTTGTCAAGGCCGACGATCCATGCTTGGCAAAGGTGCGGGAATGGCGCATGCTGCCGTTAGTTGCAATTAACCTAACGGTTTAGGCGAATATTATCGTTTGCAACGTAACGATAAGCACAAACCATCCTGATGTGAAATTCATGGGAGATACGTCGGAATGAATGCGACTATACGCGAAATACTGGCCAAATTCGGCCAGCTTCCAACCCCCGTCGATACGATTGCAGATGAAGCCGATCTTTACGCGGCGGGCCTTTCTTCCTTTGCATCGGTGCAATTGATGCTCGGCATCGAAGAAGCATTCGATATCGAATTCCCGGACAATCTGCTGAACCGCAAGTCGTTTGCCAGCATCAAGGCCATTGAAGACACCGTTAAGCTCATTCTGGATGGTAAAGAGGCAGCCTGATGAACGTCACCGTAGCGCCGCAGGATGAAACGCTGTCCGCGCGCGCGGGCCGTGTCGCGGCAATTGCCGCCAAACATGCAGATGAGGTGGATGTCACCGGCCGCTTCCCGCAGGAAGCCGTTGATGCGCTCAGGCAGGAACGTCTGCTCGGCATTCAGGTCCCCGCTTCGCTTGGCGGCGAAGGTGCTTCCCTGCAGGAAATCGCCGATATCTGCGCCCGGCTCGGCCAGGCCTGTTCCGCAACCGCGATGATTTTCGCCATGCACCACATCAAGCTGTCCAGCCTTGTGGAACATGGCGAGGCGAGCGCATGGCATGCGGACTTCATGCGCCGCGTCGCGGCGGAACAGCTGCTGCTCGGCTCGGCCACCACCGAAGGCGGCATCGGCGGCAATCTGCGCAATTCCATCTGTGCGATCGAGGTCGAAGGCGGTTTCTGCCGGCTGGAAAAGGACGCCACCGTCATTTCCTATGGCAGCAATGCCGATGCGATCCTCATCACCTCGCGCACCCATAAGGATGCCGCGCCCGCCGATCAGGTGATGACGGTCTTTCTGAAAAACCAGTACACGCTTGAGAAGACTCATATCTGGGATACGCTCGGCATGCGCGGCACCTGTTCGGATGGTTTCCTGTTTCGCGGCGAAGCGCCGGCGGCGCAGATCTTCCCGAAGCCTTTTGCGGAAATCGCAGCGCAATCCATGCTTGCAAGCTCGCATCTACTCTGGAGCGCCGTCTGGTATGGCATCGCGTCCGACGCCGTGCTGCGCGCCCAGTCTTTCGTCAGAGCCGCAGCGCGCAAGTCGCCCGGCACGGCTCCTCCCGGCGCGATCCGCCTTGCGGAGGTTTCCACCAAGCTGCAGGTGGTGAAATCCAACATCATCGCCGGCATCAAGGCTTACGAGGATACCAAGAGCGATCCGGAAAAACTGATGTCGATGGCCTTTGCCGTCGCCATGAACAATGTGAAAATCTGCTCTTCGGAAACCATTCTTGAAATCATCGATCACGCCATGCTGGTCTGCGGCATCATGGGCTACAAGAACGGCACGCCCTACAGCCTCGGCCGGCACCTGCGCGACGCGCATTCCGCCCGTCTGATGATTTCCAACGACCGCATTCTCGGCAATTCCGCCAATCTCCTGCTGGTTCACAAGCAGGACACCAGCCTCTTGGGATAAGACCATGGACATGCAAACATCGTTTCTCGATCGACTGTTCGAAGAAGGCCTGCTGATTGAAACGGGTGTGGACGGTCTCTATGGGCGTAGCGGCCAGTTCGAGGATGTGATTGCCGCATTCGAGCGGCTGATCGACCGCACTGGCGGCGCTGACGGCGCCGAAGCGATCCGTTTTCCGCCCGGCATCAACCGCGCCTACTTCGAAAAGAGCGGTTACATGAAGAGCTTCCCGCAGCTCGCCGGCACCGTCCATTCCTTCTGCGGTTGCGAGCTCGACCATGTCAGCCTGCTGAAAACCATGGATGAGGGCGGTGACTGGACCAAGGACCAGAAAGCGACAGACATCGTGCTGACGCCGGCGGCCTGCTACCCGCTTTATCCGACGATCGCCAAGCGCGGCGCGCTACCTGCCGGCGGCGGTCTCTATGACATCCAGTCCTATTGCTTCCGCCATGAACCCTCCAAGGATCCGGCCCGCCAGCAGCTTTTCCGCATGCGCGAATATGTTTGCATGGGCACCGAGTCCAACGTCACCGAGTTCCGCCAGACCTGGATGGATCGCGGCGTCGAGATGATGAAGGCGGTCGGGCTCGACGTCACCATCGATGTGGCCAACGATCCGTTCTTCGGCCGCGCCGGCAAGATGCTCGCCAACAACCAGCGCGACCAGAACCTGAAATTCGAGCTCTTGATCCCGGTCACATCGACGACCAGCCCAACAGCCTGCATGAGCTTCAACTATCACCAAGATGCCTTCGGCCAGAAATGGGGTCTGAACCTCGACAATGGCGATGTCGCCCATACCGCCTGCGTCGGTTTCGGCCTTGAGCGCATCGCGCTGGCGCTATTTGCGCATCATGGCCTCGACGTGAAGAAATGGCCTGCGAAGGTCGTGGAAACGCTCTGGGGCTGATCATTCATGCGGCAGATTTTTCCCGGTCTCGATCCCCAAAACTATGTGCAGCATCCGCTCCATTCCTCCGAGAGAATGTGGCCGGAAACCAATTGCTACATCGATTTGTGGATCGAGGTGCTGGCCTCGAAAGGCTTATCCCCGGAAGCCATGTTCGGTTTCACCCTGACACAGGATTTCGAAGGCGACCAGTTCACCTTCTTCAAGGTGCCGCTGGAAGATCTCGAAGCACTTTATGGCGTTCGCGCCACCGAACTTGCGATCTTCGACAGGGTGGAAAACCACATTGAGGCGCAGCTGGAACGCGGCCGCATCTGCCTGATCGAGATGGACAGCTTCTATATGCCCGATACCCATGGGGTGGGCTACCAGAAGGAACACGGCAAGACCACCATCGCCATCAACCGGCTCGACCTCGAAAACCGCGAACTCGACTATTTCCACAATGCCGGCTTCTTCCACCTTGCAGGCGAAGATTTTGACGGCCTGTTCCAGCATCATCTGGCCGAGAGCGACCCGCCGTTCCTGCCCTATACCGAATTTGCGAAATTCGCGGACGGCACCCCCTCGCCCGCACATATTCGCAAGACCGCCGAACGGCTCCTGAAGTTTCATTTTTCGCGACGACCCTCCGCCAACCCGGTCAGGGCTTTCGCAAGCGTCTTTCCGGCACAGGTGGAAAAGGTTGCCGACAGGCCCTTCGGCTTTTTCCACAAATATGCCTTCAACACGCTGCGTCAGCTCGGCGCCAATTTCGAACTCTTGGCAAGCCACCTCGAGTGGCTGGACAGGGATGGACTCGCTGAAGCGCGAGATCACGCGTTGCGCATATCCGAGGTCGCCAAGACGGTGCAGTTCCAGCTTGCCCGCGCTGTTACCCGGCGCAAGTTCGATGCGCTCGCCTCGGTACTCGATCCGGCAGCGGATGCATGGGATGGCGTGATGGAAGCGCTTGCGGCCAAACTGTCTGATGCCAGCGAGGCCGCGTGAGGACCTATCTTCCCGGCGAAAGCGAGGAATTGCTGAGCGAAGGCTGGACGCTGACGCTGACGCCCGCCGATGCCTGCGAAACACCCTCCGATATTCCCGCATCGCTTGAAGGCCTTCATGTCTCCGTGCCCGGCACTGTGGCGCAGGCTCTGGAAGCCGCCGAAAAGTTCGACCGCCTTGCTCCAGAGCCTCTCAATGACAGGGATGCCTGGTATCGGCTGACGATGATTTCCGATACGCGCGAACGGGCTACACTGCGCTTCGATGGTCTCTCCACCATTGCCGAAATCTTCTTCAACGGTGAGCTGATCGCCGCAAGCCAGAGCATGTTCGAAAGGCTGGAAGTGCCTGTCGAACTGACGGGTGCGGACGAACTTTCGATCTGCTTCCGGGCGCTTGCGCCGAGACTTGAAAAAACGGGGCCCCGCGCCCGCTGGCGGCCGCAGATGATGAATACGCAGGGCTTGCGGCTGATCCGCACCACTGCACTGGGTTACATGCCCGGCTGGTGCCCGGAAATCCACGCCGCCGGCCCCTGGCGACCCATCAGCCTCGTAAGGCAGGACGGAGTGCTCTGCACGCTCCGGTCTTCGCTGGACGGGGACGGAGCAGGAACAGTCAGCATCGTGCTGCAAAGCAACCGCCCGATAAAATCGGCAAGGCTCGGCTGCGCTGGTTACAGCGCCGATCTCTCTCCGGACGAGGACGGCAAGTTTTCCGGCGAACTGCGCATATCCGATGTCGAGCAATGGTGGCCGCATACCCATGGCAGGCCG
Source organism: Agrobacterium sp. M50-1 (assembly GCF_049843495.1). Classification (NCBI taxonomy): domain Bacteria; kingdom Pseudomonadati; phylum Pseudomonadota; class Alphaproteobacteria; order Hyphomicrobiales; family Rhizobiaceae; genus Agrobacterium; species Agrobacterium sp. M50-1. Next base: position 353,803 of record NZ_JBBHZH010000006.1, on the reverse strand, counting down.
GCTCTGCATGAGGTCGTCCTTGAGCTGGACGGCACTCAACATCACCTTGGGCGCACGGGCTTTCGGCAAGTCGAGATCGATTACGGCGAAGACGGCAACGGTTTCGGCCTCAAGGTGAACGGTCAGCCGGTCTTCTGCCGCGGTGCGGTCTGGACGACGGCCGACATTGTGCGCCTGCCGGGAACAGGGCCGGACTACGAGCCATGGCTTAGAAAAGCCGCGGAAGCCGGCATGAACATGATCCGCATCGGCGGCACCATGGCCTATGAGACGCCGGAATTCTTCGCGCTTTGCGACGAGATTGGCATCATGGTCTGGCAGGACGCCATGCTCGCCAATTTCGATTACCCGGCAAAGGACGAGGGCCTGCGCCAGCATATCGTTACGGAAATCTCGCAGTTCCTGGAAGCCACCGCGCTTTCTCCATCGCTTGCCGTTTTCTGCGGCGGCAGTGAAATGTACCAGCAGGGCGCAATGCTCGGCCTGCCGGAGCAGATATGGAAGGGAACGCTCACCGAGGAGGTTCTGCCGGAACTCGTCGCCGAGAAGCGGCCAGATGCAGCCTATGTCGCCAATTCTCCTTCCGGCGGTGCATTGCCCTTCTTTCCCAACGCCGGGGTCGGCCATTATTACGGCGTGGGCGCCTATTGCCGCCCGCTGGAAGATGTCCGCCGCGCCAATCTGCGCTTTGCCGCCGAGTGCCTCGCCTTCGCCAATATTCCCGAACAGGAAACGCTGGACAGATACCTTCCCGGCGTCGCCGTGCATGATCCAAGATGGAAGGCCCGCGCACCGCGCGATCGTGGCGCCTCCTGGGATTTCGAGGATGTACGCGATCACTATCTGAAACTGCTCTACGACGTCGAACCGGACGTGCTGCGTCGCGCAGATGGCAGCCTTTATCTCGACATGTCCCGGGCCGCAACGGCCGAGGTCATGGAGGCGACTTTTACCGAATGGCGGCGCAGCGGCTCCTCCTGTCAGGGCGCTCTGGTCTGGACCCTGCAGGATCTCGTTCCCGGCGCGGGCTGGGGCATCATCGATGCGACCGGCAGGCCGAAATCCGTGTGGCATGCACTGAAAAGGGCGTTCCGTCCCATTCAGGTCAGCCTTTCAGATGAGGGCACGAACGGGCTGGATATCCATCTCATCAACGAGACCGGCGGCGGCTTTGAATCCATGCTGGAACTGACCTGCCTGCGCGAAGGTGTGCAACCCGTCGTTCACGCCAAACGACCGCTCACGCTTTTGCCGCGGCAGGGCCAGACGATTGCCGCAACAGATTTGTTCGGCGCCTTTTTCGATACGACCTATACCTATCGTTTCGGCCCTCCATCCCATGATGTAACGGTCGCCAGGCTTCGCGACGTTGCGACGGGACATGTCATCGCCGACGCGTTCCATTTCCCTCTCGGCCGTAAAAAGGCGCTGCACGCCGCGAACCTTCAGGTCGCGCTCAGCGGAACGAGCGGCAGCTGGTCTCTCGAAATCGGCACGGACCGGCTGGCGCAGTCTGTCCATGTCGAGGTGCAGGGTTACGACGCTTCAGAAAACTGGTTCCATCTCGGCCCCGGAGAAACCAGAAAAATCGACCTTGTGCCGGAGACTGCGATGACCGAAACACCGCCTTCCGGAGAGGTTCTGTCACTGGGTTCCAGCCGGCGATTTTCCTTCTAGGGCAAGCCGCTTCACCGTATTGATGTACATCTTCCTGGCTTCCGGCGTGGAGAGATTGTGATCGGCATCGGGAATAATGGTCAGCGACACGTTCTGATAGGCTGACAGTCCTTCGCCATGGGCATCGAAATAATATTGAAAGTGCTCCAGACCATCGTCGTTGTCGCTGTAGAGCAGATGAACGGCGGTATCATTCGCCTTCAATTTGTCGAACGCCCCATAAACGGCACGCCCTTCCTCGCTGCCCCTGCGAAACAGTCTTGCCGTTTTTGTCGAAAGCCTCTTGATCGTCGCCTTGATGATATTCAGCCCCGCACTCGCCACATCGACATCACCGCTGATGAGACGCTTGAATGTCGCGCCCTGGCGAAAGCGCTGGCTGTATTCCCCGAAGGAACGCGGCCGTTTATGCAAGGCCTCATCCACCGAGCGGCCTTTGCGCCAATGGAAGACCACCGGATTGACCGCGACCACCGCACCGATCCGCTCATCGGCGACTGCGCCGTTGAAGGCGAGGTAAGCGCCGCTGCACCGGCCCGCCGCAATGACAGGCCCCTTGCCGCGCTTGCCGAGAAAATCGAGCGCGGCAGCCACGTCGTCATTCTGCGCGACATCGTAAAGAACCTGCTCGGGCACATTTTTGACCGGAGGGCTATCGGCAATATTGGCCGCGTCGAAGCGAAGCGATGCCACACCCTCACGCGCCAATGCACGGGCCATCTGCACGGAAAGCCTGCCCCAGCCCGCATGCCGGTCATAGGCGGCGCCGAGCAGAAGAACCGAAGAAACCACCTCCCGGCCGTCCGGCCCGCAAAACACGCCGAAAAGCCGTCCGCCGTCTCCAAACTGCACCGGCTGCTCGACAAAACCGTGACCGCGCTGCGGGGCATTGAGGGTGAAATCCTCCAGAAGCATCGCCGCACTCTCGGCGTGGGTCTGAGAGAGAACCCAATCGACCAGCCGATTGACCACATCGTCGGATATTTTCGAGAGGGTAGGGCTGGAGACGAGCTCGTCGTAACCCGAAAACTCCGCCTCCTCCACCTTAGCGCCGATCGTGGCTAGATGTTTGGCGAAATCGGCATCGGTCACGCGGCCCGGTCGGGAGAGAGCCAGAATGGTGCGCGCCGGAGCAACCGCGAGATTGGAAAGGCTGGTCTTCCTGATCGCATCCGCAACACCCGCAGGCATGGCCATGCCGGCAATTGATCCCGCTTCCGTCATACGTTGCGCGGGCCGAAGGCCTAAACCATCGTCGATCATCGACGACCACATTGCCAGCTCACGCAGATAGGCGCGGCCGGACACGACAGGCGCCAGAAACGCCATGGAACCCGCTTCGGCCACATCGGCAAACGCCTGTGCCGCTATCAGGCAACCGAGGCCCTGAGCGACGACCACCACCTTGGTACAGCCGGAAAGACGCTTCAGACAGTTGAGCGCCGCGCGCGCATCCGAAACCCAGTCTGCCGCGCGGCCCGCATCATCAGGGTCAAGCGCGTCGCCCGCGCCGAGATAGTCAAATCGAAGGCTAGCGACACCGCAAGCGGCGAGCCGCTCGGCCAGTACCCGTTGAAACTTGCGGCTGCAGAGCTCCTCCATGCCCCATGGGCTGACGAAAAGAACGGCATGGCCTTGTCTGACTTGCTTGTGCGCCGGATGGAAAATCCCGGTGAGCCCGTCAAAAGAAACCGGATGCGCAACCGCCCCATGCGAGGCAATGCCGGAAAGCGACAATGCATCAAGGGACGGATCGCTGCCTGCACGCTCTGAAATATCTATCGCCATCGACCTTGCCATCATTGCGCCAGTGTCTGGCTCAACCCTTGCGGGATCATTGCATCGAAGCGTCTTAACGCCTGATCTACAATAAAAACAACAATATTAGAGAAGTCTAAAAATATAGTCGCATTTATATCCCTTGTCGCCCACACGTTGCAAAAACAAAAGCGGGGGTGACGGAGAAGTCTCGGCAGGGCCGCTATTTTGCTCGAAACCGCTTGAATATACTGATAAATAGCGAGTCCCACACCTATTTGCAGGAGGAGGTTGCGCCACCCGGCCACCGGATCGTCTAGACACCGCGCAAACCAACACGCCGGGCCTCGCCCGCCAGGTCATAGAAGTTTTATATGGAACAAAGCCTTACGCGTTATATCTGGTCGCACACGAGGCGGCAGCAGCTTTTCATTCTGCTGATCGTGGCCCTGTCGATGATCCCCTATTTCCTCGCCTTCGATCTGCCCAAGCAGATCGTCAACGGCCCAATTCAGGGGGATGGTTTCGAAGGGGCGAATGCGACGCAGCTTTTCATGCATCTCACGGTCGATATTCCCTATTGGGGCACCGTGACATTATTCCCCGGGCTTGAGCTCAACCGCATGTCGATGCTGATGGCGCTCAGCCTGACCTTCCTTGCGCTTGTCGTCATCAACGGTCTCTTCAAATATTACATCAATACCTTCAAGGGTCGCCTCGGTGAGCGACTTCTGCGGCGTATCCGCTTCGAGCTCATAGACAAGATTTTGCGGTTCCCACCCTCCCATTTCAAACGGGTCAAGGGCGCTGAAATCTCCAGCATGGTGAAGGACGAGGTTGAGCCGCTCGGCGGCTTTACCGGCGACGCCTTCGTGCAGCCGGCCCTTCTCGGCGGCCAGGCGCTCTCCGCGCTCTTCTTCATTCTCGTGCAGAATTTCTGGCTGGGCCTGATCGCAGCTTTCATGGCCGCGATCCAGGTGGGCATCATTCCCAAAATGCGCCGCCGCCTCATCGAGCTCGGCCGCCAGCGGCAGCTGAGCGCCCGCCAGCTTGCCGGACGCATCGGCGAAATGGTTGACGGTATCGGCACAATTCACGCCTATGACACCTCCAATTACGAGCGCGCGGATGCCTCGCATCGCCTCGGCGACATCTTCAAGATCCGCTACGACCTCTACCAGTGGAAGTTTCTGGTCAAATTCATCAATAACTTCCTCGCGCAGCTGACGCCTTTCTTCTTTTATGCGCTTGGCGGGTATCTCACCCTGAAGGGCAGTCTCGATGTCGGGCAGCTGGTCGCCGTCATCAATGCCTATAAGGAACTGCCGGGACCGCTTAAAGAACTGATCGACTGGGATCAGGCGCGCCAGGATGTGCAGGTGAAATACGAGCAGGTTTTTGAGCAGTTCGATGCCCCTAACATGATCGAAGAGAAGGTGCAGAAACTGTCTCCCGGCACCGTTGCTGCAATCAGCGCCCCGATCGTCGTCGCCAATCTGACGCTCGAGGATGATAGCGGCAGCCGGCTTCTGGAACAGGCATCGCTGAAGGTCGAGCCGGGTGAGGTGATCGCCATCGTCGGCGGCTCGGGCGCCGAGGCGCTGGCGGATGCGATCGGCCGCACGCTCTGGCCAACCTCTGGCAAGATCAGCATCAACGACGTCGACATATTGGAACTGCCGGAATCGCTCACCGGGCGGCGCATTTCCTATGTCTCCTCGGACAGTTACTTCTTCCACGCCAGCCTGAAGGACAATCTGCTTTACGGCCTCAAACACGCCCCGCTTGCCGACAGGGACTATGAGGGCGCAGCGCTGGAACACCGCAAGTGGGAAATCCGCGAAGCCAAGATGGCGGGAAATCCGCTGATCGATATCAACAGCGAATGGATCGATTACGCTTCAAGCCCGGCCGGCGACGGCAAACCGGAAAATCTTATCCAGGCCATTCTCGCCGTCCTCGACAGCGTGGAACTCTCACAGGATATTCTGGAATTTGCGCTGCGTTCGTCGATCGATCCTTTGACCGACCTGCATCTTGCCGCCCGCATCGTGGAGTTGCGGCATGTCCTGCGGGCCGAACTGGAGAAGGAAAATCTGAGCGGCCTCATCGCTCCCTTTGAACTGGAGAGCTACAACAGCGAGGCGACGGTCGGTGAAAACCTTCTGTTCGGCACCATGCGGGATTCGTCCCAGACGATCAGAATCGTCATCGAAAGCGACTATTTCCGCTCCCTGATGCGCGAAACCGGTCTCGTCAAAACCCTGTTCGAAATGGGTTACACGATTGCCGAAAACATCGTGGAAATCTTTGCCGACCTGCCGGGAGATCACCCCTTCTTCCAGCAGCTCACCTTCATGACCCCCGATGACATTCCAGTCTATCAGCAGATGCTGCAGCGGCTTCAGGGAAAGAGTTTCGACGAGGCCAATGAAAGCGAAAAGCGCGCAATGCTGCGGCTCAGCTTCTTCTACATCGAGCCTCGCCAGCGTTTCGGTCTGCTGTCGCCGGAGATCATGAACCGGATCGTCGAAGTCCGGCATATGTTCCATGAGAACCTGCCCGACAGCTTGAAAAACGTGATCGAAATCTACGATCCGACCAAATATATGAGCGCCACCAGCCTTCTGGACAACATCCTCTTCGGCAAGGTCAGCCATCGTTACACCGACGCCTCGCGGCGCATCACCCGCATCGTGGCCGATGTCATGCGCAAGCAGGGTGTTTATGAGCGCGTGCTGGCGGTGGGTCTGGACTTCAACCTTGGCGCCGGCGGCAAACGGCTTGGCCCGCTCCAGCGCCAGAAGCTCAATCTCGCGCGGGCGCTGATCCGCAAATCCGATTATTACGTCTTTAACCGCCCTCTTCCCGGCCTCGACCCCCGACAGCAGGAGGAAATTGTCGAACGGGTCATCACACTCCTGAAACAGAACAACAATAACCCGTCGATCATATGGGTTCTGTCGAATGCGACGCTCTCTCGCATGTTCGAGCGAGTGATCGTTGTTCATCAGGGTCTGATCACCGCCGACGGAAGTTACGAGACTCTCGCCGAGGAAAACGGTACATTCAAGGACATGGTCGCAACATAAGTCCAAGAAGGTGACCGAGGTGGAACAAGAACAGGGTAAGTCAATGCTGTTTAAAGACGAAATTCAAATGCTGAAAAGGGTCCCGTTTTTTTCGGAAATGGAACCGTCAAAGCTCAAACTACTCGCATTCGCGTCCGACCGAGTATCCTATCATGCTGGCGACGTACTGTTTCATCAGGGAGATGTCGGCGATGCGGCCTATGTTCTCTTGACCGGAAAAGTCGACGTTCTCGTCGATTCCCCTTCTGGCACCCTGAAAGTGGCCGAAATGACCGGTAACGCCATTGTCGGCGAAATCGCAATCCTCTGTGATAGCGTCAGGACAGCGACCATTCGCGCCTCCACCAATGTGGAAGCCCTGCGCATCGGCAAGGAACAGTTCTTCAAGCTCATGTCCGATTTCCCTGATATCACCATCAAGGTCATGCGTGTTCTCGCCGAACGCCTCACCCAGACGACGGCGGAACTGAGCAAAGCGCGAACGAGCGCCAGGACATAAACGGCAATTCCTTGCTACCGTGAATGGCGATATTGGAAAAATAAATGTCGTACTATTGCAATATAAATGAAATGCTGACTGAATAAGGGGTAAAGGCTTCCGCCAGAAACGAGCGGATATAAGAATCGATAGAGACAACGGGCTTCATGGGAGGAAAGCGTGCAAGATTCCGTTGTTATTGGGGTGTGTCATGGCGTTCGATTCCGACACAGCAAGTCGGGAAAGTAATAGAAATTTTCGGGTAAAAATCTGGGGTGCGCGGGGAACGCTTCCTGTTTCAGGTGAAAACTTCCGAAAATACGGCGGAAATACCATCTGCATCGAGGTAAGATGCGGCGATCACGTTCTTTTGTTCGATGCGGGTTCGGGCTTGCATCCCGCTGGCCTTGCCTTGCGGGCAGAAGGCATTACCGACGTCAACCTGTTCTTCTCGCATTGCCATTACGACCACATTGTCGGCTTCCCCTATTTCAAGCCCTTTTATAACAGCTCCAACGATGTCGCCATCTGGTCGGGCCACCTTGCCGGCACCATGACGACCCGGGAAATGCTCAAGGATTTCATGAGCCCGCCCTGGTTCCCCGTGCCGCTGGAGATCTGTTGTGCCAAGATCGCGACACGGGACTTCCTGCCCGGCGATGCGCTCGATGTGCATCCCGGCCTTTCGATCAGAACCGGAATGCTCAATCATCCCGGCAACGCCATCGGATACCGGCTGGACTGGGAAGGAAAATCCCTTGCCATCATCACCGACACCGAACATGAGCCGGGCAGCATCGACGAAACCGTGCTCGACCTGATCAGGGATGTCGATCTTTTCCTCTATGACGCCATGTTCACCGATGAGGAAATGGGCCTTTATCGCGGTTATGGCCATTCGTCCTGGCAAGAGGCGATCCGCCTCGCCAAACGCGCCGGCGCAAAAAATGTGGGCTTTATCCACCACGCCCCCAGCCGCAGCGACGAGGAACTGGACAACATCGAAAAACAGGCAAAGGCCCTGTTCAGCGGTGCATTTGCGGCCATGGACGGCCAGATCATCGAACTCTGATCGTAATTTGGCGCCGGCGAAGATTTAATCTTTCCGACCGTTTTTTCGAAGCCCTGATTCAACATTTTTTGCACGCGGGCATTCGAACACGCACAATTGACTGTTTGCGATCAATTGCTCCACGATATTGCCACGAGGCGCCCTGCACTAAGGGCGCCACCACATACTACATGATGATTCTGCGCCGATGACCACATGATGGGATTTGCATGATCCGTTTCTTTTCGGAGACCAATTTGAGACGCGCCCGGATTTTATCCGGTCTCATCATATTTGCTTTCGTATTTTCCCATCTTTTCAATCACTCCCTCGCGCTCATCTCCATCGATACCGCCGAACGGGCGCGAAAATGGTTCAGCCTGATCTGGCTCAATCCCGTCAGCAGCCTGCTTTTTTATGGTTCGGTTGTCGTGCACGTCTGCCTTGTTCTGCGCTCGCTTTATCAGCGCAGAACGTTGCGCATGCCGCTTCGCGAAGCGCTCCAGGTCATTTTCGGCCTGTCGATCCCGTTTCTGATCATCGGCCATGCCGTCAATATCCGCGTATCGCACATGCTCTATGGCATCGACGTCGGTTATTATTCGGTTATCCGCCGCCTGTGGATCAACAATCCCGTCAGCGGCGCATGGCAGAGCCTTGCATTGGTCGTGATCTGGATCCACGGATGCATCGGCCTTTATTTCTGGCTGCGTTATCGCGACTGGTATCCGAAAATCGCCGGGCTCTTCATGACAGTGGCGGTGACGCTGCCGCTTCTGGCCTTGCTGGGTTTCAGCGATGCGGGCCGCTGGCTGGAGGAAATCGATCGGAAATACGCGCTTCCTCCCGGGCTCTCGGATTACGCCATCCAGAGAGACGAACTCCCGCTGCAAAGGGAGATGGAAACGCGAATCCGGTTCATTACCAGCACGACCGAAGCGCTTTTTGCCGGCGCAGTCATGCTGGTCTTCGTGTTGCGCGGCGTGCGCAGCTTCCGGCAACGGTTGACCGCCATCGAAATCCATTATGAACAGGGCGCACAAGCGCGCATTCCCGCCGGCTTCAGCATTCTCGAAGCCAGCAGGCTCGCGGGCATCCCGCATTACTCCGTCTGCGGCGGCAAGGGACGCTGCTCAACCTGTCGCGTCAAGGTTCTGAACAGCAAGGGCCCGCTTCCGCCACCCGGGGAGAGCGAGCAGACCACGTTGAGGCGCATCCATGCCGATTCGGATGTACGGCTCGGTTGTCAGCTGCGCCCTACGAGCGATCTCAATATCGCGCTTCTCGTTTCACCGCCCCAGCAGAGCGATCTGCCCGCGGATGCACAGCCGGCCCGGCCGGGCCGGGAAGAAGAAATCGCCATCCTCTTCTGCGATCTGCGTAACTTCACCACGCTGTCCGAAGCGAAGCTGCCCTATGATGTCGTCTTCCTTCTCAATCGCTACTTCACCATCGTGGGCCAGGCGGTCGAACAGGCCGGCGGTCATCTCGACAAATTCATCGGCGATGGCGCCATGGCCCTTTTTGGACTTGGCGAGGATGCGGACCGTGCCTGTCGAAGCGCCATGAAGGCTGCCGCAACCATATTGCGGGATATCGCCATCCTGAACGAGGGGCTGGAGAAACAATTCGCCGTCCGCCTGGAAGTGGTGGTCGGCATTCACTCCGGCCCGAGCATCGTCGGCGTGATGGGATATGGCGCGGCAAAAACCCTGACGGCCATAGGCGACACCGTTAACGTGGCAAGCAGGCTCGAATCCAAGGCAAAGGAGTTCGGCGCCGCCATCGTCGTTTCCGAACCGGCCATCATTCAGGCGGGACAGGAGATTGCCGATCTCAGGAGCGAAGAAATCACCATTCGCGGCCGAAACTCGCAGATGAGGGTCTTCCTGCTCTCGAAGGAAGAGAGCGAGCGCTATTTATGATATAGCCCGAACACATCTGCGGAGCGTCCGATTTCAAATCTTGCGATAGAGAAAATAACGGTCCGTCGGCACACTTGCCGGCACCGGCAATGGCTTCAGCATGGGATGATCCAGGGGCAGGCCGCTGACCGCGAGACCGCCTTTCGCCAGCATGCCGGCTGCAAGATCGGGTAACCATGTAAGGGTAACCGCATCCTTCTCCGGATAGCCTGTGCCGATATCCGCATGCACGAAAGCCGCTTCCGTGCCGATGAAAGCCGGAGCGGTCTGCGATATTTCGCCGATCACCAGATCCTCCTGCGCCGGAACCGAGGAGGCATGTGCACCCATGGCCCTGTCGAAAGCGATGATGCGGCGATTGGGGAACAACTCCCGCAGGTGATTGAAGGTGCGCCCGTTGCCAAGGCCGATTTCCATAAGCGCCCCTTCACCCGGCAGATCGAGATCGGCTGCGACATGGTTGAGGATATCCCGCTGCGCGGTCAACCGGCGAATGAAACTATCGAGTCTGCTCATTTTATCAGGCCTTGATGATGTGTTTTGCGGCTATATCCCGACGCGCGAAAGCATTGCGTGTGTCGATGATGAGCGGCGCCCATTCGCTGAGAGCGGCATAATCCACATTGTCATGGTCAGTCGCAACGAGAACGGCGTCGAAGGCGCCGATCGCCTGCCTGTCCCACGGCACGGACTTCATGCCCATCAGATGGCTATATTCCCGGGTTTTCGGGATTTCGGCCACGTAGGGATCGAAATAGGCCGCTTCGCCGCCACGCTCCTGAATAAGCTCGATGAGCTTCAGCGAGGGGCTTTCGCGAATGTCAGGCACATTCTTTTTATAGGCGAGCCCGACAACCAGCACCTTCGAGCGGCTGAGCGCCTTGCCGGAGTGAATATCGAGCGCTTCGGCAACGCGCCCGATGACATGCCGCGGCATGCCGGTATTGATTTCACCGGCCAGTTCGATGAACCGCGTCGGCAACTCATATTCCCGCGATTTCCAGGTGAGGTAGAACGGGTCGATCGGTATGCAATGGCCGCCAAGACCCGGACCGGGATAAAACGGCATGAACCCGAACGGCTTGGTTTTCGCCGCATCGATCACTTCCCATATGTCGATACCCATCGCCTCGTAGACGACCTTGAGTTCGTTGACGAGCGCGATATTAACGGCACGGAAGACGTTTTCGGTGATTTTCACCGCTTCCGCCGTGGCATTGGTCGAAACCGGAACGATTTTTTTGACCACCGAACCATAAAAAGCCTCCATCAGCTTTCCAGCGGCCCCACCATCCCCAGCGACAACCTTCGGAATGGTCGAGGTTTCGAAATCTCGATTGCCGGGATCTTCCCGTTCAGGCGAAAAGCCAAGAAAGAAATCGACGCCGGAGACAAGCCCGGTGCTTTCCAGAATGGTCTTCACCACCCCGTCGGTGGTGCCGGGATAGGTGGTCGATTCCAGAACCACGAGCTGCCCCTTGCGCAGATGGGCGGCAATATCCCGGCAGGTCTTTTCGACATAGGAGAGATCCGGCTCGCGATATTTGGTCAGGGGCGTGGGCACGCAGATGGCGATGACATCGCATTCTGCCAGCCTGGAAAAATCCGAGGTGGCGACAAAGCCGTCACTCTGTCTCACACTTGCCAGCACCTCTTCCGAAACGGCCTCGATATAGCTGCGTCCGGCCTCGATCGCGGTAATCTTACCGGGATCGATATCGAAACCGACAACTTTGAAACCGCCCTTGGCGATCGTCATGGCAAGCGGCAGACCGACATAGCCGAGGCCGATCACCCCCGCTTTGGCGCTTCTGTTTTCAATGCTGGAAAGCAGGTTCTGGGAAATATCTGGGGAAGTCAAAGCGTGTCACGCTCCGCGCATGTGCAAAAGATGCCTTTCAGTTGGGCAAGAATGACTGACCTGTCAAGGCTCGGCCCTTTCAAATTCCGGTTGACGCCCAAGCCGCCAACAACGCAAAACCATCGCCATGAAGATCGCCTTTTATGCGCCGCTCAAATCGCCCAACCATCCCGTTCCCTCCGGTGACCGGCTGATGGCCCGTTTGCTGATGCAGGCCATGACGATGGGCGGCCACGAGGTTTCAGTCGCCTCCGAACTGCGCAGCTTCCTGAAACAGCCGGATGAACCCGCGCGGACTTCGCTTGCCGAAACGGCTGAGCGCGAAATCGAGACCATCACGCAGCGCTGGCAGCTGGAGGGCGCACCGGACCTCTGGTTTTGTTATCACCCCTATTACAAGGCCCTCGACTTGCTTGGACCGGAACTGGCCAGACGTTTCGATATCCCCTACGTCACCGCCGAGTCCTCCTATTCGCCCAAGCGCAACGGGATGGGCTGGCAGGCAGTTCAGGACCGGTTGCTGGCCGCATTGAATGCCGCATCGATCAATATCTGCTTCACTGCGCGGGATCGCGAGGGGCTTGTGCGGGCCTCTCCGGCCCTTCGATGGGCCATGCTTCCGCCCTTTATCGATGCCGGGGCCTTTCTAAAAAACGCGCCCGATCCGACCCCGGCAAAGCTGATTGCCGTCGCCATGATGCGGGCGGGTGATAAGCTCGACAGCTATCGCACCCTTGCCGAAGCACTTGCCCTTTTGCCCCAGGATATCAACTGGACGCTGGATATCGTCGGCGATGGGCCGGAACGCGCGGCCGTACAAGCCATGCTCAGCGTTTTTCCGGATCATCGCCTTGTCTGGCACGGGGAAAAAACCGCGTCCGAGATCGCCGTGCTTCTTTCAAAAGCGTCCCTTTATGTCTGGCCGGGCCATGGCGAGGCCTATGGGCTTGCCTATCTCGAAGCGCAGGCCGCCGGCCTGCCCGTCGTGGCCGAAAAAGTGGCGGGCGTTCCCGAAGTGGTAAAATCCGGCGCCACAGGATTACTGACACCGGAGAATGATAAAGCCGCTTATGCCGACGCGATTAAAACCCTGATCGGTGACGACAACAGGCGTAAAGAACTGGCAAGGGCGGCCCGGCAATTCGTCAGGAACGAACGGTCTTTGGAAAACGCCGCAAAAGAGCTGAACCATATCCTGCTGCAAGCAAAGGCGCGAAGATCATGAGTCTGGAAACACTCGTTGCGGCACTGGACGAATGTGAGCGGCGCGGCATAAAGGCCGATCTCTGGCTCAGGGACGACGATGCGGTGGAGCCGACACCGGCCCTCGACACGCTGCTTGATCTGTGCGCCGGCTTTTCCGCTCCGGTCACGCTCGCGGTCATTCCCGAGATGACGACAGACAGGCTCGCGCAGCATCTGGATGTGTCTGATATCGCCCAGGTCGCCGTCCATGGCTGGTCCCATGCGAACTATGCCGGGGAAAAAGAAAAGAAGCAGGAACTCGGATCACATCGCGATCCGGCCATCGTTCTTGATGAGTTGCAATCCGGGCTGGATAAACTCCACGACCTGCATGGCAGGCGTTTGGTGCCGATGCTCGTGCCGCCATGGAACCGCATAGATGCCGATATCGTGAAGAAATTGGCGGGCCTCGGATATCGCGCCTTGTCCGTTTTCGGCCCGGAGAAAAGCACCCTGCCGCCCTGCCTGAACACCCATATCGACGTGATCGACTGGCGCGGCAGCCGCGGTGGCCGTGACGACGGTATCCTGTTTTCCGAAACCGCCGCCCGCATCCTGAGGGCCGCAGAAAATGGCGGCGCGACCGGCATCCTCACCCATCATCTCGTGCATGACGACAATGTCTGGCGCTTCCTGAGACGGCTTTTCGAAGTGACCGCCGAACATCCAGCCGCGCGCTGGCGTTCTTCAAGGGACCTTGTCGACGAAATCTCACCATGATTTCCAGGCGATCAGCAACCCGCCCGCCTCAGTGGAAAGTTTCCGCCTGACCGCTTCCACCTCATCGAAAGCTGCGCGGTCGGGAAGAGACGCGGCGACGAAGGACGCCGGCGCGAGGCTGATGCTTCCGGCCCGGGCGATAACGGTGAATATCAAAGGGCCGGTCGACCACCAGGCAGGCGCGCGCGGCATGTCTTCGATAATCCCGGGAAAGGCCTCCAGCATCTTGCCAAAGACCGGATGTCCGGCAGGCGCAGCGATGAAGGAATTGGCAAGCAGCATGCTGCCCTGCCCCGTGTCACGCGGCGTTTTTTCGTCAAACACCGTCAGCCCCGCCAAGGGCAGGAATGTATCGAAGCTCACATCGTCCCGCGCCGGATACCAGTCACAATCGAGATAGATGCCACCAAAACGCGCCAGCAGGATATAACGGGCCACATCCACCGCGCCCGGATAATCGCCTTTGTCCAGCATGGTTTTGAAGATGCCGTTCGAAAACACGCCTTCCCGCTCAAGATCAGCCTCCCGCCAGAGGTGATAGTGGTAACCATGGTTCGAAGCGTGTGCGGCCCATGCCTCAACCGATACCGGCGGGGCGTTTTCCCCGATCCATATCTGGTGGATAAGCCTTGGCACATCCTCCCTGCTTTTCAAGCTGATTATGCGGCGCTCTTCCGGCGAAAACTGTGCATATTTTGCCAGCGCCTGCGGCGGCGGAACCAGCGTATATTGATAGCCGATCCTGGCGATCATATCACCCTCGGCCTTGGCGAGACGCAGCCTCGCCGCATGAAGCCGGCGCGGCAGGCCAAGCACCGTTTGCTCACCCATCAGGTGGCCGTCCTTTGCTGCAACCAGCGATAAGAGAAGCGCATTGGCTTCCACATATTGGCCGTCATTTTGCAACTGCCGGGCCTTGTCCAGCTGGATATCGTAATATTTCTTGTCGGACATGGATCCTCATCCAAAAACGCTCGTTAACATATCGCCAAACAAATGCCGTCAGGCAAGCCGTCGCGTTTCGGAAGCCGGCTTTGAATTTGCTAAACAATTCGATGTTTCAGAGGCATAGACAGACAACAAACCCTGCGATAACGTGGATTTAAGCCCTCCTGAGCAATTGTCACAACGTAACAATAAAGAGACGGCAAGGAACCCTTTGGCATGAGCGCAGGCGCAGATTTGCTCCGTATTGAAAATCTGCGGGTTTCGTTTTCTCTGATGGGCGGCACCATCGATGCCGTCAGGGGCACCAGTCTTCGCATTCTTCCGGGAAAAGTCACTGCTCTCGTCGGCGAGTCCGGCTCGGGAAAGTCCGTCATCGGCCAGACCATCATGGGCATTCATCCCAAGACGGCGCGCGTGGACGGCCGTGTGCTGTTCACCGATCCGGAAAATGCCGCAGCCGGCCCTATCGATCTGCTGCAACTGCCGAAAGACGGGCGGGAAATCCGCTCGATACGCGGAAACCGCATCGGCCTGATTTTTCAGGAACCGATGACGTCCTTTTCGCCGCTGCATACGATCGGCAACCAGATCGACGAGGCGCTCAGAATCCACAGCATCCTGTCGCCCGCCGAACGTGCGGAAAAAATGTATGAAACGCTCGACCTCGTTGGGTTTTCCAAACCCAAGAAGGTCGTGAACATGTATCCCTTCGAATTGTCGGGCGGCATGCGCCAGCGCGCCATGATTGCCATGGCGCTGATCTGTCGCCCCGCGCTCCTGATTGCCGACGAGCCGACGACGGCGCTTGATGTGACGATACAGGCGCAAATCCTCAAGCTCCTGCGTGATCTCCAGAGCCGGCTGAACATGAGCATGCTGCTCATCACCCACGATCTCGGCGTGGTGGCCAATATCGCCGATGAGGTCGCCGTGATCTATCAGGGTGAAATCATGGAGGCGGGCACGGTCGATGACATTTTCAAGTCGCCAAGCCATCCCTATCTCAAGGGCCTGATGGCCGCCGTGCCGCATTTCGACATGAAGCCCGGCGAAAGGCTGAAGGCGCTGCGCGAAATCAACATTGACCACGAAAGCCTTGTCGGCAAGAAGACCGCCGCGGTCAATAAAACCCCCGGCCCGCTCCTGACCGTGGACAATATCAGCAAGACCTTCACGACCCGCAAATCCAGCTGGTTCCGCAAGGGCGACGCCAACGCCACCAAGGCGGTCAACAGCGTCAGTTTTGAAATCCGCCGCGGAGAATGCCTCGGGCTGGTCGGCGAAAGCGGCAGCGGCAAGACCACCGTCAGCAAAATCCTCATGCGCGCCGTGCGCCCGGATGAAGGTTCGGTAACCTTTCATCGGCCCGAGGGCGATATCGATGTCCTCAATGCCAGGGATGGAGACCTCAAGGAGCTGCGGTCGAAGATACAGATGGTCTTTCAGGACCCGATATCATCGCTGTCTCCACGCATGACCGTTGGCAATATTCTGAGCGAGCCGCTCGAAATCCACGGACGGGGCGATGCGAAATACCGCGCGGAGAAAGTCCGCAATCTCGTCAGGGCTATCGGGCTTGGCGAAAGCGCGCTGAACCGTTACCCCCACAGTTTCTCCGGCGGACAGAGGCAGCGTATCGGTATCGCCAGAGCATTGGCGCTCGGACCCGAACTGCTGATCTGCGACGAACCCGTCTCCGCTCTCGACGTCTCCGTGCAGGCGCAAATTCTCAACCTGCTCAAGGATCTGCAAAAAGACCTCGGGCTTACCTATCTCTTCATCTCGCACAATCTGGCGGTGGTGGATTACATGGCCGACCGCGTGGCCGTGATGTGCGAGGGCCGCATCGTCGAGCTGGCCCCGCGGGAAATCATGATGCGCGCTCCCGTGCATCCCTATACCAAATCGCTGCTGGCGGCTGTGCCATTCCCCGATCTCGACCGTCCGCTCGATTTCCGCACCATCGGCAAGATCAGCGCGACGGGCAAATTCGACTGGGGCAAGCAGTTCCGGGACGAGGGTGATGGGGACATGATCTCCGCCGATCTGGGCGACGGCCATTTCGTTCTCGCAAACGGCAATGCCGACATCCGGGAGCTTCGCCCTTGATCACGCGCCGCACCACCCTTGCTTTGCTGGCCTCTGTCTTCCTGCCGGCCTATGCGCGAGCCGCCTATACCGACCCCGCCTATTTCAAGGAAAAACGGGAAAAGGGTGAATTGCCCGATGTGGCCGAGCGGCTGCCGAAAAACCCGCGCGTCATCGACATGAAAGCGCTTGGCCGTGAGCCGGGAAAACATGGCGGCTCTGTGCGCATGCTCATTGGCGGCCAGCGTGATATCAGGCTCATGCCGATCAGCAATTACGCCCGCCTTGTCGGTTATGACGAAAAATTCGAGCTTCATCCGGATATTCTGGAAAGCTACGAGGTTCAGGACGAACGCATTTTCACCTTCCAGCTGCGTGAGGGCCACAAATGGTCCGATGGCAGCGACTTCACCTCTGAGGATTTCCGCTATTTCTGGGAGGATGTCGCCCTCAACAAGGAAATCCACAAGGGCGGTCCCCCGATCGAACTTCTGGTCAATAACAAGCCGCCTCTGATCGAGGTCATTGACCAGCTGACGGTGCGTTACACCTGGGACGGCCCCAACCCGGATTTTCTGGCGAAGCTCGCGGCCGCCTCACCGGCGCGGCTGTTCCTGCCTGCCGCCTATATGAAGCAGTTCCACGTCAAATATCAGACTGCGGAAAACCTCGCCAAACTCATCAAGAAAAACAAGGCGGACGACTGGAGCGGGCTGCATATCAAGATGTCGCGGCAGGTGCGCCCGGAAAACCCAGCTCTGCCGACACTGGATGCCTGGCGCAACACAACCGCGCCGCCAGCCGAACAGTTCGTGTTCGAACGCAACCCCTATTATCATCGTGTCGACGAAAACGGCCTGCAATTGCCCTATCTCGACCGCTTCCTGCTGAACGTCACGTCGTCCGACATCATCTCGGCCAAGACGGCGTCCGGCGACAGCGACCTGCAATATTTCGGCCTCGATTTCGCCGACTACACCTTCTTGAAGGACGCGGAAAAGCGCTTTCCCCTGAAGGTCAACCTCTACAAGCGCTCACAGGGATCGCGCGTCGCGCTTCTTCCCAATCTGAATTGCGCCGATCCGGTCTGGCGCAGTGCTTTTCAGGACGTACGCGTGCGCCGTGCTTTGTCCCTTGCGATCAACCGGCACGAAATCAACATGGTATGTTTTTACGGGCTGGCGAAGGAGAGCGCCGATACCGTTCTGCCGGAAAGCCCGCTTTACCGGCAGGAATTTGCGGACGCCTGGAGCGCCTTCGACCGCGCAACCGCCAACAGGCTGCTCGATGAAGCCGGTCTCGACAAGCGCGACAGCGCCGGCCTTCGGCTCCTGCCGGATGGGCGTCCGGCCTATATCATCGTCGAGACGACTGGCGAAAGCACGCTCGAAACCGACGTGATGGAGCTGGTGACGGATCACTGGCGGCATATCGGTATTGCTGTTTCCGTGCGCCCCACCCAGCGCGATGTTTTCCGTAAACGCGCCATGGGCGGCGAGGTGCTGATGTCGGTATGGATGGGCATGGACAATGGTGTGCCGACACCTGATATGCTGCCTTCCGGCCTTGCGCCCACCGGTGACGACCAGCTGCAATGGCCGGTCTGGGGTGTGCATTATCTTTCTGGCGGCCGCGAGGGCAAGGAGCCCGATCTGCCGGAGGCGGCGCATCTGCTCGATCTCCTGAAAAAATGGCGCAGAAGCGTCACCGAACAGGAGCGCGAAGCCATCTGGCTGGAAATGCTGGGCATCTATACCCAGCAGGTGTTTTCCATCGGCATCGTCAACGGCGCGCTACAACCCGTCGTTCACGTCAAACGCATGCGAAATGTGCCGGACAAGGCGCTTTTCGGTTACGAGCCCACATCCTATCTCGGCGTCTATATGCCGGATAGCTTCTGGTATGACGGAGACGCCTGATATGCTGCGGTATATTTTAAAGCGCATCCTCGTCATGATCCCGACGCTGATCCTGATCTCGATGCTGGTTTTCACCATCATCGAATTGCCGCCGGGCGATTATTTCGAAAGCTATGTCGCCGAGCTGCGCGCCATGGGCGAGACGGCGAACCTTGCCGAAATCGAGGAGCTGCGCGTCCGTTACGGTTTCGACCAGCCGGCACCGATCCGCTATTTCCGCTGGGCGACAGGGATGCTGGTTGGCGATTTCGGTTATTCCTTCGAATATCAGCTGCCGGTCAGCGATGTGGTGGGAGACCGCCTGTGGCTGACGGTTCTGGTGTCCTTCGTCACCATCATCGTCACCTGGATCCTCGCTTTTCCAATCGGCATCTATTCCGCCACGCACAAATATAGCTGGGGTGACTACGGGCTTACCTTCCTCGGCCTGCTCGGCATCGCCATTCCCAATTTCATGCTGGCGTTGATCCTGATGTATTTTGCCAATATCTGGTTTGGCATCTCCATCGGCCATCTGATGGACCGGGAATATCTGAACCAGGCGATGAGCTGGGCGAAATTCAAATCGATCCTCGAACATATCTGGATCCCAGTCCTCATCATCGGAACGGCAGGTACGGCCGGCATGATCCGCCGCCTGCGCGCCAATCTGCTCGATGAATTGCAGAAACAGTATGTGGTGACGGCCCGGGCCAAGGGGCTTCATCCATTCAAGGTACTGACCAAATATCCGCTGCG
This sequence comes from Agrobacterium sp. M50-1, assembly GCF_049843495.1. Classification (NCBI taxonomy): domain Bacteria; kingdom Pseudomonadati; phylum Pseudomonadota; class Alphaproteobacteria; order Hyphomicrobiales; family Rhizobiaceae; genus Agrobacterium; species Agrobacterium sp. M50-1. The sequence goes on along the minus strand of NZ_JBBHZH010000006.1, from coordinate 334,303 downwards.
CATGGCGCTGAATTTCTTCATCTCCGATATCGGTTCGATCCTGCCTGCGATCATATCAGGCGCGGAAATCACCGCCGTCGTCCTGTCGCTTGAAACCACCGGCCCGATGCTCATCAGGGCGTTGCAGAGCCAGGATATGTATCTGGCCGGTTCGTTCCTGATGTTCCTTGCTTTCCTGACGGTGATCGGCGTTCTGGTGTCGGATATCGCCCTTGCCATACTCGACCCGCGAATCCGCTTCGGAGGTGGTAACGTCAAATGACTTCATCCATTCCGAACCCCGGCGAAGCGCTGCCCCATTATGTCTCGACAGCGCCCTTCGACCCCTCGCTGATCGAACCCAACACGTCAGGAATGGCGGCCTTCAGCAAGGCCTCGCAGCTGCGTCTCATGTGGTGGCAGTTCCGCCAGCACAAGATCGCGGTCTGGTCCGGCGCTTTTCTGGTGGTGCTTTACCTTTCGATCCTGATCAGCGAGTTCCTCGCGCCCTATAATCTCCATACCCGCAATATCGAGCACATCTACGCCCCACCGCAGGCCATTCACCTGTTCAACGACGGAAAATTTGTCGGCCCCTTCGTTTACGGCCGGGAAATGACGCTCGACATGGACAATCTGAGGCGGGTCTATCGGGACGTGCCGACAGATATCCAGCCGCTGCGTTTCTTCTGCAAGGGCGATACCTATCGCTTCTGGGGCATGTTCGAGGGCAGGACCCATCTCGTTTGCCCGGCGGAAGGCGGTGAATTGTTCCTGCTCGGGACGGATCGTCTTGGCCGTGACGTGCTGTCCCGCATCATCTATGGCGCCCGCATTTCGCTGACGATCGGTCTTCTTGGCGTCGCCATGAGCTTCGTTCTCGGCATTGTGATCGGTGGTCTTGCGGGTTATCGCGGCGGCACCTTCGATCTGATTGTCCAGCGTGTGATTGAAGTCCTGCAATCCATCCCGAGCATTCCGCTGTGGCTGGCGCTTGCGGCCATCATGCCGGTGACGTGGAGCCCCATCCTCGTCTATCTCGGCATCACCATCATTCTCGGCATGCTGGACTGGACGGGGCTGGCGCGCGCCGTGCGCTCAAAACTGCTGGCGCTTCGCGAAGAAGACTATGTTTTGTCTGCACAATTGATGGGCGCGGGCACGCCGCGCATTATCGGCAGACACCTTATTCCCGGCTTTATGTCACACCTGATCGCCTCTGCCACATTGACAATTCCGGGCATGATCCTGGGCGAGACCGCACTGAGCTTTCTCGGGCTTGGTCTCAGACCACCGATCACAAGTTGGGGAATTCTGCTCACAGAGGCGCGCAGCGTCAGCGTCATTGCGCTATATCCGTGGCTTCTAATACCGACGATCCCGGTCGTTCTCGTCATTCTGGCCTTTAATTTCTTCGGTGACGGACTACGTGATGCTGCGGACCCCTTCAAATAAAATGGAATACGTCTTGATACACTGCCCTTCCGACGCCGCCTTCATCGTGAAAGGCAAAAAGAGGTCTGGCCCATGAGCTCCCGTTTGAACGACGCGCGCATTCTCATGTACAGCCATGATTCCTTCGGCCTCGGCCATCTGCGGCGGTGTCGCACGATTGCGCATGCTCTGGTGGAGGACTATCGCGGCCTCAACGTCCTCATCATTTCAGGTGCGACAATTGCCGGCGCCTTCGATTATCGCGCCCGCGTCGATTTCGTGAAAATCCCGAGCGTCATCAAACTGCGCAACGGTGAATATACCTCGATGGACAGGCATATCGATCTTCAGGAAACGCTGAAGATGCGCCGCTCCATCATCTATCACACCGCTGAAAGCTTCCAGCCGGATATCTTCATCGTCGACAAGGAGCCCATGGGCCTGCGCGGCGAGGTGGAGGAAACGCTCGCCTATCTCAAGGGACAGGGCACCAAGCTCGTCATCGGCCTGCGCGACGTCATGGATGCGCCGCAGCTGCTCGAAGCGGAGTGGAAGCGCAACAATGTCATGACAAAGATCGGCCAGTTTTACGACCATGTCTGGATCTATGGCCCGCCGGATTTCCACGACCCGCTGACGGGGCTCGATGTTCCTAACACCGTGCGCGACAAGATGGATTTCGTCGGTTTCCTGCAGCGGTCGAAAACACAGGCGGAAACCGTGGCGCACCGGCCGGAAGGCGATTATCTTCTCATCACCACCGGAGGCGGCGGTGATGGCAGCGAATTGATCGATGACGTCATCAACGCCTATCGCCATGACAGCGAACTGACGCATAAGGCGCTGGTGGTGCTCGGCCCCTATATGCCGGCGGATCAGCGCCAGCGCTTCATGAACAGCGTCGCCGATATCCCGCATATCGAGATCATCGAGTTCGACAATCGCATGGAAGATCTCGTCGCCGGCGCGCAGGCCGTTGTTTCCATGGGCGGATACAACACCGTCTGCGAGATATTGTCTTTCGACAAACCCGCCCTCGTCGTGCCGCGCACGGTGCCGCGCGAAGAGCAGCTTATCCGCGCCAGCCGCGCCTCGGAGCTTGGCCTTTTCGACATGCTTCTACCGGAAGACGCCGAAAATCCGGCAAAGATGGCAGCAGCTCTGAAGGCACTGCCAAACCGCGCGCCGCCTTCCGTCAATGCGCGCGGGCTGAAGCTGGATGGTCTGGAAAACATATCGCGCCGGATCGCCGAATGGCTGCCGCCCGAGGGCGACAAGGCGCCGATCACGCTAACCGCGTGACCGGTTCCCCGACAAACACCACTTCAAAAGAGACACGCGCAACGTGACCGATACAAAAAAAATCGTGGTGCTCCTCAAGGGCTATCCGCGCCTGTCCGAGACATTCATAGCTCAGGAGCTTCTCGGGCTGGAAAAGGCCGGCCTGAAGCTCGAACTCATGTCGATGCGCCGACCCACGGACAAGAAGCGCCATCCCGTTCACGATGAAATCCGCGCGCCCGTTACCTATTTGCCGGAGTATCTGCACGAGGAACCGCTGCGCGTTCTGAGGGCGCTATGGGCCTGCCGCAAAAAGCCGGGCTTCACCAAAGCGCTTCGCCGCTTTTTCAGCGACCTGCCGCATGACCTCAGCCGCAACCGCTTCCGCCGTTTCGGGCAGGCCGCGGTGCTCGCACATGAATGGCCGGACGATGCCGAATGGCTGCACGTTCACTTCATCCACACGCCCGCCTCGGTCGCTGCTTATACCCATCTGATGACAGGCACGCCCTGGACGATCTCGGCGCACGCGAAGGACATCTGGACCTCGAACGACCGCGACCTTGCCGCCAAGCTGCAAAGCGCACGCTGGGCTGTGACCTGCACCGCCGGCGGTTTTCAGCATCTGCAGACCCTTTCCGGGGCTAAGAAGAATGTGCATCTGAGCTATCACGGGCTGGATCTTACCCGCTTCCCGCATTTCAAGACACCGCGTCCGGTAAGGGACGGATCGAACGCCGATGATCCTGTCAGGATTTTAAGCGTCGGCCGAGCCGTCAAGAAAAAGGGCATCGATATTCTGCTGCGCGCGCTCGCCTCGCTTCCCCAGAATATCCATTGGCGTTTCACCCATATCGGCGGCGGCGATGAACTCGCCGCACTGAAGAAACTTGCCGACGAACTCGGCATTGCCGACAGGATCGTCTGGACCGGGGCGATGGACCAGAAACAGGTATTGGAAAACTACCGGGAGGCGGACCTCTTCGCCCTTGCCTGCCGCATCACCAGCGATGGCGACCGCGATGGCCTTCCCAATGTGCTGGTCGAGGCCGCGAGCCAGGCGCTGACCTGCATCTCCACCAACATATCGGGCATCCCGGAATTCTTCGTCAGCGGTGAAAACGGCCTGTTGACGGAACCGGACAATCCGGCCGCTTTTGCAGAGGCGCTGCGCATGGCCATCACCGATCCGCAATTGCGCCAGCGTCTTGGCAGCGCCGCCGAAAACCGTGTGCGCACCGCCTTCGACCATCGCACCAGCATTGCCGAACTGAAGGCCCTGTTCGAGACCGAGTGGGAAAAAACGCCATGACCGATACGGAAAAACGCCCCTGCGTCTTCTTTTACGTGCAGCATCTTCTCGGCATCGGCCATATCGCCCGCGCCAGCCGCGTTGCCAACGCCCTGCAGGCGGACGGTTTTGATGTGGTTCTGGTGACGGGCGGCACCCCGGTCCCGGGCTTTCCGGGCGAAGGCATCCGCCATGTCGAATTGCCGCCCATCGCCGTCAGCGACGGCAGCTTTGCCGGCCTGGTCGACAGTTCCGGCAAACCGGTGGATGACGACTTCAAGAAGCTTAGAACCGATATGCTGATCGGGGCCTATCACGGCGCCAAACCCGATATCGTTGTCATCGAGGCTTTTCCTTTTGGCCGAAGACAGGTGCGTTTCGAATTGATGCCGCTTCTCCGTGAGATTGAGGACAGCGAACCGCGCCCTCTCGTCATGGCGTCGCTGCGCGATATTCTCCAGGAAAAAACCAAACCGGGACGGGACGAAGAGACCGTGTCGCTGGTGAAGAAACATTTCGACGCGGTGCTCGTCCATGGCGATCCGGATTTCGCCCGGCTGGAAGACACCTTTCCGCTTGCTGGCGAAATCAGCCAGCGCATCGTCTATACCGGCCTCGTCGCTCCCCTTCCGCCGCCGGAACCGGCGGAAAAATTCGATATCGTGGTTTCCGCGGGCGGCGGCGCAGTGGGTGCCACACTCATACGGGCTGCTTTGGAGGCCGCCCCTCTGCTTGATGGCATCAAGAACTGGTGCCTCGTAACCGGTCCAAACATGCCGCAGGCGGATTTCGATGCGATCTCGGCACAGGCGACCGAGAATGTGTCCGTCTTCCGTTTCCGCAAGGATTTCGCAAGTTTGCTCGCCGGGGCACGGCTTTCGATTTCACAGGCCGGTTACAATACCGTCTGCGATATTCTTCAGGCAAAATGCCGCTCGCTTCTGATCCCCTTCGCGGCCGGGGGCGAAACCGAACAGAGCGCCCGTGCCGAACGGTTGGCGCGGCTGGGGCTGGCGCATGTGCTGGAGGAAAAGGATATTTCCGCGCAAGCGATGGCCGATGCCATCAAGGCGACGATGGCCTTGCCGGCACCCGGCACGGTCACGCTCGATCTCGATGGCGCGGCCGGAACGGCTAGAGCGCTGCGCCGCCTCTATGATGAGCGGTGAGGATCGTCTTCAACTCGCGAACCGCCGCCTCATCGGTAACCTTACGCCCTGCGCCGGTGAAGCCTAGCTTCGCCACCCTGCTGTCGGGATCATAGGCCGGAACGGCGGAACAGGATGCGTGGATTTCCGTGATCGGGAAGCGATCCAGCAATGTCTGAACGCTCTGCGGACGCACGCCAGCACCGGGCATGATGACGATCCGGCCTGCGGCCACCTCGGACAGGTGCGCCAGAGCCTCCATCCCCTCAAGCGCTGAACGCGCGCCACCGGAAGTGAGAATTCTTGGAAACCCCAATGCGATGGCGGCTTCCAGCGCCTCTTCCATGTCAGGCACGACATCGAAAGCCCGATGCAGCGTCACATCCAGCCCGTCGGCATGACTGCGCAGTTCTTCCAGCAAGGCAATATCGAGTGAACCATCGCCACGCGACGCGCCAAGCACCACGCCGGAAAGGCCTGCAGCACGCGCCGCATCGATGTCGCGTTTCATCACATCCGCTTCGTCGCGTGTGAACACGAAATCACCGGCGCGCGGCCTGATCATGACGCTCACCGGCAACCCGCAGGACGCCGCGCGTTGCATGAAACCCGCCGATGGCGTCACACCGCCGCCCGACAGCGCCGCACAGAGCTCGATGCGATCGGCCCCGCCGCTGACCGCCGCTTCCAGACCGGCGACATCGTCCACACAAATCTCGAGAATCATCGTAACCTCTTTCATTTGGGTGGCCGTTACCTGCGGCGGCCCTTTCCATCAAGCGCGTAAAGCATATAAACGCCGCCGAGCCCCACGATTGCTCCCAATATGGAAGTTCCCGAATAGCTGGAGACCAGGGTTCCAACGGCAAAAATCAACGCACCCAGACCAGCCCCGAGGAAGATATTGACGGCGATCAGCGAGCTTCCGAGCCCCGGCCGGTCCGCGATCAATTCCTGCAGGTAGGTAATGGGAATGCTGATGATCGCGGCAGCGCCCAGCGCACTGATGACCGTCTGCGCGTAAATATGCCACGGCGCGGAAGCAAGCCCCTGCAGGATGAGATAGATGGCATAAAGCCCCGCTCCCGCCGCAAGTGTCAGCGTTTGCGGAACCTTCTTCTCGATCCAGCCCCAGAGGAGAATGAAGACGATTTCCAGCGCAGCGACGATACCCGCAACAATACCGATATCCGCCACCGTGCCCTTGGCCTGTCCGGTTATGATAAGCGAGCGCACGGAATCGTTGAGATGCAGCATCGAGCAGATAAGCGCGATGGCGATGATCCTGAGCAGCACCCGCCGTGATCCGATTTCCGCAAGCGAGGCGCGCAGGCCGAACCGCGCCTCGGTATTTACCGATGCCGGCGTGGCGGCCCGCGGCAGACAAAAGGCGACGAGCAGAAAGCAGACAAGCGCGCAGATGCCCGAAAACAGGAAAGCCATCAGCATATTGCCGGAATTCACCAGAAAAACACCGACAATACCAGGCACCAGCACCCAGGAAAGCGAGATGGTCGCCCGCATGATCGAATTCACCGCGATCATCTCACCCGTCGAAAGGTTGCGCGCGTCGGCGCGCACATGCGCGAAGATCAACGAATTCATCGCCCCGAAAATCGGCAGAAGCACCAGCTTCGCCGCGATGAAGGCAGTGGCGTTGCCAGCCAGATAAACCAGCAGATAACCGCTGACGCCAAAGAGTGCGATATAGAGCATTGGCTTGCGATATTCGCCCAGCCTGTCGGCGACGATGCCCATCAGCACGCTGGCGCTGACATTGATGACGGCGGCAAACAGCATCAACAGCGAATAGACGCTGTTGCTCAGCCCGATTTCGCGAATGCCGATGACCGCCTGATAGGGGGCGGTCGCCGCATTCGAAAACCCGAAAAACAGGATGGCGAGCGCCCCGATGCGGATCGACGGATTATTGATGACGATGGAAAGAGCCGACGGCATGGAGATTCGCCTGAGATGATCCGGCACCGCCGGATCGCTGGGTAAAAAGCTACCGGACCGCTGTCATCGCCAGCGGGCCGAAAGGATGGGTTGGGGGGTATAGTCGAAATGCGGCTTCCATGGGTAAAAATCGCCATCCCGGCGGCGATTGGGAAGATTTTCGATATCCTGATTGATAACCCCTTCCGTCAGCGCCATGAGGTTGGGATTGGCGATCGGTGCAAGTTCCGGTGAAAGATAACCGGACTTGACGACCAGCAGCCCCACGTCCTTTGGATTAAAGCCGAGACGGGTGAAATCCGAAATCATATGATAAGGCCTGCGCCGCGCCGCCAGAATGACCGTGATGCCACCGATGGCGACCACCGCCTGCCGCTCTTCCGCAGCACCTGGGTCGTCCAGTTTCACAACGCGGGCCTCGACGGTGACAGACGCGCTCTGCGGATCGAGACTGCCGCCGATCTCCAGGGAAAGTGTTGCACCTTCGCCGGCCGCAAAACAGGCTTCGACCGCCGGCCGGTCTGTGATGCCGCCCAGCAGCGCACCCTGCCAGTGGCGCGCAATCAGCGCAGCCAGAACATCGGCGCGATCGCCAACCCCGCCACCGGTCGGATTATCGCCCGAGTCGGCGAGAATGATCGGTCGCGTTGCCGTGTTTTCGGCAATATCCAGGATGGCCTCAAGCGGCTCGGTCACGGGGCCGAAACGAAAGTCCTGCCGGGCATTCCAGTAGGATTGCGCGATCTCGGTCGCGACCGCCTGTGCTGCCGCTTTGTCCGTTCCCGTCACGACGGCGCAGGCCGTTGCCCGGGGTTCATCGGCCCAGACGTAACCGATCATGAAATTCGCATCCCAAATGCCGGGTAGTGCATCGTGATCCGGCAGAACCGCATAAAGGCTTTTGGCAGGCTCATCTTCCGTGGAGGTCTTCTCACCTGGCAGCAGAACCGGAATTTTCGCCCATACCACGCCGGGCTTTTCGCCGGTCTTCAGGGCCTTCAGCAGCATCGTCCAGGCCCGCACCATCGTTTCGCGCACGTCGATATGCGGCGCAGTTCGGTAGCCGGCAAATATGTCGAGCTGGTCGATGATCGTCTGGCTGACATTACCATGCAGATCGTAGCTCGCGGAAACGATTACATCCGGGCCCACCACAGCGCGCGCGCTGGAAATCCAGTCTCCTTCCGCATCGTCCATGCCTTCGACATTCATCGCGCCGTGCATGGCGAGATAAAGCCCGTCAAGCGGCAGCGCGGCCTTCAGACGTTCAAGGAATTCCCGCTTGAACGCGTCATAGGCCGCACGCGACACCGGTCCGCCCGGCACCGCACGCGCATGCAGAAGCGGCAGCACGTCTGCCACGCCCTCACCGAGGAAATTGAAATACTCAGCCTCCAGCAGTTCGACGCCGCGAAAGACACGAAAATCTTCCTGCCCCATCAGCACCGGCGAATAGGTGCTGCATTCGGTATGAATTCCACCAACGGCAATACGCATGTCGGTTTCCCCTCAATAAACCGGGCTCAAGGGGACGATGGCGGAAAAACGCAGCCAGTCCTTCTGCGCCTTTGGTGTCCACGCCGCCTCGGCGATGGCCGGCAGCCTCGGGAAAACCAGATGGTTGAAATAGGCACGGTTGAGGAAGTGTTCCGACCAGATGCAGGCCTGAACGCCCTTCATCCGCTCCTTCAACTCCTCGGGAAATTCGCCGACGGCTTCATAGGCATAAGTATGCGAAGGCGGAACGGTGCCGGCCCAGCTTGCGCCCGGCTCCTGCCAGGCTTCATCCTGCACCATGTCCAGATAATAGGCCTGACCCGGCGTCATAACCACGTCGTAACCCTGGCGCGCAAGCTCAAGCCCAACTTCCGGCTTCTGCCATGCCATCAGCAACGTTCCGGCCGGATCGACACCACCACCATGGGAAACTTCGTCCCAGCCGGCAAGCTGGCGGCCGCGCTCATGCAGCATCCCCTGAATACGTTTCATGAAATAGGACTGGATGCCGAAGGTGCCATCCAGCCCCTCCTTTTCCATCAGCGCCTTGGCAAGCGGCGAGGCGAGCCACGACCCATCCGCGACCTCGTCGCCGCCAATATGGATCAGCCGCGACGGGAAGAGCTCAACCATCTCGTCGAATATCTTGCCGAGGAACTCATAAGTGGGCTCAATGGCCGGGTTCAGCGCATTATTGGGATATCCCTGCACAGAGCGGTAACTGTCCGGCGCTTCCTGCCCGTCCGTCAGTTCCGGATAGGCGACAAGAGCCGCCGTACTGTGGCCGGGAATATCGACTTCCGGCACGATTTCGATATTCAATGCCGCCGCATGCGCGACGACCATGCGCACATCGTCCTGCGTGTAATAGCCGGACACGGGTTCAGCCCCGTTACCGAGCTGCGGCAGAAGCGGCGCATCCGGACCGCGGGTTGCCCCAACGCTGGTCAACAGCGGATAGGCCTTGATTTCGAGCCGCCATGCCTCGTCATCCGTCAGATGCCAATGGAAGCGGTTCATGCGCAGCCATGCGAGAATATCGATAAGCCGCAGGACATCGCCTGTCGGATAGAATTGCCGCGAAACATCGAGATGGCAGCCACGCCAGCTATAACGCGGCGCATCGCTAATGGCGCCGGAGGCCGGGAAGCGAAATTTGGGGTCGATGCGCGCGCCATGCAGCAACTGCGCCAGAACCGTCAGGCCATATTGCAGACCGGCAGCGGCCGAATATTCCACGACAACTGCTTCTTTGGAAAAGCTGAGGCGATAACCTTCCGCTTCCAGCCCGCTATGCTGCTTGAAACGAAGCGGTTTTCCCTCATGAACCGGCGCAAGGCTGAAAGGCACATGGCCAACGGCAAAAAGCCGGCGGAACAGCGAAAGCACGGCTTCCACTGCAAGCACTTCTTCTGCGCTCGCATCTTCCGCCGGGAAGAGCGCGACGGGAAAACCCTCGCCTGGTTCGGCGTCAATTTCAGCGGGCCAGGGCTGGATGGAGAAGGGCAAATCGAGCTTTCCCTCGGGAAGCAATACCGGTGCGGGTTCGCTGTGACGCCCATCCAGCATCAGGTCACCGACATCAACGGCGCGATGCGTTCCATCGGCAAGGCTGATATAGGCGGATTTCGCGCCATCCGTGCGATGCCTGGCCGGCCGCAGCAGGCCATCGACGGTGAAGCGCCAGGATTTTCCCGGCTCCAGCATAAAGCCCGGCGGCGGTGCAAATTCATGGAAATTGGCGTTGCGGCGCAGATAAACGGCATTGCCGCACACCGGCTTGTCCACCGTACGCGTCAGCGACGTGTAAACAATACGGAAATCCTTCAGCGGCGCGCCGGAAAGATTGACGAGGGTGAAGGTAAAGCCGCCCGATGCGGACTCTGCGAGCGGATGCCAAGAATTTTCAAGACGATATTGTGCGAGCGCCATGATGCTCCCCTTTATTGCGCATTGAACCGGTGAGACGGTTTTGATCAGTAGTGTTCGGATTGCGAGAAAGTCCGGGCAAGCGGTGCCTGCCCTGCCGTGAGACCACAATCAACCGGCAGGCACACGCCGCTGATGGCGGCGGCCTGCGGACTGGCGAGGAAAGCGACCGCATTGGCCACATCTTCGGGCCGCACGATCCGCTGCAGCGGATACCAGTGCTTTGCCTCCTCAAAGACCTGAGGATTGACGGCGGCCCGCGCCTCCCATGCCTGCGTGCGCACGGTGCCCGGCGCAACGGCGTTGGAGCGGATACCGAATTTGCCGTATTCGACAGCGATCAGCTTCGTCAGATGGATCAACCCGGCCTTCGCCGCGCTGTAGGCCGGGTGGCCGAATACCGCCATGCCATTGACAGACGTGATGTTGACCACCGACCCTTGCGTCCGCTTCAGCGCGTCCTCGAAAGCCCTGAAGCAGAGAAACGGCGCTTCGAGATTGAGGGCATTATCCTTGCGCCATATATCGGCGGTCGTGTCATGCAGGCTGACGGCCCTTGCGGCACCCGCATTGTTGATGAGGGTCGCAACATCGCCCAGTTCCGCAACCTCAGCGGCCAGCCTCGCAAGGTCCTGCGGATCGGTGACATCGCAGGTTTTCGCAACGAAATGCGGACCGGAAAGCAGGGATAGCGCGCCCGAAAGAGCGTCGGAATCGATATCGACCAACACTACCTTTGCATGGCTTTCAGCGAGCGCCACGGCAATTGCCCGGCCAATATCACCTGCTGCGCCGGTAACGACGGCGAGCTGATCTTTCCTGTCCTTCATCTCCTACCACTCCCTTGAAGCTTTCCGACCCGCCAAAAAGCCGGGTTTCAGGCAAAGCAGCCTGTATTTTTCGGCATACCGCCCTCAATCACCGAGCAATTGCTTGTCATCCGGGTCACGGTGTTCCACGAGCTGCTGCTTGATGTGACGCAAAGTCACCATCGATCGTTGCCGTTGATGATAAGCAGCAAGCGTCGCCAGAACATCGACGGCGGCCAGATAGGCGTAGCGCGATGAGGTGGGGCGGAAGATATTGTTTCCCTCGGGTACATTGACGGCCACCACCATGTCGGCGGCCGCAGCGACAGGCGTGTCACTCTGGGTGAGCGCAATGGTGGTTACCCCCATTTCCCGCGCCAGCCTGAAACATTTCACCAGTTCCATGTTGCGGCCGGAAAAGGACGAACCGATGATGACGTCTTCCTTGCGCGCTGCAGCCGTCATCATCAGCTGCATGCTGTGATCGGCGCTGGTCGAAACACGCAGGCCAAGGCGGAACAGCCGGTTCTGGATTTCCGAAGCGATCATCGAGGAATTGCCGCCTGCGCCGAAAGCATAGATCATGCCGCTATTGGCGATCCTGATCGCCGCTTCATCGGCAAGGGCGGGATCGAGCGTCCTGTGCAGCAGGAAAAGCGCTTCCTGCGCCTTGGCAAGCACCTCTTCCGCAACATCCGAGGGACCAGTGCTGGACGGTTCGGAGGTGAGGTATCGGATACCCACATAGGCGGTCTTGGCGAGGCTGACCTTGAAATCTGAAAAGCTCTGGCAGCCGAGACGCCGGCAGAACCGCGTCACCGTCGGCGGAGACACTTCGGCCCGGGCCGCAAGCTCGATGATCGAGGCATTGACGGCGAATTCGAAGTCCGAAACCAGAATATCGGCGATCCGCCGTTCCGATTGCGAGAACTGCCCCTTGTCTTCCTGTATCCTTGCGAAAATATCCATGCTCATCGGTCTCCGTTCCGCCAAAACTTAAAGCCTGGCCCTGTTACCGATGCACCCTAATAAAGCGCGCCCGTCAACCGCATAGACCCCTGAATCGACCTTGTTTCGTCCCACTGACGACACGGCGGACACCTCTGATTTGAAAATTATTTTCTCTGTTGATTGACAAATGAGCATATGCCAACAACCATCGCCAGAGAAAACTCCAAATCTTGAAAATAATTTCAAAAACGGACCCAAACCATGCGTGACCCCTTCAAAAACCCCTTTCCCGCAACGGACGTCGCCCGCCATTCCATCTGGGAGATGCTGGTGACGCGGGACATCGACGCATTCCTCGCCGCCGACTGGTCGAAGGTCGCGGATGATTTCGTCGAGGACGGCTTTCTCGGCATCAACGCCAACCGGGATGCGAACCCGGACAATTGGCGCCTGTCCTTCCCTTCGCTTACCGCCTATCGCGACGAATGGCTGCGGCAGGCGCGGGATTTTCAAACCCAGCAATTCGCGGAGAAGCCACGCGATGCGATCTTTGCGACCACCACGCTGGAAGAAATCGAAGTGGAAGGCGAGACCGCGCTGGCGCGCAAGAAGTTCGACGGCGGGCTTCGCAAGGCGGACGACAGCTTCGACGTCATGAAATGGCAGACGCTCTATTATTGCCGGCTGCATGAGGGACGCTGGAAGATCAGCGGTTTCACCGGCTACATGCCCAACCCCATGCCGTGATCCAGCGCACATGCAGTAAGGTTTTGCACGCCGGGCCAAAAGCCCGGCGTTGTTTTTTCGTCTGGAAGGAACGGGAAAATACTGCCTGAGACGGATCGCGTCAGGAACAGCCGGGCACGGGGAAACAGATTTCATGGCCCGGTTCCTGCCCCTATTGGATCAGCTTGAGAACTGAGAGATCGACGCGCCGTTCCAGCGCGACGCCGCTCTCATCGAATAGATGGCAATCCGATGCGTTGATGCCGGTGACGATCGGTTCATCCACGACCACAGGTGCGGAGCCGGAAAGCAGGGCGCAATAATTCTCACCTGTCGGCGCAACGCCATAAGCAATGGTATTGACCCCAAGCCGTTCGATCACGCTCGGCGCAACCTTGATATTGAGGTCTGCCGTTTCGAGGCCGGTATGTTCCGGGCGGATTCCGAGCGTCAACTGCCCGCCTTCAAGGCCGGCACGCGGCTCGACCGGCACCGTAATCGTCTGGCCTTCATATTCCACCGTCACGCCCTCGGCGCTGACGGATTTACAGGTCACCTTCAGGAAATTCATTTTCGGATTGCCGATGAAGCCGGCCACGAACAGGTTGGCTGGCTTGTGATAAAGCTCGAGCGGCGCACCGACCTGGGCGATTTCACCGGCATTCAGCACCACGATCCGGTCCGCCATGGTCATGGCTTCCACCTGATCGTGGGTGACATAGATCATCGTCGCTTTCAGCGTGCGGTGAAGATTGGTGAGTTCGATGCGCATATCGGCGCGAAGCGCCGCATCAAGGTTGGAAAGCGGCTCATCGAACAGAAATATCTTCGGCTCTCGAACGATGGCACGGCCGATCGCCACGCGCTGGCGCTGGCCGCCGGACAACATGCCGGGGCGCTGCTGCAGGCGCTGATCGAGCTGGAGGATTTTCGCGACACCCTCGACCTTCTGCTTGATCTTGTCCTCCTCCATCTTCTCGACGCGGAGGGGAAAAGCGATGTTTTCGAAGACCGTCATATGCGGATAGAGCGCATAGGACTGGAACACCATGGCGATGCCGCGCTTGACCGGCGGCAATTCATTGACCTTCACGCCGTTAATGACGACGTCGCCACCGGAAATATCCTCAAGGCCCGCGATCATGCGCAGCAATGTGGATTTGCCACATCCCGAGGGGCCGACAAAAACGACGAACTCGCCATCCCTGATGTCGAGCTGAACACCCTTGATGACTTCGAAATGTCCATAGTTCTTGCGGACGTTGTTGAGATAAAGCTGACCCAAAACTTGCCTCTCCCGTCACCAGCCGACATCAGGCTGCGTTCAGAGACGTTCCGCAACACGGGGGAAAACCGCGCCTTACCGGAACCGTTGAAAAACACGGGAAGCCCCTTCCGTCACAGCGGATGGCATTCTCGCGGCGAATTCATGAGGTTGCGGGCGACCTGCACCCGCAACCGTCGCATTGTGGATTATTTATACTGCTCGAGAGCGGCGGAGGCCTTCTTCGCGGCATCCTCCGGGGTCGCCTTGCCGGTAACGACAGACTGCACCATCTCGATCATCGTATCCTGGAAGCCCTTGTAGTCGGTGAAGAGCGGCTCGGGACCACCATAGGCGATACCGTCGATCAGCGGCTTCCAGAAGGGGTCCTTGGCGACGAATTCATCCACCTTGGCCGACGGACGCAGCGGGGTGAGGCCAGCGCCGCCCTGCAACTCGTATTCGCCCTGCGGGCCGGGCGAAGTGATGAATTTGGCGAATTCGGTCGCCTTTTCTTCCACGCCGGTTCCCTTGAAGATCGCCAGGCTGTCGGTGATGAGCAGCGTGCCGGGACCCTTGGCTTCAGGGCCGAGCGGCAGCGTGGCAATGCCCCAATTGATCTTGGTTTCCTGCAGGCGGGTTGCAGCACCCGAACCGGCCTGGATCATGCCAACCTTGCCATCAAGGAAGATGGCGCGGATTTCGTTCTGCTCGTAGGCCGTGGGACCTTCGACGGAATAAGGCGTGATGTCCTTGTAAGCCGTGAGGGCTGCAACGACCTGCGGGCTGTCGACGGTGATCTTGTCGCCGTCGATGACCTTGCCGTTATTGGTATAAACCCAGTGCATGAACTGATGCATGGTGTTGTCGAAGGTCTTGGCGGGCAGGCCATAACCGGCAATGCCGGTCTTTTCCTTGATCTGCTTGGCGAAGGCGATTTCTTCAGCCCAGGTCTTCGGCGGCACTTCCGGGTCGAGACCGGCCTGCTTGAACAGATCCTTGTTCCAGTAGAGCGCCTTGGTCGAGAATGCGACCGGCACGCCCCATTGCGTGTCCTCGAAAGTAACCGTGTCGACGATATTGGGGTAATAGGTCTTCTTTTCGTCTTCCGTCATCGGCACCGGAACGATCAGATCGTTCTGCGCGAACTGCTTCAGCGTGCGCGAACCGACATAGGCCATGGCGACAGGCGTGCCGGCAGCGGCAAGCGTGGTCGCCTTGTCCTGGCACTGCGCCCAGCCGACGACCTCAGGCACAACCTTCCAGCCCTCGTTCTTGCCTTCCCATTCCTTGATGTATTTCTCATGGATAGGGTCCATCTTGTCGCCGCAATAGATCCAGCTGATCTCCTTGTCGGCGGCGTGCGCCGTCACCGTGGTAAGGGCAGTGGAACCGGCAAATGCGAAAGCGCAGAGCGCCAATCCGTAATGTTTCAGTGCCATAGGTAGTCTCCCGTTTTGGTGGTCGTTCCGGTTGTTGTTTATTTCACCGCGCCGGCGGTAAGGCCGCTGACGAGATATCGTTGCATGAAGAAGATCACGACCATGGCCGGCGCAATGCCGACGAAACTGGCCGCCATCAACTCATTCCAGATGACTTCCTGACGACCGAAATAGGCGAAGAGGCCGATGGGCAGCGGCATATATTCGGTCTTGGAATTGAAGGTGAGCGCAAAGATGAACTGCTGGGCATAGGCGCCGATGAAGGTGGTGATGGAGACGACAGCGATGCCCGGCATCGCCAGCGGCAGGATCACCCGGCGGAAGGTGTAGAAGTAGCTCGCGCCATCCACATAGGCCGCTTCTTCCAGTTCCCGCGGGATACGCAGCATGTAGGTGCGCAACAGCCAGATGGCGGTCGGGATAAGGAAGGCGGCGCCGGGAATGATCATCGCCAGATAGGTGTTGAGCACACCCATGTTGCGCATCAACCGGTAAAGCGGGATCAGAAGCACCGCGCCGGAGAACATGTTGATCGCCAGAAATGCGCCAAGCAATTGCCCGCGACCGCGAAACTGGAACCTGGCAAAGGCATAGGACGCCGGAACCACCAGAAGCAGAACGATGATCGTCGAGATCGTCGAAATGAAGAAGGAGTTGAAGACGTAGCGGGCAAAGCCCGGAACGCTGACCCACATGGTGCGGTAGGCCTCGAAGGAACCGTTCGTCGGCCAGAACTTGTAGGGCGAGGAGAAAAGCAGGCTCAGCGGTTTCAGCGAAACCAGAAACCCTTCCACGAAGGGCGCCAGCACGAAGGTCAGGAATACGGCGATGCCGCAATAGATCCCGACAATTTCATACCACCTGTAGCGGTTGATCATCGCATTCTTGTCGGTCATCGGCTGGCCTCCTGCGAGATACGGCTGGTGATGCGGAAGTAGAAATAGGTGAAGATCGACAGGAAGATGCAGATCAGCACGGCGCGCGCCGCACCCTCACCGTATTTGTAGGAGCCGATCGCCGTCTTGTACGTGTCGATGATCATGGTCGTGGTCTGGCCGGTCGGGCCGCCCTGCGTCAGGATCCAGATGATATCGAAGGAATTGAAGGTCGAAATCAGCGAGATCATCGACATGGTAATCATGGCGGGCAGCATCAGCGGCAGCGTGATACGGCGGAAGCGGTAGGCGCGGCTGGCGCCGTCCGTCCACGCCGCCTCATAGAGATCCTGCGGAATGGCCTGAATGGCCGCCAGCAGATAAAGCGTCACCATCGGCACACCGATCCACACGTCGGTGATGATCGTCGCCCAGAAGGCGGTGTTGCCATAAGCAAGGAAAGCAACAGGCCCATTCACAAGCCCGAGATTTTGCAGCACGCCGGAAATCATGCCGAACTGGCCGTTATACATCCAGCCCCACATGAAGATACCGATAGCCATCGGCACGATCCATGGCGGCATGGTCAAAAGGCGAAACAGCGCCCGACCGGGAACGGCCGAATTCAGCAGGACTGCACCAAATGTGCCGATGATCATCTTTATCGAGACGGAAAAGAACGTCCAGATAAAGGTCCGCGTGATGACCTCGGCAAAAGTCGCGTTGAAAATCTTCTCGTAGTTGATGAATCCCACCCAGTTCGTCGTTTTTCTAAGCGACGCATCGGTGAAGGACAGGATGAAGGTATCGACGAGCGGATAAGCAACGATAACCGTGATGTATAAAAGCGCCGGCAGAAGAAGAAGCCAGGCGAAGACGACCGCGCTGCGTTTCGCATCCATCGCCGCGCCCCTCAAGCCGATTTCACGGCGGGGGATTTAGGCTGCCCGTGCAGCGCCAGATCATATTCCTCCCACACCGGCTTGAGATCGATCACTTTACGGCCATGGCGCGCTTCATCCATGGCAAGCGCCAGAATTCCGGCCTCGATCGCGTCGAGCGCGGAAACCGGGAGCGGCGTACCCTTGACGATATGAGCGATAACATCCTCGGCCATCTGCTCATCCGCACCATAATGCTGCGAGAGCGTGGTCGCCGCCGAATAGGTCTTGGCGACGGTCTTTTCATTGGTCCGGGCGTTGTGCACGTTCAGGAAGCCGCGAACAAAATCGCCCTCGGCCATGCCCTTGGCGCCGATCACGCAGAAGCGGCGGAAATCGTCGGGAACGTTGAGATTGGTATGGAAGGCAAGCGACGCGCCGTTCTCGTATTCGACGATCGCCGTCTGGTAGTCGATGATGTCGCCGTCGCTGTCGAAGACCTTGTCGGAACCCATCCATCCGCTCGGCTTGCGATGGTAAACCTCCATGTCGTTGATGCCGTCATTCTGCGGCGCGTTCGCCGGCGTGAAGCTCTTGCGCCCGCCGAAACTCGATACGAAACGCGGCCGCGCGCCGACCACGCCATTATAGAGATCGAGGTCGTGGCAGCATTTTTCCAGCATGAAGGAACCGGAATAATTCTCGTAACGCCGCCAGTCGCGCATGAAGAATGCGCCGTGATAGGGCGGAATATGCTCCGAGGCCTCGATGGAAACGACATCACCCAGCCTGCCTTCGGCCTGCGCGGCGCGCAGATCGCGGTAAAGCGGGGAGTAACGCAGGACCAGACCAACGAGCAGCCGCTCGTGGCCGTGCTTGTTGAGCAGCCGGGCGAGTTCGAGGCTTTCCTCGATGCTGACGACGATGGGTTTTTCGGAGAAGATGGTGCAACCGGCCTCAAGCCCGATGCGGATATGCTCAAGATGCATATGGTTCGGCGAGCCGATCATTAGCAGATCGAATTTTTCGTTTGCGATCAGCGCCTCGGGGCTATCGTAAGCCTTGCCGGCCGAAATGCCCTTCTCCTGCAGGCCCGGCAGGCCCGCCGGCGCGGGATCGACATAACCGACGATCTCGAAATCCCTGTCGATCTCATGAAAAACGTAGCCCAGATAACCGAGACGGAATCCGAGTCCGATAATTCCCACCTTCATGAACTTTGTTCCCTGTTCATTCGTAATTCATTTTCGCAGAAGCGACCATTTCTGTGCTGGCCATCCAGTTATCTGCGATAATTTTCCGCCACGATGAAATTAATTTTCACGACGGTCAAGTTAAATTCGATTTCACAAATGCTGCCGCCAGCTCGAAACCGACTTTTTCGTCGAGACCGGCGCGAAACAGATCGCCGCGGCCACCAACGCAAAAAAACAATACCAAAAAAATGCCAATCGTCCAGAGCAATTCCGTTATCGAGAAATTTTTTTTGGTTAATGCGAAAATATCAAGCACCCAGCCTTATTATCAGGCAAAATATCGAAAAAATCACCGATTAATCGTACAAATCCGACAATGGTTTTATTTTGGTATTGCCGATTACGCGGCATATGATATAGCCAGAGCCGGCCATATCGCCGACCACATGGATCGTGACAGAGGTTATGGATGAACGGGGCAGCGCTTAATCTGGATGACCTGCAATCAGGCGGCGGCCCGCTTTACCTGAAACTGCGCCAGACGATTGAAGACGCCATCAATGGCGGCCGCCTGAAACATGGCGACGCTTTGCCGCCGGAGCGCGATATTGCCGAAAGCGCCTGCGTCAGCCGCGTCACGGTGCGCAAGGCGGTGGACGATCTCGTCCGCGATGGTCTTCTGGTCCGCCGGCACGGCTCAGGCACTTTTGTCGTCAAGCCCATCGCCCGCATGCAGCAGCCCCTGACCAAGCTCACCTCGTTTACCGAGGACATGCGCCGGCGCGGGATGACGGCGAGCACCCGCTGGCTGGACAGGGGCCTGTTCCACCCGACCGGCGACGAGATGATGGCGCTCGGGCTTTCCCAATCCGCCATGGTGGCGCGGCTCACACGTCTGCGTCTCGCCAACGACCAGCCGATCGCACTCGAAGTCACGAGCCTGCCAGGCGATATTCTGCCCGACCCGCAACTGGTTGAAAACTCGCTTTATCTGGAGCTCGAGAAAAGCGGCATCCGCCCCGTGCGCGCCATTCAGCGCATCTCCGCCCGCAATCTCACCGATGAGGAAACATTGCTGCTTGGGGTCCCGCCGGGCTCGGCAGCGCTTTCCGTTCAGCGAATGGCCTATCTGGAAAGCGGGCGCCTCATGGAAATATCCCGCGCACTGTACCGCAGTGACGCCTATGACCTCGTCGCCGAACTGACGATGGGTCCCGAGTGACAAACCCTGATCAAGGACACGAAACGATGACAACCCTGATGCGCCAGGAAATCGATGAGATTCCCGATGCAGTCGCCCGCCTGCTGGACAATGCCGATGCCGATTTCCGGGAAGCCGGCGCTCACCTGAAGGCCCGTGACCCGGCCGTTATCGTCACCATCGCACGCGGTTCCTCCGACCACGCCGCGCATTTCCTGAAATATGCGATCGAATTGCAGACCGGGCTGCCGGTCGCCTCGCTCGGCCCCTCGCTCGCCTCGATCTACCAGACGAAGCTGCGGCTGGAACGGGCGGCGGCCTTCGCCGTCTCACAATCCGGTAAAAGCCCTGACATCGTCGCTCTCGCAGAAAGCGCCCGCAGGGGTGGCGCGCTTACCTTCTCGCTCGTTAACACCCTACCCTCCCCGCTCGGCGACGCGGCGAATCACGCCATCAACATCCAGGCGGGTCCTGAAAAAGCTGTGGCGGCAACCAAATCTTTCGTCAACTCCATCGTCGCCGGCCTCGCGATCCTTGCCGAATGGACGGAAGACAGCCTGCTTGCCAAGGCCGTCAGCGCCCTGCCGCAGAATTTCGCCAAGGCCATCGCGCTGGACTGGAGCCAGATCGGCGAAGCAGTCAAGGGCGAGGAATCGCTCTATATGCTGGGCCGCGGTCCGGCCCTCGCCATCGCTGCGGAAGCCGCCCTGAAATGCAAGGAAACCTGCGAACTGCACGCGGAGGCCTATTCGTCGGCGGAAGTCATGCACGGCCCCGTTTCGCTGGTCGCGCCGAAATTTCCCGTCATCGCTTTTGCCGCGCGTGACCGCGCCGAAACCTCCGTGACTGACATAGCGGCCGGTCTCGCCGGCAAGGGCGCAAGCGTTTTCGTCACTTCCACAAAAGGCAGCCCGGCCAAGCCCCTGCCGTTTGTGGAAACCAATCACCCGCTCACCGACGCCCTGTTGCTGATCGCGCCGTTTTACGGCTTCATCGAGCAATTGTCGCGCGCACGGGGCTTCAATCCGGATGCGCCCGTGGCGTTGAAGAAGGTGACGGAAACCCAATGAGCAGCAGCAAGGCATTTGTCGGCGCCCGCATTTTCGATGGCGCCGCATGGCACGATGGCAAGGTGCTGGTGATCAGCGACGGCCGTGTCGGCGACATCGTCGACCGCGTGTCCGTGCCCGCGGACGCCGACATTATCGATGCGGAAGAACTGCTCATTGCGCCGGGCTTCATCGACCTTCAGGTCAATGGCGGCGGCGGCGTGATGTTCAACAACAAGCCGGATGTAGAGGGCATTGCCCGCATCTGCTCGGCCCATGCGCAATTCGGCACCACGGCGCTGATGGTCACCCTCATCACCGACCGGCCGGATATAACAGCCAAAGCCGCCGAAGCCGGCATCGCCGCCCACAAGGCTGGGGTGCCCGGCTTCCTCGGCCTGCATTTCGAAGGGCCGCATCTTTCCGTCGCCCGCAAGGGCACCCATGATCCAGCGCTGATCCGAAAGATGGAAACGGCCGACCTTGCGATTCTGACCGGCTGCAAGGCGAAACTTCCTTTCGTGCTGACAACCATCGCCCCGGAAAACGTAACCGAAGAGCAAGTCGCAGCGCTGCGCAAAGCCGGTATCGTTGTCAGCCTCGGCCATACCGATGCGGGTCTCGGCGTGGCGACGGCCTATGCCGAGGCCGGCGCCTCCATGGTGACACATCTCTTCAACGCCATGAGCCCGCTCGGCCACCGCGAGCCTGGGCTGGTGGGAGCGGCACTTTCGAACGGCAAGCTGGATTGCGGACTGATCGCCGACGGTTTCCATGTCGATCCCACGGCGATCGGCATCGCGCTTCGCGCCAAGAATAGTCCCGGCCGCATTTTTCTCGTTACCGACGCCATGTCCACCATCGGCACGGACGATGATGGTTTTGAACTGAATGGCAGGCGTGTCTATCGCAACGGCGGCCGGC
The DNA here is from genome assembly GCF_049843495.1 of Agrobacterium sp. M50-1. Lineage (NCBI taxonomy): Bacteria > Pseudomonadati > Pseudomonadota > Alphaproteobacteria > Hyphomicrobiales > Rhizobiaceae > Agrobacterium > Agrobacterium sp. M50-1. The sequence continues at coordinate 312,467 of NZ_JBBHZH010000006.1, read as the reverse complement.
TGACGCTTGAAGACGGCACGCTGGCGGGGGCGGATATCGATATGCTCTCCTGCATCCGCTTCATGCATGAAAAGCTGGACACACCTTTGGAAGAGGCCTTGAGAATGGCTTCCGCCTATCCCGCCGACGCGGTCGGCGCTTCCGGCAAAGGCAGACTCCTGCCCGGTTTCGATGCGGATTTCGTCATGCTGACACCCGACCTTCAGATGCATTCGACATGGATATCAGGAGAAAAAATCCACGATGCCGCACGTTTCGGAGCCTGAATCATGATCGTTTGTTTCGATATAGGCGGAACGACCATCAAGGGTGCGATTGCATACGCTCCCGACGATATTCGCCCCGTGCCGCGCATCCCGACGCCCAAGACCAGTTTTGAAGACTTCGCCGCCGGCCTGAAATCCGTCATCGATAATAGCGGCGGTACACCCGCCTGCGTGTCGCTGTCGATTGCCGGCGTCATCGACGCCGACACCGGTAAGGCCACTGTCGCCAATATTCAGAGTATCCACGGCAGGGTATTGAAGGACGAGCTGGAAAAGGCGCTGCACCTTCCCGTCATCGTATCGAACGATGCCGATTGTTTCGTGATCGCCGAATCGGAAATCGGTTCCGGGCGCGGCCATCGCGTGGTCTTCGGCGTTATCCTCGGAACGGGTGTCGGTGGCGGCCTTGTCATCGACGGCAAGCTCATCAACAGCGACGGCGGTTTCGCCGGCGAATGGGGACACGGACCGGTGGCAGCGACATTGGCCGGAAACCCGCCGGTTTCACTGCCGCGTTTCGAATGCGGTTGCGGCCTTGCCGGCTGCGTCGACGCAATCGGCAGCGCCCGTGGCATGGAAAAACTGCATTCGCATCTTCACCGGCAGGAGATGACCAGCGAGGACATCATTGCGGCCTGGCAGGCGGGCGATGCGAAGGCCACAAGAACCATTGATGTCCTCATCGATATTCTCGCCTCGCCTCTGGCGATGGTAATTAACGTCACCGGCGCAACCATCGTGCCGGTCGGCGGCGGACTTTCCAATTCGAAGGCGCTTCTCGCGGCTCTGGACGAGGTGGTCAGGAGCCGCATTCTCAGACGCTTCGATCGCCCTCTGGTCGTGCCCGCGATCTGCCGCATTGAGCCGGGGCTGATCGGTTCCGCCGTTATCGGGCTGAAACATGAGAAAGAAACCGCCGGCGCTGCCTGAGCGGCGTCACACCGTCTCGATCTTTTCCCGGCGGAAACCCAGCCCTACCAGCCGGCCGGTCAGATGTGAAAGGAGCGGAAACCGCATGATGGCCAGCACAAAGGCTGGCGGTCCTTTCGGTTTTTCCGCATCGGCCCGTCCCTTTTTGCCGCCAATACGCATCATCCGCTGCAGAAATTGCGTGGCCTTGGTCGGGAAGGATCGCCGCTTTTCAATTGCGGCGAGATCGTCGTCGGTAACGGCGCGGCCGGATACGAGCACCGGCACCAATATATTGGCCGCCGCAACCGCATCCTGAATGGCCAGATTAATGCCGACACCGCCGACAGGCGACATGGCATGGGCCGCGTCACCAATACAGATCAGACCCGGTTTCCACCAGCGCTTCAGCCGGTCGATACGGACGGTCAGGAGATGCACGTCATCCCAGCTCTTGAGCTCATCCAGCCTTTCGCGCGGGAAAGGGCAGATTTCCGCAACCCTGTCCCTGAAGGCTTCAATTCCCTGCAGCTTTATGTCCGCGAAAAATCCCTTTCGCACCACATAACCGCATTGCCAGTAGTCACCCCGGTTGATCATGACGAAACCCTGACGCGAGCCGGCATGCCCCATGGTTTCCGTTGGATCACCGGGCTGTTTCGAAAGACGCAACCACAGCACCTCGGTCGGAATGCCGAAACGCTGCACCTCCAGCCCCGCCGCCTCGCGGACGGTGGAGTTACGCCCATCCGCCCCCACCACCAGATCGGCCTCGATCTCGATGATGCCTTCCGGTGTGCTGACCGTGAGACCGCCAACATGCCCGCCACGCTCGATCAGGCCGGTCACCGGCGCATTCATCAGCAATCGGAAATTTTCGTATTGCCCCGCCTTGCCGACGATGAAATTGAGAAAATCCCATTGCGGCATAAAGGCGATGAAGCGGTGGCGGACCGGCAGGCGGGAAAAATCCGCTATCGTGACACGCTCGCCGCCGATGACGGCATTCAGCCTTGGCGCACGCGTATGCGGCAGGCTCAGGAACTCATCGACAAAACCGAGTTGCTCCATCAATTCAAGCGTTGAGGGATGGATGGTGTCGCCACGAAAATCGCGGAGAAAATCCCCATGTTTTTCGACGACGACGACATCGATACCGCTGCGCGCAAGCAGCAGGCCAAGCATCATGCCCGCCGGCCCGCCGCCGGCCACGGCGACGGTTGTACGGATATGCTGAACGGACTTGCCGTCATTTTCCGGAGCGTTTGTCGCTTCCTCCATCACCTTCCCCCTATGGCCCGCTGAAAGTCTCTATCGTGTATCCGCCGCCGGAAGATTTGCATTTTTCGGTTGCGGCCAGCCCTGCGCATCGAACCGGAACAGCATTTCGGACCGGGCAAAGATAAAGGCGAAGGCCATGGCCGTCCACATGCCGAGCAACAGTCCGGCGGCGACATCGCTTGGATAATGTGCGCCGACGATGACACGCGAAACACCGATGACGAGGGCAAACAGGAGAAACACCCAGCGGAAGCGCGGCATCAACATGGCGAAAACACCGAAAAACGCCCCGGCAGCTGTCGAATGGCCGGAGGGAAAACTTTCATAGAGATTGTCGCCGGTGAAAGGAGTGAGGCTGTAGGCACCCATTTCAAGAAGAAGCTCCGGCCTTGCCCGACCGATCAGGAATTTCAGCGTATGGACGAGAATGCTCGCCGTTCCGATCGTCAGGAAGAAATAAGCCAGAAGCCGCCATGCCGTCCTCAGGCGTCCATTGTAGGTCTGTGCCTTTAAAACCCGTGCGGCGACATAGGCCAATATCGCCAGAAGGCCGGTGGAATAGAGCATCCAGCGGAAGGTTCCGAAATCGGTAATCGCGCGGTTAAAGGAAACCACCCCACCCGGCAGGGCCTGCGCACTTTCGGAAAGACGCGGATCAAAAGGAATGAAGACCAGGACCAGCACAAGGCTTGCCGCAAAAATCCACCCGCTGGAAACCAGGAAACGTCGCATCAATATCCTCTCATTGTTTTTCTTGCATATGGCTTTGCCCTCCGCAAAAACAATAGCCCGGGCTTTGTCCTTGTTATGGCTGGTTTTCGCGAGTAGAGGCTAATGCATGTTGCCCGAAAGTGCGTAGCGATTTCGGGAGAACGACAGGCACCAAGAGGTGCGAAGCGGAAACGACCGACGGACTGAAAATGACGGATGCCAGTGAAATGCCACGCAAGCTGACAATATTGGGTTCGACGGGTTCGATCGGCACCAGCACGCTGGATGTGGTCCGTCAGCTGGGTGGCCGCGACGCGTTCGAGATCACGGCGTTGACCGGCGCAGGCAACATTGCTCTCCTTGCGGAACAAGCGCGGGAATTCGGCGCGCGGCTGGCAGTCACGGCTGAAGATGACAAATACGAAGCGCTGAAATCGGCCCTTGCCGGCACCGGCATAGAGGTTGCGGCAGGCAAATCCGGCCTCGAAGAAGCGGCATCGATGGATGCCGGCTGGGTGATGGCAGCGATTGCCGGAACCCCCGGTCTCGCGCCGACGCTGACAGCCGCGCAGCGTGGCGCAGATATAGCCCTCGCCAACAAGGAATGCCTGGTTTCGGCTGGTGATGTTTTTCTGCGTACGGTCAAGCAGGGCGGCGGCAGACTGATCCCCGTTGACAGCGAGCACAGCGCAATCTTCCAGTGCCTGACGGGCGAACATAAACAGGCCGTGGAGCGCATCGTGCTGACGGCCTCCGGCGGGCCGTTCCGCACCTGGTCGCGCGACGAGATGGCCAATGTCACGGCGGATGTCGCCCGCGCCCATCCCAACTGGTCGATGGGGCTGAAGGTCTCCATCGGCAGCGCCTCGATGTTCAACAAGGGGCTGGAAATGATCGAGGCGAAATATCTCTTCGATCTCAGGCCCGATCAGGTGGAGGTGATCGTCCACCCGCAGTCGATCATCCATTCGATGGTGGGTTATACCGATGGTTCCTATATCGCCCAACTCGGCTCTCCCGACATGCGCACCGCTATTTCTTATGCCCTCACCTATCCGCAACGCGGCAATCTGAATGTCGAGCGGCTGGATTTCGCAAAACTGGCGCGGCTCGATTTCGAAGCACCGGATGAAGCCCGCTTCCCGGCGATCCGTCTGGCCCGCACGGCGCTGGAACGCGGCGGCTTGCAGGGCGCAGCCCTGAATGCCGCCGAAGAGACCGCCTTCCACGCCTTCGTCGCAGGCGGCATCGGTTTTCTCGATATGGCCGAGATCGTCGAAACGGTCATGGACCGCATGCATGACGGCCGATCTGCCGCGACCATTGAAGACGTCTTCGCAGCGGATGAGGAAGCCCGCCGTCACGCCCGTGAATTGATCGCCACAAAAGAAAAGGCCGCGTAAACGCGGCCCGGTCTTCTTTTATCTTAACTGCGGCCTCACGCCACCGCACGCGCCAGTGCACAATGTGACCAGAGCTGGTGCAGCGCGCCAACGAGATGCTCGATATCGGCATCGCTGTGCAGCGGCGTGGGCGTGATACGCAGGCGCTCGGTCTTGCGCGGCACGGTCGGATAATTGATCGGCTGCACGTAAACGCCGTGACTGTCGAGCAGAATATCCGAAATCCATTTACACTTGGCGGCATCACCCACCATGACCGGCACGATGTGGCTGGGATTGTCCATGTGCGGAATACCGCGTGCATCGAGAAGACCGCGCAGCTTGCGCACGCGATCCTGATGGCGGGCGCGCTCGAAGGGGCTTGCCTTCAGATGCTGGATCGAAGCGATCGCGCCGGCGGCGAGCGACGGCGGCAGGGCCGTCGTGAAGATGAAGCCGGAGGCGAAGGAGCGAATGAAGTCGCAGACCGCGGTGGACCCGGTAATATAACCACCCATCACACCGAAGGCCTTTCCGAGCGTACCCTCTATGATCGTCAGACGATCCATCAGGCCTTCGCGCTCGGCAATGCCGCCGCCGCGCGGACCGTACATGCCGACAGCGTGAACTTCATCGAGATAGGTCATGGCGCCATAACGGTCGGCCAGATCGCAGATTTCCTTGATCGGCGCGATGTCGCCATCCATCGAATAGACGGATTCGAAAGCGATCAGCTTCGGCGCGTTCGGATCGGCGGCCTTGAGCTTGGCTTCGAGATCTTCGAGATCGTTGTGTTTCCAGATAACCCGCTCGCAACGGCCATAACGGATGCCTTCGATCATCGATGCATGGTTCAGCGCGTCGGAAAAAATGATGAGGCCCGGAATTTTCTGGCCGAGCGTGCCGAGGGTCGCCCAGTTGGAAACATAACCCGACGTGAAGATCAGCGCCGATTCCTTGCCATGGAGGTCGGCAAGTTCCTGTTCAAGCAGGACGTGATAATGGTTGGTACCAGAAATATTCCGGGTGCCTCCCGCACCCGCGCCACAGTGATCGATAGCGGCTTTCATGGCTTCGATGACCTTCGGGTTCTGGCCCATGCCCAGATAGTCGTTGGAGCACCAGACGGTTACGTCCTTGCGTTCGCCATTGGCGTTGTACCGTGTCGCGCGGGGAAAATTGCCCTGCTGGCGTTCGATATCCGCAAAAACGCGATAGCGTCCCTCAGAATGCAGGCTCTGCAGTTCCGTTGTGAAAAATGCCTCGAAGTCCATGCCATGCTCCAGAATTGACCAGATCGTTTTCTGCCTCGACACCGGGACCGTCAACCCTTGCGAGCTGCTTTAACCACGTCTGCGTCAATTCGCCGTTGTTTTGAACCATTCCAATAAACCGTTTATAGACGCTGATGAAAAGTACAAAATTGATTCACATCAAAAAACCGCGAGATTTGGAACCTTTTTCGCGTGGCGCCGTTGTCTGGCACACAATCGATTTACGCTCGCAGGAATGCCTGGAAGATGAGGCTTCCCTAAACGACATCGAATTGTTAGTTATCTGTGGCGGTCGGAGGTAGCAGTCGCCGCAGATAAATATGGGACGCCTACCGAGCCGAAGAGCTCATTGTAACGTTGGAGAGAGTTTCATGAAAAAGGCAATCATATTTGCGCTGGTCGGCCTGTCGCTTGCAAGCTGCACGCAGACGGAAAAGGGCGCTTCGATCGGTGCCGTTTCCGGCGCTGTTATTGGTGGAGCCATCACGGGTAACGTTCGCGGCGCAGCAGTTGGCGCAGCGATCGGCGGTGTTGGCGGCGCTCTGATCGGCAATGCTTCCGAGCCGGGCTATTGCTATTATCGCGACCAGTACGGTCAGCGTTACACGGCGCGTTGCCGCTAATCGCTTCGCGAAATACCGTTGCACAGAAGCCCCGGTCATCCGGGGCTTTTTGCGTTATGGCGGGCAAAAGACGGGGCGGAGGGTCCTCAAAGCCGTTTATTTATGATTAAATTGCAATGTTAACGGACAGGAAACGGGTTGGGGCGACAATAAAAGCTCAACCATAAAGCAGCTTATGCGAAGAACACGAACTAACCCGAAGACAGGTATTGCGTATCGGAAAGCCGGCACCGCGCTCGCGGTTGCTGTGACGTTCGCCCTGTATCCGGCATTTACCCGTGACGCCTTCGCCTTCAAACTGTTCGGCATGCGCCTCTGGGGTTCGGAAGAACCGGAGGTCGAGGTTATCAATCCGGTCAAATATGCCGTCACGCTTGATGCCCCCGACGCCGATAAATCCCTGAAAGACAGCCTGGAAAACAGCTCGCTTCTCCTTGCGGACAAGGAGAAGCCGGCCTCGGGCGATCTTGGCCTTCTGATAAAGGCAAGAGACGACAGGGACAGGCTGATTGCGGCGCTTTATGAAAACGCCCGTTACGGCGGAATCGTCAAGGTCACCGTCGCCGGCAAGGATGTGGATAGCCTGCCGCCCAATCCGGTGTTCGATCATTCCGCTCCCGTGCCCGTGGTGATCACGGTAACGCCCGGCCCGGTCTTCAAACTCGGCAATGTCCGGCTGGAAGGCGATGTGACTGGCCGTAACCTTGAGGAATACGGCCTGATAACCGGGGGTGACGCCGGTTCTCTCGCCATCATCCGCGCCGGTAACAAGCTGATCGATGATCTGAAGGCCGAAGGCCGTCCGCTTGCGAAACTGACGAAACGCGAGGCGGTTGCCAACCACGCAACGAACACCGTCGACATCACCATGGCAGCCGAAGGCGGTCCCGTGGCGCCCCTCGGCACGGTGACCGTGACAGGTGAAAAAACCGTCGATGGCGATTTCATCCGCCGTTACTCGCGCCTCAATGGCAGCGAGCCCTATTCCCCGGAGAAACTGCGCAAGGCCGCCGACCGGCTGCGGCAGCTGGGCGTCTTTTCCAGCCTGACCATCAAGGAAGCGGGAACGCTGGCGCGCGACGGCACCATTCCGCTCACCATCGAGGTCTCGGAAGGCAAACACCGCTATTTCGGCGTCGGCGCACAATACTCCACCACGGAAGGCATCGGCCTTCAGGGGTATTGGGGACATCGGAACCTGTTCGGACAGGCGGAATCGCTGCGTATCGAAGGTTCTGTCTCGCGCATCGCCGAAGCATCGAGCGTCGAAGGCATGGATTATTCGGCGGGCATCACTTTCACCAAGCCCGGCATGTTCAATCCGCGCACCACCTTCAAGACCAGCCTGATTGCCAAGACCGAACACCCCGATACATACGACGCCAAGACAGTGACGGGCACAGCCGGTTTCGCCTACGAGCTCAACGATACCGATACAGCCGCAGCCGGCCTTGAGGTGCAATGGGCCGATACGGAAGACGCATTCGGCAAGAACGAATATCTCACCACCTCCATCCCGCTGGAATTCGTTCGTGATACACGCGACGACAAGCTCAACCCCACCGAAGGCTTCCGTGCCTCTGTGGCCGCCAAGCCTAGCTATGAAGCGCTGAACGGCACGTTCTTTTCCTCTTTCGAAGGCTCCATCTCGGGCTACAAGGGGATTGGCGCCGAAGACCGGCTGATCATGGCCGGAAAGCTTTCCGGTGGCGTGCTCGTTGGCGGCAGCGATCTGCAGGACATTCCCACCACAAGGCGCTTTTATGCCGGTGGCGGCGGATCGGTGCGCGGCTACAGCTATCAGGAAATATCGCCGTATAACGCCGCTGGCGACGCGACCGGCGGCCGCTCTTATGTGGTCGGCTCCATCGAAGCCCGCATCAAGGTCACCGATACGATCGGCATCGTGCCCTTCATCGACGCGGGTGTGGTTTCGGATGAAGTGACCCCCGATTTTTCCGATATCCGGGCTGGCGCCGGTATCGGCCTGCGTTACGCGACGCCCTTCGGGCCTCTGCGTCTCGATGTCGCCATGCCGCTTGAAAAATACGATGGTGGCAACAGTTTCGGCATTTATGCTGGCATCGGCCAGTCTTTTTAAACGCCGCAGTCGAACACCCTTGCAACAGAGTGTAGATTACCCTTTATGAAAATGTTGATTCGATTGCTGAAATGGCTGGGTTACGCTGCTTTGTTCGGCGTGGTGCTGGTGTTGCTCGCGGTTCTGTTCGTCGGTTTTACGCCGATGGGCGCAAGAATCGCCGCAACGCAGATTTCATCACTCGTTTCCACGCCCGATCAGGTGATCGAGATTTCTCCCCCGAGCGGCCTTTTGACCGGCCGCCTTCGGCTTGACAATGTCACGCTTTCAGACCGGCAGGGCCCCTATGCCCGCGTGAACCAGGTCGCCGTCGACTGGTCGCCGCTCTCGCTGCTTGCCGGCACCTTCCATGCCGAGCGCGTCTCAGCCGGATCGATCGATGTCGAGCGCAAACCGCTTGCGTCAGAGCAGGCGGCAGCCAAGAGTTCCGGCAACTCCTCGCTGCCGATCGAAGTCGCCGTCGACAATTTCAGCTTTCCCGATATCAGCCTTGGACAATCACTTCTCGGCCGTCCTTTCGACCTGACCGCGGAAGGCAGCCTCAAGGCCGCCCGGGACGACATCAGGCTGTCGCTCACGGCCCACCGGCTGAATGCGCCGGATGCGGAGGTTAACGCCGACGTTGCTTTCCTTCCGAATGAAAACGTCCTGAAGCTGAAAGCGGAGATGAAGGAGCCCGAGGGCGGGCTTCTCGCCACATTGCTTTCGCTTCCCGGCACACCTGCGGTGGCGATAGACCTCAACGGTGAAGGCCCGCTTTCCGACTGGACCGGTAGCCTGCGCGGCAATGTCGCCGGTAACCCCGTCGTCAATGTGACCGGCCGCCACCTTCTTGGTGATGATGGCACACGCCGTATCGAAATTGCGGGCGGTGGCCAGCCGGACCTGCTTCTGCCCCCGGCCTTCCGCCAGCTTTTTGCCGGCGAGACGAAGCTTGATGCAAATGCGACCCTTTCGCCGCAGGGCCGCATCGAAATAGGCAGCAGCACGCTGGAAACCGGCACGTTGCTGCTGACGGCATCAGGCTCCGTCGATCCGAACGGTGAAAATGATCTTGCCGCCAATCTCATCGGCACCGCCGGCCCCGTGGATTTTCGCTGGCCGCTGGAGAATGGCGAGGTTCAGGCTCTCATCAACGGCCTCGATCTTTCCCTCAAGGGTGGAGCGGAGGCTGCACATCTCAACACGACCGTATCGTTGCGCAGCCTTTCCCTGCCTCAAGGCCGGCTTGACGATGTCAAACTGACGGCCGAGAGCGCCGATCTCAACGTCGCCAACCGCAGTGGCACGATCGCGACGGTCCTGTCCGTGGCGCAATCGTCCTTCGTCAGCCCGGATATCGACCGGCTGGTGCGTGCGCCACTCACCATCAAGGCGCCGCTCAGCCTCACCTCTTCCGCTATCGGCTTCGATGGCGCGACGCTGGAAAGCGCCAGTGTCGGCGGCACGCTGAAGGGCAGTTTCGATCTCGCCGGCAATCGCCTCACCTCCAGCATTCAGCTCTTCGCATTGCCCGCCACCCTTCCACCGGCGCTGGCGGAAAAATTCGATACGACCATTGCCCTCCAGGGCGATATCGACCTGACCATCGGTGGACGCACCAGCGTTGAAAACCTTGTCGTCAAATCGGGAACGATCGAAGCCACGGGCAATGTCAGCCTCGAAAACGAGGCATTAAGCGCCAGCTTCACGGGTAAATTTCCTGCGCTCGAGAAACTGACGCCGCAGGCAAAGGGCGTCGCCGATTTTGCAATCGAGGCCAGTGGTGCGCTTGCCGCACCGGATTTCAACGTCACCTTGAGTTCCGAAAGCGCCATTCTTGCCGGACGCACGCTGGAAGCGCTGAAGGTCAATGCAACAGGCAAGGCTGACCCGGCTGCGCCCCAGGCGAAACTCACCGCCAGCGGCAGTCTCGACCGGCAGAAGATCGATGCCAATGCCGATGTGGTGCAGACCGAAAACGGCACCGCGATGCCCGAGCTGCACGTTGCGGTGGGCCGGAATATCCTGAACGGGCAGCTGCAATTCTCGCAGCAGTTCCTGCCATCGGGCAATCTTTCCTTCAATTTCCCCGACCTTGCGCTGCTCGCCGCACTCGCCGCGCAGCAGGCGGATGGCGATATTGCTGGCGACATCGCCCTGAGCAACGCCAATGGGCGGATCGCCGCGACGATAAAGGCCAATGGCAGCAGCATCCGCCAGGGCACGACAACGATCTCCAAGCTCGCCGCCGATATTTCCATCGATGACCTTCAGGTTCTTGCCATCAATGGCAAGGTCAGCGCCGATAGCGTCAATGCGGGCGCCGCCGCGATATCAGGCCTGAATGCCACCATCGGACATTCCGGCACGACGACCCAGTTCGACGTCAACGGCCGTTACGACAACGCGCCGCTGGTGGTAAAGGGCAGCGCCGACACCGGTGGTTCGCCGATGACGTTGCGCGTCGATGCCTTTTCCGCCGCCCCCAAGGGCATTGCAGTACGGCTTGAAAAACCAAACACCATCGCCATCCAGAACGGCACGGCCCGCATTTCCGATCTGACCGTCATCACGGGCGAAGGGCGCATTGAGGTCAACGGCACTGCCGGGTCAACGCTCGACATCAATGCCGATATCCGTTCGCTGCCCGCCAGTCTCGCAAATGCTTTCGCCACCGGGCTGGATGCGGCAGGCAGTATCTCCGGCACGGTGAGCGCCAAGGGTGCGGCGTCGAATCCGGCGGTCGATTACAATCTGAACTGGACCAATGCCGAGGTCGCGCAGACACGCGCGGCGGGGCTCGCTGCGCTCGGCATCAAGGCGAATGGCCGTTTCGCCGACGGCACCTTGCAGATCGACACCAATGTATCCGGCCAGGGCGGCATGTCGCTTTCCGGCGGCGGCTCGCTCGGCATCGCCGGCAATCGTCCACTTTCCATGGCATTTTCCGGCAGGCTGCCATTCTCCGCCGTCGCAGCACAAACCGCAGCGCAGGGCCTCGACGTGGATGGCAGCGCCGCCATCGATGTGAAGATTTCCGGCAGCGCTTCCGCACCTGTCGTGACCGGCAGCATCACCACCGATGGTACACGCCTGACCGACGTGCGCAGGAACCTGACCATCAACGATCTGGGCGCCACCATCACCTTCGACCGCGACCGCGCAGTCATTTCCCGATTGACCGGCAAGCTGGCGGGCGGCGGAACGATATCGGGAACCGGCAGCGTCGGCATATCAGGCGGTTCGGGTTTCCCCGCCGATATATCGATCACGCTTAATCGCGCCGGTTATAATGACGGCACGCTGGTAACGACGGTGGTGAGCGGCACGCTGACGCTGAAAGGCCCGCTGCTGAATTCCCCCGTTCTGGGCGGCAATCTGACGCTGGACAGAAGCGCCATCACCATTCCGGAAAAACTTCCGGCCTCGCTGACGGAGATCGATGTCAAACACAAGAACGCCCCACCAAAGGTGCGCGCACAGGCCAAGGCGCTCGGGGCTGATCAGGGCGGAAGCGGCAGTTCGTCCACCATCAATCTCGATCTGCAGGTGAATGCGCCAAGCGGTATCTTCGTGCGCGGGCGCGGCATCGATGCGGAACTCACGGGTAATCTGACGATCCGTGGCACGGCAGCCGTTCCCGTCATTTCCGGTGGCTTTGAAATGCGCCGCGGCCGGCTGGAAATCCTCACTCGCCGCCTCGATTTCACGACAGGCAATATCAGTTTTGGTGGCGGCCTCGTTCCGGTCCTCGATATGAAGGCGGATTCGACAGTCGGCTCAACGACTATCACCGTGTCCGTTTCCGGCACCGCCAACGATCCGACCTTTGCTTTCTCCTCGGCACCCGCCCTGCCGCAGGACGAGGTGATGGCCCAGCTGATCTTCGGCCAGTCCATGTCGAAACTCTCGGCTCTGCAGATCGCGAGGCTCGCAGACGCCGCCGCCCAGCTGGCCGGCGGGCGTTCTACCTCGCTGTTCGACAAGCTCAGAAGCAATCTCGGCGTCGACGATCTCGATATTTCGACCGACTCCGAAGGGCAGGCCCGTGTTTCCGCCGGTAAATATCTGAACGAAAGAACCTATCTCGAGCTGCAGCAAAGCGGCGAGTCCGGCGCAAAAGCCATCATCAACCTCGATGTCGGGCGGGGTGTGAAGCTACGCGGGGAAGCGGGTGGCGATGGCGAAGGCGCAGCCGGCATATTTTACGAGAAGGAATATTAGCATTTCCAATAAAAGTGCGTAGCGGTTTTACGTCCGGACAATGCGTAAAATCAAAGAGAGTATTTTCGTGATTCGAAGAAAAGCGAAAATACTCCAGGGCCGCTTCGCATTTAGGTTTGCGAAACCATCTCATGTTACGAATCTTCCATTGAAGACGGAAATATTGTTTCCGGTTGTTCAGGCACCAGGCAGAACGCCAAATCCGCATATGCAAGTGTCGGTGCACTTGCGCCGGCCTCCACAGCGAGCATTGGGAAGAATTCTGATGGCTATGATTAACTCTACCAATTTTGGCGGTGAGACGCTCGAAATCATCGCGTTCCGCCTGCATGATCAGGAATTCTGCGTGAAGACGACGACCATCCGCGAAATTCGCGGCTGGGCGCCTTCGACGCCCATTCCCCACGCGCCGAAAGACGTCATCGGCGTCATGAACCTGCGCGGCTCTGTCATTCCGATCATCGATCTGGCCCACAAGCTCGGCATGAAAAGCACCGTCGCCAATGAAAGAAGCGCCATCGTGGTGGCGGAAGTGCACAACATGGTCATCGGCATGCTGGTCGACCGTGTGTCCGACATTCTGACGATCCCGGCAAACCAGGTTCAGCCGGTTCCGGAGATTTCGGCCTCTTTCGACAAGTCGTATTCGGAAGGCATCATCGCCAACGAACACGGCATGATCTGCTTCCTGAACCTCGCAAAAATGTTCAAGGGAACCGAAGCGGAAGACCTCGCCGCTTAATCAGGCCTTTTGGCTGGCCTTGCCAGACGAGGATCATCAATCAACCTAGACCGCCGGAGCACTCGCCCGGCGGTTTTGTTTTCCTTTACCCCGCCTTATTGAATAAGAACATTTTAATATTATGGATATCTAATATTAAAAGCCGTAGATCAGTATCGCGCCAGCACGACTATCACGCGGGCCAATACCTGACCAAGGCGAAGAGACAAAAGTGCCTGCATTGCTGCCTTCGGCGGCAAAACCTGTTCGTGTTCAATATGATACGACGTGGACCGCATGTCCTGTGCGGCTCGCCGCGCCGTGGGCTGATTTTGGGGGACGTGTAATGCTGGGGTTAGGAAAAAACGCAGATAATAAAAATATACTCGATGCCATATCGAAATCACAGGCGGTCATAGAATTCGATCTCAAAGGTAACATTCTCACTGCAAATAAAAATTTCTGCGCGGCGCTGGGTTATGATCTCGCCGAGATCGTCGGTAAGCACCATCGCATCTTCTGCGACAGCGAACTCGCCGCGTCGCGGGCATATCAGGAATTCTGGGCCTCTCTCGCCCGCGGCGAGTTCCAGGCCAGGGAATATCGCCGTATCCGTAAGGACGGCTCGGTCATCTGGATCGAAGCCTCTTACAACCCGGTTTTCCGTTCGGGCAAACCCTACAAGGTCGTGAAGATCGCCACCGACATCACCGCCAAGAAGATCAAGGCCGTAGACGATGCGGGCAAGCTGGAGGCGCTCTCCCGTTCCCAGGCAACCATCGAGTTTTTGCCCGATGGCACCATCATCACCGCCAATCCGAATTTCTGCGCCACGGTGAATTACGACGTCAAGGAAATTGAGGGCAGGCACCACCGTATGTTCTGCGATCCCGCCTATGCCGCCTCGCCTGCCTATGGCAATTTCTGGCCGCGGCTGGCGGCGGGGGAATTCATCTCGGATGAATTTGTTCGCTATGGAAAGAACGGCAAGGAGATATGGATCCAGGCTGCCTATAATCCGGTGCTGGACGAGGCCGGCAAGGTGGTGAAAGTGGTGAAGTTCGCCACCGACGTCACGCCGCGCATGAGCGCCATCAGCGTGCTTGCCGATGCTCTGCGGGCGCTCGCCGAGGGTGATCTTGTGCAGCGTCTCGACAACAGCTTCGTGCCCAGCATGGAAAAGCTGCGTGCGGACTTCAACGAGGTCGTCGCCAAGCTGCAGGCCACCATGCAGAACATCGCCCATAATGCCTCGACAATCGCCTCCGGCTCAGGCGAAATCCGCATCGCCGCCGATCAACTTTCGCAACGCACCGAACAGCAGGCAGCCTCGCTGGAAGAGACCGCAGCCGCGCTGGAGGAAATCACCACGACCGTGTCCGATGCCAGCCGGCGCGCCGGCGAGGCCGGCAAACTGGTGCTGCGAACGAGAGAACATGCCGAACATTCCGGCGACATCGTCCAGCAGGCAATCTCCGCCATGGACGCGATTTCCCGGTCCTCGGGTGAAATCACCAACATCATCGGCGTTATCGATGATATTGCTTTCCAGACCAATCTTCTGGCCCTGAATGCGGGGGTCGAAGCCGCGCGGGCCGGGGAAGCGGGCAAGGGTTTCGCCGTTGTGGCGCAGGAGGTCCGGGAACTCGCCCAACGATCCGCCGTTGCGGCCAAGGAAATCAAATCCCTCATCAACACCTCTCGCGAGCAGGTCGCCAATGGCGTGGATCTGGTTGGCAGAACCGGCGGCGCCCTGCGGGATATCCAGTCGCAGATGGGCGAGATCGACACCAATGTCTCGGCCATCGTTGAAGCTTCGCGCGAACAAGCGAATGGTCTGCGGGAAATCAATCAGGCCGTCAATGTCATGGATCAGGCCACCCAGAAAAACGCCGCCATGGTGGAGGAGACCACCGCCGCCAGCCACGGCCTCGCCACGGAGGCGGAAAATCTGCACGAATTGCTGCGGCAGTTCAGAATATCCCACGAGGCATCGCCCGCCCGCCCGGCGGACAAAAAGCCTGCCATCGTCACGAGACTTCCCGCGCCGCAATCGCGATATGCCGCCGCGCCAAGGTCTCAGGGAAATGCAGCAGCGGAATGGGCTGAATTCTAGGTCTGCTCTGAAACCGGAAGGCCGCCGGGAAACGGCGGCCTCAACGTTATAGAATGATACGATCCGCCCGGGTGAAGATTTCAAAATCCTCACCCCGCACCAGCGCCACAAGCGTGATACCCGAGCTCTCAGCCGTTTCAATGGCAAGCGCGGTGGGCGCGGAGATCGCCGCCAGAATGGGGCTGCCAAGGATGGCCGTCTTCTGGACCATTTCCACCGACAGGCGGCTCGTGACCACCACAATGCCCGCGTCGGGAGACAGGTTCGCGTTGATAACCGCACCTGCGAGCTTGTCGAGCGCATTGTGCCGGCCGACATCTTCGCGGACAGCAAGCAGCCCTTTTTGAGGATTGTAGAAACCCGCGCCGTGAACTGCCCGCGTTTCGCGATTGAGGCTTTGCGCTTCATTCAGCGCTTTCACCGCAGCAACGATGTCATCTCCGTCAACGGAGACTTCCACGCCGCCCAACTCCGGTACTACGCGGACCGCCTGTTCTATAGATTCAATGCCACAAAGACCGCAGCCTACGGGGCCTGCCATATGCCGCCGTCTTGCCCTCAGCGCATCCGCGTTGGCATCCTGCAAATCCACCTGTACATCAAAACCCTGCCCGGCCTCGATCACTTCAATGGAACGGATTTCCGCCCTGGTGGATATGATACCCTCCGTAAGACTGAAACCGATTGCGAAATCGACAAGATCGGCGGGGCTTGCCATCATCACCGCGTGGGTGCTGCCGCCATAAGAAAAGGCAACCGGCACCTCCTCAGGCACCGCCCGCTCGCCCTCGACTATGGCCCCTTCCCGCAGAGCGGTTCTTGCGACCCTTCGGTAACTTGCCTTTGCCGACACGCTGAGCACTCCTCCATGACGAAAATCTGCCTCGTCTCGCTAAGGATCCAAAGCAGCATTTCTTCCCGCCACCACATCTAACCTATAGCCATGAAAATCGGAATCGGTTTCCGGGTTCACCCGTTGAAGGCGCGTTATTATCCCTGCTTTACCCATTGTCTGCCCGTGAATCGTCGGCGTAATTCGCTAGCGACATTCCGACGCCCGCGCCGAACTGACGGACGGCCTCATGCGCGGAGACGGGCATTTTTTGCTTGGACAGGGCGGCGGACACTAGCCCAAAAACAAAAAAGCGACCGAACCGGCCGCTTTCTGTTTTGAATTTTTTGTGGGCAGTCATTCTTTCGAACCCGCCCGGTGCTTTCAAGCAGCGACGAGAACCTCATGCAGGTTCGTCAGTTCGTAAAGGTGCTTTTCAAGCTTGGTCAGATGCTCGTGGTGATGATTGCCCTCTTCGATTTCGGCCTTGGCCGCATCGATACGCTTCTGCAGCGTGTCAGGAGACATATCATCAGCCGAAACCGCGGATTCCGCAAGAAGCGTGCAACCGGTCGGCAAAATATCGGCAAAACCACCGAAAACCACATATTTATGGGTCTCACCGGAAGCGAACTTCACCGTCACCAGACCCGGCTTGATCGTGGTCATCGTCGGCGCGTGATTGGCCAGAACGGTCATTTCACCCAGCGTAGCCGGGATGACGACTTCCGTAACCGTTTCGGAAACGAGCAGACGCTCCGGGGAAACGAGATCGAATTTGAAACTGTCAGCCATGGCTATTCACTTCTTTTCAATTACGCGGGCGTCACGGACTTGTCTTCTACAACGCCGGCGAAAGCCGTTCCGGTTTCGCCGTCATTGCCGGCAAGGCGCGCGGTTGAACCACGCGCCCGCCAATTCATGATCAGGCAGCTTCGCCAGCCAGCTTCTTTGCCTTTTCGATGGCTTCTTCCATCGAACCGACCATGTAGAAAGCGGCTTCCGGCAGGTTGTCGTATTCGCCGTTGACCAGGCCCTTGAAGCCCTTGATCGTGTCTTCGAGCGCAACGAGCTTGCCCGGAGAACCGGTGAAGACTTCGGCGACGAAGAACGGCTGCGACAGGAAGCGCTCGATCTTGCGGGCGCGAGCAACCGTCAGCTTGTCTTCTTCCGACAGTTCGTCCATGCCGAGGATGGCGATGATGTCCTGGAGAGACTTGTAGCGCTGCAGGGTCGACTGAACCTTACGGGCAACCTCGTAGTGTTCTTCACCGACGATCATCGGGTCGAGCATGCGCGAGGTGGAGTCGAGCGGGTCAACAGCCGGGTAAATACCCTTTTCGGCGATCGAACGCGACAGAACCGTCGTTGCGTCAAGGTGCGCGAACGAGGTGGCCGGCGCGGGGTCGGTCAAGTCGTCGGCGGGAACGTAAATAGCCTGAACCGAGGTGATCGAACCCTTGTTCGTGGTGGTGATGCGTTCCTGCATCTGGCCCATGTCCGTTGCGAGCGTCGGCTGGTAGCCCACGGCCGAAGGAATACGGCCGAGCAGAGCCGACACTTCCGAACCGGCCTGCGTGAAGCGGAAGATGTTGTCCACGAAGAACAGAACGTCCTGGCCTTCGTCACGGAAGTTTTCAGCGATCGTCAGACCGGTCAGGGCGACGCGGGCGCGGGCGCCCGGCGGTTCGTTCATCTGGCCGTAAACGAGCGCAGCCTTGGAACCTTCGCCGCCGCCAAGCTTGTTGACGTTGGACTCGATCATTTCGTGGTAGAGGTCGTTGCCTTCGCGGGTACGTTCACCCACGCCGGCGAATACCGAGTAACCGCCGTGCGCCTTGGCGACGTTGTTGATCAGTTCCATGATGAGAACCGTCTTGCCAACGCCGGCGCCGCCGAACAGGCCGATCTTGCCGCCCTTGGCGTAAGGAGCCAGAAGGTCGACGACCTTGATGCCGGTGACGAGGATCTGTGCTTCGGTCGACTGCTCGACATAAGA
Organism: Agrobacterium sp. M50-1; assembly: GCF_049843495.1. NCBI lineage: Bacteria > Pseudomonadati > Pseudomonadota > Alphaproteobacteria > Hyphomicrobiales > Rhizobiaceae > Agrobacterium > Agrobacterium sp. M50-1. The sequence continues at coordinate 294,046 of NZ_JBBHZH010000006.1, read as the reverse complement.
CGGCGCATCCTGGTGGATGGCGCGCTTCTTGGCCGTAACGATCGGGCCTGCTTCGTCAACCGGCTCGCCGATGACGTTCATGATGCGGCCGAGCGTTTCAGGACCGACCGGAACCTCGATCGGAGCGCCCGTGTTGCTGACCGGCTGACCGCGGACGAGACCTTCGGTCGAGTCCATGGCGATCGTGCGGACGACGTTTTCGCCGAGATGCTGCGCGACTTCCAGAACGAGGCGGTTGCCGTTGTTCTCGGTTTCGAGCGCGTTCAGGATCGGAGGCAGTTCGCCTTCGAACGCCACGTCGACAACAGCGCCGATAACCTGGGTAACCTTGCCCGCGCCGTTCACCGCTGCGGTTTTCTTGGGGGTAGCTGCCTTAGCCATTATCCTTACCCTCTTTCCTTACCTCAGAGCGCTTCCGCGCCCGAAATGATTTCAATGAGTTCCTTGGTGATCTGAGCCTGACGCTGACGGTTGTAGGAAAGCGTCAGCTTGTTGATCATTTCACCGGCATTGCGCGTTGCATTGTCCATCGCGCTCATCTTGGCGCCCATTTCACCGGCAACGTTTTCGAGCAGAGCCCGGAAAACCTGAACCGAAATGTTGCGCGGAATAAGGTCTTCCAGAATAGAAGCCGCATCCGGCTCATATTCGTAGACGGCGCTCTGCGTCGCGGCATCCTCTTCCACAACAGGCATTGCGGCGGGAATAAGCTGCAGGCCGGTCGGGATCTGGCTGATGACGGACTTGAATTCCGAATAGATCAGCGTGCAGACATCAAACTCACCCGCGTTGAAGAGCGAGATCACCTTCTTGGCGATCTGGTCGGCGTTTTCAAAACCGACCTTCTTCACTTCACGCAGTTCGATGCGTTCGATGATGTTGGCTGCAAATTCGCGGCGAAGGCTGTCGTAACCCTTCTTGCCGACCGTGATGATCTTGACCGTCTTGCCTTCCGAAATCAGCTTGCGGGCGTGATCGCGGGCAAAACGGGCGATTTGCGAGTTGAAACCGCCGCAAAGACCACGCTCAGCCGTGCAGACGACGAGCAGGTGCACGTCGTCCTTGCCGGTGCCGGTCATCAGCGCCGGAGCAACGTCAGCCTCGACCGCCTTGGCGATGTTGGCGAGAACGGCGCTCATGCGCTGAGAATAAGGCCGGGCGGCCTCCGCAGCTTCCTGGGCGCGCCGAAGCTTCGCCGCGGCGACCATTTTCATCGCCTTGGTAATCTTCTGCGTCGCCTTCACGGAGGCAATGCGGTTTTTCAGATCCTTTAGTGAAGGCATCCGTTATCCGTCCGAGTAAAAGAGCCCTGATTACGAGAAAGACTTGGCGAAGCTATCAAGAGCGCCCTTGAGCTTGCCCTTGGTATCGTCGCTGATAGCCTTTTCCGTGCGGATGGTGTCGAGGATCGCCTTGCCTTCCGACCGGAGGTAGGAGAGCAGACCCTGCTCGAACTTGCCGACCTGCGCGACCGGAACCTTGTCGAGGTAACCGTTGACGCCGGCGAAGATCACCGCAACCTGTTCTTCCGTCTTGAGCGGAGAGAACTGCGGCTGCTTCAGAAGTTCGGTCAGGCGGGCGCCGCGGTTGAGCAGGCGCTGCGTGGAAGCGTCGAGGTCCGAACCGAACTGGGCGAAGGCGGCCATTTCACGATACTGGGCAAGTTCACCCTTGATCGAGCCTGCAACCTGCTTCATCGCCTTGATCTGGGCGGCGGAGCCAACGCGCGAAACCGACAGACCGACGTTAACGGCCGGACGAATGCCCTGGTAGAACAGGTCGGTTTCAAGGAAGATCTGGCCGTCGGTGATCGAGATCACGTTGGTCGGAATAAAGGCCGAAACGTCGTTACCCTGGGTTTCGATGACAGGCAGAGCCGTCAGCGAACCTGCGCCCATTTCGTCGGAGAGCTTTGCAGCGCGCTCGAGAAGACGGGAGTGAAGGTAGAAAACGTCGCCCGGATAAGCTTCGCGGCCCGGAGGACGACGCAGCAGAAGCGACATCTGACGATAGGCAACGGCCTGCTTGGAAAGGTCGTCGTAACCGATGAGAGCGTGCTTGCCGTTGTCACGGAAGTACTCACCCATGGCGCAACCGGCAAACGGAGCGAGGTACTGCATCGGAGCCGGATCGGAAGCGGTCGCAGCAACGATGATCGAGTACTGCAGTGCGCCGCGCTCTTCCAGAACCTTCACGAACTGGGCAACGGTCGAACGCTTCTGACCGATAGCGACGTAAACGCAATAAAGCTTGTCGCCGTCAGGACCATTGTCGTGAATGGCCTTCTGGTTCAGGATCGTGTCGAGAATGATCGCGGTCTTGCCGGTCTGGCGGTCACCGATGACGAGCTCACGCTGGCCGCGGCCAACCGGGATGAGAGCGTCGATGGCCTTGAGGCCGGTCGACATCGGCTCATGAACCGACTTGCGAGGAATGATGCCGGGAGCCTTGACGTCAACACGCGAACGCTTGGCGGCATTGATCGGGCCCTTGCCGTCGATCGGGTTGCCGAGCGCGTCAACAACGCGGCCGAGCAGTTCCGGGCCGACGGGAACGTCAACGATAGCGCCAGTCCGCTTTACGGTGTCGCCTTCCTTGATGTCACGGTCCGAACCGAAGATAACCACACCGACGTTGTCGGCTTCGAGGTTGAGCGCCATGCCGCGAATGCCGCCGGGAAACTCGACCATTTCGCCGGCCTGAACATTGTCGAGGCCATAGACGCGGGCGATACCGTCACCGACGGACAGCACCTGACCGACTTCGGAGACTTCCGCCTCGTTGCCGAAATTTTTGATTTGATCTTTCAGAATTGCGGAAATTTCCGCGGCGCGGATATCCATCAGCCAACCTCTTTCAGTGCAAGCTTAAGGGTGGAAAGTTTGGTGCGAAGAGACGTATCGATCTGGCGAGAGCCGACCTTGACGATCAGGCCGCCGAGGATCGACGGGTCGACGGTAACGGAAATCGTCACATCCTTGCCGGTAACGCTCTTCAGCGCCGCTTTCAGTTCAGTTTCCTGCGCCTCGTCGAGCGCATGTGCCGAGGTAACCTCGGCGGTGATTTCGCCGCGGTGGGCGGCAGCGATGGTGCGGTAGGCGCGGATCATGCCGGGAACGGCAAAGAGACGGCGGTTATTCGCAACAACCTTGAGGAAATTCAGAGCGAGACCGGAGATGCCGGCCTTTTCGCAGATCGCGGTGATTGCCTTGAACTGATCCTCGGCGGAAAACACCGGGCTCGCAACCAGACGCTTCAAATCGTCGCTTTCGTCGAGAAGGGCGCCAAACTTGTCCAGTTCGGCCTGAACCGCTTCGACCGCCCCCGCTTCCAAAGCAAGCTCGAAAAGCGACGACGCATACCTTTCCGCTACACCGGATGTTCCCTGGGAGGTCTCTGCCACGGGCACTTTTTCCCTGCTAATCGTCCAAGACCATCAGCGATGGGGCTCCACCGCATCAAATTCTTGAAATCGTTTCAATTTCCCCGAAAAAGACCGGAATTCCCCCCTGCCTTTTCCCAATTTCGCGGTCCGTCTAGCATAGGACGCCGGGACTCGCAACACGCGTAATAGCGGAAAGCGCCGTTTGGGCAAGGGGGAATGCGTTTAAATTTTCCGATTTCGCTCGGGATGCGGCTCTGGTGCGGCACAAAAGCCAAAAAGCCCGTCTCAGACCAGCCCGAACACGTAGCTCAACGCGAGTGCGGACAGCAGAAAGTGTACAACCAGAAGTAAGAAATTCCGCATGGTTGCGCCACCATCTGACAATATGGAGAGAATGCCGCCGAACACGCTGAGGCCGAATGCCGCACCAAAGGCGAGATAGACCATAGGCTGCGCGAGAAGCAGGGCGGCAGCGCCAAGACCGAGATAGAACCCCGCAAGCGACGAACGCACGAGTGTATAACCGTCCCTGCGCTCACCAGCCGGCTGCAGACCGAAGGCGCGCAGCGTAATGCCCGGCGCAAACATGAAAAAAAGGCCCATCACGACCGATACCACCGCCGCGCCGAAGGCCAGCTGCTCGCCGAACTCGGCGGGAAAATAAAACTCCATCTCGTTCCCCAAATCATTTTGATTGCCTGCTGCGTTATGACACGGTCATGACAGCGGGAAAACGCCTCGTCGGCGAAGTTCAAAGGAAACTTTGCGGATCGATATCGAGCTGCACATGCACGCTGCCCCGCTCCTTCGGACCATTGGCCAGCAACGTACGAAGAAAAGACTGCATGTCGGAATTGCGCCGCCCATGCACCAGGAGGCGGAAACGGTAGCGGCCGCGAATGAGCGCAAGCGGCGCTTCCGCGGGGCCAAGCAGCATGATGCCGGTAACCTGTGGGGCCGCGGCCCTTAAACCCCGCGCATGGGTCTCCGCCTCCCCGCGCGTATCGGCGGAAACGATGATCGAGGCAAGACGCCCGAAGGGCGGCAGAACGGCCTTTTCCCGCTCCACGATCTCACGTTCGTAGAAGGCCGAGGCATCGCCAGAAACGATGGCCTGCATGACGGGATGCTGCGGCTGATAGGTCTGTAGCAGACCGTGGCTCTTGCGCCCCGTTCGCCCGGCGCGCCCCGTCACCTGCGAAAGCAGCTGGAAGGTTCGCTCCGCCGCACGCGGATCGCCATTGGCAAGTCCGAGATCGGCATCGACAATGCCGACGAGCGTCATAAGGGGGAAATTGTGCCCCTTGGCGACCAGCTGCGTGCCGATGACGATATCCGCTTCACCCTTGACGATCGCCTCCAGCTCCAGACGCAACCTCTTGACGCCCATGAGATCGGAAGAGAGCACGATGGTGCGGGCCTCCGGGAAATGTTTCTCCACCTCCTCGGCGATACGCTCCACGCCGGGACCGCAGGCCACCAGATGATCGAAGGTGCCGCATTCCGGGCAATGATCGGGCGTCGGCTCGCTGTGGCCGCACTGGTGGCACTGCAATTGATTGCGGAAGCGGTGCTCCACCAGCCAGCTGGAGCATTGCGGGCACTGGAAACGGTGGCCGCAGACACGGCAGAGCGTCAACGGCGCATAACCGCGACGATTGAGGAAGAGCAGCGCCTGTTCACCCTTTTCGATGGTCTTGCCGATGCCACGCAGCAGGACGGGTGAGAGAAATCCTCCCCTTTCCGGCGGATGGCGGCGCATATCGACCAGATGCAGATCCGGCATCGCCGCATCGCCGAAACGGGTATGCAGGTGAATGGTATTGTAACGTCCCGAACTGCCGTTGACCTGACTTTCAACCGAAGGCGTGGCCGACACCAGCACGACCGGGAACTCGGCGATCCGCGCCCTGACGACGGCCATATCACGAGCATTATAAAAGACGCGGTCTTCCTGCTTGTAGGCCGGGTCGTGCTCTTCATCGACGATGATGAGACCGAGATTGTCGAAAGGCAGGAAAAGCGCCGAACGCGCACCGGCAACCACCTTCACTTCACCAGTGACGGCCTGCCGCCAGACCTTTTCACGCATGCGCGGTGACAGGTCCGAATGCCATTCCGCCGGCTTTGCGCCGAAGCGGTCCTGAAACCGCTCGAGAAAGGCTGCCGTCAGAGCAATTTCCGGTAACAGGATGAGAACCTGCTTGCCCTGCTTCAGCGTCTCGGCCACCGCCTCGAAATAGACCTCGGTCTTGCCCGAACCGGTCACGCCATCGATGAGCGAGACGTGAAAACCACCCTTGCGCACATCTTCCAGTATCTCCGACGCGGCCTGTTTCTGCGGGCCTTCCAGGCGCGGCTCGACATAGTCTGGGTCGGGCTCGGCGACGACAGGCGGCGCCGGCAGAAAAACCGTCTCAAACACGCCCTGTTTGACAAGGCCATCGATGACGCTGGTCGAGACACCGGCGGCATGGGCAAGTCCGCTCTTCGTCCAGCCGTGTCCTTCGGCCGCCAGCTCCATCACCCGCTCGCGGGCGGGGGTAAGGCGCTCCGGCCTGCCTTCGGTCAGCCGCAACCCCTCGATCATCGGTTCGGGATCGAAGGCGGCAGGCGCACGCAGCGCCATACGTGCCACAAGACCGGGCGGAGAAAGCGTGTAGGCGGCAACCCAATCGATGAAACGGCGCATCTCCGCCTTCAGCGGCGGGCATTCAAAACTCTTGGTGATGGGCCGCAGCTTCTTCGGATCGACACCCTTTTCGCCGGCATCGTCCCACACCACACCGAAGACTTGCCGGGGACCAAGCGGCACCTGAACGACGGAACCGGTTTCTACCACCATATCTTCAGGCACGGCGTAGCTGTAGGGCCCGGGCGCCGGCATGGGCACAAGAACGGGCACCGTGCGCGTGGGCGACGGCGGGTCGAACAGAGCCCCAAACAGATCGGACGAATCTTTTGCCATGATGTGGCGACCATGCCCCGGCGACAGGAAAAAGGAAACCGCCCGGATGTAGTGGGCGCGTCTTGCAAAGTCCACCTCTTAACCAAATGCTGATCATAAGCGCATAGTTTCGAGACATGGAATGGAGCGCCGTGTGACCGAAATCCTGACATTTGCTGAACCCGATCTCCTGAACGAGCGCCAGTCCTGGCTCACCGCCCTTGCCGGCGAACGCCGACTTGCGGACAATACCGTCGAAGCCTATGAGCGCGACACCCGCCAGTTCCTGACTTTCCTCACCGGTTACATCGGCAAGCCCGCGGCTATAAGCGACATAGCCGATCTGCGTCCGGTGGACCTTCGCGCCTTTCTGGCCAACAGGCGCAAGGAGGGTGCGGGCGCGCGATCGCTCGGCCGGCATCTGGCCGGCTTGCGCTCCCTGCTGCACCACCTGCAGAAAAAGGGCCTCGTCAACGCGGCAGGCGCGACTGCCATGCGCGCGCCAAAACAGCCGAAATCCCTGCCGAAACCGCTGACCGACCGGCAGGCGCTGAAAATCACCACTGCCGAGGCGCAATTGAACGAAGAGCCCTGGATCGCCGCCCGCAACGCGGCAGTCCTCTCACTGCTTTATGGCTGCGGCCTGCGCATTTCCGAGGCGCTGGGTCTTACGCCATCTGATTTCCCACCCGGTGCCCGCAGCCTGCGCATTACCGGCAAGGGCAACAAGACGCGGATCGTGCCCCTGCTGGCGGTGGTGACGGAAGCGGTCGACGCCTACAAGAAGCTCTGCCCCTATGCCCTGTCAGCGGATGAGCCCATGTTCCTCGGCGCACGCGGCGGCAAGCTGCAGCCCGCCATCATCCAGCGGGAAATGCAGAAGCTGCGCGGCGCTTTCGGCCTGCCGGAAAACGCCACGCCACATGCGCTGCGCCATTCCTTCGCCACCCATCTTCTGGCCGGCGGTGGGGATTTGCGCACCATTCAGGAACTGCTCGGCCACGCCAGCCTTTCCACCACACAGGTCTACACCGGTGTCGATACCGCAAGATTGCTGGAAATCTACGACAATGCCCACCCGCGCGCATGAAGCAGGAAATGGTTAACCATAATCATTAACCAGACATCCAAGCCGCCGTTCTATAAGCGAAGGACAACCGGATTGGACCGATGCACAGCCTGATAAGACCACAAAATCTCACCGCCACCCTGATGGGCAAGACCGGCGATGCCCTGCTCTGGCTGCTTGCGGCCCTGCATGTCACGGCCGTTGCAATCCTGCTCATGACCCTGTTTTCGCTGGGGCAAGCGGAAGCCGCAGAGCAGCAGCAGATCACGTGCACGGGCAATGACATTCTCGTGGAAATGCGCAAGACCGATCCGCAGGCCTTCGCAAAGATCGAACAGGAAGCGGCCGCCATCCCGAACGGCAAGGGCAATTTCTGGCGCATCGAAAAGGCAGGCATGGCTCCGTCCTATCTTCTCGGCACCATGCATGTCACCGATCCGCGTGTTCTCGAAATGCCTGCCGCCGCCAGCCCCGCCTTTGAAAAAGCCGCGATTGTCATCGTGGAGTCGGACGAAATCGTTGACGACAAGAAGGTCGCGACCTCGTTGCTGAGCAAGCCTGAGCTCACCATGTTTCTGGATGGCAAATCGATCACCGACATTCTGTCGCCCGAAAATGTCGCCCGCCTCGAAAAAGGCCTCAAGGAACGCGGCATTCCGCTGAATGCCGTTTCGCGGATGAAGCCGTGGATGCTTTCGAGCTTCGTCGCCCTTCCCGCCTGCGAATTCGCCCGCAAGGCGACCGGCCTTTCCTTTCTGGACAAGAAGCTGGCCGAAGATGCGATTGCGGACGGCAAGCGCCTTGTCGGGCTGGAAACCATGGTCGAGCAGCTGACGGCCATGTCCGAACTGCCGATGGAATTTCATCTTCAGGCGCTGATCGAAACGCTTGAGCTCGGGGAGCGCATGGATGACGTGATGACGACCATGACCGATCTTTACGTCGCCGGCGATATCGGCATGACCATGCCGATGCTGAAAAGCCTCGATCCCAAGAAGGCCGCGGCTGAAAACGAACAGGGCTACGCCGCTTTTGAACAGCGCATCATTACCGACCGCAACCACGTCATGGCGGAGCGGGCAGCCCCCGAGCTTGCCAGGGGCAATGTCTTCATGGCCGTCGGCGCGCTGCATCTGCCCGGCGAGGAAGGCGTTATCGAACTTCTGCGCACCCAGGGTTTCACGCTCACGCGGGTTGACTGACCCGCTCACGCCCGATGCTGACGGGCCGGACATTGGCACAGAACGGCCGCATCGTCGCCGGCACGATGCGGCGGTGAAACGGCCCGACGACAAGAAGATAGAGCCGCCCAAACATGTTCTTGCGCCTGACGATGGTGGTGACAGTCACCAGCTGGCGGTTCCCCTCCTCTTCTAGATCGACAACGATCCGGAAATCGAGATGACGGTCGTCGAAGCCAAGCACTGTCCGCTCCCGGGTGGAAGAAAGAACGGGAAAACCGCCCGCCGACGTGCCAGCGGCCAGTTCGACCGTTCTTAAACCGAAAAACGAGACGACACGGTTTCGAAGCGACATGAGGCTGCTGATCCACGCCGGAGGATGATCGAGAAGGAGCCTGCTCACATGCAGAGAGGACGGCTCCGGCGTCACCATCTCTCCCTGATAGCGATCCCGCCAGTCTGCGCCCGGCAATATGTCTTCGATCTCCTGCATTCCTGAACCCCCGCCGCGCTATGCGGCAAGGGTCACATTCCTCTTTTTCCGCACAACCGGGAACGCGACAAACCGCCGCTTAGCCGTGCGTCATGCGTTTCAGGACATTGGTGCGCCAGTAGAACTGGTGAACCAGAACGGCGCCGACGTGACCGGCGATCAACACCCACATCAGCGCCTTGAAGGGACCGGAATGCAACTGTCCGGCCGGCTGAGCACCGAAATAATAAGCAGCGATACCGGACAGAGGCAGGACGATGAACAGGGCATAGAAGGTGAAATGCGCAACCTTCGCGGCGATCTGAAACGGACGCGGTTCTTCGGCGGGATGCGGCGGCACGCCCTGGAAGAAGCGCAGACAGAGGCGCAGAACCGCAAGAAACAGCACGGCAAAACCAACATAGGCGTGGATATTGGCTGAAGAAATCTGCTCCGGCGTCAGTGTCTCGCCCCGCCGCATCAGCCGATAGGCATGTTCCATACCATCGGGAAACAACAGGTTGAAGAAGATCAGAAGCGCCATCGCCCAATGAATGAGGCGCTGTGGAACCGAAAAGGAAACTTGAGTTGAAAATGCCATTTTATTGCCTTTTATCAAAAGGTTAGACAGGCTATGGCGCAAGTATGGAAAACCCCGGCCTGCATGGCAAGCGGGGGTTTGGCAGATAACTGAAATTTAATGTTGGAGCAAAGGGTTCCAGAACCGATCACATATGGATCGGCTTGAAGAAGGTCGCCAGCGCTGCTTCCTTCACCGCTTCCGACATGGTCGGATGCGCATGGCAAGTGCGGCCGAGATCTTCCGAAGAACCACCGAATTCCATCAGCACGGTGATCTCGTGGATCATTTCGCCAGCGCCGAAACCGACGATATGGCCGCCGAGAACCCGGTCGGTTTCCTTGTCCGCAAGGATCTTCACGAAACCATCCGTCACCTGCATGGCGCGGGCGCGGCCATTGGCGGTGAAGGGGAACTTGCCGACCTTGTAAGCGACGCCAGCGGCCTTCAGTTCTTCTTCGGTCTTGCCGACGGAAGCGATTTCGGGCTGCGTATAAACGACTGCCGGAATGACGTCGTAGTTCACATGCCCGCGCTGGCCAGCGAGAATCTCCGCGAGCGCAACGCCCTCGTCTTCCGCCTTGTGCGCCAGCATCGGGCCCTTCACCACGTCGCCGATCGCGTAGATGCCATCGACATTGGTCTTGTAGTGGCCGTCGATTTCGACGCGGCCGCGGCTATCGAGCACGACGCCGGCTTCCGCAAGACCGAGACCTTCGGTGTAGGGCTTGCGGCCGGTGGAGATCAGCACGACGTTTGCTTCCAGCGTTTCGGCAGCGCCGCCCTTGACCGGCTCGAACACCACCTTCGCACCGGTGCCCGTCTTTTCAACGGCCGTCACCTTGGCGCCGAGCTTGAAATCGAGACCCTGCTTGGCGAGCAGACGCTGCGCCTGCTTGGAAACTTCGCCATCCATGCCACCGAGAATATTGTCGAGATATTCAACAACGGTGACCTTCGCGCCGAGGCGCGACCAGACCGAACCGAGCTCGAGGCCGATGACGCCGCCGCCGACAACGATCAGCTTTTCCGGAACCTTGGAAAGAGCGATCGCGCCGGTGGAGGAAACGATGACGTTTTCATCGATATCGACCTGAACGCCCGGAATGCCGGCAACATCAGAACCCGTGGCGATGACGATGTTCTTGGCTTCAATTTCCTGTGTCTCACCCTTGTCGTTGGTGACGGAAACCTTACCGGCGGAAACCACCTTGCCGGTGCCCTGGAAGGCATCGATCTTGTTCTTCTTGAACAGGAAGGAAACGCCATCGACATTGGCCTTCACCACACCGTCCTTGTGGCCCATCATCTTGTCGAGGTTCAGCTTCGGAGCGGCAACTTCGATACCGAGCGTATCGACGCCATGGGCAACATGCGCAAAGGTTTCGGATGCATGCAGCAACGCCTTGGACGGGATGCAGCCGACATTGAGGCAGGTGCCGCCATAGGTCGCGCGCTTTTCGATGACGGCGACCTTGAGGCCGAGCTGTGCCGCCTTGACCGCGCAAACATAACCGCCGGGACCCGTACCGATTACAACTACATCATATGCCATGTTTCTGTTCCTGATTGATTGCGGGCAGGATTTTGAACCGCCCTGCTTCCGTTTGACCTGAAACTCAGGCCGCTTTTTCCGTTGCGAGTTTTATACCGAGAGCGATGAACACCACACCGCTGGTGCGGTCGATCCATTGGCTGGCGCGCTGAAATGCGGCGCGCATGCGGGGCGTCGTCATGAACAGGCTTACCCCGACGAACCACAGGATAAGGCAGCTTGCCATGACGAGGCCGTATCCGAATTTGATGGTGACGGGCGTATGCGCATGAACCACCGTCGAAAAGATCGACAGGAAGAAAAACACCGGCTTGGGATTGAGCGCATTGGCGGCAAAACCGAGTGTGAAGGCCTTAAGCCCGGTCTGTGTGCTTTTGGCTCGAACGCCGCCCTCACCTTCAGCCGTCGGCAATTCTGTCTTGCCGGCGCGCAGCGCCTTGATGCCGATATAGATCAGATAGGCGACGCCCAGCCACTTGACGATGTTGAAGAGATAGATCGACTGGGAAATGATGAGACCAAGTCCGAGGATCGTATAGGTGACGTGGAACATCAGGGATGTGCCGACACCGAAGCTGGTGATGATGGCCTGCTTGCGCCCATGCACCATCGCCTGACGCATGACCATTGCCAGATCGGCGCCGGGGGAAACGATTGCGAAAGCGAAGATCGCCATCAGGGATGCAAGTTCGATCAGATACTGATGCATCGGAAAATCAACCTCTAAAACATCAACACGAAAAGCATCAGCGCAAGGCCGAGTATCGAACCGAGCCACACCAGCGAGCGGATATAGGGCACACCGGCCAGATAAAGTGGAATATAGACCACCCGGCAGATCAGCCAGATCCATGCGCCGGTGAGTGCCAGCCCGGACGGATCGCCGGCCATGATGACACCAAAGGCGAGCGCGATGAAAGCGGGATAGGTTTCCCGAAAATTTTCCGATGCGCGGGCTGCCCGACCGGTGAACCTGCCTTCAGGCTTCCTCTCCGCATCACGCGGGCCGGCATTCCAGTCCATCCCAAATTCCCGCGTCGCCGTCATGGCCTGCAGCATGATATGCACCGCAAGCAGCAGGACGCTGAGACCGATCAGCGGTAAAAAGGGTGAAGCGGCAAGAAATGTCGGCTGCACGTTCGCTCTCCTGATGGAATTTCAGCGGGGCCTCAATTGAAACCCCGCCGAAACGAAAAGCAAGACCGATCAGAGATCGAGAACCAGACGTTCCGGATCTTCGAGGCTTTCCTTGACGCGAACCAGGAAGGTAACGGCTTCCTTGCCGTCAACGATACGGTGATCGTAGGAGAGCGCGAGATACATCATCGGACGGATGACGACCTGACCGCCGATGGCGACCGGACGCTCCTGGATCTTGTGCATGCCGAGGATGCCCGACTGCGGCGCGTTGAGGATCGGCGAAGACATCAGCGAACCGTAGACACCGCCATTGGTGATGGTGAAGGTGCCGCCCTGCATGTCGGCCATGCCGAGCGAACCGTCGCGCGCCGCCTTGGCGAGGCGACCGAGTTCCTTTTCAACGCCCGCGATGGAGAGCTGGTCGGCATCGCGGATAACGGGAACAACGAGACCCTTGTCCGTGCCGACAGCCATGCCGACGTGACAATAGTTCTTGTAGATGATGTCCGTGCCGTCGATTTCAGCGTTGACGGCGGGCAGTTCCTTCAGCGCGTGGGTCACGGCCTTGGTGAAGAAGCCCATGAAGCCGAGCTTGACGCCGTGCTTCTTCTCGAACACGTCCTTGTAGCGGTTGCGCAGGTCCATGACGGCGCTCATGTCCACCTCATTATAGGTGGTGAGCATGGCGGCCGTGTTCTGCGCATCCTTCAGGCGACGGGCGATCGTCTGGCGCAGGCGGGTCATCTTCACGCGCTCTTCGCGAACCTGATCCTGCTCGGCCGAAACCGGGCGAGGTGCAGCGGCCGGAGCCGGAGCGGCGGCAGGCGCCGAAGCACCCTTGGCGACGGCAGCGAGAACGTCGCCCTTCAGAACCTGGCCACGCTTGCCCGAACCGTCGACCTGGTCGGCAGACAGGTTGTTTTCTGCAAGCAGCTTGCCGGCGGCAGGCGCCGGCGGCATGGCGCTGGCAGCCGGAGCAGCGGCGGCAGGTGCCGGCGCTGCTGCGGCAGCAGCAGGCTTTGCCGGTTCGGCAGCGGGTGCGGAGGTCGCAGCGCCGGCAGCACCTTCGGCGATCTGGCCGAGAAGGGCGTCGAGGCCGACGGTTTCGCCGTTCTGCGCAACGATTTCGGTGAGAACGCCCGAGGCAGGCGCCGGGACTTCGACGGTAACCTTGTCGGTTTCGAGTTCAACGAGCGGTTCGTCGGCCTTGACGGTATCGCCGACCTTCTTGAACCAGGTGCCGACGGTCGCTTCGCTGACGGATTCGCCGAGGGTTGGTACGCGGATTTCAGTTGCCATGATCTAGTTCCGTTATTCGGGTGTCTTTTTTGCGGGGCGATGCGGGAGAGTTCTCACTCTCCCAGCGCGTCTTCCAGGAACGCAGCAAGCTGCGCCAGGTGCTTGGACATCAGGCCGGTCGCCGGAGAGGCGGCAGCCGGACGGCCCGTGTAACGGACCTTCTGGTACTTGGCGTCGATATGCGCCAGAACCCATTCGAGGTAAGGATCGATGAACGACCACGCACCCATGTTCTTCGGTTCTTCCTGGCACCAGACCATCTCCGCATTGCGGAAACGGGAAAGCTCGTTGATGAGAGCCTTGGCCGGGAACGGGTAGAGCTGTTCGACACGCAGCAGGTAGATGTCGTCGATACCGCGCTTTTCACGCTCTTCGAGAAGATCGTAATAGACCTTGCCCGTGCACATGACGACGCGGCGGATCTTCGAATCCTTCTGCAGCTTGATCGGACCGTCCTTGATGACTTCAGCATCGTCCCACAGGAGACGGTGGAAGGAGGACTCACCCGCAAGCTCGGCCAGCGAAGACGTCGCACGCTTGTGACGCAGCAGCGACTTCGGCGTCATCAGGATCAGCGGCTTGCGGAAGTCGCGCTTCACCTGACGGCGCAGGATGTGGAAGTAGTTGGCCGGCGTCGTGCAGTTGGCAACCTGCATGTTGTCTTCGGCGCACATCTGCAGCCAGCGCTCCAGACGGGCGGAAGAGTGTTCCGGACCCTGGCCTTCGTAACCATGCGGCAGCAGGCAGACGAGACCGGACATGCGCAGCCACTTGCGTTCACCCGAAGAGATGAACTGGTCGAACACCACCTGCGCGCCGTTGGCGAAGTCGCCGAACTGGGCTTCCCAGAGCGTCAGAGCGTTCGGGCGAGCAAGCGAGTAGCCATATTCGAAACCGAGAACGGCTTCTTCCGAAAGCATCGAGTTGATGACTTCGTAACGGGCCTGCGTCGGCGAAAGATTGGCAAGCGGAATGTAACGCTCTTCGGTTTCCTGATCGTAGAGAACCGAGTGACGCTGCGAGAAGGTGCCGCGTTCGCAATCCTGACCGGAAAGACGGATCTTGTGGCCATCGGCAACGAGCGAACCGAACGCAAGCGCTTCCGCCATTGCCCAGTCGATGCCTTCGCCAGTCTCGATCATCTGCGACCGGTTTTCCATGAAGCGCTGGATCGTGCGGTGGGCGCTGAAGCCTTCCGGAATGGTCGACAGTTTCTTGCCGATTTCCTTCAGCTGCTTCATCGGCACGCCGGTCTTGCCGCGACGCTGCTCATCGGCATTGTCGGCGGCGCGCAGGCCGGACCACTGGCCATCCAGCCAGTCAGCCTTGTTGGGCTTGTAGGACTGGCCTGCCTCGAATTCCTGTTCGAGATGAGCGCGCCAGTCGGCCTTCATCTTCTCGAATTCGCCTTCGTTCATCAGACCTTCCGCGATCAGGCGGTCGGCATAGATGCGCGCGACTGTCTTGTGGCCACGGATGACCTTGTACATCTTCGGCTGCGTGAACGCCGGCTCATCGCCTTCGTTATGGCCAAAGCGGCGGTAGCAGAACATGTCGATGACGACAGGCTTGTGGAACTTCATGCGGTATTCGGTCGCGACCTTGGCCGCATAGGTAACCGCTTCCGGATCGTCACCGTTGACGTGGAAGATCGGCGCCTCGATCATCTTGGCGACGTCGGACGGATAGGGCGACGAGCGCGAGAAGGCCGGGTTCGTCGTAAAACCGATCTGGTTGTTGATGATGAAGTGCATGGTGCCGGCAACGCGGTGGCCGCGCAGGCCGGAAAGGCCGAGAATTTCGGCAACTACGCCCTGACCCGCAAAAGCGGCATCGCCGTGCAGCAGGAGCGGCAGCACCTTGGCGCGTTCGGAAAGCGGAATGATGTCGCCGTCCCATGTCTTGGCCAGCTGGTCCTGCTTGGCGCGCGCCTTGCCCATGACAACGGGGTTGACGATTTCAAGGTGCGACGGGTTGGCCGTCAGCGACAGGTGAACCTTGTTGCCGTCGAATTCGCGGTCCGAGGAAGCGCCAAGGTGGTACTTCACGTCACCGGAACCTTCGACGTCGTCAGGCTTGAACGAACCGCCCTTGAACTCGTGGAACACGGCGCGGTGCGGCTTGCCCATGACGTTGGTAAGAACGTTAAGGCGGCCGCGGTGTGCCATGCCGAGCACGACTTCTTCAAGACCGTCCTGGCCGCCGCGCTTGATGATCTGCTCGAGCGCCGGGATCAGCGATTCGCCGCCATCAAGGCCGAAACGCTTGGTGCCCTTGAAACGTACGTCGAGGAACTGCTCGTAACCTTCGGCTTCAACCAGCTTCGACAGAATGGCCTTTTTGCCTTCCGCCGTGAAGGCGACGCCCTTGTCCGGCCCTTCGATGCGCTCCTGGATCCAGCCTTTTTCTTCCGGGCTGGACATGTGCATGAACTCGACGCCGATGGTGGAGCAGTAGGTGCGCTCCAGAATATCGATCATCTCACGCACGGTCGCATATTCGAGGCCGAGAACGTTATCGATGAAAATCTTGCGGTCGTAGTCGCTTTCCTCGAAGCCGTAGGACTTCGGTGACAGCTCGTTGTAATCTTCAACCGCAACGGCAATGCCGAGCGGATCGAGCTTGGCATGCAGGTGGCCGCGCATGCGATAGGCGCGGATCATCATGATGGCGCGAACGCTGTCACGGGTCGCCTGCAGCACTTCAGCTTCGCTGACCGGTTTGCCGGTGTCGGCGCTCTTGGCTTCGGCCTTTGCCTGAACCTTTTTCTCGATGGCCTTTTCGACCGTGGCCCAGTTACCGTCCAGTGCGGATACCAGTTCGCCATTGGCCGGGATCGGCCAGTTGGCGCGCTTCCAGGAGGCGCCCTTGGCCGCCTTCTTCACGTCTTCCGGATTATCGGACAACGCCTTGAAGAAGCTCTGCCACTCCGGCGACACGGAAGAGGGATCCTCTTCGTACCGGGCATAGAGCTGCTCGATATAGGCTGCATTCGCGCCGTCCAGAAACGACGTGATCTGAAACTGCTCGTTCGCTTCTTGCCTTGCCATTGTGTTCTTGCGGACTTATCCGTCCGCCTCCTCGATGCCGTTAGGGCCGTTCGCCGGCCTGCCGCTTTGATTACTGCTGTCTGCCGCCGGGGGCGGTATGCCGTCTGTCTGTCTTCTTGCGGCATCGGGCAGCGAGGCATCAAAGCCGCGCCGCCCGCACCGATGTCATGTGGTCTCAGCCCTTGAGGACTTCAACCAGCGTCTTGCCGAGGCGCGCCGGGGAAGGCGAAACCTTGATGCCAGCCGCTTCCATGGCCGCGATCTTGGATTCCGCATCGCCCTTGCCGCCGGAAACAACAGCGCCGGCGTGGCCCATGGTGCGGCCCTTCGGAGCCGTACGGCCTGCGATGAAGCCGGCCATCGGCTTCTTGCGGCCCTTCTTGGCTTCGTCGATCAGGAACTGTGCCGCATCTTCTTCAGCCGAGCCGCCGATTTCGCCGATCATGATGATCGACTGGGTGGCTTCGTCAGCGAGGAACATTTCCAGCACGTCGATGAACTCGGTGCCCTTGACCGGGTCACCGCCGATGCCGACAGCCGTGGTCTGGCCGAGGCCTTCGTTGGAGGTCTGGAACACGGCCTCATAGGTCAGCGTGCCCGAACGCGAAACGATACCGACCGAACCCTTGCGGAAGATGGAGCCCGGCATGATGCCGATCTTGCATTCTTCCGGCGTTAGGATACCCGGGCAGTTCGGGCCGAGCAGGCGCGACTTGGAACGGTCGAGGCGAGCCTTGACGCGCACCATGTCCATCACCGGAATACCTTCGGTGATGCAGGTGATGAACGGGATCTCGGCCTCGATGGCTTCGATGATGGCGTCCGCAGCACCTGCCGGCGGAACGTAGATCACGGATGCGTCTGCACCGGTCTTTTCCTTGGCTTCGGCAACTGTTGCAAAGATCGGCAGGCTTTCGCCCTTGGAACCGGTCCAGGTTTCGCCACCCTTCTTCGGGTGAATACCACCGACCATCTGCGTGCCGTAATAGGCAAGCGCCTGTTCGGTGTGGAAGGTGCCGGTCTTGCCGGTCAGGCCCTGTACGAGGACCTTGGTGTCTTTATTGACGAGAATCGACATTATATCCGGTCCTTCAAATTAGCCGTTCACCGCTGCGACGATCTTCTTCGCCGCATCGTCGAGATCGTCAGCCGCGGTGATCGCAAGGCCGGACTCGTTGAGGATCTTCTTGCCAAGCTCGACATTCGTGCCTTCGAGGCGCACGACGAGCGGAACCTTGAGACCGACTTCCTTGACGGCTGCGATCACGCCTTCGGCGATGACGTCGCACTTCATGATGCCGCCGAAGATGTTGACGAGGATGCCCTCGACCTTCGGGTCAGCCGTGATGATCTTGAAGGCTGCAGCAACCTTCTCCTTGCCGGCGCCGCCGCCGACGTCACAGAAGTTTGCCGGCTCCTTGCCGTAAAGCTTGATGATGTCCATCGTCGCCATGGCGAGACCGGCACCATTGACCATGCAGCCGATGTTGCCATCGAGCGCAACGTAAGCGAGGTCCCACTTGGAGGCTTCGATTTCCTTGGCGTCTTCTTCGGTCTCGTCGCGCAGCGCCTTGACGTCGTCATGGCGGAACAGCGCGTTGCCATCGAAGGACATCTTGGCGTCGAGAACGCGCAGATGGCCATTTTCCATGACGATCAGCGGGTTGACCTCGAGGAGAGCCATGTCCTTCTCGTTGAAGGCCTTGTAGAGGATCGGGAACAGCGCCTTGGCGTCTTCGGCTGCAACACCATCAAGCTCGAGAGCCGTGGAGATCGCGGCAACATCGGCGTCGCTCACACCCTTTTCCGGGTTGATGGCGATGGTGTGGATCTTCTCGGGCGTGTCGTGGGCGACAGCCTCGATATCCATGCCGCCTTCGGTGGAAACCACGAAAGCGACCTGACCGACGGAACGGTCAACCAGCAGAGAGCAGTAAAGCTCGCGGGCAATGTCCGCACCGTCTTCAATGTAGAGGCGGTTGACCTGCTTGCCGGCGTCGCCCGTCTGCGCCGTTACCAGCGTGTTGCCGAGCATGTCCTTGGCGTGGGAAACGACTTCGTCGATCGACTTTGCCAGGCGAACGCCGCCCTTGGCGTCGGGGCCAAGTTCCTTGAACTTGCCCTTGCCGCGACCGCCGGCGTGAATCTGGCTCTTGACGACGTAAAGCGGGCCGGGAAGCTGCTTTGCGGCAGCTTCGGCTTCTTCGACCTTGAGAATGGCGACGCCTTCAGCAACCGGCGCGCCGTAGCCCTTCAGAAGAGCCTTGGCCTGATATTCGTGAATATTCATGGAATAATCCCTGTTTGGAGCCGCTAGGCTATTACTTCAGCGACGGAGCGATGTTGACGCAGGCTTCGCAAAGACCAGCGACGGCGCCGACGGATTTCTGGAAGGCGGCTTCTTCTTCCTTGTTCAGTTCGATCTCGATGATGCGCTCGATACCGCCGGCGCCGATGATGGTGGGAACGCCGACATACATGTCATCAACGCCATACTGACCCGAGAGGTGGGCAGCGGCGGGCAGGACGCGCTTCTTGTCCTTGAGGTAGGATTCAGCCATTTCGATTGCCGAAGCAGCCGGCGCGTAATAGGCCGAACCGGTCTTCAGGAGGCCGACGATCTCCGCGCCGCCGTCACGGGTGCGCTGGATGATCTGCTCAAGACGCTCAGCCGTCAGCCAGCCCATCTTGACAAGATCGGTCAGCGGAATGCCGCCAACCGTGGAATAACGGGCGAGCGGCACCATCGTATCGCCGTGACCGCCGAGAACGAAAGCGGTGACGTCCTGGACCGAAACGTTGAATTCTTCAGCGAGGAACAGGCGGAAACGGGCGCTGTCGAGAACGCCGGCCATGCCGACGACCTTGTTCTTCGGCAGGCCGGAGAACTTCTGCAGCGCCCAGACCATGGCGTCGAGCGGGTTGGTGATGCAGATGACGAAAGCGTTCGGGGCATATTTCTTGATGCCGGCGCCGACCTGTTCCATCACCTTGAGGTTGATGCCGAGAAGATCGTCGCGGCTCATGCCGGGCTTGCGGGCAACACCGGCGGTGACGATGCAGACGTCAGCACCTTCGATGGCGGCGTAATCGGAAGCGCCGGTGAGCTTTGCATTGAAGCCTTCAACCGGGCCGGACTGGGCAATATCCAGACCCTTGCCCTGCGGGATGCCGTCAGCAATGTCGAAGAGGACGATATCGCCCAGTTCCTTCAGGCTGGCGAGATGCGCCAGCGTGCCGCCGA
This sequence comes from Agrobacterium sp. M50-1, assembly GCF_049843495.1. NCBI lineage: Bacteria > Pseudomonadati > Pseudomonadota > Alphaproteobacteria > Hyphomicrobiales > Rhizobiaceae > Agrobacterium > Agrobacterium sp. M50-1. The sequence goes on along the minus strand of NZ_JBBHZH010000006.1, from coordinate 274,124 downwards.
TCATGCCAGAACCAATAAGTGCAATCTTTTTGCGAGCCATCGAATGCTTCCTCTTGAGCTTCAATTCAATTTCACCGCGCCAAACCGGCAGCCAAATTGTCGGACTTCGATTAGCCCCATTAGCCAAAATTGGCAACAGATTCTTTTGTGCTGAATGTTTTCAATCGTTTAGATCATTATTTTCTTACGTAAACGTAAGAAAATACGTCACGAAAGTGTCAAACTTTCTGCCGCTTTTCGTGATGAAGCGCCAGATAATCCGCACTGCGCATCTCGAACAGGCGCGAGGCGGTACGATCGAACTCGAAACCTTCGGTTCCCTTGCGTTTACCGAGCAGGTCTTCCGGCATGGCCGCAGCCGAGGCGAAAAGGCGGACGCTGTGATCGTACAGCGCATCTATGAGAATGATAAAACGCTTGGTTTCGTTCCGCTTGTCGGCATTGAGAAGCGGGATATGGTCGATGAAGACCGTATCGAAACGATTGGCTATGGCGAGAAAATCAGAAGCGCCAAGCGGCTTTTCGCAAAGGTCCGAGAAGGAAAAGCGCGCCACGCGGCCGCTGGCGCGCGGCACCAGAATGGAGCGGCCCTTCATGGGTATTTCCGTTGGGGCAACGAGATGACCGCCGGTCATATGCCGCCAGGCCATGTCCATCGCCTGATCCGCCGAGCCATCAAGCGGCGTAACGTAGACCGGCAGGCTTTCCAGCTTCTCCATCCGGTAGTCGGTGGGGCTGTCCAGCGTCACCACGTCAACATATTTCTTCAGCAGATCGACGAAGGGCAGGAAAAGGCCCCGATTGAGACCATCCTTGTAGAGGTTGTCGGGCACGACGTTCGAGGTCGTCACCAATGTGCAGCCATTGGCGAAGAGTTCGCTGAACAGCCGGGCGAGGATCATCGCATCGGCAATATCCGTGACTGTGAATTCATCGAAGCATAAAAGCTCCGCTTCCGCCAGAAGCTCCGCCGCGACGGGGGGAATGGGATCGGCCTGTTTGGTTTCGCCATTCTTCAGCTTCTGCCGATGCGCGTGCACACGATTATGCACATCCGCCATGAATTCATGAAAATGGCACCGCCGTTTGGAAGAGACGGGCGCCATCTCGTAGAACATGTCCATCAGCATCGTCTTGCCACGGCCGACGCTGCCATAGACATACAATCCCTTGACGGAGGCGGTAGGCCCGGACTTGCGCGCAAACATCCAGCCGAGCGCGCTCTTTTTCTTGGCGGGCTTACGTGCCTTCAGATCGGCAAGAATACGGTCAAGATGCGCCGCCACGCCTAGCTGGGCGGCATCGGCCTGCAAGGTGCCAGCTGCCGTCAATGCGTTGAGCTGTTCAACGACACTATGATTGTAATCAGGCAAAGGCTTCATGGACAAACGCCTCGGACGCGGGCGCACAAAGGCACCCGCGACGAATGAACAGGCTTAGAGCGAAAAGAGCGTTCCGGCTTCACCGGAAAAACTCATCGGCTGAGGCTGAGCGGCTGGCCGCTATTGGTCGTGCCGTCAAAGCGCGCATCGGCGCTCTTGTAGACGCGGCCGATCGTGTCACCCGAACGGTTCTTGAAGAGAACCATCTTGCCGGACACTTCCCAGGACCCCATCGCCGTCAACTCGCCCGCACAACCGCGCGTGCCGCCACGCGAGCCGCTGCCGAGATTGGTGAGCGTCAGGAACATGTCGCAATTGGCGCCGCCATTGGAAACGCGCCAGTTGCCGACCATGGATTCCTTGGTAACGTCAAGTGCGGCTGCCGGCGGGGCGGCGGAAGCAACATTGGTTCCGCCAGGGGCCGCCGAGGCCGGTGCCGAAGGGAACTGGCTGCCGGTGGCGCCACCGGGCGGCGGCAGGGCGCCGGACTGGACGGAGGGCACCGGCTGCGCCTGCAAAGGCGGCGTATAACCGGGATTGTTGCTGGTGTTGTTGTTGTAATCGTAGGAGGTACGTTGGCAACCGGCGAGAGTCATCACAACCGCAAGGCCCGTCACCACATATCTGAATTGCATATCAAGCTCCCGATTCTCTCGCTTCCGGAAAGATCATGATCAAACAAGAAGGCTGAATTATTACCAAAGCCTTATCTTGCGCAAGCGATGGCCGGGATAATTACCATTTCGGTCGATTTTTACCGAATTTTCCCACGCCGGGTTGTAAAAAGGGCCACGGTCGAGACCGCGGCCCGCTAGATTTTCTGTCGTCAGCGAATCGCCTTTAAACGCGGCGCTCGACCATCATCTTCTTGATTTCCGCGATCGCCTTGGCCGGGTTCAAGCCCTTCGGGCAGGCCTGCGCGCAGTTCATGATGGTGTGGCAGCGGTAAAGGCGGAACGGATCCTCGAGATTGTCCAGACGCTCGCCGGTTGCCTCATCACGGCTGTCGATCAACCAGCGATAGGCCTGCAGCAGAACGGCCGGACCAAGATAACGGTCGCCATTCCACCAGTAGCTGGGACAGGAAGTGGAGCAGCAGGCGCAGAGAATGCACTCATAAAGACCGTCCAGCTTCAGGCGGTCCTCATGGCTCTGCTTCCACTCCTTGGCGGGCGTCGGCGAAACCGTCTTCAGCCAGGGCTCGATGGAGCGATGCTGGGCGTAGAAGTTCGACAGATCGGGAACGAGGTCCTTCACGACAGGCATGTGCGGCAGCGGATAAACCTTCACCGTGCCGTTAATCTCTTCCATGCCCTTGGTGCAGGCGAGCGTATTGGTGCCATCGATGTTCATCGCGCAGGAGCCGCAGATGCCTTCGCGGCAGGAGCGGCGCAGCGTCAGCGTCGGGTCGATGTTGTTCTTGATGTAGAGAAGCGCATCGAGAACCATCGGCCCGCAATCGTCGACATCGATATAATAGGTGTCGATGCGCGGGTTCTGGCCGTCATCCGGGTTCCAGCGATAGATGCGGTATTCGCGCACATTCTTGGCCCCGTCCGGCTTCGGCCAGACCTTGCCTTCGCTGATCTGGGAATTCTTGGGGAGAGCGAGTTCAACCATGATAAAATCCTAGTATGCCGACAGGAATTCGGACTTCACATAACCCTTGCAACCACCGAACAGCGCGTCGCTGGCTCGCACATAAGCGACCGAGCCTTCGCGCTTTATGACCTCGGCTTTTGTGCCAGGTCTGGCGACGCATTCCAAATTCTGCGCCGTAACCGGATTACCAACCGAGATACGGGCATTCATCGCTGCTTTGGCGGTTTTCCAGACGCCGACGTCGTTGAAAACCGCAGCAGTATTCCCACCGGGAGCACGCAACTTGTAGCGCTCAGCAGCCACCGCAGGTGCGGCAGCCGCTAGAACACCAATCAAAAAAACAAGACCGATGCGCTTTCCCATGATCAATATACTCGCGCCTTCGGCTCGATCTTTTTGGGATCGATGCCGTCAGCGATGAGGTCGGTGTGAACAGGGCGATAGTCGAGCTTGACGTCACCTTCCGGGCTGACCCAGGCAAGCGTGTGCTTGCGCCAGTTCACGTCGTCGCGACCGGCGAACGGACCGTCGACGAAATCCTCGCGGGCGTGCGAACCGCGGCTTTCCTTGCGCGCTTCCGCGCCATAGACCGTGGTGATCGCATTGGCCATGAGGTTGTGCAGCTCGAGCGTCTCGACCAGATCGGAGTTCCAGACCATCGAACGGTCGGTGACCTTGACGTCAGGCAGTTCCTTCCAGATGGCGGAAAGACGCTGGCAACCGCTTTCCAGCGACTCCTGCGTGCGGAACACGGCCGCGTCGTCCTGCATGGCGCGCTGCATCTTGTCGCGCAGCACCGCCGTCGGCGTCGAGCCATTGGCATAACGCAGGCCGTTGAAGCGCTCCATGATCTTGTCGCAGGCAGCCGTATCGAGAGCGGGAACAGCCTCGCCACGATTGATGACCTGAGCGGCGCGGATCGCGGCGGCGCGGCCGAAGACCACGAGGTCGATCAGAGAGTTGGAGCCGAGGCGGTTGGCGCCGTGAACCGAGGCGCAGCCGGCTTCGCCGACAGCCATCAGGCCGGGCGCGATGCGTTCCGGGTTGTCGGCGTTGGCGTTCAGCACTTCACCCCAATAGTTGGTCGGAATGCCGCCCATATTGTAGTGAACGGTCGGCAGAACCGGGATCGGCTCGCGCGTCACATCGACGCCGGCGAAAATCTTGGCGCTTTCGGAAATGCCCGGAAGACGCTCGTGCAGGATCGCCGGATCGAGGTGGTCGAGATGCAGGAAGATGTGATCCTTGTTCTTGCCGACGCCGCGGCCTTCACGGATTTCCATCGTCATGCAGCGCGAGACAACGTCACGCGAGGCAAGGTCTTTTGCCGAAGGCGCATAACGCTCCATGAAGCGCTCGCCTTCGGAGTTGACGAGATAACCGCCTTCGCCGCGCGCGCCTTCGGTAATGAGGCAGCCTGCGCCATAAATGCCGGTGGGGTGGAACTGCACGAATTCCATGTCCTGAAGCGGCAGGCCGGCACGGGCAATCATGCCGCCGCCGTCGCCGGTGCAGGTGTGGGCGGATGTCGCCGAGAAATAGGCGCGGCCGTAACCACCGGTCGCCAGAACCACCATCTTGGCGGCAAAGCGATGGATCGTGCCGTCATCGAGGTTCCAGGCGACAACGCCGGTGCAGCGGCCATCCGGAGACATGATGAGGTCGAGCGCGAAATATTCGATGAAGAATTCCGCATTGTTGCGCAGCGACTGACCGTAAAGCGTGTGCAGAATGGCGTGGCCGGTACGGTCAGCAGCGGCGCAGGTGCGCTGCACCGGCGGGCCTTCACCGTAATTCTGCATATGGCCACCGAAGGGGCGCTGGTAGATCTTGCCTTCTTCGTTACGCGAGAAAGGCACGCCGTAATGCTCAAGCTCATAGACCGCCTTCGGCGCTTCCATGGCGAGATATTGCATCGCATCAACGTCACCCAGCCAGTCGGAGCCCTTTACGGTGTCGTAAAGGTGCCACTGCCAACAGTCGGGCGTCATGTTGGTGAGCGAGGCGGCGATGCCGCCCTGCGCGGCAACCGTGTGGGAGCGCGTCGGGAAAACCTTGGTGATGCAGGCCGTGCGGAAACCCTGTTCCGCCATGCCGAGCGTTGCGCGCAGACCCGCGCCACCGGCGCCCACCACGATCACGTCATAGGAGTGATCGACATAGGTGTAGGCCTTGCCATTCTGGGAAGGTGAACTGATCGATGCCATGGCGGACTTATCCTGCGAATGCGATTTTCAGAATGGCGAAGATGGAAAGACCGCCAATCAAAATCGCGAAAAACATATTGAGCATCAGAAGAACGAGCTTCGAAACCTCGGCGTGAACGTAGTCTTCGATGATGACCTGCATGCCGAGCTTCATGTGAATGAGGCCGGAGACCAGCACCAGAGCCATGATGACCGCGACGAGCGGGTTCGACAGCGCCGCGACGACTTCCGGATAGGGCGCGCCGGCATATTTAATGAGAAAGACCACAAAGAAGAGGAGCAGCGGAACGTTGGCGACCGCAGTCACGCGCTGACGCCAGAAATGGTCGGTGCCTTCCTTGGCGGAGCCGAGGCCGCGGACCTTTCCGAGAGGTGTACGCATATCCATGAAAAATCTCCTCAGCGCACGATCAGGGCGATGACCCAGATCAGCGCGGTCAGACAGATCGACGCCACCCAAGAGGCCTTCGCCAGCTTGGTGGTAAAGTGCTTTTCGAAGCCGTAGCCCAGATCCCACATGAAGTGGCGAAGGCCGCCCAGCATGTGGTGGACAAGAGCCCAGGTATATCCGATCAGGATGAGCCTGCCGATGATCGTGCCCATCGCCCAGTTGACCCAGTCGTAATAGGCCGGACCCGAGGCGATTGCGATCAGCCACCAGGCGACCAGAAGCGTTCCGAAATAAAGCGCGCCGCCCGTGATGCGGTGCACGATGGAAGCAACCATCGTCGGAATCGGCTTGTAAATTTGAAGATGCGGCGACAGAGGCCGGTTATTAGTCGCATTCGCCATCAGAACCTCGCGGCGTTTTCCCGTGCGCCCACCAGACAGGACGCCCCCAAGCAACAGCACATGACGAAAGAATGTGCATTGCACCAACCGCGACGTTTAATCACATGGGAGCATCACCACAAGCACATTTCATGGCCGATTTCAATTTAATCGATTGGTTCACGAATTTTTTTTGGAATTTTTTTGCGTCAAAATAAAAAATCGAGCGTTTCCAAGATTTACGCCCTCAAAATATTTACCTTTACGTAATTCGGGAATCGTGTAATTTACCTTTTGTTAATGAGGAAAATCCGGAGAATGAGGCTCATGTTACAGCGCCGAATCGCCGCTTTGACCATGATGGTCGCAGGCGTCATTTTCACAGTAATGCCTCCGGCGGCGGCAGACGATTATTATGGCCACCGTGATTATCAGCATCACTATCAACATCGTCAATCGCAGGTGAGCTTCTCAACGGACGGGCTGCCGTCCACTCTCTCAGGTGGCACTTATGTGGGCGCGATATCGGCGCTACGCGTTCGCGGCAATGGCAATTATTTCGCGATTGGCGGCGGGCTTTCACGGAAAGGCGCAACGCTCACAAGAGGCTCGCAGCTTGCGCCAAAGGCGAAAATCATCAATGTCCGCGCTGAAACCGCTGATGACGCCTGCGCCTATGAACATGGCGTCTGCATCATCCGGCCCTAAAGCATTTCCGGCAAAAGCATGAAGCGGTTTTACTGCAAATTTGCGCTGCGCTGATCAGATAAAACGCCAGACGGTGGTCTTCTTCACTTCGCTGTCTTCCAGCGCCCGCGTCACCGGCACCTGATAGGTCGCCTCCGCGCGGAGCCGCTCTTTGGGCAAATAGGCCCGCCCCGGATCGCCGACGAGCACGCTCACGCCCTTTTCCGTCAGTTCCAGAAACCACGGCACGAGAAGATCGGCAAAGGCGCGATCGTAAAACACGTCGCCGGCCAGCAAAACATCCGCAGCGACCGGCTTCCCGACCAGATCAAGTCCGGTGAAGGCAACGTCCACCTCATTGAGAGCCGCATTCAGCCGAATGGCCGTCTCTGTCCACGGATCGATATCGGCCGCCAGAACCGCGCTGGCGCCCGCCTTTGCCGCAGCGATGGCGACCAGGCCGGAACCGCTGGCGAAATCCAGCACGCGCCTACCGGAGACGCTGTCGGGATGATCGAGAACATAGCGGGCAAGCCCCTGCCCGCCGGCCCAGGCGAAAGCCCAGAAGGGCGGGGGCAGGCCGATCGCTTCCAGCTCCTCCTCCGTCTTCAGCCACAGCTCATGAGCCTCCGTGGCAAGATGAAGACGCAATTCCGGCACATGCGGCGGGCGCATGATGCCGGTGTTGTCGAGAATGAAGCGTTCGGGATCGGTCCTCACCGAAGCATCAGTCCGGTGATTTCGGTGGATTGGCGAGGTTGCCCATGCGGCAAACCTCAAGATATTCCTCCTCCGTCACCGGCTGCACGGAAAGCCGCATGGAGGTGACGAGAGACATCTTTTCCAGCTTGGGATTGGCCTTCACATCCTTCAGCGAAACCGGCTGCGGCATATCGCAAACGGCGCGGATATCCACGCAATCCCACTTCAGATCGCCTTCAGCGGTCGAGTCCGGATGCGACAGCGCACAGACTTCGACAATGCCGACGACATCCAGCCCTTCATTGGAGTGGTAGAAGAAACCCTTGTCGCCGATCTTCATGGCCCGCATATTGTTGCGGGCCTGATAGTTGCGCACGCCGGTCCATTCTTCGCCGGCCTCGCCTTTGGCCTTCTGCATTTCCCAGGACCATTTGAACGGCTCGGACTTATAAAGCCAGTAATTCGCCATGTCCGGTCACGCTCCCGGATTGTTGAAGACCCAATTATAGGGCTTCACATCAACGCTTTCGAACAGGCCGGCCTTGGCATAGGGATCGGCATCGGCAAGCGCTTTGGCCGCATCGATATCGGCAGCTTCCACGATGACGAGGCTGCCATTCGGCTTGCCTTCGGCATCGAGAAACGGACCGGCGATCTTCAACGTGCCCTCGGCATTCAGCCTGTTCAGATGTTCCAGATGCGCCGGGCGCGTCTCCATGCGCACATTCAGATGGCCGGGCTTGTCCTTGCAGATAAAGGCAAACAGCATTTTCGTCTCCTCGCTGGAGCATGTCTCCCAAAAGTGTCAGCGGTTTTGGGACCAGGACATGCGTAAAATATTAGTCGACCGCCCCACCCTCATTCGGTGGTGATCGGCCGTGTCATCAATTGTTGCATGGCGCTCGCCACATCCAGATTGCCGTCAATGATGGCGGCCACCGCTTCGGTAACCGGCATGTCGACAGCGTGACTTTCTCCCAGCCGGGCGGCGACGGCAGCCGCAAAAGCGCCCTCCACCAGCCCGCCGGACATATCCTTGCCCTCGCCTCGGCCGAGCGCGATACCGAAACGCAGGTTCCGCGACTGATGGCTTGTGGCGGTCAGCACCAGATCGCCGAGGCCCGAGAGGCCGCGCACCGTATCCGCCTTGCCGCCCATGGCGACGATGAGACGCGACATTTCAGCAAGCCCGCGCGAAATCAGAGCCGCCCGGGCGGAATCGCCAAGGCCCGCGCCTTCGACGATGCCGGCGGCAATGGCAAGAACGTTCTTCAGCGCCCCGCCAAGCTGCACGCCGATGCGGTCGGTGGAGGCATAAAGCCGGAAGGTTCTACCGGAAATCGTGGTCGCCAGCCGTTCGGCGACGGCAGCATCTTCCGCCGCAATCGCCATGGCCGTCGGCAAGCCGCGAGCAATATCGGCCGCGAAGCCCGGACCGGACAGAACCGCAATCGGATGATGCGGCAATTCCGCTTCCAGAAGTTCCGTCAGCAAACGGCCAGAACTGCGGTCGATGCCCTTGGCGCAGGTGACAATGATAGAGTCATTAGCCAGATAAGGACCATAGTGGCGGGCCGCATCGGCATGGGCCTGAGACGGCATGGCAAAGAGCACAATGCTGGCACCGACAAGCACATCGGGCTCGGCAGAAAATTCAAGCGCATCCGGCAGGTCGACACCCGGCAGGGCCGCCTCGTGCACGCGATCACTCCTGAGATCAGCCATCAGGGACGGATCGCGGCCGAGCAGGGTCACATCATGTCGGTTCTCCAGCGCAATGACGACGGCTAGCGCGGTTCCGAAGGCGCCGGCGCCGATGACGACGATTTTTTCCCGCTGCATCAGGCCTTGGCTCCCCTCTTACCGAAACCGATCAATGTCTCCGCGCTGCCATCCAGCGGCCAGCGCGAGCGCGGCGGAATTTCCAGCGGATCGGATGCTCGGCCGTCCGCCATTCGCTCCAGTCCGGCCCAGGCGATCATCGCAGCATTGTCAGTGCAGAGCCGGTGCGGCGGCGCGACAAAGCGAAAGCCATTGATATCGCAAAGCGACTGCAGGGTCTGGCGGATTTCCTTGTTGGCGGCGACACCGCCAGCCACAACCAGCGCAGGCTGGGTCTCAAGCTGTGGAAACTCCTGCCGGAAACGCGCAAGGCCACGGCCGATGCGATCCTTGAGAGTGCGCGACACCGCATTCTGGAAGGAGGCGCAGATATCGGCAATATCCTGCTCCGAAAGCGGCGCGATGGCGGTCGCCGCCTGCCGCACCGCCGTCTTCAGGCCGGAAAAGGAAAAATCGAGCCTGGTCTCGCCAACCATCGGACGTGGAAGCGGAAAGCGGTTCGGATCGCCCTTCGCCGCCGCCTTCTCGACCGCAGGACCGCCGGGATAGGGCAGGCCCAGAAGTTTCGCGGTCTTGTCAAAGGCTTCACCCAGCGCGTCATCGATGGTGGTGCCCCAGCGCTCATATTCGCCAACGCCACGCACCAGCACCAGCTGTGTATGGCCGCCGGAAACCAGCAGCATCAGATAGGGAAAAGACAAACCGTCGGTGAGGCGCGCCGTCAGCGCGTGGCCCTCCAGATGGTTGATGGCGTAAAGCGGCTTGCCGGCCGCCTTGGCGATGGCCTTGCCCGTCATCAGCCCCACCAGCAGACCACCGATCAGGCCGGGACCGGAGGTGGCGGCGATGGCGTCGACATCGGCAAGGGTCACGCCTGCCTGCTCCAGCGCTTCCTCCACCAGCGTATCAAGCGCCTCGACATGGGCGCGCGCGGCAATTTCCGGCACCACGCCGCCATAGGCGCTGTGTTCCTCCAGCTGCGACAAAACGACATCGGACACGATCTCGCCGCGCCCGTCCGCATGCCGAACCACAATGGATGCAGCGGTTTCGTCACAGCTTGTCTCTATGCCGAGGATACGAAGAAAGGGGGTCATCAAATCTGTTCGTTCATTGCGATCATGCGCTGAGTTGGTCTAAGACAACTCCGGTAACAATGGATAGACGCGGATGCAAACAAAACCTTTCCGAATCGGCACGCGCGGCAGCCCGCTGGCGCTCGCGCAGGCTTACGAGACGCGCAACCGGCTGATGGCGGCGCATGGTCTGCCGGAAGACATGTTCGAAATCGTCGTGCTATCCACCAAGGGCGACCGGATAACTGATCGCGCTTTGTCGGAAATCGGCGGTAAGGGCCTGTTTACCGAGGAGCTGGAAAGCCAGCTTCTGTCCGGCGAACTCGATATGGCCGTGCATTCCTCCAAGGACATGCCGACCCTTTTACCCGAAGGCCTCTATCTGTCCGCCTTCCTGCCGCGGGAAGACGTGCGTGATGCCTTCATCGGCCGCACCGCGCCGAAGCTGCTGGAGCTGCCGCAGGGCGCCGTGGTCGGCTCCGCATCCCTGCGCCGCCAGGCGCTGATCCGCCGCCTGCGACCGGATTTGAGCGTCATCATCTTTCGCGGTCAGGTCGATACGCGTCTGCGCAAGCTCGAAGAAGGCCAGGCGGATGCGACGCTGCTTGCCTTTGCCGGCCTGAAGCGGCTCGGCAAGGACAATGTTCCGACGGAGATTCTCGACCCGAAGGAGTTCCCCCCTGCTCCGGCGCAGGGCGCAATCGGTGTGGAGAGCCGCATCGGTGACACCCGCATGGACGAGCTGCTTGCCCCCATAAACGACAGGCCCACTTATGATGCGGTGACCTGCGAGCGCGCCTTCCTGGCCGCACTCGACGGCTCCTGTCGCACGCCGATTGCCGGTTACGCCACCTGCAAGGGCGAAGAACTCTATTTTTCCGGCTTGATCCTCACCCCGGATGGCCAGACGAGCCACAACATAGAAATGTCAGGCAACCGCAAAGATGCGGCAAAGCTTGGCCGACAGGCCGGCGAAGAGGTGCGCGCCAAGGCGGGCAGCAATTTCTTCGAAGGCTGGAACTGAGCCAATGCGGATCGTCGTCACCCGGCCGCAACGTTCGGGCGAAAGGACGGCCGCAAAACTTGAAGCGCTCGGCCACGAGCCGGTGCTTCTGCCGCTGTTTCATCCAGCCCATCATGGCGAGCGCGCCATCTCGGCGCTGTCCGGCCCGCTGGCGGCGATTGCGGTGACCAGTGCCGAGGCATTGCGGGCACTGGAAACATCACGGGGCCGGCTGGCCCCTCATCTGTCAAAACCGCTTTTCGCCGTCGGCGCAACAACGGCGGAAGCGGCAAAAAAAGCCGGCTTCACGCAAATATTCATCGCCTCTGGAGACGCCCTGGGTCTGATTGCTCTGGTAACGGAGCACCGCGCACTCCTTTCCGAAGCACACCCCCTGCTCTATCTCGCCGGCAGGCCCCGTGGCTCCGTCTTCGAGGAGGGCCTTGCCATTGCAGGCATTCCCTTCAGGGTGATCGACTGCTACGAGATGCTGCCCTCGAATATTTCCGAAAGCATGCTCCAGACGGCGCTTGTCGAAAACACTGCCGATGTGGTCCTGCTCTACTCCTCGGAAGCGGCGCGGGCCTTTTTCAGCCATGCATCAAAGCATAGATACGCGGCAGCGCTGGCTGGGACACAATTCATCTGCATCAGCCAAAAGGTGCTTTCTCTGGTTCCGGAAATCTTTCGAGCAGACGCCATCGCCGCCAGAGAACCGAGCGAGGCAGCGATGTTCGAACTTCTGCACCCTAACTCTGGAACCTAATTCGAGCTCGCCTCTTTCCTTTGCCGCCGTCACTGACTAGGTTTAGATTACTGCAGGCAGAAATGAGGTTGTCATGGTATCGGGAAAGCCGCCACGCCACTCCAAGTCCAAAGCCGAACCGGTCACCATCGACCTGGACGCCAAAGACGTGAAAGCAATTTCCGCCGACGTGGACGCTGCCAAGACGGACGAAAAGCCCGGTGATAAAACGCCTGCGGCCACCGCAACGCCGGGTGTTTCGGAAACAAAGCCGGAAGCAGCCACAACGGGCAACCCCGCCCCCGTCTGGGACCAGCCTAAGAAAACCCCCATAGAGCCAGAACCCAATGTCGGCAAAACGGAATCCGTAGCTACGGCTCCGAAGGCTGAGAGCCCAGAAGACAAGCAGAAAGGCCCAGTCTCGCCGTCCCCTGTTCCGCCCAAGGCCGATGAAACACCAATGATGGGCGCCTCCGGAACGAGCGCCACCGCGGCTGCCGCAGCTGCGGCAAAGCCGGCCTTTGGCTCCTCGACGTCCTCCAGCGCATCTGGCGGGGCAACCGCTGCAAAACCATCGGCCACGACCGCATCTTCAGGACCATCCAGGCCATCCACACCACAGCAGGCGGAACGCAAACAGGCGGCGACCTCCGGCCTGATCGCGGCGGGTATCGTCGGCGGCCTTGTGGCGCTCACCGCCGCCGGCAGCATGCAATATGCCGGTATCCTGCCCTCCGTTAATGCAGGCAGGGCCGGAGGCGAGGAGATCGCCGCGCTGAAAACCGACCTGGGCAATCTTCGGCAGCAGCTTGCCAATGCTCCAGCGGCAGACACCTCGGCACTGGAACAGCGCATCGCAACCCTCGAAGGCGCAAAGGGTGAAGCCCCGCAGGTGGATGGGCTTTCTGAAAAAATCACCGCACTGGAATCTGCCCTTCAGGCGGAGCGATCCGCACAGGCCACGGCGACCGCCGAACTGACACGCCGTCTTGCGGATGCGGAAGCCAAGATCAACGAGCCACGCGACGATATCGAAGTCGCCCGCGCCATTGCCTCGGCCGCGCTGAAAGCAGCGATCGATCGCGGCGGGCCGTTCCTCACCGAACTCGATACGCTCTCCAGGGTCACATCAGACGATCCGGCGATCGCATCGCTGCAATCCTTCGCCGCCACCGGCGTACCATCGCGTTCGGAACTGATGCAGAAATTCCCGGATGTCGCCAATGCGATGCTGTCAGCCATCAACCAGCCTGATCCCAATCAGGGCATCATGGAGCGCTTGACCGAAAGCGCCTTTTCGCTGGTGAAGGTGCGCCCGGTCGGCAACATTGAGGGCGAGACCCCCGAGGCCATGATCGCGCGCATGGAAAACAAGCTACGCAATGGCGATCTGCAGGGCGCAGCACTGGAGTGGAACGGCCTTCCCGATGCCGCCAGGACGGTATCCGCTGATTATAAAAAATCTCTGGATGCGCGCATTGAGGTCGAAAATCTGGTGGGCGGCACGTTGAACCGCGCCATCACCAGCACAGGCAGGCAGGGGTGAGCGCATGACCAGAATTCTGACTTTCGCCGTTATCGTTCTGGCTCTCGGTTTCGGTTTCTCCTGGCTGGCCGACAGGCCGGGCGTGCTTTCCATCGTCTGGCAGGGCCAGTTGATCGAAATGAGCCTGATGGTCGCTGCCTCCATCATTGCGGCGCTGGTTGCCGCCGTCATGCTGGTCTGGTGGGTCGTCAACGCCATCTGGACCTCGCCCAATGCCGCCCGCCGGTATTTCCGCGCCCGCAAGCGCGACCGAGGTTATCAGGCGCTGTCCACCGGCCTCATCGCTGCCGGCGCTGGCAACGCCATCCTCGCCCGCAAGATGACGGCCCGCACGCAGGGGCTGCTCAGCGCCGACCAGGAACCGCTGATCCATCTGCTCGATGCGCAGGCCGATCTCATCGAAGGCAAATATGATGAGGCGCGCCGCAAGTTCGAGGCGATGGCCCGTGACCCTGAAACCCGAGAACTCGGCCTTCGCGGCCTTTATATCGAGGCACGCCGGCAGGGCGCCTATGAAGCCGCCCAGCAATATGCCGAGGACGCGGCGGAAAAAGCCCCTTATCTGCCATGGGCGGCACAGGCGACACTGGAAAACCGCTGCCGCAATGGACAATGGGACGATGCCATTCGGCTGCTCGACCAGCAGAAGGCGGCCAGCGTCATCGAACGCGGTGAGGCGGAGCGGCTGAAAGCCGTGCTTCTCACCGCCAAGGCCGGCGAGAAGCTGGAAAGCGACCCGGTCGGCGCGCGCGAGGATGCCAAGCACGCTCTCAAGCTCGCAAAAGGCCTCGTTCCGGCAGCACTGATAGCGGCGAAGTCCTATCTGCGCGAAGACAATCTGCGCAAAGCCGCCACGGTTCTGGAACCCGTCTGGAAGAACGATCCGCATCCGCAGATCGCCGAGCTTTATGTCCGCGCCCGCAGCGGCGACACCGCCATCGACCGGCTGAAACGGGCAGAGCGACTTGAGAGCCTGAAGCCCAACAACATCGAATCCCTGTTTGCCGTGGCGCAGGCAGCGCTCGACGCCAAGGAGTTCGCCAAGGCACGGGCCAAGGCCGAAGCCGCCGCCCGCATTGAGCCGCGCGAAAGCATCTTCCTGCTGATGGCCGACATCGAAGAAGCGGAAACCGGCGATCAGGGCCGTGTGCGCTACTGGATGGCGCAGGCGCTGCGCGCACCGCGTGACCCGGCATGGGTGGCGGATGGTGTCGTTTCGGAAAAATGGCTTCCGGTCTCCCCTGTCACCGGCCGTCTCGACGCCTTCGAATGGAAAGCGCCCTTCGGCCAGCTCGAAGGCCCTGTTGAAGATCTGGCGATCGAAAATGCGATTGCCGCGGCACCCGCAAGAGCCGAACCGGTTGCGAAGACGATCGTCGTCGAAGCCGCGCCCGAGACCCGTGCGGAGCCAAAACCCGCCCCTGCCGCGCCGATCGAGGTAAAGCCGACTGTTTCAGCCCCGAAGGAGAAAAAGCCGGTCACAATCGAAGCGCCGGTGGAAAGCGAAGTGGCGGATGACAAGGCGGAAGCCGTGCCCTTTTTTGGCGGCGCCCCGGATGATCCGGGCGTCAAGAAACCAGGCGCGGAAGCCGAACCCAAGACCCGGCTCAAACTCTTCTGACCAGCAGGCTATCGATGTTCCAGCAAATACAGTCGTTTATTCAGAACCTCGTCGGCCCGCAGGCGGGTGATTTCAGCCCTGATGATCTGAGGGTGGCGGTAGCCGCCCTCTGTTTCCAGGTGATGGAAGCGGATGGCACCGTCTCGAAAAGCGAGCGTGATCGCCTGCGCCAGATTCTTCACGAATACTACCATCTCGACGGTGGCAAGCTTGATGCCCTTCTTGCTGCCGGCCAGGAGGCCGGCAAGGAAGCCGTCGATTATTACCGCTTCACCGCCGATATCCGCCGCCACCTTGATGAGGATCAGCGCGTGGAGCTTATTGGCATATTATGGGATATTGTTTACGCTGACGGCGAACGAAGCGAAATGGAAGACCATGTGATCTGGCGAGTCGCCGATCTGCTCGGTGTTTCCGTGCGCGACAGGGTTCTGCAACGTCAGCAGGCCGCCACGAGGTCCGGGCCCGCTGAAGAAAGCGAAAACGAAGACGATGCTGTTTGACCCTTCCAGGCAACAGGAACAACAACCTTCGCTGCTCATCGTCCTGCATCAGGAACGTTCCACGCCCGGCCGCGTCGGCCAGATCCTGGTGGAAAAGGGTTATCGCCTCGATATAAGGCGGCCCGCGCTCGGCGACGACCTGCCGCAGACGCTGGAAAAACATGCGGGCGCCATCATCTTCGGCGGCCCGATGAGCGCCAATGATCCGCATGATTATGTCAAAGCCGAAATCGACTGGCTGAAGGTGCCGCTGAAGGAAAACAAGCCCTTTCTCGGCATCTGTCTCGGCGCACAGATGCTGTCCAAACATCTGGGCGGCAAGGTCGAGGCGGACAGGGACGGCAAGGTGGAAATCGGCTGGTATCCGCTTCACGCCACCGAACACGGGCGGCTTCTGATGCCGCATTGGCCCAAGATGGTCTATCATTTCCACCGCGAAGGCTTCGAGCTGCCGCGGGGGGCCGAGCTTCTGGCCTCAGGCGAGACCTATCCCAATCAGGCCTACCGCTATGGAAAAAATGCCTGGGGCCTGCAGTTTCACGCCGAACTGACCCGCGCCATGATGCACAGCTGGGTGGTGCGCGGCGCGCAGCGTTTCGGTATGCCGAATGCGCAGGTCGGCAGCCAGCACCTCGAAGGCCGCATGTTGTTCGACACGCCGCTCAGGGCATGGCTCAGCAATTTCCTCGATCTGGTTTTCGAGGGCAAGGCACAGCGCTGAGGCCCATCTCGGTTAGCGTGGCGCGTCCAGATTGTCGATCTTGCGCAGCTTGGAAAAACCAAGCGCCCAGATGACCGCGACAGCAAGCGTGCCCGCCCCGCCGATGACAACGGCTGGCACGGCACCCACGACATGGGCCATGGTGCCGGCGCGGAACTCACCCAATTCGTTGGAGGCTCCAACGAAAACCATATTCACCGCATTCACGCGCCCGCGCACCTCATCCGGTGTCCAGAGCGCGATCAGGGTCTCGCGCACATAAACCGACACCATGTCCGATGCGCCCATGACGACCAGCGCGGCGATGGACAGCCACGCGGTTTGCGAAAGTCCGAACACCACGGTGGAAACGCCGAAGAGACCGACGCCGATAAACATCAGAAGACCGGCACGGTGGCGGATGGGTCTGAACGCCAGAATGACCGCAACGGTGATGGCACCGATGCCGGGTGCTGCGCGCAAGAGCCCGAGGCCCCAAGGCCCGAGGGTCAGCACCTCCTTCGCGAAAATCGGCATCAGAGCGACGGCGCCGCCCAGCAGCACCGCGAAAAGATCGAGCGAGATGGCGCCGAGAACGATTTTTTCCTGGGAGATGAATTTGAAGCCGGCCAGCATTGTTTCGAGGGTGACGGCTTTTGCCGGACCGCGCTGTTCCGGCTTGCGGATCGTCACCGCAAGCGCTGCGGACACGATGAAAAGTACGAGCGCCACGCTATAGGCGACGGAAGCGCCGAGACCATAAAGCAGGCCGCCGGCAACAGGCCCCAGAATGGACGCCATCTGCCAGGAAGAGGAATTCCAGGCGATGGCGTTCGGCAAATCCTCAACTGGCACGAGATTGGGCGCCAGCGACTGGACTGCCGGCCCCATGAAGGCCCGCTCTATGCCGAAGACAACGAGAATGGCAAAGACCGGCCAGGGAGAAAAGCTGTGTGTCAGCGTAAGACCCAGAAGAGCCACAGCACACAGCGCCGCGACCAGAAGACATATGGCCATGATACGCCGGCGATTATGCCGGTCGGCGACCGTTCCCGTAACAAGGATCAAAAGCAGAGACGGCAGAAACTGGAAGAGACCGATCAGGCCGAGATAAAAGGCGTTGCCGGTAACCTCATACATCTGCCAGCCCACGGAGACGCTGACGATCTGAATGGCGAAGGCCGAGAAAAACCGGGCGCTGAAAAAACGGCGATAGGAACTATGCCGGAAAGCACCGAAACGGTTTTCGGCGGAAGGGAGGGACATCGGCTGAGTGCTCGCGAGACAATATGGAGATGACTGCAATAGAGCGATATCACAGGAATCGCCAGCCCTCCTCTTCAGCGGGACGGCGAAAAGTGTGAGCGGTATTCGTCTGAAATCCCGCGATGACCGCAGCCGATCAGACCAAAGATCATTACGATCCGGCGCAACACTTGCCGGTTCACGCGTCAATGTCTAAATGTCTTGCAACCAAGATACGGAGATATTGATGCTTGCCCTGTTTCAGACCATCGATCTGGCCTTGAACCTCTACACGTGGGTGCTGATCGCCAGCGCCATTTTTTCCTGGCTTTACGCCTTCAACGTCATCAATTCCCGCAACCAGTTCGTGAACGCCATCGGGAGTTTCCTGGTCAATGTCACGGAACCGGCCCTGCGCCCCATCCGCCGCATTCTGCCCAATCTCGGCGGCATCGACATTTCGCCGATCATCCTGCTGCTGATCATCTTCTTCATCCGCTCCTTCATGTGGAACACGCTTTATCCGATGACCGTTTGAGCAGTCTCTGGAAAAAGCACGATGATCATGTCCGCCTGTCCGTTCGCCTCACACCGAATGGCGGGCGGGATGCGATTGACGGCGTGGAGCAGGATGCGGACGGAAACGCGCATCTGAAGGCCCGCGTCAGCGCCGTGCCGGAAGGCGGCAAGGCGAACAAGGCCCTGATTGTTTTGCTGGCGAAAAAACTCGGCCTGCCCAAATCCTCCATCACCTTCATTTCAAGCGAAACAGCGCGCAAAAAAATCCTCCGGATCGATACCGACCCGGAGGATTTCGAAAAGCTCTTTAAAAAGCTGGCGGGTTAGGCCTATCAGCCCTGCGCCTTGTAGCGCTCGATGGCTTCGACGATCAGCTTCTTGGCGACATCGACATCCTGCCAGCCGCCCATCTTCACCCACTTGCCGGGCTCCAGATCCTTGTAGTGCTCGAAGAAGTGCTCGATCTGCTTCAGCGTGATTTCCGGCAAGTCGGTGTAGTTGTGGACCTTGTCGTAACGGCGCGTCAGCTTCGGAACCGGCACGGCGAGGATCTTCTCGTCCTTGCCGCCATCATCTTCCATGATCATCACGCCGATGGGGCGCACGTTGATCACGCAGCCGGGAACCAGCGGGCGGGTGTTGCAGATGAGAACGTCGATCGGGTCGCCATCGTCGGACAGGGTGTGCGGCACGAAGCCATAGTTACCCGGATAGGTCATTGGCGTGTAGAGGAAGCGATCGACGATCAACGCACCGGCGTCCTTGTCCATCTCGTACTTGATCGGCTGGCCGCCAACCGGCACTTCAACGATAACATTTACGTCTTCCGGCGGATTCTTGCCTATGGAAATTGCATCAATACGCATTCGCTTCCCTCATTCGGCGGGTTGGATTTGGTTTTCGATACTGGGAAAGTCGCCGCATTGCAACATGGCTTTGGGCGGATAAGGCAGAATGAGCGATTTGAGGTCGTCGCGACGAAGCATCGCCGCCGCAAAATGAAAACGGCGCGAAATTCCTCTATCAGTTCCAGACGAAACCGACCTTGCGAAGCGACTTGCCGTCGAAATCTTCCACGCCTTCGGCAATATCCCGGCCGCCATGCGAGCGGAAAAACCGATTGGCGACGTCGCTATCCTCCAGGCACCAGACAACGATGCCGTTACAGCCAAGCGAGGTCAGCAATCTGCGCGCTTCCGTGAACAGCAGCGAGCCGAGGCCGATACCCTGATATTCCGGCCGCAGATAAAGTTCGTAAATCTCGCCGTCCTGCGGCAGCCCACGCGCCCGGCTTAAGCCCAGCGTCGCATATCCGGCAACCACACCGGCCACTTCCACCACCAGCATGGTTGCGGAGCCCTTGGTCGCCTTTTTCCACCAGACTTCGCCACGGCGCTCCAGCATCTGCGTCAACGGCCTGTGCGGGATAAGCCCCGCATAGGCCTGTTGCCACGACAGACGGTGCGCCTCTGAGATGGCGCGCGCATCATGCGGTTCAGCACGGCGAACATCGATGGATAACGTTTTCATAACGCGATTCTGGCCCCGGCCACGGAAACTTACCAGTCATAAAGGTTAACGCCGGCAAGCTTACCCACAGCCTATTCATGTGGACGACCAGAAAAAATTAACGCATCCTTAACCTTTGGCAAAGCGCCTTTCGACTCATGCACACATAAAAACGAATGCATAAAAAAACCCGGCGCGAGGCCGGGTTCTTTGAAATTCGTGGCGTAGAGCCAATCAGACAGCGAGCTTTGCCTTTTCGAAACGCTTGCGGTCGTTGGCGTCCAGGAACATCTTGCGCAGGCGGATGGACTTCGGCGTCACTTCCATCAGCTCGTCTTCCTGGATCCAGGAAAGAGCGCGGTCGAGCGTCATGCGGATCGGCGGCGTCAGCTTCACGGCTTCATCCTTGCCGGCGGCGCGGATGTTGGTCAGCTGCTTGCCCTTCAGCACGTTCACTTCGAGATCGTTATCGCGCGTGTGAATGCCGATGATCATGCCCGCATAGACCTTTTCACCCGGCTCGATGATCATCGGGCCGCGATCTTCCAGGTTGAACATGGCGTAGGCGACGGCTTCGCCCGAACCGTTCGACAGCAGAACGCCGTTGACGCGACCGGCGATCTGGCCCTTGAAGGGCTGATAGTCGTGGAACAGACGGTTCATGATCGCCGTGCCGCGCGTGTCGGTCAAAAGTTCCGACTGGTAGCCGATCAGGCCGCGGGTCGGGGCATAGAACTTCAGACGAACGCGATTGCCGCCGGAAGGACGAAGCTCGGCCATTTCAGCCTTGCGCTCGGACATCTTCTGGACGACGACGCCGGAATGTTCTTCATCGACGTCGATCACAACTTCTTCGATCGGCTCCAAGAGGGTGCCGTTCTCATCCTTGTGCATGACGACGCGCGGACGCGAAACGGCAAGCTCGAAGCCTTCGCGACGCATGGTTTCGATCAGAACCGCCAGCTGCAATTCGCCACGGCCGGAAACGAAGAACGAATCCTTGCCTTCGGCCTCTTCGATCTTCAGCGCGACGTTGCCTTCGGCTTCCTTGAACAAACGGTCGCGGATGACGCGCGACGTTACCTTGTCGCCTTCGGTGCCGGCGAGCGGGCTGTCGTTGACGATGAAGGACATGGTGACGGTCGGCGGATCGATCGGCTGTGCGGTCATCGCCTCAGTGACCGAGGGGTCACAGAAGGTATCGGCGACAGTGCCCTTGGACAGACCGGCGATGGCGACGATGTCGCCCGCATGGGCTTCGTCAATCGCAGTGCGCTCGATGCCGCGGAAGGCGAGGATCTTGGAAATACGACCGGTCTCGATCGTCTTGCCATCCTGGCCAAGCACCTTCACGGCCTGGTTCGGCTTGATCGAACCGGAGGCGATGCGGCCGGTGATGATACGGCCGAGGAAGGGGTTGGCTTCAAGGATCGTGCCGATCAGACGGAACGGGCCTTCTTCAACCGTGGGCTCCGGAACATGTTCGAGAACCAGATCGAGCAGCGGCGCAAGACCCTGATCCTTCGGACCTTCCGGGTTGACGTTCATCCAGCCGTCACGGCCAGAACCGTAGAGGATGGGGAAGTCGAGCTGCTCATCGGTAGCGTCGAGGTTCGCGAAGAGGTCAAAAACTTCGTTGATGACTTCTTCGTGACGGCCGTCCGGACGGTCGATCTTGTTGATCGCGACGATCGGACGAAGACCAACCTTCAGCGCCTTGCTGACGACGAACTTCGTCTGCGGCATCGGGCCTTCGGAACTATCGACCAGAACGATCGCGCCATCCACCATCGACAGGATACGCTCGACTTCACCGCCGAAGTCGGCGTGGCCGGGAGTGTCGACGATGTTGATGCGAACACCCTTCCACTCCACCGAGGTCGCCTTGGCGAGAATGGTGATGCCACGTTCCTTTTCGAGGTCGTTGCTATCCATGACGCGCTCGGCGACACGCTGGTTGTCGCGGAACGAGCCGGACTGCTTCAGAAGCTCGTCCACGAGCGTCGTTTTTCCATGGTCAACGTGCGCGATGATCGCGATGTTGCGAAGTGCCATTGTTCAAAATCTCTGAGGTTGGGCGCCACTATCGTGAGATGCGCCAATTTAGTTTGGCGCGCTCATAACCTTTTTTTTGCAAATGCGAAAGGGGGGGCCTTGTCATAAGCCCCCTGCGCTCCGGTTCTAGCTCAGAAATATGACGGTCTTTTATAACGTGCTCTTACACCAGGCCGCGCTTCAGCAGCATGGCGTCCGGGCTCGGCATCTTGCCGCGAAATGCGAGATAGGCCTCCTCCGGATCGATGGAACCGCCGACAGAATAGATATTGTCCTTCAGCCTGCGCGCCATCTCGCCATCGAAGGGATTGCCGGTTTCCTCAAACGCCGAAAACGCATCGGCATCCAGCACTTCCGACCACATGTAGGAATAATAGCCGGCGGAATAGCCATCGCCCGAGAAGACGTGCTGGAAATGCGGCGTCGCATGCCGCATGACGATGGACTTCGGCATGTTGAGGGCGGAGAGCACCTCGTCTTGGACGACCATGGGATCGCTCACGCTGTCGCGGGTGTGGAACGCCATGTCGACGATAGCCGAAGAGGTGAACTCCACCGTGCTGAAACCGGCATTGAAAGTCTGAGCGGCCAGAACCTTGTCCAGTAGCGCTTTCGGCATCGGCGCGCCGGTCTCGTAGTGGAGCGCGTATTTTTCCAGAATTTCCGGCACCGTCAGCCAATGTTCGTAAAGCTGCGACGGCAATTCGACGAAATCGCGCGAGACGCCCGTCCCGGAAACGGAAGGGTAGGTCACATCGGACAACATGCCATGCAGCGCATGGCCAAATTCATGGAACAGCGTGCGCGCATCATCAAGCGAAAGCAGCGCGGGCTTACCCTCAGCCGGTTTCGCGAAATTGCAGACATTGTAGATGATCGGAATTTCACCGACCGTTCCGCTCTTCAGCGGCAGCTTGTGCTGCGACTGGAACGAACTCATCCATGCGCCGGATCGCTTGGAGGGGCGAGCGAAATAATCACCGAGGAACATGGCCTTCAGATCGCCCCTGTCGTCGCGAATCTCGAAAACCCGCACATCCGGATGATAGGCGGCAACGCCCTTCACCTCGACGGCACGAATCCCAAACAGCCGCTCCGCTACATCGAAGCAGGCCTCAATAATCTTTTCGAGCTGCAGATAGGGCTTCAATTCCGTCTCGGAGAAGCTGAATTTCCGCGCGCGCAACTTTTCTGCATAGTGCCGCCAGTCCCAGGGCAGCACCTCGTGATTTCTGCCCTCTTCGGCGATGATGGCGGCAAGTTCGGCCTCTTCCTCGCCCGCGCGGCGCACGGCCTTTTCCCAGACCTGACCCAGAAGGCCGTTCACGGCATCCGGCGTCTTCGCCATCGTGTCATCAAGCTTGTAAGCGGCAAAATTCCCGTAACCGAGAAGCTTGGCCTTCTCCTCGCGCAGTTCTAGCGTGCGGTGAACGGTCTCGCGATTGTCGGTCTCGCCACCGTTTTCACCGCGCGCCACCCAGGCCTTGAAGGCCTGCTCGCGCAGATCGCGGCGTTCGGAAAAGGTGAGGAAAGGCTCGATGATGGAACGGGAAAGGGTAACGGCAAATTTGCCGTCCTCGCCATGCTCGCGGGCCGCACCCGCCATGGCGTCGCGCAGAAAGCCGGGAATGCCGGCAAGTTCCTCTTCGGTGGAAAGCAGGAGCTTCCAGTTCTTTTCATCCGCGAGCACATTCTGCCCGAATTTGGCACCGAGACCGGCAAGCTCCTCATTGATCGCCGCCAGCCGTTCCTGCCGCTCTTTCGGCAACTTCGCGCCGGAGCGTACGAAACCCTTCCAATGTCGCTCGAGAACACGGCTTTCTTCGCCCGTCAGCCCAAGCGTCTCGCGCTTTTCCCACAATGTGTCGATGCGCTTGAACAGCGCTTCGTTCATACCAATCTTCGAATAGTGCCGCGACATTTTCGGCGCAATCTCCCGCTCCAGCGCCTGGATCACGCCATTGGTATTGGCGCCCGCCCTGTTCCAGAACAGCGCCGAAATGCGCGAAAGCTCATCGCCGGCGATTTCAAGCGCGGTCACGGTGTTTTCAAAGCTCGGCGCCTGAGCATTGCCCGCAATCCCATCGATTTCCTGTTCATGGGAGAGAAGCGCTGCCTCGAAAGCCGGAGCAAAATCCTCATCCTTGACCGCATCAAATTTGGGCAAACCGTTGTGACCATCCCAGGTCACGAGGGCGGGATAAAGCGTCGTCTTGGATGGCATTTCGTCTTCCTTGTATAATTCCGGTTCAAGCCCATATGGGCACGCCTCCACCGCCAATTCAATATGCCCGGCGGAGATGACAGGCCGTGTGAAAAAACGGGGAGTCCGATCTTTTTTTGCTTCAGCGTAACAATCGGCGACTATATTGCGGGCCATTCGACAACCGAACTGACGCATACTTTACTCGATTTTAGACAATATGATTTGTGTACCATTGATTATCGCCCGGAATTTAGTAAGGCTGACTTACGAAAAGGCGAGGCATGGGCACGAAACGCGAAAAAGATTCATTGGCATTCTTGCTGAACAGCAGCGCACGCCTGCTGAACAGTGCGTTTGAGCGCCGAATTTCTGAAGCGGGACTGGGTTTGACCCCCGGCGAAGCCCGCGCATTGATCACGGTTGCCGTCGTTGATGGCAGCAAGCAGTCGGATATCGCCGCCCGGTTAGGCATTGAGCCGATGACGATCTGCGCCTATCTCGACAAGCTGCAGTCCCTCGACCTCATCGAGCGCCAGCAGGACCCACAGGACAGGCGCTCCAAGCGCATCGTGCTGACAAAGAACTCCACCGAGATGCTGGAGGCCGTGCGACAGGAGATCGATGAACTCGTCCGTCACGCCACGCAGGGTCTGAACGAAGAAGAGGTCGCGCTTTTCCGCAGCTTCCTGCAGACGCTTCGCAACAACCTCCAACCGGAACAGCCCGGCCAGAGCTGCTGATCTCGATGTCACCAGAAACGATCATGTCCAGAAAGCGCACGACCATGCTCGGTGCGCTGCTGACGGCGCTGGCGCCAATTTCCATGGCCATCTACACACCGGCCATGCCCGAGCTGACGCGGGTTTTCGCCACAACCGAATCCGCCGTAAAACTCAGCCTCTCGCTTTATTTTGCCGGTTTCGCGATCGCGCAACTGCTCGCCGGCCCAGCCTCCGACGCCTTCGGACGACGCAAGGCGAGTCTCGTTTTCCTGTCGATCTTTCTGGGCGGCGGATTGCTTGCCATTTTTGCACCGACAATCGAAGTGCTGCTCTTTGCCCGGCTTATCCAGGGCATCGGGGCCTCCGTCGGGATGACAGTGGCGCGCGCCGTGGTGCGCGACCAGTTCACCGGGGCTGATGCTTCCAGCATCATGAACCTCATCGGCATCATGCTGGCCGTTGGCCCCGCCATGGGCCCGACCATCGGCGGACTTTCGCTCGCGGCTTTCGGCTGGCAATCGGTGTTTTTCCTCATGGCCGGCCTCGGGGCCATCGCCATCTTCTCCGTCGTGGTTTTTCTGCGCGAGACGACGATCCCGGACAAGAGCCTCATCCGCCCACGTCGCCTTTTGTCGGCCTATCAGACCTTGCTGAGCGCGCCGCGCTTTCTTCTGGCCGCACTGGTGCTTGGCGGGTCCATCGGCGCGCTTTATGCGCAGGCCACCATGCTGACCTTCATCCTCATAAACGAGGTCGGCATGACGCCAACCGCTTTCGGTGTCGGCATGCTGATGCAGACCGGCGCTTATTTCTTCGGCTCCATTGCCCTGCGTTATATCGCACCGCGACTGGGTGACCGTCGTTCGGTCATCCTCGGCCTCTGTTTTTCAGGAACAGGCGGTCTCCTTATCCTGCTGTCGGTGTTCCTGATACCGCCATCCTTTCTCTCGATCATGGGACCCGTGGCGGTCGCGACGGTCGGCATCGCCTTGCTGACGCCATCCATGGTGACGGCGGCTCTCGCTCCATTCCCGCATATTGCCGGCTCGGCCTCGGCAATGATGGGCTTCATTCAGATGGGATCGGGTTTTGCGGGCGGTGTTGCAGCCTCGCTTATCGGTTCGCCTTTGACCGGCTTCGGCATCATCATTCCGGTGATGGAATTCACGGCCGTTGCCAGCTATATCGGCTTCCGCATCGTCTCCAGAAGAGAGACATGAAAAAAACCCGCCAGCGTCGCCGCCAGCGGGTTTGCTGTTTTGCACTTCAGCAGAATTATTTGCTGAGATTACGCTTGGCAAGCGTGCGCAGGCGAAGCGCGTTGAGCTTGATGAAGCCAGCGGCATCCTTCTGATCGTAAGCGCCATGGTCATCCTCGAAGGTCACCAGCGCGTCGGAATAAAGCGACTTGGCACTCTCGCGGCCGGTTACCATGACATTGCCCTTGTAGAGCTTCAGCGTCACTTCGCCTTCCACATGTTCCTGGCTCTTGTCGATCAGGGCCTGCAGCATTTCGCGCTCCGGCGAGAACCAGAAGCCGTAATAGATCAGCTCGGCGTAACGCGGCATCAGCTCGTCCTTGAGGTGGGCCGCGCCCCGGTCGAGCGTGATGGATTCGATGGCGCGGTGTGCAGCCAGCAGGATGGTGCCGCCGGGCGTCTCATAAACGCCGCGCGACTTCATGCCGACGAAACGGTTCTCAACCAGATCGAGGCGGCCGATTCCGTTTTCACGGCCGTAATTGTTAAGCGTTGCGAGAAGCGTCGCCGGCGACATTTCAACGCCGTTGATGGAGCAGGCATCGCCCTTGCGGAAACCGACCTTGATGACGGTTGCCTTGTTAGGAGCGGCTTCCGGAGAAATGGTGCGCATATGCACGTACTCAGGCGCTTCCTGTGCCGGGTCTTCCAGAACCTTGCCTTCGGAAGAGGAATGCAGGAGGTTGGCATCGACGGAGAAAGGCGCTTCGCCCTTCTTGTCCTTGGCGACCGGAATCTGGTGCTGTTCGGCGAAGTTCAGGAGGTCGGTACGGCTCTTGAACGTCCAGTCACGCCAGGGCGCGATGATCTTGATGTCAGGGTTCAGCGCATAGGCCGAAAGCTCGAAACGAACCTGGTCGTTGCCCTTGCCGGTGGCGCCATGGGCAATGGCGTCGGCGCCGGTCTTCTTGGCGATTTCGATCAGATGCTTGGAAATCAGCGGACGGGCAATCGAAGTGCCGAGCAGATAGACGCCTTCGTAGACGGCGTTGGCGCGGAACATCGGGAACACGAAATCACGCACGAACTCTTCGCGGACGTCCTCAACGAAGATTTCCTTGATGCCCAGCATCTCGGCCTTCTTGCGCGCCGGCTCAAGCTCCTCGCCCTGACCGAGATCGGCAGTGAAGGTCACGACTTCAGCGCCGAGTTCCGTCTGAAGCCATTTCAGGATGATCGAGGTGTCGAGACCGCCGGAATAGGCGAGAACGACTTTCTTAACGTCTTTCGGGAGTGCCATAGTGATGTCCATCTGCATGATGACGGCATCAGGACACCGCCATTTCCTCGGGATTTCGGCACTTTTACAGTGCAACCCGAAATGTGTGAAGCGCTTTTCCGTGAGATAAGCGACAAAACAATTGATGGGCGCGTATGACGATGGGCGATGACCGGCCGCGCCGACGGGAACGAAGCAATTGTCACATGCATTTAGAAAATTCGCGCTTTATCATAAAGCGGCGCGATCGACTTGAAGACCGTGAATGAAGCCACTCAGGTTCAGGCAACGTTGCAAACCGCTGGAAACAGCAGAAACGACGCGAAGGAGAAACCTATGACGACCATCCACCCCGCATTCAAGGAAGATAATGTCGCTGTCATAACAGGTGCGGCATCCGGCATCGGACTTGCCGCCGCCCGCAAATTCGCCACCTTTGGCATGAGCGTCGTGCTCGTCGATCTCGATGGCGAAAAGCTCGCCGCAGCCCATGCGGATATTCTGACCGTCGCCAAGGACGGTGAAGCGCAGATCGTCGCCATCCCGACCGACGTATCGAAACTCGATGAGCTGGAGGCGCTCGAACGCGCCGTTATCCAGCGTTTCGGGCGTGTCCACGTCCTCATGAACAATGCCGGAATCCAGCCGGGCAGCGCCATCTTCGGACCGCAGTCCAACTGGGAAAAAATTATCGGCGTCAATCTGATGGGCGTCGTGAACGGTAGCCGCGTTTTCGGCCAGGGCATGATCGCCCACGGCGAGCCGGCGCTCATCATCAATACCGGCTCGAAACAGGGCATCACCACGCCTCCCGGTGATCCCGCCTATAATGTCTCGAAGTCCGGCGTCAAAACCTTCACGGAGGCGCTTCAGCACGAATTGCGCAATGTTCCGAACGGCGCGGTTTCCGCCCATCTTCTGATCCCCGGTTTCGTCTTCACCGGCCTCACCGCCCATGGCAGGACGGAAAAGCCTGAAGGCGCATGGACCGGTGAACAGACCGTCGATTTCATGGTCGAAAGCATTGGCAGGGGCGATTTCTACATTCTCTGCCCGGATGGCGAGGTGGACCGCCCGACGGATGAAAAGCGCATTCTCTGGGCGGCCTATGACATCGTCCAGAACCGCCCGCCGCTGTCGCGCTGGCACACGGAATATTCCGCCGCCTTCACCAGCTTTTTGAAAAACTGAACTTTCAGCCGCCGTGCCTGAAAGGTGCGGCGGCTATTCTCTCCCGCAGGCGCATCGCCACTCAAAAACATTGGCAGAAGCACGAAACCGCGTTAAGCAACGGCAATCTCCAGAATTTACGGGTGCCGCGATGGATTTCGTTCCAAGCCTGCCAACACTGATCGCCTTCACCATCGCCATTCTGCTTCTGGCGGTGACGCCGGGTCCTGATATGACGCTCTGGATCAGCCGCTCCCTGCGCGAAGGCCGGGCGGCGGGCTTCATGACGCTGGTGGGAACAAACATCGGCATCACCGTGCATACGATGCTGGTCGCTTTTGGCGTCGCCGCCCTCATCGTCGCCTCACCGACCGCCTTCATGATCCTGAAAACAGGGGGCGCCGCCTATCTGGTCTGGCTCGCCATTCAGGCGATCCGCAAGGGTTCGGATTTCGTGATGGTGAAAAGCACCGGCGAAAGGGCGCAGGCCTCCCTGAAATCGGCCTTGCTGAACGGCATCTGGGTCAATCTGCTCAACCCCAAGGTCATCATCTTTTTCATGACCTTCCTGCCGCAATTCGTCAGCGCCTCCGATCCGCATGTGACCGGCAAGCTGATCTTCCTCGGCATCTGGTCGATCATCGTCGCACTGCCGATCGGCATCGGCATCGTTGTCGCCGCCGATGTTCTCTCCGCCTGGCTGCAACGCAACCGGAAGGTTCTGCGTGGATTGGATTACACGATCGCCGGCGTCTTCTCGATTTTCGCGGTCAAGATTTTCTTCACGCAAACGCGCTGAGGGCAAACAAAAAAGGCGCCGGAAGGCGCCTTTTTGCGATCAACCGATGAGCAACTCGTCATCATCAAGCTTCTGGCCGCGTATCTTGCGGAACATGTCGATCAGGTCTTCGACCTCGAGATCCTTGCGGCTGTCACCGGAGACGTCGAGCACGATTTCACCGGCATGCAGCATGATCGTGCGGGTGCCATAATCCAGCGCCTGACGCATGGAATGGGTGACCATCAGCGTCGTCAGCTTGCGCTCCGACACCACCTTGCGGGTCAGCTCCATCACGAATTCCGCCATGCCGGGATCAAGTGCGGCCGTGTGTTCATCGAGCAGCAACACGTCCGAGCCGGATAGCGTCGCCATGACAAGCGAGACGGCCTGCCTCTGGCCGCCCGACAGAAGATCCATGCGGTCCTTCAGGCGGTTTTCCAAGCCAAGATTGAGCGAGGCGATACGCTCCTTGAAAAAATCCCGCCGGCCGCGCCCAAGCGCCGGCAGAAGGCCGCGGCGTTCACCACGCGATGCCGCAAGCGCCAGATTTTCCTCGATGGTGAGCGCACCGCAGCTGCCCGCCAGCGGGTCCTGAAATACGCGCGCCACCCGTCCCGCCCGGCTGGCGGTCGACTTGCGGGTAACATCGGCGCCGCCGATCACAACCTTGCCCGCCGTCGGGAGGACATCGCCGGCCAAGACACCGAGCAAGGTTGATTTACCTGCGCCGTTGGAGCCAATGACGGTGACGAAGGAACCATTCTCGATGGTGAGGTCGATCTTGGACAACGCCTGCTTCTGCAGCGGCGTGCCGCGCCCGAAAACGACCTGGATATCGGAAAGGGAAATCACGATGTTGCTCCCCCACGGCGCAGTCGGGGCAAGATCAACGCGATGGCCACCAATACCGCCGTTACGAAATTGAGATCGGACGCCTTGAGACCCAGCACATCGCTCGACAAAGCGAGCTGGATGGCGAGACGATAGGCGATGGAGCCGAAGACGCACCCGATAAGGGCAATCAGAATGCCGCGCGCACCGAACAGCGTCTCGCCGATGATGACGGCGGCAAGCCCGACAACGATGGTGCCGACACCCGAGGTCACATCAGCAAAACCGTTGGTCTGCGCAAAGAGTGCGCCGCCAAGGGCGACCAGCGCATTCGAAAGAGCCATGCCGAGATAGATCTGGTTACCGGTCTTCACGCCCTGCGCCCGCGCCATCCGCGCATTTGCACCGGTGGCCCGCATGGCGAGGCCGGCATCGCTTTCAAGAAAACGCCAGACGAGAATGACCGCGATCAGCACCAGCGCGCCGACGAAGAGCGGCCGCACCAGATATTCCGACAGGCCGAGGCCGTAAAACGGTGAGATCATCGTGTCCTGATTGAGCAGCGCCACATTCGGCTTTCCCATCACCCGCAGATTGACGGAAAACAGGGCGATCATCGTCAGGATCGAGGCAAGCAGGTTGAGAATCTTGAAACGGACGTTAAGCGTTGCGGTCACGATCCCGGCGGCAGCACCGGCAACCATTGCAATCGCCGTCGCGACCCAGGCATTCAGACCGGCGATAATCAGCACGGCAGCCACAGCGGCGCCAAGCGGAAAAGAACCGTCTACGGTCAGGTCAGGAAAATCAAGCACGCGGAAAGCGAGGTAGACGCCGATCGCCACGAAAGCGAAGACCAGTCCCAGCTCCACGGCACCCCAGAAGGCGATTTGGCTCACGGTAATGTCCTTGTTATTGCCGCCATCAGGCGGATACGGGCACCGTCTCGTGCCACGTAAAACGGGCGGCGAAATGCCGCCGCCCGCAATTCAGTCTGGTTTCGGTTCAGTCGATGACCTTGGTGGCGCGCTTCGTGACGCTTTCGGGGAAGGTGACGCCGGCTTTTTCAGCGGCCTTCTTGTTGATCACCAGATCTGTACCGACAGCAACGGTTGCCGGAATATCGCCCGGCTTTTCACCCTTGAGGATGCGGACGACGACTGCGCCTGTCTGCTTGCCAACATCGAAATAGTTGAAGCCGAGGGCAGCAACCGCACCGCGGGCGACGGAATCCGTATCGGCGGCGTAGAGCGGAATCTTGGCTTCGGAAGCAACGCCGGCTGCCGCCTCGAAAGCGGAAACGATGGTGTTGTCGGTCGGAACATAGATCACGTCGGCCTTGCCGACCAGCGCGCGCGTTGCGCCCTGCACTTCGGCGGACTTGGTGGCGACGGATTCGACGATCTTGAGGCCGGCCTTTTCAGCTTCGGCCTTCAGCAAAGCGAGCGTCGAGGCGGAGTTGGCTTCGGCCGAGTTGTAGATGAAACCGATGGACTTGGCGTTCGGCGAGATTTCCTTGATGAGCGCCAGATGTTCACCAACCGGCAGCATGTCGGAAAGGCCGGTCACGTTGCGGCCGGGCTTTTCCATGCTCTTGATGAGCTGCGCGCCGACCGGATCGGAAACCGCGGTGAAGACGACCGGAATGTCGCGCGTGGCGGCAACGACGGCCTGGGCGGACGGCGTGGAGATCGGCACGATGACATTGGGGGCGTCGCCCACGAACTGGCGCGCGATCTGCGCTGCGGTACCGGGGTTGCCCTGCGCGGACTCGTACAGGAACTTGAGGTTCTCGCCTTCCTTGTAACCGGCTTCGGCAAGGGCGGCCTTCACACCATCGCGGGCGGCATCAAGCGCCGGATGTTCGACGATGGCGGTGACGGCGACGGTGACGTTTTCAGCCTTGGCCGGCAGAACGATGGCGCTCGCGGCAGCGAGAGCCAGAATGAATGCGCGCATGGATATCCTCCTGTTGGTTCCCTGTTTTCGTCTTCTTAGGAACAAGACAGTCTGAAATCAATCAGAGAACCGCAGCAAATCAAGCTTTATGGCGCAATTGCGGCTGATTCAGTCATCCGCGCCGTGGTTTGCGATCATCATCGCCTCGAAAGCCAGCCTTTCGGTCTTGCGCATGCGCTCGGATTCCGACTTCAGCTGACCGCAGGCGGCGAGGATATCGCGGCCGCGCGGCGTGCGGATGGGCGAGGCATAACCCGCCTGATTGATGAAATCGGCAAACTTCTCGATCTGCGCCCATTCGGAGCACTGGTAATTCGTACCTGGCCATGGATTGAACGGAATGAGGTTGATCTTGGCCGGAACGCCCTTCAGAAGCTGCACCAGCATCTTGGCGTCTTCCAGGCTGTCGTTCACATCCTTCAGCATCACATATTCGAAGGTGATGCGGCGGGCGTTGGAGAGACCCGGATAATTACGGCAGGCCTCGATCAGCTCTTTCAGCGGATATTTCTTGTTGATCGGCACCAGCATGTCGCGCAGGTCATCGCGCACCGCATGCAGCGAAATCGCCAGCATGACGCCGATCTCATCGCCGGTGCGGAAAATTTCCGGCACGACGCCGGAGGTGGAGAGCGTGACGCGGCGCTTGGAGAGCGACAGGCCATCACCATCGGTCGCAATCAGGAGCGCGGTCTTCACATGCTCGAAATTATAGAGCGGCTCGCCCATGCCCATCATCACGATGTTGGACACCTTGCGGCCCTCGCTCGGCACATAGGCGCCGACCGGCGTCGAACCATCGGGAAAATCGCCAAGCCGATCACGAGCCAGCAGCAGCTGGGCGAGAATTTCCTCAGCCGTCAGGTTGCGCACCAGGCGCTGCGTACCGGTGTGACAGAAGGAACAGGTCAGCGAACAGCCGACCTGGCTCGAGATGCACAGCGTGCCGCGCCCTTCTTCGGGAATATAGACCGTCTCGATCTCGACAGGACGTCCCGCACCACGCGGTGGAAAGCGCATCAGCCATTTGCGGGTGCCGTCATTGGAGATCTGCTCCTCGACGATTTCCGGACGGGCAATGGTGAAGGCAGCCTTCAGCTTCTCGCGAAGCTCCTTGGCGACATTGGTCATATTGTCGAAATCGGAGACGCCGCGCACATAAAGCCAGTTCCACAACTGGCTGACGCGCATCTTCACCTGCTTCTGCGGCACGCCGATCTCGGCCAGCGCCGCGCCCATTTCCTCACTCGTCAGGCCGATCAGCGACGGCTTGCCGGACATGAGATCGCTATTGGCGATCAGCGGGGTTTTGACTGCCAGGCCGGCAGGGGCTTGCATTACGGACATCACGCTATCCCATCATTCCATGCATCGCACGACCGACCTGTCGGATAGGCGGAAAATCGTCTGCATGTCGAGAAAATCAAAGGCGGAGCACTTTTCGCGCATCCGCCTGTCAATGTTGCCGCGCCTTTAGCATCAAACTGGCAAAAACGCAAATGGCCGGTCAATGACCGGCCATTTTCAGATGCGATGAAGCGCCAGGATTACTTGCAGCTCTCGATCTGCTTGAGAGCTGCCGAAATACCCGACAGCGAATAGGAATAGGATGTCGCGGTGCCGCGGCCTGAGACTGCCTTGACGGTCATCGACTTGCCGCCCTTCATGGCAGCAACGAGAGCCGGTTCTTCAGCGGCGTTCTCAACCCAGGCAGCCTTGTCCTTGGTGAACATGACGAAGTTCTTGTTGTCGATCGTCACATTGACCTTCGAGCCCTGCTTCAGCGGATAACCCACCATGGCCTGCGGCTCGTAGGAGATGTTCTGGCCGGGGCGCTGCGACACGATGAAGAAAATATCGCCGTGATCGACGCTCGCCGGTTCCTTGGCGGTCGGAATGGAAAGAACGTAGCAGACGGTGCTGTTGCCCGATTTGTACGAATAGGCACCCCATGCATTGAACTGCTGGATGCGCGTGGGCGACTGTGCAGATGCTACGCCGACGCTGGTCAGCAAAATGGCCGCTGCGGTTGCTACACTTCTTACAAACATAGAATTTCCTGCCGGGTTATTGTCTTCCATTGGCCCGAAGCAGCGGCGAGCCCAGTTTCTGGATCGGCCACGTTCAGGTGCGGATCGTCTTTTCTCATTGTGGTCGGAAAGCGGTTACCAAACCGTCAACAACACGCATAAAATGCCGGAAACGTCTTGCGGTGTTACAGATTGGCGACTTCCCGACGCCCTGAGGAGAACGGCGTGGCACGCCCTTCCCTCGTGTGTAAGACACATAAATTCAGGCAAGAATTTGTCACCCGCCGGGCTCTGTCGGACGGGCACATCACAGAGACGTTACCCGGCTTCCTGCTGTCGCTTCAGCATGGCGTCAGCCGCCTCATAATGCTCCATCTTGATATGAGCACGGATCATGGCAAGCGCTGCCGTGATGACGGCAATATCATCGGTAAAACCGATGACGGCCAGCACGTCAGGCACGGCATCCATCGGCATGATGAAATAGGCGAGCGCCGCCAGGATGATACCCTTTGCGCGCAGCGGCGTGTCACGGTCGATCGCGCAATAATACGCGGCCGCCGCATCGCGCGCGAAGGGCACTTTTGACATCACACGCTTCAGCTTGGGCCAGAATTTCGCCCGCACCGCATTCTCACGCTCCTGCTGCCTGTCGGTTTCACCCGGCAGAAGAATTTCACCGATTTTCACATCATCCATGATCGACGGTCCTCCGGTCACGACCATTATATGGGATTTAAGGTCCGCGGTTCAATTGCTTCGGCCCGCGGCCGCCTTCTGCATGGCTTCGGCCAGAAGAAAATCCCGCTCCGTCACACCCTGTGAATCATGCGTGGTGAGGCAAACCTTGACGCGTGAATAGACATTGGACCATTCTGGGTGATGATTGAGCCTTTCCGCAACAAGTGCGGATTCGGCCATGAAACCAAAAGCCTCTGCAAAACTCGAAAACTTGAAGGAACGGACGATAGCCGCCCCGTCTTCTCGCAGGGACCAGCCCTCGAGTTTCGACAGAGCCTGCCGGATGGCGTCCGGCTCGAGTCTGGGATATTTCATGAACTTGCCTCCGCTTGAGACCCTTTAACGCTTCAACGACGGGATCGACGCATATTCCATGAAACATACAGCTATTCTTTTTGTCTGCATGGGCAATATCTGCCGTTCACCACTTGCCGAAGGCGTTTTGAGAAATCTTGCCGATGACGCGGCCATGTCCAATCATCTCAGCATCGGCTCTGCCGGCACCGGCGGCTGGCATGCGGGTGATGCGCCCGATCCCCGGTCCATCGCCATTGCGCAGCGGCACGGCATCGATATTTCCCGGCAACGGGCAAGGCAGGTCACCCGGACGGATTTCGAAACCTTCGACCTGATATTCGCCATGGACGAAAACAATCTGGCGAACCTGCTGCAATCGAGCCCGGAAGAACACCGGCACAAAATCCATCTCTTCATGGACTATGCCGTTGGCCGTCGTGAGAACGTCCCCGATCCCTATTACGGAGCCGAGGACGGGTTCCTTGGCGTCTACAACATGCTCTTGGCAGGATGCAAATCGTTGCTCGAAAAGATGGAGCTCGACCGGGCCTCGTGAAGCGGGAACGCCTCTTCAACGATATAGGGCCCGCCGCCCACCGATTCCTTCGACGACATCAGCACAAAACGGCCGACCGTGAAGGGCGAGGTGCGGAAGTTGCCGCGTCCGGAAAGATAATGAACGACATCGTCCAGCCGCGAGGAGCGCAGCCGCGCCAGCGTGACATGCGGCATGAACTTGCGCGGATCGGGCGGGAGACCAATCCTCTGGCAGATTCTTTCGACCTCCGCCTGCAGCGCATGCATTTCCGGAGAGGGAGAAACCCCGGCCCAGATGGAATGCGGTTTCTTGGAACCGAAGGACCCCATACCGGTGAGATTGAGCTGGAATTCCGGCCTTTCGATCCGGTCCAGCCTGTCCACGACCTCATCGGCGGTCCGCCCGTCGATGTCACCGATAAAACGCAGGGTTATGTGATAATTCTCCACATCGATCCACCGGGCTCCCGGCAGACCACCGCGCAACAATGAGAGGCTCATAGCCGCATTGCGCGGAATTTCGAGGGCGGTAAACAGTCTCGGCATGGCGAGCTCCCCGAATCTCTTGGCAGAACAAGCATAGCGAATCACGCAATGCAGATGGGCGCAAGTGCTTATTTTTTTTGCGCACCGATTGTCTTGATGAAGCTTTCAACAGCCGGCAAAGATTTTTCAACCATCATCGCCACGCCCCTGGTATTGGGGTGCATCTTGTCATCCAGCTTCAGCGCATCATCCGTCACCACGCCATCCAGAAAGAAGGGATAAAGCGGCAGGTTGTATTTTTCGGCAAGCTTCGGAAAGATCGGATTGAAGCGCCTTGCATAGTCATCGCCCATATTCGGCGGCGCCATAATGCCGACCAGCAACACGGCTATGTTGCGCTTCTGAAAACCGGAAATGATGGTGTCGAGGTTCTTTTCGGTCTGTTCCGGGGGAATTCCGCGCAAGGCGTCATTGGCGCCAAGTTCCAGAATGACCCCATCAGTACCATCGGGAACCGACCATTCCGCCCGCGCCAGACCACCGGAGGAGGTATCGCCGGACACACCGGCATTGGCGATGGCGACATTGACGCCCTTGCTCTTTAATGCAGCCTCAAGCTGTGCAGTGTAGCTGTCGGTGGGGGGCAGCTGATAGCCAGCCATCAGGCTGTCGCCGAGGCCGACCAGTTGCAATGTCCGCTCCTGAGCCGTGACAACAGTGGCGGAAAAGGCGGTGGCGAAAATGACGATGAAGTGAAACAGGGCAGCTTTAAATCTCATCACGGCTTTCCTAACTTGGTTTCCATTGTCTGAAATACTGACCGCATCGACCGCCAGACCGTTTTCATCACTCTATATAGGAACGAGAATTGTGACGAAAAGCATCATAGAGCTGAAGAAAGCCGACCTCACGCTCGGCAATGCCGCCGCCTCCGTTCACGTTCTCAAGAACATCGATCTTTCAATTGGACAGAGCGAGGCGGTTGGTATCGTCGGCCCTTCCGGATCGGGAAAGTCGACGCTTCTGATGGTGCTTGCCGGTCTTGAGAGGCTCGATAGCGGTGAAATCATCATCGCCGATACGAAATTGCACAAGCTCGGCGAGGACGCACTCGCGGATTT
Source organism: Agrobacterium sp. M50-1 (assembly GCF_049843495.1). Classification (NCBI taxonomy): domain Bacteria; kingdom Pseudomonadati; phylum Pseudomonadota; class Alphaproteobacteria; order Hyphomicrobiales; family Rhizobiaceae; genus Agrobacterium; species Agrobacterium sp. M50-1. The sequence goes on along the minus strand of NZ_JBBHZH010000006.1, from coordinate 237,050 downwards.
CCGCGGCCGGAATATCGGCATTGTTTTCCAGTCCTTCCACCTCATCGCCAACATGACAGCGCTGGAAAATGTCGCCGTTCCACTCGAACTGGCAAACACCCCGAACCCCTTCGAGATCGCCAGACGCGAGCTCGTCGCCGTCGGCCTCGGGGAACGTCTCAACCACTACCCCGGCCAGTTATCGGGCGGCGAACAGCAGCGTGTCGCCATCGCCCGTGCACTTGCCCCCTCACCGGCCGTACTGATTGCTGACGAACCGACGGGCAATCTGGATACCGATACCGGCAGGCAGATCGCCGATCTTCTTTTTGCCAAACAGGCCGAGCGCGGCATGACGATGATCCTCGTCACCCATGATCCGTCGCTTGCCGCCCGTTGCTCACGGCAGATCAAGGTGCGCTCCGGCGAGATAGAAGGTGACAGCGCCACCTCCCAGATGGCGCGGGCGGTATCCGCATGACCGGACCCATTCTCCCGTCTTTTGCCAATATCAGAAACGCAGCGAGGCTCGCACGGCGCGAAATTCGCGGCGGCCTTCGAGGTTTTTACATTTTCCTTGCCTGTATCGCGCTTGGAACCGGCGCAATCGCCGCCGTCAATTCCGTCTCGCGGGCGGTCACCAGCGCCATTGCCACGGAAGGTCAGTCCATACTGGCAGGTGACGTACGTTTTGAACTGCGCAACAGGGAAGCAACGCAGGAAGAACGGTCCTATCTCGATGAGCTAGGCACCGTCGCGGTTTCCACCGGGCTGCGCTCCATGGCGCGCCTTGCCGACGGCTCCGAACAGACGTTGACTGAGGTGAAAGCCGTAGACGGCTCCTATCCGCTCTTTGGCGCCTTCGTCGCCGAACCCGACCGGCCGTTAAGCGAGCTTCTGGCTGGCGCCGGCGATACCTATGGCGCCATCGCCGCACCGCTTCTGCTGGAACGGCTCGGCATTAAGGTCGGCGATGAAATCCTGCTCGGCAATGTGAAGCTGAAACTGACAGGCACCGTGGTCGACGAACCGGATGCGCTGTCTGACGGCTTCGGTTTTGCGCCAAGGCTGATGGTCAGTCGCGATGCCCTTTTTGCCTCCGGCCTCGTTCAGACCGGAAGTCTGGTCGAACACGCCTACAAGATCAGGCTGAACGATCCTTCGACGCGGGCGACGATGAACGACGCGGCCAACAAGGCCTTTCCCGATGCCGGCTGGTCCATCCGCACCAGCGACCGGGCGGCACCCTCGCTCACCGAAAACGTCAACCGCTTCTCGCAATTCCTGACGCTGGTAGGCCTCACCGCCCTCATCGTCGGCGGTGTCGGCGTCGCCAATGCCGTCCGCGCGTTTCTGGATTCCAAACGCACCACGATCGCCTCGCTGAAATGCCTGGGCGCACCGGCCTCCGTGGTCACCATGACCTATCTCTTCCAGATCGCCTTCATTGCCGCCGTCGGCATCGTCATCGGCCTTGTGGTCGGCGCCGTCGCGCCACTCATCGCCATGCGGTTTCTGGAAGGCGTATTGCCTGTACCGGAAGAGCTCGCCTTTTACCCCGGCGCTCTCGGTCTCGCCGCCCTGTTCGGCCTCCTGACCACGTTCGCCTTCGCCATCGTTCCCCTTGGTCAGGCGCGTGAGGTCCCGGCAACCGCGCTTTTCCGCGAACAGGGCTTCGAAGAAGGAAGCTGGCCATCCTGGCCCTATCTGGCAGCAACCGGCCTGCTGCTGGCGGCGCTTGCCGCCCTCGCCATCTTTTCGGCGGAAGACCGCTTCATCGCCTCGATCTTCCTTGCGGCCATCGCTTTTGCCTTCGTGGTGCTGCGACTGGTGGCTGCGGGCGTAAAGGCCATCGCCAAGCGCAGCCCGCGCGTTCATTCGGCGGCGCTGAGGCTGGCGATCGGCAATATTCACCGGCCGGGCGCACTCACCCCCTCGGTCGTTCTTTCCCTTGGCCTCGGGCTGACGCTCCTCGTAACGCTCACGCTGATCGACGGCAATCTGCGTCGCGAACTGACGGACAGCCTGCCGGAAAAGGCACCGAATTTCTTCTTCGTGGATATTCAGGGCAGCGAAGTTCAGGGCTTCCGCGATCTTGTGAAGCGGGAAGCACCGGACGGAGCCCTGACCGAAGTACCGATGCTGCGCGGCCGCATTCTGGCGCTTAACGGCGAGGACGTGACAAAAATGGACGTGCCATCTTCCGGACGCTGGGTGCTGCGCGGTGACCGGGGCATCACCTATTCCCAGGAAATGCCTGAAAACGCGACACTGACGGAGGGAACATGGTGGGGGCCGGATTATAGCGGCGAGCCGCTGGTCTCCTTCGCAGCGAAAGAGGCGGGGGATCTGGGCCTCAAGATCGGCGACACGGTCACCGTCAACGTGCTCGGACGCAGCATAACGGCCAGGATTGCCAATCTGCGCAATGTCGAATGGGAATCGCTGTCGATCAATTTCGTCATGGTGTTTTCACCAAACACCTTCCGCGGCGCACCGCATGCGTGGCTGGCAACACTTGCCGACCCTTCCGCTTCCGCCGCCGATGAAGGCCGCATATTGCGCGCTGTCACCAACGCCTATCCGACGATCACCAGTGTGCGCGTGAAGGATGCGCTCGACGTCGTCAACCGCCTTGTCGGTCAGCTTGCCACCGCCATTCGCGCCGCTGCCGCGGTCGCCCTGATAGCCTCCGTCCTCGTTCTCGCCGGCGCTCTTGCGGCCGGCAACCGCGCGCGAACCCACGATGCGGTCATCCTGAAAACGCTGGGCGGTACACGAAATCTGCTCATCCGCGCCTTCTCCTACGAATATATGATGCTCGGTCTCGCCACCGCCGTCTTCGCGCTTTTCGCCGGCGGCGTCTCCGCATGGTTCGTGATCGCCCGCATCATGAAGCTGCCCTCCAGCTTCCTGCCGGATGTGGCGATCGGAACCCTCGTCGTCGCCCTCGTCATGACTGTCGGCATCGGGCTCATCGGCACATGGCGGATTCTCGGGCAGAAGGCAGCTCCGGTTCTCAGGCAGGCGGGTGAATGATCGTCGGTTGTGTACGGCTTAACTTTAACGATTAATTCTTTGTAATGATCGCCAAAACGTGAGTGCTTTTCGCGCATATGGTGTCTTTTCGACTGGAAAAGGCCTTGTATCGAACACGTTCTGCCATCATATTCTTGGGCAGGCTTGCTGAAGCTCCGCAGCGGCGCCCGGGAGGTATCCCGACACCGTAGCAATTACGGAGCTCAAAAGAGGAAACAATGGCTGACTTCAATAATTACCAGAACCGCATGGCGCAGAACCGTGCACAGACTGGTGCGATGATCGATGAAGGTCTTCGCGCCTACATGCTCAAGGTTTACAACCTTATGGCGCTGGCTCTGGTCATCACCGGTGTTGCAGCGTTCGGCTTCGCAATGCTTGCCACGACGACTGATCCCGCAGCAGCGGTTGCAACGCTGCCGAATGGCAAGATGCTGACCTCGCTGGGCGCGCTTGTTTATGCGTCGCCGCTGCGCTGGGTCGTCATGCTGGCTCCGCTCGGACTGGTTTTCTTCCTTAGCTTCCGTATTCAGAACATGAGCGTTTCCGCCGCTCAGACGACCTTCTGGGTTTACGCTGCTCTGATGGGCGTGTCGCTGTCGTCGATCTTCCTGCGATATACTGAAGGAAGCATCGTGCAGACGTTCTTCGTGACCGCCGCCTCGTTCGGCGCGCTCTCGCTCTACGGTTATACGACGAAGAAGGATCTTTCCGGTTTCGGTTCATTCCTGATCATGGGTCTGTTCGGCCTGATCATTGCCTCCATCGTCAATATCTTCCTTGGTTCCGGCGCCCTGCAGTTCGCGATCTCCGCGATCGGCGTGCTGATCTTCGCAGGCCTCACCGCCTACGACACCCAGAAGATCAAGGAAATGTATTTCGATGCTGACGATGTCGCCGTCGCCGGCCGCAAGGCCATCATGGGCGCACTGACGCTCTACCTCGACTTCATCAACCTCTTCACCTTCCTCCTGCAGTTCCTCGGAAATCGCAACGACTAAGGTTAGGGATTCGATTGCCAGACATGCGAAAGGCGGCCCTTCGGCCGCCTTTTTATTTGCAAAGATTTGTCACCCTTATCCGCCAGAGGCATGCAGTCCGCTTCTGCGAAAGGTCATTCGATGAGTTTCAGAACCTTGTCGAAAACCTTCAGAACCTGCGGCAATTCATGGCCACGTTTCAGAATGCGGCCATCCGTATTCACCACGCAATAGGCCCCCTGCTTGGCCGCCAGCTTAGGGTTTTTCTCGATCCTGAAAAGCGGCATTTCACCTGACCGCTTGAAGACGGAAAACACCGCCTTTTCCTTCAGGTGATCAATGGCGTAGTCACGCCACTCGCCCTCTCCCACCATGCGGCCATAGATGCGCAGGATCGCATCCAGCTCGCGCCGGTGAAAGGTGACAGGCAAAGGGTCCTTGTTCTTCTTATATTCCCGGAGATCGATAACGGTGGAATTGTCACGTGAAGCGGTCTGCACCTGCTGCACATCCGGTTGATCGGTCATCCAATACCTCCGACTCCACCCAAATCATCCATGTAGTGTGAGCCTGAGGGGGCGAAATTGCAAGTCTTTGCACTATCGTGACGCACAGGACCGGCAATTCCGGGAAAGGTTTCACAGGCCTCGAACTGCAGCCGATCCAGAAGGCTCCAGCACGGAATGGCGCCCGATCCATCCCTCTGGAGTGACTGCCGACGGCAAAAGCAGAGGTTAAAAATGGTAACCATTTAGGCAGCCATTTTCACATGGCCTGCCGTATTTCGGTCAAACCATGGCCCGAATTGGATGGAATAGTCCTATTGTCAATTGATGCCTAGGCACCAAGATGACCCGGTCCGGTGCATTGACCCTTTACCCCCAGCCCCCAATGCCCGGACCGGATCTTCCATCGCCCGACAGGCGATCAGGGGGTTTCATTTCCAAGCAGAATACTTGCACCCACGATTGCCGCAGGATCACCGCCGGCATTAGCCGTCTGCAAAAGCACAGCGCAGCCGCCCTTTTTCACCTTTGCCACCACACTCGCCGGAAGCTTCACCGTCATCGGTGACCCATCCCACATGCCGACGGTCTGCACATCATAGACGCTGTGCCAGTAGGACATTTTTTTCCCCTGGTTTTCGCCCTTCTGCACATCGACGGTCTGCTCGCGGGTGAAATACGCCACGACGACGTCGGCCTTGCCGCTGCCGGCGCCAATATCGATTTCCACCTCGTCACCGGCAAATTTCGACGAGACCGGCACATTCAGGCCTTTGCCCTCGCGCTTGAATGCATCAAGCCTGTCATAGATACCGCGCACATCCGCTCCCTTGACGTGGTCGCGGCCGTTCAGAATGGCCTGCGGCGTATAGACCCCGTTGCGACCGAGTGCGCGCATATAGCCATATTGCCGATCAGTATTTTCCTTCGATGCCAGCGAATCCGTCCAGCCCAGATAGTTCCAGTAATCGACATGGTAGGAAAGACCGACGACATCACCCTTCTGGATCATCTTGCGCAAAGCTTCATCCGCCGGCGGGCATGAGGCACATCCCTGCGATGTGAACAATTCGACGACGCCCTTCACGGCCTCCTGCGCCTGCGCGGAGGTGACGAGAAACGTGCCGAGAAGACATATCGACAGGGGGAATTTAAGCGGCATTACAAAAACCTTTGTCCGGAAGAGATCCAGACGAATTGATGCGATCAATCCTGCCGGGATGCAAACCGGAAAATAACGTCTATTGCCCTTCAATAGAAAGTCACGAAGGGGTGAGCGACAATCACAAAAAAAGAGAGTTGAAACGGAAAGACGCCGGGATTCCTCCCGGCGCCTTCGATTGTCAAAGCTTTACGCGGCCAGATCGCGAAGTACGGTCTGCAGAATGCCGCCATTATTCATGTAGATCACCTCATCAAGCGTATCGATGCGGCAGAGAAGCGGAACGTCCTTCACTGTACCGTCGCTGTAGGTAATCTTGGCGATCTTCTTTTCACGCGGCTTGATTTCACCTTCGAGACCATCGATCTCAACGATTTCGTCACCCTTGAGATCGAGGCTCGCCCAGGTCGTGCCTTCCTCGAAGACGAAGGGCACGACACCCATACCCACGAGGTTCGAACGGTGGATACGTTCGAAGGATTGCGCGATGACAGCCTTGACGCCGAGCAGGTTGGTCCCCTTCGCCGCCCAGTCGCGGGACGAGCCGTTACCATATTCGACACCGGCGAAGATAACGAGCGGAACGCCTTCCGCCTTGTATTTCATCGCGGCGTCATAGATCGACATCTCTTCCTTGGACGGATAGTGGATGGTGTAACCACCTTCCTTGCCGTTCGGGCCGAGCATGTGGTTGCGGATGCGGATATTGGCGAAGGTGCCGCGCATCATCACTTCATGGTTGCCACGGCGCGTGCCGTACTGGTTGAAGTCGGCCACGGCAACGCCGTGCTCCGTCAGATAGGCGCCAGCAGGCGAAGCAGCCTTGATCGAACCGGCCGGAGAAATATGGTCGGTGGTGATCTTGTCGCCGAAGAGACCGAGGACTCGCGCGCCCTTGATGTTCTTGAGGCCGGTGCCCTTTTTGCCCATGCCGACGAAATAGGGCGGGTTTTGAACATAGGTAGACTTGTCGTCCCAGGCATAAGTCTGGCCCGGCGGAACCTGAACGGCCTGCCAGTTCGCGTCACCCTTGAACACGTCAGCATACTTGGTTTCGTAGAGCTCACGGGTGACGTATTTCAGGATGAATTCCTGGATTTCCTTGGAGGTCGGCCAGATATCCTTGAGATAGACCGGGTTGCCGTTCTGGTCGTCGCCGATCGGCTCCTTGGTCAGATCCTTCTGGACCGTGCCGGCAAGCGCATAGGCCACGACGAGCGGCGGCGAGGCCAGATAGTTCGCCTGCACGTCAGGCGAGATGCGGCCTTCGAAGTTGCGGTTACCAGAGAGAACGCCTGATGTGATCAGGCCCTTGTCGTTGATCGTCTTGGAGATCGCAGGCGGCAGCGGACCGGAGTTACCGATGCAGGTCGTGCAGCCGAAGCCGACGAGGTTGAAGCCGATCGCATCGAGATCCTTCTGCAGACCGGACTTGTCGAGATATTCGGCAACAACCTGCGATCCCGGTGCCAGCGAGGTCTTCACCCACGGCTTGGACTTCAGCCCCTTGGCGACAGCGTTGCGGGCGAGAAGGCCGGCGGCGATGAGAACCGAGGGGTTGGAGGTGTTCGTGCAGGAGGTGATGGCGGCAATCGCCACATCGCCGTGACCGAGATCAAAAGCTTCGCCTTCGACAGCATAGCGGCTGGTGAGTTGGCCGGGCTTCTTGTAGTCGTTCTCGAGAGCCGTCGCGAAATTCGGTGCGATGGTTTCGAGCGGCAGGCGGCCTTCCGGGCGCTTCGGACCGGCCATGGAGGGCACGACGTCGCCGAGATCGAGTTCCAGCGTGTCGGTGAAGACGAGGTCGGAACCATCGCCGGTGCGCCACATGTCCTGCGCCTTGGAATAGGCTTCGACGAGCGCGATACGATCCTTGGTGCGGCCGGACATGGTCAGGTAGTTGATGGTCTCACCGTCAACCGGGAAGAAGCCGCAGGTCGCGCCATATTCCGGGCCCATATTGCCGATGGTCGCACGGTCGGCCAGAGACATCGAATCAAGGCCGGGGCCGAAGAATTCGACGAACTTCGAAACCACGCCCTTCTTGCGCAGCATCTGCACAACGGTCAGAACGAGGTCGGTCGCGGTGACGCCTTCCTTCACCTTGCCGGTCAGCTTGAAGCCGATGACCTCAGGCAGAAGCATGGAAACCGGCTGGCCGAGCATGGCAGCTTCAGCCTCGATACCACCGACACCCCAGCCGAGAACACCGAGACCATTGATCATCGTTGTATGCGAATCCGTACCGACGCAGGTATCCGGATAAGCGATCGTCTCGCCATCCTCTTCCTTCGTCCAGACGGTCTGGCCAAGATATTCGAGGTTGACCTGGTGACAGATGCCGGTGCCGGGCGGAACCACGCGGAAGTTCTTGAACGCCTGCTGGCCCCACTTCAGGAAGCGGTAACGCTCGCCGTTGCGTTCATATTCCAGTTCAACGTTGCGGGCGAAGGCGCTCGGCGTGCCGAATTCATCGACGATAACAGAGTGGTCAATGACGAGATCGACGGGAACCAGCGGGTTGATCTTTTCCGGATCGCCGCCAAGAGCCTTGATACCGTCGCGCATGGCGGCAAGGTCAACCACGGCGGGAACACCGGTGAAGTCCTGCATGAGAACGCGGGCGGGGCGGTAGGCGATTTCGGTTTCGGTCAGGCCCTTGTTACCAAGCCATTCGGAAACCGCAAGGATATGTTCCTTGGTGACGGACTGGCCGTCCTCGAAACGCAGCAGGTTTTCGAGCAGAACCTTCATGGAATAGGGCAGCTTGGAAACGCCCCTCAGGCCATTGGCTTCAGCCTTGGGAAGGCTGAAATAGACGTAATCCTTACCGTCAACGGTAAGGACGGAACGACATTTGAAACTGTCGAGTGATTTGGGCATGGATAAAAACCCCGCTTACACTGATAGCCAACACGTTCGTGCGGACACCTATGCACTCATGCACATCAGGATGCGGGTACGACCATTTCCGCTGTCCGCACGTGAAAATTGCTCCTCGCAATCGTCAAGTCCGGCGCAAGATGATGTTCACGCCGGCCGCTGGCGTGTTGACACCCATATAGATAATTTCAGACAAACGTGCCAGACCATTCAACCAAGCTAATCGATTTTTTTATCGAGACGACGAAATCTGAAACGGAACCGCAGCATGGATTTGACGGCGGAAAATCTTGGCGTGCGACGCGGCGAAGATTTCATATTCATGAATATTTCCTTCAAGTTAAGCGACGGACAGGCGCTGGTGCTGACCGGGCGCAACGGCTCGGGAAAATCCACGCTGCTGCGCACGGTGGCCGGTCTTCTGCGGCCCGAGCAGGGACGGATGAGGATAGCCGGCGAAGGAATTGAGCCGGATATGCGTCCTTCGGAGGCCTGCCATTATCTCGGCCATCGCAATGCCATGAAAACCGAACTGACCGTTTCGGAAAACCTGCGCTTCTGGAAGGATTTCCTCGGCGACTTTGCCGGCGGTACGAGCATGGCGATTGATGAGGCAGCGGAGATCGTCGGCCTTGCCGGCATTACCCACCTGCCCTTCGGTTATCTCTCCGCCGGCCAGCAGCGGCGGTTTGCCATGGCGAAGCTTTTGATTGCATGGCGACCGGTGTGGATTCTCGATGAGCCGACCGCGGCGCTTGATAAGGCTGCGGACGGGATGTTTACCGCTCTCGTGAAAAACCATCTGGGGAAAGGCGGGATCGTCCTGGCGGCGACTCATCAATCCCTTGGGTTGGAAAATGCGCGGGAATTGCAGATGACGGGGTTTGCTGGGGTGGAGGCTTGGGCATGAGGGTGATGTACGCGTGGCATACCCCCCTCTGCCCTGCCGGGCATCTCCCCCTCAAGGGGGGAGATCGATCTGCGGCCAGGTTTCGCCCATCTCGAAGTTTGCGGATGGAGCGGCGAAAGTGCCTCCTGCCGATCTCCCCCCTTGAGGGGGAGATGACCGGCAGGGCAGAGGGGGGTAACCCCGCGAACACGAGGCCCTACCAATGACCGCCCTCTTCCTCCGCGATATAAAACTCTCCATCCGCGCCGGCGGCGGCGCGCTGATCGGCGTGCTGTTCTTCATGACGGTGGTTGCCGTTATCCCCTTCGGCGTCGGCCCAGATCTCAACCTGCTTGCCCGCATCGGCCCCGCCATCGTCTGGATCGGCGCGCTGCTATCAGCCCTTCTCGGCCTCGACCGGCTGTTTCAGGCCGAACGGGATGACGGCTCCCTCGATCTGATCCTGATGCAGGAAAACCCGCTTGTCCTGACCGTCTTCGTGAAATGCCTGGCGCACTGGGTCACGACCGGCCTGCCGCTGGTGCTTGCCTCGCCGCTGCTCGGCCTGTTCATGAACATGGACGAGGTGGCGATCGGCGCCGTCATGCTGACCCTTCTCGTTGGCTCACCCGCCATCACCTTCATCGGCGCGGTGGGCGCGGCGGTTGCCGTTGCCCTGCCACGCGGTGGCCTTCTGGTCTCCATCCTCGTCCTGCCGCTCGCCATTCCCGTCCTGATCTTCGGCGTCAGCGCTTCCTATGCAGCCGTGCAGGACCCGGCGCCCTTTATGCCGCCATTCCTTATTCTTGGCGCGATCACGTTATTTTCAGCCGTGACCGGCCCTTTCTTTGCCGCTTTGGCATTGCGCAATGTTATGGATTGATGAAGCACCGATTGACAGGGATCAATTGCGGGACGGCCATTCTCGGGTTACACAAACGGCATGAACGAGCAGACCTTCACCATCACCAAATTCAGTGATCTCGCCAACCCCACGCGGTTCCTGGCGCTGGCGGCACGCATTCTGCCCTGGCTCGCTGTTCTGACAGCGCTGGTGCTGGCCATAGGCCTCTATCTGTCCTTTACGACCGAGGGCGATTATCAGCAGGGTTACACCGTGCGCATCATGTATGTGCACGTCCCCTCGGCGTGGCTGGCCATGATGTGTTATACGGTCATGGCGATCTCCGCGATCGGCACCCTCGTCTGGCGTCACCCGCTCGCGGATGTCAGCCATAAGGCCGCCGCCCCCATCGGCGCCGCCTTCACGCTCATCGCACTCATCACCGGCTCGCTCTGGGGCAAACCCATGTGGGGAACCTGGTGGGTATGGGACGCTCGGCTGACCTCCGTCTTCGTGCTTTTCCTGATGTATCTCGGGCTCATCGCACTCAATCGGGCCATGGACGACCCCTCCAGAGCCGCCCGTGTCAGCGCCGTGCTGATCCTCGTCGGTTTCGTGAATATCCCCATCATCAAATTTTCGGTCGAGTGGTGGAATACGCTTCACCAGCCGGCAAGCGTCATCCGCATGGGCGGTTCCGCCATCGATGCGGAATTTCTCTGGCCGCTTCTGACGATGGCCATCGGGTTCACGCTGCTGTTCTTCACCCTGCATATCGCCGCCATGCGTAATGAAATCTGGCGCCGGCGTGTCGCCGCGCAACGGCGGCTTGCCGCCCGCATGGCGAACCGGGAGGGCTGAGGGAATGACACACGCCTTTTATATCGGAATGTCCTATGCGGCGACGGGCCTTGTCGTTCTCTGTCTCATCGCCTGGGTCGTCGTGGACGGTCAGGCGCGCAAACGGGAACTGAAGGAACTGGAGGCCTCCGGTGTGCGCCGCAGGGTAAGAGCCGGTTCCGCAGGTGACGCGCAATGACGCAGGCCAACCACGACGACACCAAAGCCAAAACGACGGGCCGCGCACGTTATGCGCTGGCGCTTCTCCCGTTGCTGCTGTTTGGCGGTTTCGCCCTCATCGCTGGCAAGATGCTTTACGATCAGGATGTGAACGGACTTGACATCAGCGCCATTCCCTCGGCGCTTATCGGCACTAAGGCACCCGCCCTGTCACTGCCGCCGCTGGAGGGCTCGAACCTTCCGGCGCTGACCGATACCGCCATCAAAGGCAAGCTGACGCTGGTCAACGTCTTCGCTTCCTGGTGCATTCCCTGCCGGCAGGAGCATCCGCTGCTTCAGGAGTTGGCGAAGGACGACCGCATCACCGTCGTCGGCATCAATTACAAGGACAAGCAGGATAATGCGCTGCGCTTCCTCGGTGAACTCGGTAATCCCTTTGCTGCGATAGGCGTCGATCCGAACGGCAAGGCTGCGATTGACTGGGGTGTCTATGGCATTCCCGAAAGTTATCTGGTCGGGGCGGACGGCACGATCCTCTATAAAAAGGTCGGCCCCTTCGATGCCCGCAGCGTCGAACGGGACCTGCTGCCAGCGATCGCGGCCGCAGCGGGGAAATAACCCGCTCCGCAAGGTATCACCCCTTGGTAACGACCCTCAGCGACGGGCCTTCAGCCGGCAGACGCATACCTTCCAGCACGACTTGGTCGCGACCGCCATGTTTTGCGGCATAAAGACTGTCATCGGCACGCTTGATGGCGTCGTGGATGGAATGATCCCCCCTTGCGACGGCCGAGACACCGAAACTCGCGGTGATCTGGCTGGTTACACCCCGGTTGCGCCAATCGAGCGACGAAAGACCTGTCCGCATGCCATTGGCCAACTGGCCGGCTGCGGCGGCTGTCTGGCCGGGCAGGAAGACAACGAATTCCTCACCGCCAAAGCGCGCCACCAGCGCATCCCCGGGTGCGTTTCGTCTGAGAAGATCGGAAAGGCCGATGAGCACGATATCACCGGCCGCATGGCCATAGACGTCGTTGATGCGCTTGAAATGATCTATGTCGCAGGCGATGACCGCACCCTCAGGCGTATCGTTGCGAAAATCGGGAACACGCCGGTCGAAGCCGCGGCGGTTCAGCACGTCAGTCAAAGGGTCATGTTCCGCCGCATGCAGATGACGGTCGACGGTGACGGAAATCTGGCTCGCGAGCACGGAAAGCGCAAGCAGGAAGCCGAAAATGCTCGCGGCGAGCTGCATGTAGAAGGCATAATCCGACTCGAAGAATTCGCTGAGCTCTATCATTGAGCCCCCCGGCGTCATCACCAGCAGCATGCCGATGCGCACCAGCGTTTCCATTACCACAAGACAGGCAATTCCCACCATCAGCCTGTCGGCGAGCGCGACGGGGCGCTTTCGCACGAGCCAGACCGGGATCGCGAGCAAAAGGGCGCAGACGAGATCACCGATGACGAGCTCGCGCTTCAGATCCGGCGTGATGAAAACATGGAAAGAGACCAGCAACACCGCAACCACGACGATCGACAATCGGGCCACGGTATAAAGCGGCCGGTCAAAATGGGTAAGCAGCGCGTGCCCATAGAGGAAGAAGGCGGAGAAGAACAACAGGTTCGAAAGGATCGCCTGGACTTCGAAAGGCAGGCCACCGAGCACCAGAGGCGTCGCAAAACCAAAGGCCGCCGAAAGATATCCGATACCCCAATAGCGGGCAGAAGCGTGACCGATCCTCTGCAGGAACAGGAACACCACGCCGAATGTCAGCATGATGAAGGGGAGAAGATAGGCGAAATTATCTTGCAACGGGTTCTGCCAGGAAGAGACGGGTCTTTGAACCCTAACGATACCGCAATGCCCTTAAGAAAGCCTGCATGTCTCGCGCAGTTTCAGCCCATCCCGGCCAAAATCCCGGCAGCTGCGTTCACATTTGCGGGAGCGCGTTCTGCCATTCCTTGATTGCCTCCACGGGCCAGACCAGCATGACGACGTTCAGCGTCAGATTATCGCGGATCAGCCAGCCGGTGAAGATTTCGAAGAAGATGGCGATCACAACCGTCAGCCACACCGGCACGCGGGCGGCGAAGAGGAAACCCAGCACCATAAAAACCGTGTCCATCGCCGAGTTCAGGATGCTGTCGCCGGTGTAACCCAGGGCCATGGTCGCGGTGCGGTAACGATCGATGATGAGGGGCGAGTTTTCAAGGATTTCCCATGCCGCTTCCACCAGAACCGCAAGTGACAGCCGCATGGAAAGCGGTTGGTTGCGAAAGAGCAGCCAGGCGAACCAGTAGAACAGGAAGCCGTGAATGATATGCGAGGGCGTATACCAGTCGGCCAGATGCTGGGAATTGCCCGGTGTGTTCACGCCCGGCTCGAACAACTTCACATAACCGCATTCGCAGATCGGAATGCGGCCCATGGCGTAGAGGATGACGATCTGCAGAAGAAGCAGGCCGGCGGCCACGCCGAACCATTTAAGCGAGCGTGAACGGGAAGCCGACATCTCTGCAATTGTCATTTTTCGTCCTTGTTGAGCGGTTCCAGCGAGTGACGCATGACGAGCGGCATTTGCGCCATGGTGAAGATGATGGTGATCGGCATCGTGCCCCACACCTTGAAGGCGACCCAGGTGTCGGTGGTGAACATGCGCCACACAACCTCGTTCATCACCGCGAGGAAGAGGAAAAACACGCCCCAGCGCAGCGTCAGCTTGCGCCAGCCCTCATCCGTCAGCCTGAAGGCCGAATTGAAGACGTAACCCAGCAGCGATTGCCCGAAGAACAGGCCGCCCAGCAGAATGACGCCGAACAGCGTGTTGACGATGGTCGGCTTCATCTTGATGAAGGTGTCGTTCTGCAGCCACAAGGTCAGCGCGCCGAAGACGAACACCACGATGCCTGATATCAGCGGCATGATCGGCAGTTTCCGCGTCAGCACCCATGAAACCGAAAGCGCGAGCGCCGTTGCGATCATGAACAGGCCGGTGGCGATGAAGATCGGCCCGCCGAATTCGGTCAGCACGGGGAAAGTCGACGCCAACCACTCGCCGCGGGAGTTGGCGAAAAAGAACACCATAAGCGGGCCAAGCTCGAGCACGAATTTCAGGAGCGGGCTGATTTCCGCCACCATCTTTTCGCTTTCCTTGGAATTGCTTTCGATATCCATACTCAAACTCCCGCAATGGCCTTGGCGAAATCTTCCGCCTCGAAGGGCTCCAGATCGTCCACACCTTCACCCACACCGATGAAATAAACCGGCAGCTTGTGTTTGGCGGCAATGGCAACGAGGATACCGCCCCGCGCCGTGCCATCCAATTTTGTCATAATCAGGCCCGAAACACCCGCGACATTGCGGAATATTTCCACCTGGTTCAGGGCGTTCTGGCCGGTCGTCGCATCCAGCGTCTGAAGCACGGTGTGCGGCGCATCCGGATCGAGCTTGCCGAGCACCCGCACGATCTTTTCCAGCTCCGCCATCAGTTCCGTTTTGTTTTGCAGACGGCCGGCCGTATCGATGATGAGCACATCGCTTTTCTGCGCCCGCGCCTGCTCATAGGCATCATAGGCAAGCCCCGCCGCATCCGCGCCGAGCTTGGTGCCGATGAATTGCGACCCGGTGCGATCGGCCCAGATCTTGAGCTGTTCGATAGCCGCTGCGCGGAAGGTATCGCCTGCCGCAAGCATGACCTTGAGGCCTGATCCAGAGAGCTTGGCGGCAAGCTTGCCGATGGTCGTCGTCTTGCCCGTGCCGTTCACGCCGACGACAAGAATGACATGCGGCTTGTGCGAAAGATCGAGTTCAAGCGGTTTGGCGACAGGCTTCAGGACCTTGGTGATCTCACCCGCCATGATGCGCGCCACATCTTCGCCGCTGACATCCTTGCCGTAACGCTCTGAAGACAGGGCGCCGGTGATGCGCATGGCGGTCTCGACACCCAGATCCGACTGGATGAGAAGGTCTTCCAGCTCGTCGAGCGTATCCTCATCCAGCTTGCGTTTGGTGAAGAGCGCCGAAATCTGCGTGGTAAGCTGGGATGATGTGCGCGCAAGCCCGGCGCGCAGACGCTGAAACCATGTCAGTTTTACCTGAGGTGCGGCAGGGGCAGGCTCCTGCCGTTCGCTGGCCGACGAAAAACCCTTGGGCAAAGCGGGCGGAACGGCGGAGGGTTCGACCGCGCTCGCAGCCTCGGCCTCTTCGAGAAGCGCATCCATCGCATCCGCATCGAGCACGGCATCCACGGCTTCCGGCAAAGGTTCGGCCTGCTCTTCGGCAGCGGCTTCCGCCTGCAGCAGCGACAGCGGCACGATGCCCATATCGCCGGAAAGCTCGGCGCCGGGCAGCAGCGGCGCGTCCTCTTCTTCATCCTCTTCGGAAGGGACCGCATCCACAACATCGTCCGGAGCCGGGCCGCCGGCCGTCTCCATCTCCAGATCGGAAACCGGGTCCTTGTCGACAGGGTCATGCGCTTGCGCGTCGCTCAGCGCCGCTTCGAAGGAGGCATTTTCATTGCCGCGTTCGGGCGCGGCATCCTCTTGCGGCCGGTCGTCCGTTTCGGCCTTGTCCCTGCCGAACGAAAAGACTTTTTTGATGAAGCCGAGGGCCATGGTCGTTCCCGTGTCTTTTCTCTTTAGCCGCCTCAGGCCGCATCCGCCGCCAGAAGCTTCATGTTCAGATGTTTGCCGTTGTGGCCGGTAATCGCAACCTGCGCAAGAGTACGCGCAAGAAGATCAGGCGCCGCGACCAGCGTGAAATTGTCGGTATGGGCAAAACCGTTGTTTTCGACGAGGATCGTCTGCATCGAACCGACCATACCTTGCAGATGCGTGAGCCGCAGCGCTTCTCCGCGTTCACGAAGCCTCGCCGCCCGCTCCTTCACCAGCGCGCGGTCGAGCTGCGGCATACGAGCCGCCGGCGTGCCGGCACGGGGGCTGTAGGGAAATACATGCAGGCTGGAAATGCCGCATTCTTCCGCCAGCGTCGCGGCATTTTCAAACATCTCTTCCGTCTCGGTCGGAAAACCGGCGATCATATCCGCGCCGAAGGCGATCTCCGGCCGCAGCGCCCGCACTTCGTGACAGAAACGAACGGCATCGGCCCGTGAATGGCGGCGTTTCATGCGTTTCAGGATCATGTCGTCGCCATGCTGGAGGGACAGGTGCAGATGCGGCATGAAACGCGGCTCATCGGCAATCAGATCCATGAGATGATGATCGGCCTCGATACTATCGATGGAGGAAAGACGCAGGCGCAGAATATCCGGCACCTGCTTCAGCAATGTCTTGGCAAGATAACCAAGCGACGGCTCGCCGGGCAGGTCAGCGCCATAGCTGGTCGCATCCACCCCGGTCAGCACGATTTCGCAATAGCCGCTTTCCGTCAGCCTGCGCGCCTGATCCACCACCGCACCCATGGGCACGGAGCGCGAATTGCCGCGCCCATAAGGAATGATGCAGAAGGTGCATCGATGATCGCAGCCATTCTGTACCTGAATGAAGGCACGCACATGCCCGTCTATGTGCTTGACCATCTGCGGCGCTGTCGCCTTGATGCTCATGATATCGTTGACGCGCAGCTTTTCTTCCGCCGAAACGCCGAAATCCGGCAGCGCGCGATAGGAGGCGCTTTTCAGCTTTTCCTCATTACCCAGCACCGCATCCACCTCGGGCATTTCGGCAAAGGTCTGTTTTTCCGTCTGTGCGGCACAGCCGGTAACAATGATGCGTGCATGCGGATTGTCGCGCCGTGCGCGGCGGATGGCTTGGCGCGCCTGACGCACCGCTTCGCCCGTCACCGCACAGGTATTGACCAGCACGGCATTGTTGAGCCCGGCTTTTTCGGCCTCCGCCCGCATCACTTCCGATTCATAGGTGTTGAGACGACAGCCGAAGGTTATGACCTCGACGCCGCTCATACAGCCCCTCGCTCCACCGCATCGCGCGCCCAGGCGCCGGTGGTAGGATCGACGGAACCGGACCATTCCCATTCGGCCGGACCGGTCATGATGACGTGATTGTCCTCACGCCATTCGATGGTCAGCGGCACGCGGATGGGGCTGGAGGCGACATCGATGGTGACCTTTCGGCCGGTACGGCCGGTGCGGGCGGCGGAAACGGCTGATGCGCAGGCGGCCGAACCGCAGGCGAGTGTCAGCCCTGCGCCGCGTTCCCATGTGCGGGTGCGAAGCGCGCTGTCGGAAATCACCTGCGCCAGCGTGATATTGGCCTTCTCCGGAAATATCGGATGGTTTTCGAGCAGCGGCCCGAAACGTTCGAGATCGAATTCCATTGGATCACGATCCACCCAGAAGATCGCGTGCGGATTGCCCATGGACATCACAGCAGGCGAATGCAGGATCGGCGCATCGATCGGGCCAATCTGCAATTCGATGCGGCTGGTATCGTGAAATTCCTCCGAAAGCGGAATGTCGCTCCAGCGGAACCGCGGCAGGCCCATATCGACTGATATCATGCCATCTTCATGCTCGACGGCGTTCAGAATGCCCGCCACCGTCTGGAAGGTGAAGCTGCTCTTGCCCGTTTCGGAAGACAGCGCCTGCACCACGCAGCGCGTGCCATTGCCGCAGGCCTGCGCCTTCGTGCCGTCGCAATTGAGAATGTCGATGAAGGCATCCGTGCCGCCAACACGCGGATCGTGGATCGCCATGATCTGGTCGAACTGTGTGGCAGCATCGGCGTTCAGCGCAATCGCCGCCTCCGGCGTGACCATATCTTTACGGCCGCGCATGTCGATAACGAGGATCTTGTTGCCAAGCCCGTTCATCTTCGCAAATTCGACCGTATCCGCCATCGCCTTAAACCTGAAAACTGTCTGAAAACCGGTTTGCATTCGGGATTTGCCCCGCGCTTTCGCCCTATATGGCGGAAAGACCGGCAAATTACCAGACTGTTGCGGCGCAAACGGGGCCGCGGTCAGACGGAAGGCACGTCGAAAACTTCACCGGGACGCATTGGCCGGAAACGGCTTTCGTCGACCCCCTGCTCCGTCAACGCAACCTTGAGGGCCGCAAGCGGCGCATCCACGGCCTCGTCCGTCAACTGTACTGTCCCCCAATGGTGCCCGCAAACATGCGCCGCGCCGCAAAGCTTCATTCCTTCCACGGCTTCCGCCGGGTTCTGGTGCTGGCCCTTCATGAACCAGCGGGGCTCATAAGCGCCGAAAGGCAGGTTGGCGAGACGGAACTCACCGTGCTTCTTGCGCGCGGCGTGATAATTGAGGCCCTCGTGGAAGCCGGTATCGCCGATATGGTAGATTTTACCGCCTGGCGTTTCGATGACGAAGGCGGCCCAGAGCGCCATGCGTCGGTCGTTAAGACCGCGGGCCGACCAGTGGTGGCACGGTTCGAAATGAATTTTCACCGAACCTGTCTCCACCACATCGCCCCAATCACCCACCTTGATACGCGCCGCCTCGACACTGGTGCGAATAATCGCGTCATTACCAAGCGGCGTGATGAAAAGCGGCTTGTGCGCCACATGCAGGCGCTTCAACGTTTCCATATCCAGATGGTCGTAGTGATTATGCGTCACCAGCACCAGATCGATGGGCGGCAGATCCTCGAAGCGGATGCCTGGCGGATTGACCCGTTTGGGACCGGCGAAACTGAAAGGGCTGGTGCGCTGCGACCACACCGGATCGACGAGAATATTCAAACCCGCCGTCTGGATGAGAAACGAAGCATGGCCGATGAAGGTGACGCGCATGTCCCTGCCGTCGATCCGGGCTTCCGGTTTTGCGAAGGGAAATGGGCTCGGATAGCTTTCCGGCCATCTGGCGCGCTCGCCATTGAAGCGCCATTTCAGCAGACCCATGAAATTGCCGGGCGGCGAACCGCCGGGGTTAAAGAAGCGCACCCCGTCGAAATGATCGGAGATCGGGCCGCTATAATAGGCGCTGGCGCTCGAACGGCGGGCGTAAAGCCCGCCGCCCGCCAGAGCGAGCAGGCCAAGAGCGGAAAAACGAAAAAATTTTCGACGGTTCATGACAAATGTATAGGGAGCGAAAGAGGGTCGTTCAAGCACCGTCAATGGCGGCCAACGGCCAATCACGCAAAGATGAAATACAGGCTTTCGCGCCTGAAAACCGGCGCCGCCTTGACTTTTGCAGCGCTTTCCTGTTTATCGCCGCCAATCAGCTGGCAGTTTCATGACTCCAAGCCGCCGACCGGGACCCGCAAAGGTATAAAGAGATCCCGGAGGTCAACACCCGACAGCGCGATGCGCCCTCGGGTGCTTTTTGGCTTTGCGTCTTGTTTTTGGCAGCGAAAGCACCGACGTTTCGGAGACCCCGGAACGAAGAAGGAAGAAACGATGTTTGAAAACCTCCAGGACCGCCTTGGTTCCATTCTGAATGGACTGACCGGCCGTGGCGCGCTGACGGAAGCCGATGTTGCCGCCGCCCTGCGCGAGGTTCGCCGTGCGCTTCTGGAAGCGGACGTTGCGCTGGAAGTCGTGCGTTCCTTCACCGACAAGGTGCGTGAAAAGGCTGTCGGCGCAGCCGTTCTGAAATCCATCAAGCCCGGCCAGATGGTCGTCAAGATCGTGCATGACGAACTTGTCGAGATGCTCGGCACCGAAGGCGTCTCGATCGACCTGCATGCGGCCGCCCCCGTCGTCATCATGATGGTGGGTCTGCAGGGTTCGGGCAAGACCACGACCACAGGCAAGATCGCCAAGCGCCTGACCGACCGCGACAAGAAGAAGGTGCTGATGGCATCTCTCGACACGCGCCGTCCGGCCGCGCAGGAACAGCTTCGCCAGCTCGGCGTGCAGACTGGTGTGGACACGCTGCCGATCATCGCCGGCCAGTCGCCGACCGATATCGCCGCGCGCGCCGTGCAGGCTGCCAAGCTCGGCGGCCATGACGTCGTCATTCTCGACACCGCAGGCCGCACCCATATCGACGAACCCTTGATGCTGGAAATGGCCGACATCAAGAAGAAGTCCAACCCGCATGAAATCCTGCTGGTCGCGGATTCGCTGACCGGTCAGGACGCCGTCAACCTTGCGCGCAACTTCGATGAGCGCGTCGGCATCACCGGCCTCGTACTGACCCGTATGGACGGCGACGGACGCGGCGGTGCGGCCCTTTCCATGCGCGCCGTCACCGGCAAGCCGATCAAGCTGATCGGTATTGGCGAGCGCATGAACGAACTCGACGAGTTCCATCCGCGCCGTATCGCCGACCGTATTCTCGGCATGGGCGACATCGTCTCGCTGGTCGAGAAGGCTGCCGAAAACATCGATGCGGAAAAAGCCCGTGCCATGGCCGAGAAGATGGCCAAGGGCAAATTCGACCTCAATGATCTCTCCGACCAGCTTGCCCAGATGAAGAAGATGGGCGGCATGGGCGGTATCATGGGGCTGATGCCCGGCATGGCCGGCATGAAGGACAAGATGGCTTCCGCTGGCCTCAACGACAAGATGTTCGACCGCCAGATCGCCATCATCTCGTCGATGACCAAGGCGGAACGCGCCAATCCCGATATTCTGAAGCACAGCCGCAAGAAGCGCATCGCCGCCGGTTCCGGCACCGATGCCGCTGAAATCAACAAGCTTCTGAAGATGCATCGCGGCATGGCCGACATGATGAAGGCCATGGGCGGCAAGGGCAAAGGCGGCATCATGAAGCAGATGATGGGCGGCCTTGCCGGCAAGATGGGCCTCGGTGGTCTTGGCGGCGGCATGCCTGATCTGTCGAACATCGATCCGAAGCAGCTTGAAGCGCTCCAGAAGCAGGCAGAAGCCGCCGGTCTCGGCAAGCCGGGCGGGATGCCCGGCCTCGGCGGCATGCCGGGCGGATTGCCGGGCCTTGGCGGCGCCAAGCTGCCAGGTCTTGGCGGCATGCCGGGCCTGCCCGGCTTTCCGAAAAAGAAGTGAGGGGGACACCAGTGAACAATGCAGAGGTGAAAGCCCAGCTTTCCGAATACCGCCAGTCGATCGACAATATCGATGCCGCACTGGTTCACATTCTTGCCGAACGTTTCCGCTGTACCAAGGCGGTGGGCGTGCTGAAGGCAAAATACAATTTGCCGCCGGCCGACCCGGCGCGCGAGGAATACCAGATTGAACGCCTTCGCCACCTGGCGAAGGATGCCAATCTGGATCCGGATTTCGCCGAGAAGTTCCTGAACTTCATCATCAAGGAAGTCATCCGGCATCATGAAGCAATCGCCGCCGAACATGGCGGCACCGAAAAGACCGCCTGAAAGGCGGACAAGCCATCCTAAGGAGTAAATGACATGGCACTTAAAATTCGTCTCGCACGCGGTGGTTCCAAGAAGCGCCCGTACTACCAGATCGTCGTTGCTGACGCCCGTTCGCCCCGCGACGGCCGTTTCCTCGAGAAGGTCGGTTCCTGGAACCCGATGCTTGCCAAGGACAACCCGCAGCGCATCGAGCTGAAGGCTGACCTCATCAAGGAATGGATCGCCAAGGGCGCACAGCCGACCGACCGCGTTCTGCGCTTCCTCGCAGAAGCCGGCCTTGCCGAGCGCGCCGCTCGCAGCAACCCGGAAAAGGCAAAGCCGGGCAAGCGCGCTCTGGAACGCGTTGCTGAAAAGAAGCAGAAGGCTGAAGATGCAGCCGCTGCTGCTGCGGAAGCCTCTGCCGCAGAATAATCTGCGCAGAATCTTTTGAAGAACGGGTGGCGTGGTTTTCCATGCCGCCCGTTTTTTGTTTATTTTGGCGTCAACAAACCTTAAAGCTGACGCAACCACCACCAGAAGACGGACGGCCCGATGGCAAAGCTGGAAAACCCGGTACTCATGGCAAAGATCGGCGGCGCGCAGGGCCTGCGCGGCGAAGTCCGTGTCAGCACCTATACGGCCGATCCGATGGCGCTCGGCGATTATGGCAATCTTGTCACCGCCGATGGCCGCGTCTTCGAAATTCTCGAGGTGCGCGAGGGCAAGAACGTTGTCGTCGTTCGTTTCAGGGGCATCAACGACCGTAATGCGGCCGAAAGCCTGAACGGGCTGGAACTGTTCATCGACCGCGATAATCTGCCCGACGACGAGCTTGACGATGACGAGTTTTATTATGCCGATCTCGAAGGGCTGGAAGCCGTTGATGCCGAAGGCAAAAGCTACGGCGCCGTCAGCGCCGTCTACGATTTCGGTGCGGGTGATCTGCTGGAACTGAAAGGTGCGGGCCGCCGACCCGCGCTCATTCCGTTTTCCGAATCTGCCGTACTTGAAATCGATCTGGAAGGCGGCCGTATTCTCATCGATCCCATGGCCGCCGGACTGATCGACAATCCGGACGACAAAGACGAAACCGGCTCGTCGCCTTTCGGCGAGAAATAAGCAATGACTTTCAAGGCTACGGTGCTGACTCTCTACCCGGAAATGTTCCCGGGGCATCTCCAATATTCGCTGGCGGGCAAGGCGCTGGAGCGCGAACAATGGTCGCTTGAGGCCGTGCAGATCCGCGAATTCGCCACCGACAAGCACAGAAGCGTCGATGATACGCCCGCAGGCGGTGGAGCGGGCATGGTGCTGAAACCCGACATTCTTGCTGCAGCCATCGACCATGTTTCGGATGGCGATACGCGACCGCGCCTGCTGATGAGCCCACGCGGCAAACCACTATCGCAGGACCGTGTGCGCGAACTGGCGGCGGGCGACGGTGCTATCATCGTATGCGGCCGTTTCGAAGGCGTCGATCAGCGGGTCATCGAAGCGCGCGGGCTGGAGGAAGTGTCGATCGGCGACTACATCCTCTCAGGCGGCGAGCCGGCCGCGCTGACGCTTCTGGACGCCATCGTCCGCATCCTGCCGGGCGTCATGGGCAACGATCTTTCCGGTGTGCATGAAAGCTTTGAGGGCGGTCTGCTGGAACATCCGCATTATACCCGCCCGCAGAACTGGGAGGGCCGCGATATTCCCGCCATCCTCACGTCAGGCAACCACGCTGCCATCGACAAATGGCGGCACGAACAGGCGCTGGCGCTGACGAAGGAAAGACGGCCAGACCTTCTTAAAAAGGCTCAGGCCGAGACGAAATAATAGGCCGTCAAGATCAGGCCGACCGCAATGACCAGCCAGCGAATGATCCATTGCGGCACACGCCTTGCCGTGTGCACGCCAGCATAGCCGCCAAGTGCGGCTGCCGGGAACATGATAAGCGCCGCCCACCAGGATACGACGCCGCCGCTGACGAAGATCGTAATCGCGATGATGGCGATCACCACCGACAGCAGGTTCTTCAGCGCATTCAGATGATGATAGCTGCCGCCTGAGGTTATCCCGAGGATGGCGAGCATCATGATACCCATACCGGCGCCGAAAAAACCGCCATAGATGGAAGCGAGCCCCTGAAAGACGAGGCTCGGCACGTTTCCGGGTGACCGCTCGGCACTCGCCTTCGGCCTGAGCCAAGGGCCGGCTGCGAAGACAGCGGTGGCAGACAGAAGCAACCATGGAACAAGCTGGCGAAAGGAAGGATTGTCAAGCGACAGCAGAAGCAGCGAGCCGGCCAGCCCGCCGACGACGGAAACGGCCGACAGCAGGATCGCCTCACGCCAATGCGCACGGATTTCCGGCCCATAGGCGATGACGGAGGTGATGTAGCCCGGAAACTGCACGATAGCCGAGGTGGCATTGGCAACAATGGGCGGCAGGCCGGCGAGCGTCATCGCTCCGAAGGTCAGGAAGGTGCCGCCGCCGGCAATGGCATTGACGACACCAGACAGAAAACCGGTCGCAAACAGCATGAGAACGATAAATATGGACATGGCCCCTCCCAAGGTTTTCATGCCATATCCGGCAGAAAGCCGCTTCGCAACTGCCGGAATGCGGAGCGCAATTGATAAAATATTGTCATGAAAGGGATGACAAACGGCGCTGCCTCGTGTATGTGCCCGCGTGGAATTGGGGTTTACCCCTTTAACCGCAAGCAAAGAATGGCGAACCCGCTCCTGCCGCAAGGCATGATCCCAAGGCTCTGACCGAAGGACGAACTGTTGAGCGCTCTGGCTGTTTCAGAAGAAATCAGAGGTTAACATGACCAATATCATTCAGCAGCTGGAAGCCGAACAGGCCGCCAAGATCGAAGCAAAGCGCACCCTGCCCGAGTTTTCTCCGGGCGACACCCTGCGCGTCAACGTGCGAGTTACCGAAGGTAACCGTACCCGCGTTCAGGCTTACGAAGGCGTTTGCATCGCCCGTTCCGGCGGTGGCCTTTCCGAAAGCTTCACCGTTCGCAAGATCTCCTACGGCGAAGGCGTCGAGCGCGTATTCCCGATCTACTCCCCGCTGGTCGAAGGCGTTGAAATCGTTCGCCGCGGTAAGGTTCGCCGCGCGAAGCTCTACTACCTGCGCGACCGTCGCGGCAAGGCTGCCCGTATCGTTGAAAACACCGGTACGCGCGCCCGCAAGCTGAACGAATCCGAGCGCCAGGCAGCAGCCGAAGAAAAGGCACGTCTGGAAGCCGAAAAGGTAGCAGCAGCACAGGCCCTCGCCGCCGAGAAGGCAGCAGCCGAAGCCGCAGAAGCCAAGGCAGCAGAAGAAGCAGCAAAGGCTGCTGAAACCGCAGCCGAATAAGATTTCCATTTCGATGGATTAAAGAAAAGGCGGCCTCTGGCCGCCTTTTTTGTGGTGTCCCGCTGCAAACCCAAAGCCGCAGACTGAGAATTCGCAAGCGACCTGGAACTATGCCGCAGGAGCGCTTTTAGGCAGCTTGGAAAATCGAAAGAAAACTCGCCATACTGCTCATCTGCCGCGCGCCCTTTCAGTCATTTTTCATGAAAGGGTGCAGAAATATTCCAATCAACTACAGATACTTACTTCATTTTTTCGTGTGGGTGTTTTAGCCCATCCTCGAATAGCATTGCCTAATTCCCTTTATTGTGCAATTTTCTTGCTGTTTTAGGTGTTATTATGTTTTTCTTTAATTCTTTTTTAACAAGAAATAAGTCCGCTTTCCTGGCAGTTGGCCTCGCCAGCGCGTTGATGAACATCCTTAATCTTTCCGGCTCACTTTTCATGCTGGAAGTTTACGACCGCATTTTACCCAGCAAGAGCATTCCCTCTCTTGTGGCGCTGGTCGTTCTGCTGATCGTTCTCTACGCGTTTCTCATGGGGTTCGACGCGCTGCGAGGCCGTATATTGGCGCGCATCTCGGACAATATGGACGACGCGCTCAATCAGAAGCTTTTCAGGGCGTCGATCAGCGCCCCGCTCCTTGCTTCCGGTAAGATCGATGGGCTGCAGATCGTCGGTGATCTCGATCAGATCCGCCAGTTTCTCTCCGGGCCGGGCCCGGCGGCCTTTTTCGATATTCCCTGGTTGCCCATCTATCTCCTGATCTGTTTTGCCCTGCATCCGTGGATCGGGTTCGCCGTACTCGGCGGAGCCGTGGTTCTCATCGTGCTGACGCTTCTGACCAATTGGCTGACTGAAAGGGCGACAAAGCAGGCTTATACCGCACGAGGGCAGAGAAACGTCCTCGTCGGCAGCAGTCAGCGCAACATTGAATCCATCAAGACCATGGGCATGATGGATGCAGTGACGTCCATGTGGGACGAGTTGCACTCCAGATATCGCTCTGTCACCCTGTCGACTTCAGATACGGCCGGCATGCTCGGCGCCATGTCGCGAACCTTCCGCCTGTTGCTGCAGTCCGGCGTCATGGCGATCGGCGCCGTGCTCGTCATTGACGGCCATGCATCGGCGGGCAGCATCATCGCAGGCTCGATCCTCTCTGCAAAGGCGCTCGGTCCTGTCGAGCATGCGATCGCAAACTGGCGCAGCTTCATGACCGCAAGACAGGGCTGGAAACGCGTCAACGAATTCCTGGAGCTGGTGCCGGAACCCACACCGCCGCTCTCCCTGCCGCGCCCGCAATTTACCGTCGCGGTCGATCGTGTAACGGGTGGGCCGCCCAATGGCGCGCGCGACACGGTCGCCGATATTTCCTTCACGCTGAACGCAGGCGACGGGCTCGGCATCATTGGCCCAAGCGCGTCCGGCAAGTCGACGCTGGCACGCCTGATGACCGGCATCTGGCCCTATGAGCGTGGTTCCGTCCGCTTCGATGGGGCCGCGCTCAACCAGTGGGATTTCGAATTTCTCGGCAAGTCCATCGGCTACATGCCCCAGCAGGTGGAACTGATGCCGGGGACGGTGGCGCAGAACATTGCGCGCTTCGACCGCAATGCGACTGCAGAAGCAATCGTCGCCGCAGCAAAGGCCGCGCAGGTGCATGAACTGATCCTGAACCTGCCCAACGGTTACGATACCTATATTGGCGACCGCGGTGAGGCTTTGTCGGGTGGGCAAAAACAGCGCATCGGCCTCGCCCGCGCGCTGTTTGGCGAACCCTTCTTCGTCCTTCTCGATGAGCCGAACTCCAATCTGGACAGTGAAGGCGAAGGGGCCCTACGTAATGCGATTGGCGACATCAGGGCGCGTGGCGGCATCGTCGTCGTCATTGCCCATCGCCCCAGCGCCATCGAAAGCGTCAATCTGGTGATGGTGATGAGCAACGGACGGATGCTCCGCTTTGGCACGAAGGAAGAAGTGCTCGCGCAAATCCTGCGACAGAATATCCGCCAGGTGCCTGAGGAGGAAGAAACGCGCAGACTAGAAAACCGGGTGAGCGAAAATGGTTGAGGCAGAAAAACCCGGCATGACGAATGCGTCTATTCTCCGACACTCGACCGCAGTGGTCGTTCTAGCCCTTGGTCTGCTGGTCGGATTGGGCGGCTGGGCGGCTTTCGCAAAGCTTGCAGGTGCGGTAGTCGCCACCGGCCGGGTGGTCGTTGAAGGCAATTCCAAAAAAATCCAGCATCTTTCCGGTGGCATCGTCAGCGAGATCAATGTCGCCGAAGGTGACAGGGTGGAGGCCGGCCAGATCCTGCTGCGGCTGAGCGCCACCGTCGTTCAGGCGAACCTCTCCATCATCGAGAATACGCTTGCACAGCTTTACTCGCGTCGGGCCCGTCTCCGCGCAGAGATTGCCGAAGCACCCTCTTTCACCGTGACGGAAGACCTGGCGGCACTGACGAGTTCAAAGGCGGCCAAGACCTTCATCGACAGCGAACAGAACCTTTTCAACAGCCGCCGCAGCGCACTGATCGGCATGAAAAAGCAGTTGGGAACACGCAAGGACCAGCTCGGTGACGAGGCACGCGGCCTCGAGGTGCAGGTGGAGGCGACGGACAGTGAGCTTGCCATCGTAAAGGAAGATGTTGCCAAGACGGACGAGCTTTTCAAAAAAGGGCTCGTGACGCTCCAGCGCCTCAACCTCCTCAAGCGTCAGCTGTCCAATCTCGAAGGCCAGCAGGGCCAATATATCGCCGCTCGTGCGCAAACGGTGGGCAAGCTGAGCGAACTGGATCTGCAACTGCTCCAGCTCGACGAAGACCGCAAATCGGAAGTCACGAAAGATCTGACATCGATCGAAGCGACCGTTGCGGAATATGAGGAGCGGCTGGCGGCAACGCGCGACCAGCTGGATCGCCTCGACATCCGCTCGCCGATTGCCGGTCGTATCTACCAGCTTTCGGTGCACAATATAAATGGCGTCATTCAACCCGGCGAAGTGCTGATGCTGGTGGTGCCGGAGCGGGATGAGCTTGCCATCGAGGCCAATATAACCCCGCGTGATATCGATCAGATTTACGTCGGGCAGCCGGTCACCGTTCGCTTCACGGCGTTCAACCAAAGTACGACGCCGGATTTGAGCGCGCAGGTTGCCGTCGTTGCCCCCGATCTGCAGACGGATTCCCGAACTGGCGCATCTTATTACGCGCTGCGCATCAAACCCGACAAGGCCGGCATGGCGCACCTACCTGGCGGGAAGTTGTATCCTGGCATGCCGGCCGAAGTGTTTATCCAGACCAGCGAGAGGAGCGTTCTTTCATATTTTGTAAAACCATTCCAAGACAGACTCAGAAAAACCTTCGTTCAGGAATGATTTATTTCGGCAAAAGTGACTTTGAGAGAAAATTTCTCAATACACCAAATACGCGATTTTTCGGAAAAACCGATTTCTTATATTGTATTATCGTTTTTTATGTATTAAATATCACCCGCAATAATTACTATTAATTTAATTTCAATTCATCAATTTCTCAAAGATTTATAGGAGTTTAAAATGGCGTTAAAAGTAACTTTCGGTAATGGCGGCGCCGCTTCGGTTTCCTCGCTTACCAGCCTGATCGACCAGGAAGCTTATAAGCTCCTCACGGAATCGACCGCTCAGGTCAAAAACGGTTCCTCGATGGATGCCGGCAGCGTCAATGTCGGCGCCGTATCTGTTGCCGGCACCGGCGCGGGTGGCACAGTCGATGTTGGTTATGACCCCAGCTCGAACGGCTTCAAATTTGACGTCTCGTCTGCATGGAATTCGGTAAAGAACGCTCTCGCCCAGTCCGACACCTCCGAAAACCTTATCTTCAAGGATTTCGTTCAGGTCGACGTTCATCTTGGCGGCACCGGTTCGTCCACCGTGGAAGTTCTCAATGCCAAGCGTGGCAACATCTCGACCGGCGCTGGCAATGACACGGTCACCGTTTCTGTCGTTTCGAATGAAAAGACCTGGGTAAACAATTTCAACATCGATACCGGCGCAGGCAACGACACGATCATCGTCAAGGCTGGCGCTGCATTCAACGACGCATCTGCGGCTGGCACGGGCGGTCTTGCCGCCAACACCGGTGCTGTGAACGGCGGCGCTGGAATCACGGACGGCAGCTTCACCTCTGTCAAGATCGATGCGGGTGCCGGTAACGATACGATCGACCTGAGCGGCGTGAAACTTGCTTCCTCGCTGGTGACCGGCGGTAAGGGTATTGATCACATCATCGCAAGCGGTGGCACCGATACCTTCGTCTTTAATCTCGGCGACATGGCCAAGAGCTTTGCGACTGATACCATCGAAGGCTTCAACGCCGCCATGGACAAGCTCAAGCTGGTCGGTACGGTAATCGATAACTGGGCGGTATCGACGATCGATAACGACACCATTCTCAGCTACAACGTCACTGGCGAGCACAAGGGCGAAAAGATCATTGTTGCCGGTGTTCACCTGACCGGTAGCGATTGGTTCACCGCATAATTCTCTCGAAGAGAATTTTCATTATTCGCCGCTTAAAATGATCGTGGCCCGGAAACATCCGGGCCACGATTTTTACATGTGCGACGGCCTGCAATCGTGCCAGCTGTCGCAATCTTCCAAACTCAGGCCGCCTTGATCTGATTGCCCATTCTGCGTGTTGCGATGATGACCAGTACCCCGGCAAGCGCCAGGCAAAAGGCAAGGAAGAACATCGGCGCAATGGTGCTGCCGGTCTGATCCTTGATCCATGGCACCACATTCTGCGCCACGAAGCCCCCCAGATTGCCGACGGAATTGATCGCGGCGATGCCCGCAGCCGCACCTGCTCCCTTGAGGAAGCGGCCGGGCAGGCTCCAGAACACCGGCTGGCCTGCAAAGATGCCGGCGGCGGCAATGCAGAGGAAAGCGAACTGCAGCACCGGATCACTGAGCAATGCCGACATCAACAGGCAAAATGCACCGATGAAGGCAGGACCGACGATATAGGGCGTCTTGTTCTTTGCCTTGTCGGCTGCCAAAGGCACGACGAACAGGGCAACGGCGACGATCACCCAGGGGATGATGTTGATGAAGCCGTTAGCGGTGTTGGAAACGCCGAAGCTCTTCACGATGGTCGGAAGCCAGTAGCTGAGACCATACGCGGCCAGCGGGAATCCGACATAGCAAAGCGCCATGAACAGAACGCGCGGATTGACCAGCGCCTTGAAGCCATCCTCCGCATGCTCTTCCATGCCCTTGTTTTCTTCGGCCAAGCGGTTCTTCAGCCAGGTTTTCTCATCCTGCGACAGAAACTTCGCCTTTTCCGGCGTATCATCAAGATAAAAGAAGGTGGCGATACCGGCGATGACAGCGGGAATACCCGTCGCAAGGAACACCCATTCCCAACCGGCATAACCGAGGAAACCATCCAGATCGAGCAGCATGCCGCCAAGCGGCGCGCCGATCGCATTGGCAAGCGCACTGAAGATCATGAACAGGCCGATCATGCGGCCGCGATAATCGCGCGGGAACCAGAGCGTCATCAGGAACAAGACGCCGGGGAAGAAACCCGCCTCGCAGAGCCCGAGCAGGAAGCGCAGGATGTAGAACATCGTGGCGTTCTGCGTATAGGCAAGCGCGATGGTGACGGCGCCCCAGGAAACCAGAATGCGGGCGAACCATTTGCTGGCGCCGAAACGGTTGAGGAACAGGTTGCTCGGCACCTCGAAGAGGAAATAGCCTATAAAGAACAGCGAAGCGCCAAGGCCGTAGGCATACTCGCTGAGGCTCAGCGCATCGACCATCTGCAGCTTGGCATAGCTGACATTCTGGCGGTCGATATAGGCAATGAGATAAAGAAGGCCAAGAAACGGCATCAGCCGCCAGGTGATCTTCGAGATAAGGGCTTTTTCGGATACCATATGCTTTTCCCTCCCTTCGATTGCTCGTCGAAATGCAAATGATAAGGGAACCCATCTATATGTGCATTGCAAAATACGCAAGTTGCACTGCATCATAACCAGCGGCGACCACTATAAGGCAGGCCCGTCAGGGGCTTCGGCCATGATGCAGCGCATATAAAAATGCCGAGCCGTCGCGTTCAGGGCTGTACGCATTCATATTGCCGTAAAACCGGCGATCTGCTATGAACGCTGCCATGGGATCTAAATTCGGATGTCTCGCGCAGAATGTTTATGTGCTGCAGGACCACAAGCGTCTGCCGGCACGGTTCTTTGCGCGCGTTTCCGGGGCGCTCACCAGCCGACTTAGGCTCGCCTGACAGCAGCACGCTGTCCAACGCCTTACTGAACCCTCATTACCCTTTTATATGACAAGGCACAGAGCCATGAGCGCACCCCGCACCCTGTATGACAAGATCTGGGACGACCACGTCGTCAATCGTGATCCGGACGGAACCTGTCTTCTCTACATCGACCGTCACCTCGTCCATGAGGTGACGAGCCCGCAGGCCTTCGAAGGCCTGCGCATGGCCGGTCGCCCCGTGCATTCACCGTCCCGCACGCTGGCCGTCGTTGACCATAACGTTCCGACCACGGCCGACCGGCTGGAAGGTATCAAGAACGAGGAAAGCCGCATCCAGGTGGAAGCGCTCGCGCAGAACGCCAGGGATTTCGGCGTCGAATATTATTCCGAGCGCGACAAGCGCCAGGGCATCGTTCACATCGTCGGCCCCGAACAGGGTTTCACCCTGCCCGGCATGACGATCGTCTGCGGCGACAGCCATACCTCGACCCACGGCGCCTTTGGCGCACTGGCGCATGGCATCGGCACCTCGGAAGTGGAGCACGTTCTGGCGACCCAGACGCTGATCCAGAAAAAAGCCAAGAACATGCTGGTGCGTGTTGACGGCAAAATCCCGGATGGTGTTACCGCCAAGGACATCATCCTCGCCATTATCGGCGAGATCGGCACAGCTGGCGGCACCGGTCACGTGATCGAATTTGCCGGCGAGGCGATCCGCTCACTCTCCATGGAAGGCCGCATGACGGTCTGCAACATGACCATTGAGGGCGGCGCCCGCGCAGGTCTTATCGCACCTGACGAAACAACCTTTGACTACATCAAGGACAAGCCGCGCTCGCCGAAGGGCGAAACGCTGGAACAGGCCATTGCCTATTGGAAAACGCTGAAGTCCGACGAAGGCGCCCATTACGACAAGGTCGTGGTGCTGGATGCGGCCAACCTGCCGCCCATCGTCTCCTGGGGCTCGTCTCCCGAAGACGTGACCTCCGTTGAAGGGATCGTTCCCAATCCGGATGATATCGAGGAAGAAAACAAGCGTACCTCCAAATGGCGTGCGCTGGAATACATGGGCCTGAAGCCCGGAACGCGCATCACCGATATCGCCATCGACCGTGTCTTCATCGGCTCGTGCACCAATGGCCGCATCGAGGATTTGCGTGCGGCGGCGAAAATCGTCGACGGCCGCAAGGTCGCCCCCACGGTCTCGGCAATGATCGTGCCCGGCTCCGGTCTCGTGAAGGAACAGGCGGAAAAGGAAGGTCTGGACAAGATTTTCCTCGAAGCCGGTTTCGAATGGCGCGAACCGGGATGTTCCATGTGCCTTGCCATGAATGACGACCGCCTGAAGCCCGGCGAACGCTGCGCCTCCACCTCCAACCGCAATTTCGAGGGCCGTCAGGGCTATAAGAGCCGCACCCACCTCGTCTCCCCTGCCATGGCAGCGGCGGCGGCGATCGCCGGTCATTTCGTCGACGTGCGCGAGTGGCAATAGGTTCCTGAGACCATCGTTTCAGGAAAGCCACCCGACCCCGCCGGGGCGGGTGGCTTCTTATTATGCCCCCTGCGAACGCCGTTGCGGCTGCGTGCCGTGCAGAAACACGGCAAAAGTATCCCAGGGCGGCGTGATGGAAAGCTGGCTCAAGATACGCGCGACCTCTCCTCTGTGAATACCGGCGTGAAGGACCATGTGCGAGATCATCTCCGCGCGGGACATGTAACCCCTGTCACCATCCGTAAAGGTGAAGGCGACAAATTCGCCAAGCGATGCCGGTGATGTTTTCCCGATATAATCGAGATACCAGCGATCGAGAGCAGCAACATCCTTCGCAAGATCGTCCAGTTGCGGCGTTGCCTCGGTATTATCGGAGAGAAAACCATGCGCCGTGCCGGTGAGATGACCCGAAAAAATCTTCGCGACGACATGATAGTGATTGATCAGCCGGATTCCGGTGTGCCGTTCGTGCGCGTTCTTAACGGGATCGAGGTAGCTGAGTTTCTCGAATAAATCCCTGTTCGCCCATTGGTGATAGCCAAGCAGGCTCCTGAGCAAATCCCTCATGACAATATCCTTTACATCTTAAAAATGTGAGCACTATGTTTATATTTTCGCCATGGAGGATGCCTTGTCTACTCGCATTGCAAAGCGGAAGACCGAGATGCGCAAGGAGCCGCGTCAGCAGCGTTCCCGGGCCACGGTCGATGCCGTTATCCATGCGGCGGCTCGCATTTTAAGCGATCAGGGCTGGGCGGGCTTTACCACAAACATGGTCGCAGAAACGGCCGGCGTCAGTATCGGCTCGCTCTATCAATATTTCCCGGACAAGGTTTCGATCGTGGAAGCGGTGCGCCACCGTCATCTCGAGGACTGTCTCTCCATCATGAAGAGCGTCGCGCAAAAGCGGCAATCGCTCGCTAGATTCGTGGAAGAACTCGTGACCGGCATGATCGCGGTCCACAGCATGCACCCCGGCCTTCATAAGGTCCTTCTGGATGATGCGCCCAGCCACAAAGGGATGAACGATCCCAACAGCGCTTTCGAACAGGAATATCTCGGTCTCTACGCGGCAGCGATCGCGGCACATATGCCAGCCGGTTCAAAGGTCGAAAGCGGAACCACGGCGCTGATCGTATCGGATGCCATTGACGGCATCATTCATAATGCCGCCCGCCGCGGAGAGCTGCAATCGCCCAAAGTCAGGCGGGAAATGATCGCACTCGTTCACGCCTACCTGTCGCAGGCAACCGGTGAATGAGAGGCCATCAACTCATTCCGAAATGATCTTCACCCGCTGGCCCGGCTGAATGGTGGCCGTGGCGCTCATGGCGTTGATCATGCGGAACATGTCGAGCTTACGGTCGGTTCCCATCATCCGCGCCGCCATCGTCGCCACGGTTTCACCAGGCTTCACCGTCACCACCCGCACCCTCAGCGGCTTCAGCGAGGCGATTTCCTGTGGCGTCATCTTGCGGAAGCTGGTGCGCAATGTATTGGCGATGGAATCGAGCTGGGTATTGCCCTTCGGTACAGCCGTCAGGAAACGGAATATCTGCTGGCCGACACGAATGACGGTCACGTCGAAATCCCATTTATCCGCGCTTGCCCGCGCCGTCGCAGCCTCCAGACCGTTGATCTGGGTTTCCTTGACGGTTTCCGGCAACAGGCCCGCAACCCAGCCGCTGGTCAGATAATTGGCAAGGCTCGTCTGTTTCGGATCGGCCACGCCGTCGAAACGGATGGCCATATCGCCCGGCCCCGTCGCCAGAACGGCCTCGACCTTGTTGTCGATGACGAAACCTTCCGGCACGTCGAAGCGGATGCCGAGCGTTCCGTGCAGGAATGTCTGGCCGCGAACATACCCTTCCTGCGGGCTGTCGCCATAAAGCAGGCCGTCTATGCCATCCAGAAACCAATCGCGACCACGATCTCCGACCTGGCCATCCTGGCCGAAGGCACGGGCATGACGGCGCGCAAGCTCGATACGCTGCGGCGTGTTGGGGTGGCTTGAAAGGAAGTCGAGGCTCTGGTCATTTTCAGGATCGGCCGAGGAAAACCGCGCATAGGCCGCCATGGAATCCAGAAAACGCGGCGAGGCAAAGGGGTCGTAGCCAGCCTCGCCCAACATCCGCACGCCGATCACATCCGCCTGCAATTCCTGCTGACGCGAAAAGGCCGCGAGCCGCAGCTTGCCGCGCGCAAGCGCCTGCTTGCCGGCGAGATCGCTCGACAGCACTTCGGCAACCACGCGGCTGGCAATCACCTCCGCCTCTTCCCGGCGCTGGCGTTCTATGCCGTGGTTGGCGGTGACATGGCCCATCTCATGCGAAAGTACTGCAGCCACTTCCGAAGCATCGTTGGCAAGCGCCAGAAGCCCGCGCGTCACGTAAAGATATCCGCCCGGCAGCGCAAAGGCGTTGATGGCCGGCGAGTTGAGGATTGTGATGCGGTAGGACTGTTGCGGATTTTCCGAAACGGCCGTCAGCGCGCCGGCGATGCGGGCGACAAGCCTTTCCGTCTTGGCGTCACGGTATTCGCCGCCATAACTCGCCACGATGCGCGGATGCTCGCGCGCACCCATCTGCGCGCGGGGATCATTCTTCTGCACCTCTTCCACGGTCTGCGGATTATCCGAGGGGCGCAGGGTGGACTGGTAGGCCGGGCTGAAGAGGGACTGGCACGACGACAGGAACACGGCAGACGCCGTCAGCACGGAACAGGCGGCAGCCATCCTGCCCGAACGGCGAAGGCCTGAACGGGAGAAGAGCCTCCACTGTGCAGTCATGCTATTTCTCATTCTCTATGCCTGCCCCTAACGTTCCTGATCATCCGTTAATTGCAGACCAGAATAACAGATTCGCCCCAACGGGCGATGAATGCCAAAACGGTAAAAACGATCCATCAAGTCCGGAATATTCCTGAAGAACGCAATAATTCCCATCTTTTCTCGGGCAACAACTTGAAACTGGCAAGTGCAAATTAGCGCCATTGAAGTCATCTAAAGCGATTGCCAGCGGCGCGCGTCGAAAATAAGGCGATCACCCGTTCAGAAAACTGTCGACGGCCTTCACATTTTGTGTGGCGAAGAAATCTGCGGTCGGACCGGTGTAGACAACCCGGCCGCGTTCAAGAAACACCACCCGCTGCGCCAGCTTTTTTATGTCTTCGGGATGATGGGTGACAATAATCACCGTATTTTTTGTTTCGGCGTGCAAGTCGAGAAGCAGGGAGGTCATGCCCGCCCGCAATCCCGGATCGAGTGCCGCGAAAGGTTCATCAAGCAGCATGACAGGTTTTTTCCTCACCAGCGCGCGCGCCAGCGCCGCCCTCTGCCTTTCTCCGCCGGAAAGCGTGCCCGGCAAACGTTTGTCGAAACCCGCAAGACCGACGCGGACGAGGGCCATCTCAATCTCTTGCCGGTCTTCCACCCGCAATTTCAGCCCCGGGCTCACACCGAGAGCGATATTGGTGAAGATATCGAGATGAGCGAAAAGATTATTATCCTGGAAGATTGATGAGACCGGTCTTTCCGAAGGATCGAGCGTCGTCATGTCCTGCCCGCCGATCATCACGCGGCCGGAATCCGGCGCCTCGAAACCCGCGACGAGATTGAGAAGTGTCGACTTCCCCGAACCCGAGGCTCCGACGACAGCGGTTATTCGGCCTTGCGGGAATGTGCAATCAAGCTCGAAATCCTGTGTTCCCAGCCGCAGCCCGACCTTGTCCAGTTCAACGGCAAAATCATTGCCTGTCATATGCTCGCCCTTGCTGATTGGGATTGCCGTGAAACGCCGCCTGCGGCAAGCAGCAGGCAGACGATGCCGAGAAGAAAGGCATAACCAGCGGCATCATTGGTGCGATAGCTGCCCATATTGCTATAAACCAGCCATGGCAGGGTGACGAAATTCTCCGAGCCGAACAGGGCAACCGCGCCTAAATCGCCGAGCGACAGGGCCATGGCGAAGGAAAACGCCATAGCCAGAGGCCGCCACAGAACCGGAAGATCGGCAAACCACAACCGCGTCAAGCCCTGAAGCCCGAGACTGGCGGAAAGCCGGCCGGTGCGCAAAAAATGACTGGTGAAGGCCGGCTCCAGTACCCGCATGGCAAGCGGCAAACCCATCAGCATGTTGATAAGCGCCACGAGAACGGGCGCATAGAAGCTGACATTGCCGAAAATCCGCAATAACAGGAACCACCCGCTTCCCAACACGACAGGCGGCACCAAAAGCACCAGCGAAGACCCCGCCCCAAGCATGGCGGAGAGGAAGCGCAGGGGCTGCCCCGCCTGCCGTCTGGAGCCCACCGCCTGCCTTGCACCGATGATCGCCATGCAGCAGAACACGACGAGGGCTGCGGAGAGCGCGGCGATTGCAAGGCTGGTCGCCGCCGCGCGCAGGAAAATCGGCGCGGACAGAAGGCGCGGCAGATCGGCACTCAAACCCGAGACAGCTATGGCGACAAGCGGCAGGCCGATCAGCAGAATCGCGAAAACAATTGCCGCCCCATCCCACAGACGCGCGCCTATCCCCTTGCCATCGAAACGGCGAAGGGAACGACCAAGCGAAGGGATTTCCGCTTCGGGCGACGGCAAAAAGGCGAGAAGGCCAAGCAGAATTGCGGTGAGGGCAATCTGCAAAACCGAAAGCGCAATCGCCCGCTGCGGATCGAAATCGAACCGCAGCGCCTGATAAATCGCCACCTCCAGTGTCGTGGCTGCCGGCCCGCCGCCTAAAAGAAGCACGAGCGTGAAGCTGGTGGCGCACAGCATGAAGACAAGCCCGGCAATGCCGGGAACGAGCCGCGCAACCGCCGGCCACTCGATAAAACGGAAAATCGAGACTGGCCCCATGCCGAGGCTTGCCGCCATGCGCCAATATTCGCCCGGAATACGTTCAAGCCCGGCCAGCATCAGCCGGACCGAAAGCGGCAGATTGAAAAACACATGGGCGATGAGAATGCCGGAAAGGCCGTAAATGCTGAAAGGTTCATCCGCACCGGCAAAAACGAGGGCCGTATTCAAAACACCCTGCCTGCCCCAAATGGTGATGATGCCGAAAGCGCCAACGATGACGGGCAAGCCCATCGGCACCGCCATCAGCCTGACGATCCAGATCCTTCCCGGAAACTCGCGTCGCCGGCAAAGCGCCAGCGCCACCGGCAGGCCGAGAACAATGGAAAGAAGGGTGGAAAGCGTCGCCTGATAAAGCGTGAAACGCAGGATGCGTAGCGTATAGGCATCCATGATACCGGCAGCGGACGCGCCCGCATCAAAAGAAAGGAGAGCTGCAACGGCGAGCGCCATGAACAGGAAAACGGCGGCAAAAGCCGCCGTTCCGAAAATGATCGACCGCCGATAATCGCGACGCAGCATCATGCGCGGGCGTGCCTCTTCCTCAATTCATGCTCATGGCCGCAAGCCATTCGTCAATCCACGCCTTGCGGTTCTTCGCCACCTCTTCCGGGTCCATCAGGAAAGTCTTCTGCGGCACCACGAGTTTGGAAAACGCCTCCGGCAGGGGATTGGAGGTTGCCGCAACCGGCATCATCCAGTTGTTTTCCGGAATGGCGTCCTGAAATCCTGATGTCAGCGTGAAAGCAAGGAACTGCTTTGCCAGCTCCTTGTGCGGCGCGTTTTTGAGAAGGCCGGACACTTCGATCTGGATATAGTGCCCTTCAGAAAAAGCTGCGGCCTGATAACGGTCCGTCTTTTCCGAGACCATGTGATAAGCGGGCGAGGTGGTGTAGGAGAGCACCATCGGCACCTCCCCCTTGGTGAAAAGGCCATAGGATTCCGACCAGCCCGGCGTGACGGTGAGGATGCGCTTCCTGAGCTTTTCCCAGGCTTCCGGCGCCTTGTCACCGTAAACCGATTTTACCCACAGCAGCAGGCCGAGCCCCGGCGTGGACGTGCGCGGGTCCTGAATGGCGATCTTCTGCGAGGGGTCACCTTCCACCAACTCTTTCAGGCTCGCCGGTGGGTGCTTCACCGTCTGTGTGTCATAGATGACGGCGAAATGCCCGTAGTCGTAAGGCACGAAAACATCGTCCCCGTAACCTCCCGGCACCTTGGCCGCCGAGGCATCGATGCCGCTGACATCAAAAAGACCGGTCTGTTTCGCCTCTGCGACAAGATTGGTGTCGAGACCAACGACCACATCCGCCTTAGACCCCGCGCCTTCGAGCTTCAGACGGTTGAGAAGTGCGACACCATCGGCCACGCCAACGAAATTCAGCGTGCATCCACAGACCTTCTCGAAGGCTTCTTTTACCTTGGGACCGGGACCCCATTCGGAAACGAAACTCTCATAGGTGTAGACGGTCAGTTCCTGTTTGTCCTGCGCGGCGGCAAGACCGGGCAGGAACAGGGAAGCGACAACAAGGGAATTCAGGAAAAGACGACGGCGCACGGGTATCTCCTCAAAACAAAAAGGGAAATAGCCGCCTGCCTTGAAGCCGTCTAATCCCTCCGCCGGTATGAACCGGATCAGGTTCTTCGGGTTGGCAAGCCTCTCAGCCTTTTGCGCGCAAGCACAAAAGACACCCCGTTAGATCAAGATGATGGTGTAGTCCCGTCGTCCCTGCTTGGCAAGATGGCCGGGATCAACCCTGCGCCGTCATATGCACCAGTTCCCAGACATGCCCGTCGGGATCCTGAAAGCTGCCGGCATACATGAAGCCATGGTCCTGAACCGGTTTCCAGCCACTGCCACCTGACGCGAGTGCGGTTGCAATCATCCGGTCGATTTCGTCGCGGCTTCCCGCCGTGAGACAGGTCAGAACCTCGGTGGTGCGCGTCGCATCGGCGATGTCGCCATTGATGAAATCGCGGAAACGCCCTTCCTGAAGAAGCATCACGAAGATGTTTTCTTCCACGATCATGCAGAGCGTGCGGTCATCGGAATATTCCGGATTGAAGCTGAAACCGAGAGCCGTGAAGAAGCTTCTTGATGTCTCGATATTCTTGACCGGCAGATTGACGAAAATCATGCGCATTTTCACAACTCCTCCAAACGAACCGGCATAGAACGGCAATTCCGCTTTTCTGTCAAAGACCGAAGGAAGGTCGATCAAACGAGGGGCCTACCGCCTTCAGCCCTCCAGTTCCTCGCGCAACATCTCCAGCTCCAGCCATTCCTCTTCCATGGTCTCCAGCTTTTCGCGCAGCTTCGTCATTTCCTGCGCCAGCGTATTGAAGGCGGCCGGATCCTTGGTGAAGAGTTGAGGGTCAGCCATGCGCTGCTCGCGTTTTGCGATTTCGCTTTGCGCCTTTTCCATCTCCTTGGGAAGAT
Organism: Agrobacterium sp. M50-1; assembly: GCF_049843495.1. Lineage (NCBI taxonomy): Bacteria > Pseudomonadati > Pseudomonadota > Alphaproteobacteria > Hyphomicrobiales > Rhizobiaceae > Agrobacterium > Agrobacterium sp. M50-1. The sequence continues at coordinate 197,125 of NZ_JBBHZH010000006.1, read as the reverse complement.
TTTCAAGCGCGAATTTCTGCTTGAAGGAAAGCTTGCCCTTGGCCTTTGAAGGATCCTGCGACGTGGAGGCCGAAGGTGCGGCCTTCGCTTTTTCCTGCTTCTCAGCCTTGCGTTTTTCTTCCGCAGCTCCCTTGCGCTGCGCCATCATGTCCGAATAGCCACCGGCATATTCGATCCATCGTCCATCCGGCTGGTCCGGATTGACGGGGGCGATGGTGGAGGTGACGGTGCGATCGAGAAAATCACGGTCGTGGCTGACGAGAATGACCGTGCCGGAAAAGCCAGCGACGATTTCCTGCAAAAGATCAAGCGTTTCGATATCGAGATCGTTGGTCGGCTCGTCGAGGATCAGAAGATTGGTCGGCCGCGCCAGAATGCGCGCCAGAATAAGGCGCGCGCGCTCGCCGCCGGAAAGATTGCGGATCGGCGTGCGGGCCTGTTCCGGCTGGAACAGGAAATCTTTCATGTAGCCCGTCACATGCTTCAATTCGCCGTTGACCAGCAGGTTTTCGCCGCGGCCATCGGTCAGATAATGCGCGAGCGTATCGTTGGGATTGAGATCCTCGCGTTTCTGGTCGAGCGTCGCGATCTCCAGATTGGTGCCGAGCTTCACCGTACCGCTATCAGGCTCAAGCTGGCCGGTAAGCATCTTCAGAAGTGTGGTTTTACCGGCGCCATTTGGACCGACGAAACCGATGCAATCCCCGCGATGGACACGCAGCGAAAACGGCGCGACGATCACGCGCTCGCCGTAGGCCTTGGTGATGGCCTCGGCCTCGATGACCAGCTTGCCGGATTCACGCCCCTCGGTCACGGTCGCCTGCACCGTGCCCTGCGGCCCCTTGTGGCCGCGATATTCCGCACGCATGGCCTGAAGCTCACCAACGCGGCGCATGTTGCGCTTGCGCCTCGCGGTCACGCCATAGCGCATCCAGTGTTCTTCGCGTTCGATGGCCTTGCCGAGCTTGTGCTGCTCCAGCTCTTCCTCTTCCAGCACCTTGTCGCGCCATTCCTCGAAATGGGCAAAGCCGCGATTGAGACGGCGGGACTGGCCACGATCGAGCCAGACGGTCGAAGTCGAGACTTTTTCGAGAAAACGGCGGTCGTGCGAAATCAGCACCAGCGCGCTGCGCGTCTGCTGCAACTCGCTCTCAAGCCATTCGATGGTCGGCAGATCCAGATGGTTGGTGGGTTCGTCCAGCATCAGGATATCAGGTTCCGGCGCCATCACGCGGGCAAGGGCCGCACGTCGCGCCTCACCGCCGGAAAGGCTTGCCGGATGTTCCTGCCCCGTGAGGCCGAGATGCTCAAGAAGATAGGTGACGCGATAGGGATCGTCGCCGGGTCCAAGCCCAGCCTCGGCATAGGCCTGCACGGTGTCGTAACCGTTGAAATCCGGCGCCTGTTCCAGATAACGGATGGTCGCGGACGGATGCCGGAAAACCTCACCCGACTGCGCTTCAACGAGACCCGCAGCGATCTTCATCAGCGTCGACTTGCCCGAACCGTTGCGCCCGACAAGGCAGATGCGATCGCCCGGCTCTACCTGGAGATTGGCGCCATCGAGCAGCGGGGTCACACCGAAGGTCAGCTTGATGTCATCGAGTTTCAAAATTGGGGGTGCCAAGGCGTCAGGCTCCGGTCAGATCATAAGGGCGGGCGAGCACGATGGCTTTTCCGCTTTTCAGCGAGAAATGCACGGGGCCGCCATTCGCGACATTGGAAATAGTGCGGGAGGAGCCGAAAGCAAGCGCGAAATCCTTCAGCGGATAACGCACATTGCCGATATCAAGCCCCGCAAGGGCGGTAAATCCGGCAACAGAAAACAGCGAAGCGGGCGGCAGATCGACATCCAGCAAACCGGGAAGCAGCGGCCGGGCCTCTTCTTCACCTGACGTCAGCGTAACGTCGATACCACGTTCGGCCAGCGCCACCGCGTAAAGAAGGTGCTGCAGTGCATGGTCGCTTCTCTCGCCTCCAAGCGCACCGACAAGCACCAGCGAATGCGCTCCACGGGAGAGAGCTTCCGATACCGCGATCTCGCCATCCGTCACCGCCTTTGCGGCAGGGTAAGGCTGCCGCACCACATCAGGCCAGGCATCCAGCAACTCTTTGCTGGCGGAATCGAAATCCCCGACCCACAGCTCCGGCTTGAGGCCAAGCGGCACGGCATGGCGCATGCCGCCATCGGCCGCAATCACACGGCTATCCGCGACCGCTGACTTCAGACGATCGGTCACCGTGACATCGCCGCCAAGCAGAATGGTGAAACGCTCTTTATCCATGCCCTGCCTTACCGCACCTCGGTCGAAAATGGAAAGCCGAAACCCCGATGAAATCAGCCTATATTGATTTTCGCCGGCTTCGGGATTATGAAACGCCTCAGTGGTGATTTGCCGACCGGCTTGCAGCCACTTTAAAGAAGTCGCTAAAGGGTCGAGGAAAAAGGCAATTTCCTGGGACCGGTCGCGATTTCGCTGCCGGTTTTTTTGTTTTCGCAACGTTCTTTACGTGATCCGGAAAAGAGAGTTCGACATGCCGATCAAGATTCCCGATACGCTTCCCGCCTTTGAGACCCTCGTTCATGAGGGCGTGCGGGTCATGACCGAAACGGCGGCCATCCGGCAGGATATCCGCCCGCTCCAGATCGGGCTTCTCAACCTCATGCCGAACAAGATCAAGACGGAAATCCAGATGGCGCGCCTTGTCGGCGCCTCGCCGCTGCAGGTGGAGCTGTCGCTGGTGCGGATCGGCGGCCATAGAGCCAAGAACACGCCGGAAGAACATCTCCTGTCCTTCTACGAGACGTGGGAAGAAGTGCGCCACCGCAAGTTTGACGGTTTCATCATCACCGGCGCGCCCGTGGAGACGCTGGCCTATGAAGATGTGACCTACTGGAATGAAATGCGACAAATTTTCGAATGGACGCGGACCAACGTCCATTCGACGCTGAATGTCTGCTGGGGAGCGATGGCCGCTATCTATCATTTCCACGGCGTGCCGAAGCACGAACTGAAGGAAAAGGCTTTCGGGGTTTATCGTCACCGCAATCTTTGCCCCTCGTCGATCTATCTGAACGGCTTTTCGGATGATTTCCAGGTTCCGGTCTCACGCTGGACGGAAGTACGCCGCGCCGATATCGAAAAACATCCGAGACTCGAAATCCTGATGGAGTCAGAGGAAATGGGCGTTTGCCTGGTGCATGAGAAAGAGGGCAACAGGCTCTACATGTTCAACCATGTCGAATATGATTCAACGTCGCTTTCGGATGAGTATTTCCGGGACGCGAATGCCGGCGTGCCAATCAAGCTGCCGCATGATTATTTTCCGCACAATGACCCGGAACTTGCCCCGCTCAACCGCTGGCGCAGCCATGCCCATCTGTTTTTCGGCAACTGGATCAACGAGATATACCAGACGACACCCTATGATCTCGAAGCCATCGGGCAACTGGCCGCGTAAATTGCGGGATTGCGAATTGCCGGAAAATGACGCAACGTCCGCCCGGCAATTCGCGACACCAGGGAGAATGAAGAGATGAGCGACACGGCGGCACGGGAGAATTTCGGTTTCACGGCGACCGGCGAAAAAGTCGAACGCGTCACCATCTCGAAAGGCGGGCTGACGGCCAAGGTCATCACCTGGGGCGCCGTCATCCAGGATCTGCGCCTTGAGGGCCACCAGCCGGCACTCGTGCTCGGCTTCGACAAGTTCGAGGATTACAAATATTCCTCCTATTTCGGCGCCACCCCCGGCCGCAACGCCAACCGTATCGGTGACGGCCGGTTCTCGATCGACGGGCACGAATACCAGCTGGAGCTGAACGAAAAGGGCGTAACCCATCTGCATGGCGGCAGCGACGGCATGGGCAAACGCAACTGGATGCTGATGGAACATGGCGAGAGCCATGCGGTTCTGCAGATCATCGATCCCGATGGCCGCGCTGGTTATCCTGGCAATTGCACGGTCACGGCCACCTATACGATCTTCGACGGCGGTGTGCTTTCGGTGGTCTATGAAACGGTGACCGACAAGCCGACCATCGCCAATGTCTGCCAGCATTCCTATTTCAATCTCGATGGGGCAGATACCGCATTGGGGCATGAGATCAGCATCGCGGCTGACTTTTATCTACCCACCAACGACAAGCAGATACCGACGGGCGAAATCCGCTCCGTCGAGGGCACCGTCTTCGATCTGCGCCAGCCGACACCGATGCGGCGCAAGGAGAATGGCGAGCAGGTCCTTTACGACCATAATTTCTGCCTCTCGCCCGAGCGTCGCGCCAAGCGCAAGGTCGCCCGCGCCTATTCACCGGCCTCCGATATCGCCCTTGAGGTTCACACCACCGAACCCGGTGTGCAATTTTATTCGGCCTTCAAACTGGATGTCCCGGTTCCGGGCCTCGATGGCCGTCACTACGGCCCCTTTGCAGGTTTCTGCCTGGAAACGCAGATTTGGCCAGATGCCGTCAATCACCCGGATTTTCCGCATGCAATCCTGCGGCCGGGCGAAACACTGCGTCAGGAAACGGACTATATCTTTAGGAAAGGCTGAAGCAGCGCGCTGGGGTCAATCCAGCACGCAGCCGACATAGCCGCCGGAGGCGCGGGCGCGCCGTTCGATAAGGCCGGCAAGCCGTTGCAACCCGCGTCCCGGCTTGCTGGCGACGCGGTCGATGGGATTAGGCAATGATACAGCCAGCAGCGCTGCCTGGCGGGAACTGAGCTTTGCGGCCGGCACCTTGAAGTGGTGCTGTGCTGCGGCCTCGATGCCGTAGATGCCAGGTCCCCATTCGGCAACGTTGAGATAAATCTCCATCATCCGTTTTTTGGACCAGACGAAATCGGCGGCAATCGCCAGCGGCAATTCCAACCCCTTGCGCAAGAACGAACGGCCGTTCCATAAAAACAGGTTCTTGGCCGTCTGCATCGGAATGGTGCTTGCGCCACGGGTGGACGCCCCGTCGAGCGCATTGCTGACCACGGACTGCATCTGGTTCCAGTCCACGCCGCCATGAAAACAGAACTGCCCGTCCTCTGACATCATCACGGATTGAACAAGGCGCGGCGAAATATCCTCGAGCGGCACCCAGCGCCGGTCATAACCCTGAAAGGTCACCAGATCGGCGAGCATCAGCGTCGAGACCGGACGGAAAAACGGCAGCGCATAGACTGGGATCAGCAGATAGGGCAGGATCAGCAAAGCCAGCAAGGTCATGATGATGCGCTTTGCCAACGTGCGAAAATCCACCTTCGGACTGCTCCGGTCTTCCGCCAGCACGGCGTAATCTGCGTCGCTTTCAGGCGTACTGCTCAATATTCGTCAAAGCCCCGCACCAATTGAAGCCTTTCATAGTCCATTGCCGCCTTCAAGGCGAGTCCGGTCAAATAGTTGCGCCTCTGGAATCACGAAAAGGTTTGCCTGCATTCGCGCGGCATGCCAAAGAGCGCGACATGGACGCTGCGATGACAAATTTCGAAACGAAGCTGCGCGAAAACGCGGCAAAAACCGAAGCCCTGCTTGGCCGCCTGCTTTCCGGCGAAGCCCGCGCAGACGAGATCACGCGCCCGCAAAACCTGCTCGACGCCATGCGCCATGGCGTGCTGAACGGCGGCAAACGCCTGCGGCCCTTTCTCGTCATCGAAAGCGCCGCCCTTGCGGAGGGAAATGCCGAAGCCGCCCTTTATGTCGGCGCCGCGCTGGAATGCCTCCATTGTTATTCGCTGGTTCATGACGATCTGCCGGCCATGGACGACGACGACCTGCGCCGCGGCCAGCCGACGGTGCATCGCAAATTCGATGAGGCAACCGCTATTCTCGCCGGTGACAGCCTGCTGACGCTTGCCTTCGATATAATCGCCTCGGACGAAAATCCGCTCGCGGCCGAACGCAAGGCCGCGCTCGTGCTTTCGCTTGCCCGCGCAGCGGGCATCGGCGGCATGGCAGGTGGCCAGGCCCTTGATCTCGCTGCTGAAAAGACAGCGCCGAATGAAGCCGGCATCATTACATTGCAGGCTATGAAAACTGGCGCACTGCTGCGTTTTGCCTGCGAAGCGGGCGCAATCATCGCCGGCAGCGATGTTTCCGAAAGGCAAAGACTGCGTCACTTCGGCGAAAAGATCGGCCTCGCCTTTCAGCTTGCCGACGATCTTCTGGATTTGACGGCCGACGCCGCCACCATGGGCAAGGCAACCGGCAAGGACGCCGCGCGCGGCAAGGGAACGCTTGTAGCATTGCGCGGTGAAGACTGGGCGCGCCGCAAGCTGCAGGAGCAGGTGGCGGAAGCCGCGGAACTATTGGCTCCCTATGGTGAAAAGGCCGCGATTCTCATCGCGGCCGCAAGGTTCATCGCTGAACGGAAAAGCTGAGCCGGTTTCCCTCTCAGCTTCCCATCATCCAATCAGCCCTTGAGCGGCGAAATCAGCACTTCGACGCGACGGTTCTGGGCGCGACCGTCAGACGTTGCATTCGAGGCGATCGGCTGCGACGGGCCGAAGCCGAGCGTCGAAATACGGCGCTGGTCGACGCCCCGCGCGCCGATATAATTCGCAACCGATGCGGCGCGACGCTCGGAAAGCGCCTGGTTATGCTGCAGGCTGCCGGTGGAATCGGTGTGGCCGTTGATGTCGATCAGCGTGCGGTTGAACTTGTTCAGCACGATGGCGACAGAATCGAGCGTCGGGTAGAAGGGCGGAATGACCTGATCCTGGTCCGTCGCGAAGGTGATGTTCGACGGCATGTTGAGAACGATGCTGTCGCCGCGGCGGGTAACCGAAACACCCGTTCCCTGAAGCTGGGCGCGAAGCTCGGCTTCCTGACCATCCATGTAGTTGCCGATGGCGCCGCCGGCGAGCGCGCCAATACCCGCACCGATAAGCGCGGCATTGCGGCGACCGGTCGGCGATCCGCCGACAGCCAGACCACCCAGAGCACCAACCACGGCGCCGATGCCGGCGCCGCCGGCCGTGTTCGACATCTTCTGCTCACCCGTATAGGGATCGGTGGTGGTGCAGGCGGAAAGATAGGTCCCGCAAAGGGCGACGATCGCGATTTTTTTGATCATGTGTTTTGATGCTCCGAGAGGTTCAGGAGGTATGACAGTGGAATTCCGGCCTTTTCACGGTACTCTTTACTCCGCCGCATCTTTCCGGCCAAAACGCTTTTCGATGTAATCGATCACAAGCGCTTCAAAATCGGCGGCGATATTGGGACCACGCAGGGTCAGCGCCTTTTCGCCATCGATAAAGACGGGCGCTGCCGGGCTTTCGCCGGTCCCGGGCAGGGAAATGCCGATATCGGCATGTTTGCTTTCACCGGGGCCGTTAACAATGCAGCCCATGACGGCGACATTGAGCGCCTCGACGCCAGGATATTTCTCCCGCCAGATCGGCATGTTCTTGCGAATATCGTTCTGGATATTCTGGGCAAGTTCCTGAAAGACGGTGGACGTGGTGCGCCCGCAGCCGGGACATGCCGCAACGACCGGAATGAACTGACGGAAACCCATGACCTGCAGCAGTTCCTGCGCCACCTGCACTTCGCGGGTGCGGTCGCCATTCGGCTCCGGTGTCAGCGAAACGCGGATCGTATCGCCGATGCCGTGCTGCAGCACATAACCCATGGCGGCGGACGAAGCGACGATGCCCTTCGAGCCCATGCCTGCTTCGGTGAGACCGAGATGCAGGGCGTGGTCGGAGCGCTCCGACAGCATGGAATAAACAGCGATGAGGTCCTGCACCTGACTGACCTTGGCCGACAGGATGATGCGGTTGCGTGGCAGGCCGATTTCTTCAGCAAGCTCGGCGGAAATCAGTGCCGACTGAACGATCGCCTCTCGCGTAACCTGACGGGCGGAAAGAGGGAAGCCCTGCTCCTTGTTCTTGTCCATCAGGGTCGTCAGCAATTCCTGATCGAGCGATCCCCAGTTGACGCCGATTCGCACCGGCTTGTCGTAACGGATCGCCATTTCCACGATCTCGCCGAACTGCTTGTCCTTCTTGTCCTTGAAGCCGACATTGCCTGGATTGATGCGGTATTTGGCCAGCGCCTCGGCACAGGCAGGGTGATCGGCGAGAAGCTTGTGACCGATATAGTGGAAATCGCCCACAAGCGGCACATCAAGCCCAAGGCGCAGCAATCGTTCGCGGATTTTCGGTACGGCGGCCGCACTCTCATCACGGTCGACGGTGATGCGCACGATTTCCGAACCGGCACGGAAGAGCGCCGCCACCTGCTGCACGGTGGCGTCGATGTCAGCCGTATCTGTGTTGGTCATCGACTGTACGACGACGGGCGCACCGCCACCGACGATGACGCCGCCCACGTCTACGGCGACGGATGCGCGGCGGGGCTTCGGATCGTAATCGGCATGTGACGTCATGGCGGTCTCTGGAGCTTGCGGCAAGGTCTGGCAATTGAGGTGAAACAAGGGGGCCTGCTTGTCAACACCCAACGCGTTGGAGCTTCTACTTTACCGCAATCATGGCAAAATTCGAGACGCCTATTCCTTGCCCGCACCATCAGCATGCCGGGCGAGCCGTGAAAGTAGCAGAACGACCACATGCAGCAGCGGCAGAGCGAGAAACACGCTGGCAAGACCGGTATGTTCAGCGATGAAGCCGATCGCCGAGGGCGCTACCAGAATGCCGGAATAACCCATGGTGGTGACGACCGAAAGGCCGATGCCAGGCGCCAGTCCCGGCATGTTGCCGGCGGCGGAAAAGGCAATCGGCACCATGTTGGAGATACCGATACCGGCAATCGCAAAACCGATAATCGCAATAGTGGAATTTTCCGCCAGACCGGCAATGAGAAGACCGATAATCGACATGGCTGAGCAAAAGCGCAGGGTCGTCACGGCGCCGAAGCGGTCACGCACCAGATCGCCGGCAAAACGCATGACGGCCATGGTCATGGAGAAGGCCGCAAAGGCAAAACCGGATTGGGACACGGAGGCTCCGAGCTCATTGCGCAGATAAAGTGCGCCCCAATCGAGGATCGCGCCTTCCGGAATCATCGAGAACAGCGCCATCAGGCCGATGATCCACGGCAGCGGCGTCAGCGGTAGACCGCCTTTCGGGCGTTCCTCTTCAGGATGCGGACGATCAGCAAGGACGCGCGGCCATGCAATGACCAGCAATACGAACGCGATGACCGTCAGCGCGATGGCATGCCCCTGCACGCCGATTGCGGTGATGAGGTAACCGCCAAGTCCGGCTCCGATCAGGCCTCCGAGGCTCCAGAAGGCATGGCACGACGACATGATGGCGCGGCGCATATCCCGTTCCACCGCCACGGCATTGGCGTTCATGGCGACATCCATCGCCCCCGTCAGCCCGCCGAACAGAAATACCGCGATCACCCCCGCCCACACCGTGCCGGCCCAGGAAATGAAAAGCAGCGTCGGCAAAAATATAGCGGCGGTGACGAGGCTGACCGTACGCGAGCCGAAACGGGCGATCTGCGAACCGGCAATGGGCATGAAAACCAGCGAGCCGATGCCGAAGACCAGAATGATGAGGCCAAGCGCGCTCTCACTGAGGGACAGGCGCGCTGCAAACTCCGGAATCTTGGGCGCCCATGATCCCATCATGAAGCCGTTCATCAAGAACAGCAGGGAAACGCCCAACCTGTGCCGGGTCAGATAGGACGAGCGTACAGCCGTCGGCGAAAATGACGTTGGGCCATTCATCGGCAATATCCTTCAGACTTGACCATGAGAAAATTGAGCGGCGTCATCGTCGCCGCAATGAACCTGTACGCCCTTTGCCGACAGCGCCTCGACCAATGCGCGGTCGGCATCCTGTTCCAGCAAGAGGGAAAGAGGCGGGGAAAAATCATGCACGTGAAAAGCAGCCCTATGGCCGAGCTTTTCCGTGGTAATCGCTGCGACGATCCGCTGGCTGGCGCTGCAGGCAAGCCGTTTGAACACCGCATCTTCGAAGACATCCGCTGACAGACCCGCCTCGGCCGCAACACCGCAGACACCGAGAACGCAAAGATCGGGCCGCATCAGTTCGAGCTGCCGAAGCGCCATGGCGTCGATCGCAGCACCAACGGCCGGATCGACCTTGCCACCGATCAGCACCAGATCGATATCGGCCCGCCCCGTCAGTTCGGCGGCAATGGCCGGCGTATTCGTCACCACTGTCAGGTTGAGACCGGCAGGGATAGCGCGCGCGATAGCGAGATTGGTGGAGCCGGCATCGATGAAGACGACCATGCCCGGTTCAAGCAGCGGGACAGCGGCGCGCGCCAGCATGGCCTTGCGGTCCGCATCCTCGGCAATGCGCGTCTTCAGCGGCACCGTCTTGCTGTCGGAAAGCAGAGCCCCGCCATAAACCCGCAGGCATTCCCCGCGGGCCGCCATCTCACGCAGGTCGCGACGCACCGTGTCTTCGGAAACGCCGAAATTCTGCGCAAGATCCTGCGCCAGCACACGGCCGCTTTGCCGTAGCTGCGCGAGGATAAGCGCCTGCCGCTCGCTGACGAAATGATCACTCATGGAGACTCATGCATAAACAGGAATAAACGTGCATGAACATGCATATTCGAGTTTCAATCGAAGCGCAATAAAAAACGCCCGCCAAAAAGGCGGGCGTCTGACTGTGTAATGAGAGATTCGAACGGCTTTTATTCGGCGTAAGCGATCAGCAGATCCTTCGCGTCGATCTGGTCGCCAGGGCGCACCAGAACTTCCGCGATCTTGCCGTCGCGTTCGGCGTGAAGCGCGGTTTCCATCTTCATGGCTTCAATGGAGAGCAGCACGTCACCGGCCTTGACCTCCTGACCCTGATTGACGAAGACCCGGCTGATCACCCCCGGCATCGGTGCGCCGATATGGACAGCATTGCCCGGTTCGGCCTTGCGGCGCACGGCGGAGCCTGAAGCGCCATGGGCGCGATCCGGCACCTTGATGCGGCGCGGCTGGCCGTTGATCTCGAAGAACACCGTCACCATGCCCTTGTCATCGATGCCGGACGAGGCCTGATTGACGATGACAAGCGTCTTGCCGCGCTCGATATCGGCAAACAGCTCCTCGCCATCCTCCATGCCGTAGAAATAGGCATGGGTGGGCAACACGGAAACGGGGCCGTATGTCTCGGCGGTGAGCGCAAAATCGGTGAACACCTTCGGATACATCAGATAGGATGCAAATTCGAAGTCGTCGACCTTGCGCTCCAGCTTGGTCTCGATCACCTTCCGCTCCGCATCGAGATCGGCATCCGCCAACAGCGAACCCGGACGAACCGTATAGGGTGCTTCACCCTTCAGCGCCTTTTTCTGCAGGGCTGCCGGCCAGCCGCCTGGCGACTGTCCGAGATCGCCCTTCAGCATCGAAACAACCGATTCCGGGAAAGACACTTCACGATCGGGGTTTTCGACGTCAGCCACCGTCAGATCCTGACTGACCATCATCAGCGCCATGTCACCGACGACCTTGGAGGACGGCGTTACCTTGACGATATCACCAAACATGCGGTTGGCGTCGGCATAGGCCTGCGCCACCTCGTGCCAGCGGCTCTCCAGACCCAGCGACCGCGCCTGTTCCTTGAGATTGGTGAACTGGCCGCCCGGCATCTCGTGCAGATAGACTTCCGAAGCCGGCCCCTTGAGATCACTTTCGAAAGCCGCATACTGGTTACGCACGGCCTCCCAATAGAAGGAAATGCGGCGAATCCATTCGGTATCGAGACCCGTATCGCGTTCAGACCCGGCCAGCGCCTCCACGATCGAGCCGAGGCAAGGCTGCGACGTATTGCCGGAAAAAGCATCCATCGCAGCATCCACGGCGTCGACGCCGGCATCAACGGCTGCAAGAACCGTCGCGGCGGAAATGCCCGAGGTATCGTGGGTGTGAAAATGGATGGGCAGACCCGTTTCTTCGCGCAGCGCCTTGAAGAGAACCTTGGCGGCAGCCGGCTTCAGGAGGCCCGCCATGTCCTTGACGGCAATGATATGCGCGCCGGCCTGCTCCAGTTCCTTTGCAAGATTGGTGTAATATTTCAGGTCGTATTTCGGACGCGCCGAATTCAGAATATCGCCCGTATAGCAGATGGTCGCCTCGCAGAGCTTGTTCTCCTCGGCAATCGCATCCATCGAGACGCGCATATTCTCCACCCAGTTCAGGCAGTCGAAGACGCGGAAAAGATCAACCCCGCCCTTTGCTGCCTGACGGACGAAATATTTCACGACATTATCAGGGTAATTCTTGTATCCGACGCCGTTTGCGCCACGCAGCAGCATCTGCAGCAGCAAGTTCGGCGCGCCTTCGCGGATAAGAGCCAGACGCTCCCACGGATCTTCGGTGAGGAAGCGCATGGAAACGTCGAACGTCGCACCACCCCAGCATTCCAGCGATAGAAGCTGCGGCAGCGCCTTGGCGTAAACACTTGCGACATGGGCGATGTCATGGGTGCGAACGCGAGTAGCGAGAAGCGACTGGTGTCCGTCGCGCATGGTCGTATCGGTGACCAGCACGCGCTTTTCATTGCGCATCCAGTCCGCAAAGCCCTTGGGGCCAAGCTTGTCCAGCAGCTGCTTTGTGCCATCAGGCGTCGGCGCATCGATGTAAGGCACGATGGGCTTTGCCGCCTTTTCGGAAGGCTTGGCACGACCCTTGGTTTCCGGGTGGCCGTTAACGGTCACGTCGGCGAGATAGGTCAGGAGCTTGGTGGCGCGGTCCTGACGCTTGACCTGTGCGAAGAGCTCCGGCGTCGAATCAATGAAGCGGGTCGTATAGGTATTGTTGCGGAAACTGTCGTGACCGATGATGGCTTCGAGGAAAGTGAGGTTGGTGGCAACGCCGCGGATACGGAATTCGCGCAACGCGCGATCCATGCGGTTGATCGCCTCATCCGGTCGCGGCGCCCAGGCCGTCACCTTCACAAGCAGTGGATCGTAATAGCGGGTGATGACGGCGCCGGTATAGGAAGTGCCGCCGTCCAAGCGAATGCCGAAGCCCGAAGCGGAGCGGTAGGCGGTGATACGGCCATAGTCCGGAATGAAATTATGTTCCGGGTCTTCGGTCGTGATGCGGCACTGCAGCGCGTGGCCATTGAGGCGGATGTCCTCCTGGCGCGGAACGCCGGATTCCGCCGTCCCGATGGCAGCGCCTTCGAGAATATGAATCTGCGCCTTGACGATATCGATACCGGTCACGACTTCGGTGACGGTATGCTCCACCTGAATACGCGGATTGACCTCGATGAAGTAAAATTTGCCGGTATCGGCATCCATCAGATATTCAACCGTGCCGGCGCCGATATAATTGGTCGCGGCGGCGATCTTCAGGGAATAGGCGGCCAGTTCCTGGCGCTGCGCTTCAGACAGATAGGGCGCAGGCGCACGCTCGACGACTTTTTGATTGCGCCGCTGGATCGAACAATCACGTTCGAACAGATGCACGACATTGCCATGCGTATCACCGAGAATCTGGCTTTCGACGTGACGCGCACGCTCGACCAGCTTTTCGAGATAGACTTCGTCCTTGCCGAAGGCGGCTTTCGCCTCGCGCTTGGCTTCCGTCACCTCGCGGGCGAGGTCCTCCTTCTTGCGGATGGCGCGCATGCCGCGACCCCCGCCTCCCCAGGAGGCCTTGAGCATCACGGGATAGCCGATTTCTTCGGCCATGCGCTCCACTTCCGCTATATCGTCAGGCAGTGGATTGGTGGCGGGAACAACGGGGACATCAACCGAGATCGCCAGATTGCGGGCGGCGACCTTGTTGCCGAGCTGGCGCATCGTATCCGCCGTCGGTCCGATGAAGGTGATGCCGGCCTTGTTGCAGGCCTCCACGAATTCGGGACTTTCAGACAGGAGACCGTAACCGGGATGGATCGCGTCTGCTCCGGAGAGCTTGGCCACGCGGATAACCTCCTCGATCGAAAGATAGCTCTCGATCGGCCCCATGTCCTTGGCGAGATGCGGCCCTCGGCCAACCTGATAGGATTCGTCCGCCTTGAAGCGGTGCAAAGACAGCTTGTCCTCTTCCGCCCAAATCGCAACGGTTTTAATCCCAAGCTCATTCGCTGCCCGGAAAACGCGGATCGCAATTTCGGAACGGTTGGCAACAAGTATTTTCGATATCTTCAAGACGGTCTCCCCACACGCCAAAACAAAATTTCTGCTGCACTGCGGAATTAAGCAGCAAAACCCGGTCTTGGAAAGGGCAATTCCGGCGAGAACTGTCCTGTTTGCGCTAGCTCAGCAATCCATGACGAAAAGCAAGCGCTACGGTGTGCTGCCGGTTCTTGGCGCTGAAACGGCGCTGGATCCCGTTGATATACCAGTCAACCGTGTGGTTGGAGATCGATAGCTGACGTCCGATTTCCGTTGACGTCATGCCGTCTGCCATCAGCGTCAGCACCTCCATTTCGCGCCTCGTAAGCTCGAGAGCGGAAACGTCAGGGGCATTGCTGAAGCCCTGAGCCTGCCCGGAAAGATCGAGCAGGCGCCAGAACACGGCACGCGTGGCGGCATCAAGCAGCTCCACCTGCAGGGAGGGCAATTGCCGATCCTGGCCACCAATGAAGACCGCACCGATGAATCCGGCGCGACCGTGCACGGGAAAGGCATAACCGCCCTTGAGACCGTAACGTCCGGCATCGTGAAAAAAGACGCTCGCCCTTTTGCGATGCATCGCACGCGGCAGGCCCTCAAGCGCTTCCTTCCATTGAAACGGCTTGTGCACCATGCCGATCACCTTGCGGACGGGATCGACGAGATTGTATTTCTTGGCCCTGTAGACCTCCAGCCAGCCTTCGGGCAGATGCTGCGCGAGAATGTGTCCACTGGAGGCGATCTCCCCGGTCATTCGCCTGCTGACGAGAAAATATTCGAAACCGTATTCGCGAATGAGCGTAGCAAATTCGGAACGAACGCGGTCGGCGCTTCCCGCCTGGTAACACGCTGAGATGAAGTGAAGAATATCATGCATAAAGACACGGGGTCCGGAGCTTGGCTTGAAGGGAATGACACGAAGGACATGGTCCCGCGATGACGTCATGTTACTCGGGCGCCGGTCGGTTGAGATTGAACATATCGTCGTTAGCAATCCCTGAAACGAAGATGCGAAATCTTGTGACGGCAGGCCCCGGGAAACATCGGGTTTGTTTTTCGGTTCGCACGGGCGGGCAATCTGTTAAGCCGCCATTCAGACAGAAAGAGCGATAATTACACAAAATTCGCCGTCTCATGCAACCTTGCTAAAGTAGCATGGCGTTGAGGCCGAACAATAAACCGCTTGAAAAGACGCCCGGACTGGATTGAAAATTTGACCTTGTTTCAGGTTTACACACGCGCTCTGCGCTATCTGACCGTTCATAAATGGCGCGTGACGGTTGTCGTCATTGCCAACGTCATTCTTGCAGCGATCACCATCGCCGAACCCGTACTGTTCGGCCGGATCATTGACGCCATCTCTTCCGGCACCAATGTCACGCCCATTCTCATTCTGTGGGCGGGTTTTGGCGTCTTCAACACCGTCGCTTATGTCGCGGTCGCCCGCGAGGCCGACCGGCTGGCCCATGGCCGGCGCGCTTCGCTGCTGACGGAAGCCTTCGGGCGCATCATCTCCATGCCGCTCTCCTGGCACCATCAGCGCGGCACGTCGAACGCCCTGCACACGCTCCTGCGCGCCAGCGAAACGCTGTTTGGCCTGTGGCTCGAATTCATGCGCACGCATCTGGCTACCTTCGTCGCACTGGTGCTGCTTGTGCCGACCGCCATGTCCATGGACCTGCGCCTCAGTTTCGTTCTGATTGGCCTCGGCATCGTCTACTGGTTCATCGGCAAGTGGGTGATGGGCCGCACCAAGGATGGCCAGGCTTCGGTAGAGGAGCACTATCACAGCGTTTTTGCCCATGTCAGCGATTCCATCAGCAACGTGTCGGTGCTGCACAGCTACAACCGCATCGAGGCTGAAACGAAGGCGCTGAAATCCTTCACCGAAAAGCTCTTGAGCGCACAATATCCGGTGCTTGACTGGTGGGCTTTCGCGAGTGCTCTGAACCGCACGGCCTCCACTGTTTCGATGATGATCATCCTCGTCATCGGTACCGTTCTGGTCAAGAACGGCGAATTGCGCGTCGGCGACGTCATCGCCTTCATCGGTTTTGCCAATCTCCTGATTGGCCGTCTGGATCAGATGCGGCAATTCGTGACGCAAATTTTCGAAGCCCGCGCCAAGCTCGAGGATTTCTTCGTTCTGGAGGATTCCGTCAAGGAACGGGAAGAGCCGGGCGACGCCCGCGAATTGTCGAATGTCTCCGGCACCGTGGAATTCCGCCACATCAATTTCGGTTTCGCCAACACCAAGCAGGGCGTTCATGACGTCTCGTTCACGGCGAAGGCCGGCGAGACCGTTGCGATCGTCGGTCCGACGGGCGCCGGCAAGACAACGCTCATCAACCTTCTGCAGCGCGTCTACGATCCCGATTCCGGCCAGATCCTGATCGATGGCACCGATATTTCGACGGTGACGAAAAATTCGCTCCGCAATTCCATCGCCACAGTATTTCAGGACGCCGGGCTGCTGAACCGCTCCATCCGCGAAAACATCCGCCTCGGCCGTGAATCGGCAACCGATGCGGAAGTGATGGAAGCAGCGGCGGCAGCGGCGGCAACGGATTTCATCGACAGCCGCATCAATGGCTATCTGACCCAGGTCGGTGAACGCGGCAACCGCCTGTCCGGCGGTGAGCGCCAGCGCATCGCCATTGCGCGCGCCATCCTGAAGAACGCTCCCATTCTGGTTCTGGACGAAGCGACCAGTGCGCTGGACGTGGAAACGGAAGCCCGCGTGAAGGCCGCTGTCGACGCGCTGAGAAAGAACCGTACGACCTTCATCATCGCCCACCGCCTTTCCACGGTTCGCGATGCCGATCTCGTCCTCTTCCTCGATCAGGGCCGGATCATCGAAAAGGGTACTTTCGATGAGCTGAGCCAGCGCGGCGGACGCTTCACCTCGCTGCTGCGCACCAGCGGCCTGCTGACGGAAGATGAAGGCCAGCAACCCCGGCCAAAGGCCATAGCTTCCTGAGTGTTTGGCTGACAGAATGAAGACGGGGCGGACAGCATGTTGTCCGCCCTTTTTCTTTGCCCGCTTCCCGACGGCGGCGCCAGATCACGGGTCTCCTATCGGAGAATTTCGGTCAAGGAACCTGCCAGCCAAAAATCGATCTGCCTGAATGGGATGACATTTCCCAGAAAGGCAACCATAGCTGCTGCGAGATTAGTCAGGAAAACTCCGAGCACCACGCCAAGCATTATTCCGACGCTCGTCTTCCGTGGGTAGCGCGCCAACCAACACGACAACGCCAGGGAAAGAATGGCGAACAACACCGCCAGCGCAGATTCTGTGAAAGAGGTGGTGAATTGCAAGGTAACTCCCTTTCCGATCGACCGGGAATATCGCGAAACACGCGGAGACCAATCAAGATTCCTGCGTGCTATTCCTGAAACCGACCATACACGACGGATTCCTGCCGTTGCCTGTTTTTAGTAATTGATCACTCGCAACTGCTGCCTGAAAAGATTGACGACGGGTCGGACCGGACAACCAGGCACTGCGCCGTGAAGGCCTTCGCCTGCACGACCTGTCTTGGTGCCACGGGACCTTTCGGCCGATGGCTGCGAAGGAAACCGGGCTTCCAGGCCATGATCCGGCCGATATGCAAAGTCGCAAGCCAAGCTAGCCCACAAAAAAATTCAGGCCCCTGCGTCACCACAGGAGCCTGAATTTAAAAGCGAACGGAGACCTGATCGTCTCAGTCGAAGGGGATCACCCTGTCGCCTGCCGACAAAGCCTTGCCATCGACGGATACGGAGACTTCCGCCGCACCAGCCTTGCGGCTGACGACGATGTCCTTTGCCTTCCCGTCGAGCGTGATCTTGACCGAGAAACCGCTCCAGTCCTCTGGCAGCGACGGCGAAATATGCAGCTTGCCGTCGGTGCGCGTGATGCCGAGAATGCCCTCGACAGCGGCACGGTAGAGCCAGCCGGCCGAACCCGTATACCAGCTCCAGCCGCCACGGCCCGCATAAGCACCTTCACCGTAAACATCCGCGGTCACCACATAGGGTTCGACCCGATAGGTTTCTGACGATGCCGCATCGAGCGCGTGATTGACCGGGTTGAGCAGCTTGAAGCATTTCCATGCCTCCTGCGCCCTACCCTGCTTGGCGAGGGCAAGAACCACCCAGGTTGCGGCATGGGTATATTGCCCGCCGTTTTCACGGACGCCCGGCGGATATCCCTTGATGTAGCCCGGATCATGCGGCGCACGCGAGAAGGGCGGCGTAAACAGCCTGATAATGCCGGTCTGCTCATCGACCAGATGCTCCATGACGGCGTCCATGGCCTGCCGCGACCTGCCCTCTTCGCCTTCGCCGGAGAGAACACTCCAGCTCTGGCCAAGAGAATCGATCCGGCATTCCTCGCTTTCGGCCGAACCGAGCGGCGTGCCGTCATCGAAATAACCGCGCCGGTAATAGCTGCCATCCCAACCGGCCGTTTCCAGCGCATTGCGCAGCCTTTCCCGGTGCGCCGCCCATTTGCCGACGCGGTCGGTATCGCCACGCTTTTCCGCAATCTCGATGAAATCGCGCAACGCCCCGGAAAGGAACCAGCCGAGCCAGACGCTGGTGCCCTTGCCGCCGACACCGACGCGGTTCATGCCGTCGTTCCAATCGCCGCCGAGGATCAGCGGCAGACCATTTTCGCCGGTGCGATGAATGGCGAGATCAAGCGCCAGCGCCGCATGTTCGTAAAGCGTGGCGGATCTGTCGCTGGTCTCCGGCTGGAAGAAAGCATCATGCTGGCCGGGCATCAATGCCGCCCCCTTCAGGAAGGGGATGCTTTCATCGAGGATCGCGACATCACCCGTGGCCGAGACATATTGGTTGATCGCATATGCGAGCCAGACCACGTCATCCGAGATGGTCGTGCGAACACCGGCGCCCGTCAGAGGCAACCACCAGTGCTGCACATCGCCTTCCGGGAACTGGCGACCGGCTGCGCGCAGGATCTGCTTGCGGGCGAGATCCGGCTGATAGAGCAGGAAGGCCAGCGTATCCTGAAGCTGGTCGCGGAAACCAAAGGCGCCGCTCGACTGGTAAAAGGCCGTGCGCGCCAGAATACGGCACGCCAGCGCCTGATAGGGCAGCCAGTTGTTGACCATGTGGTTGAAGCCGGCATCGGGCGTGGAAACCTGCAATTGGCCGGTAAAGCCAGTCCAGAATGCCTTGCTCTCGTCCAGCACCGTCTGGAAGTCCGCTTGTCGAACGTCCTTCACCAGCGTTTCGGCTTCTTCCGCATTGTCGGCATCGCCGAGAATGAAGGTCATATGCCGTTCTTCGCCGGGCTTCAGATGGATTTCCTGCATCAGCGCCGCGCAGGGATCGCCATCGACCTCTGTGCTGCCGCTGAGTGCGGCACCGGATACGATACCTTGCGGGGCCTGTGCCGAACCGAAGCGGCCGATGAATTCCCGGCGGCTGGTGGTGAAGCCGCTCGCCTCGCTGTCAAGCGTCAGGAACGCCGTGCGGGCGCTATAGTCGATGCTGTAGGGGTTCGACGCGAAGATCGCATTACTGCCGGCATCGTGCCTGCTCAGAATGAACGGCGCGGATTTCTGGGCATTGTTGCCCAGCACCCACTCCACATAGGCATAGACCTTCAGGCGCCGGCTTTTTGAACCCTTGTTGCGAACGATGACCTGCGAGAACTTGACCGGTTTTTCGCGATCGACGGTCTGCGTCACTTCGACTTCAAGTGTATCTGCCACGCCTGTCAGCACGGAGTAACCCAGGCCATGGCGGGTTTCGAACATGGCTTCCGGATCGCGCGACAGCGCGGCGCAGGGCGTATAGAGCTTTCCTGTCTCCACATCGGCGACATAGAAGGCCTCGCCCGGCCGGTTGACGACCGGATCGTTGCTCCAGGGCGTCAGCTGATAGTCGCGCGAATTGCGGCTCCAGCTGAAACCGGCGCCTTCGGCCGAAATATGGAAGCCGAAACTCTCGTTCGAGATAACGTTTATCCACGGATGCGGCGTCGACTGGCCGCCATTGAGGCGCACGACATATTCCTGGCCGCTCCTGGCGAAGCCGCCGAAACCGTTCCATAAATCAAGATCACCCGCATCCTCCACCGGTTCTGCAACCGGGAAGACAGGCACCGGCAGACGGGCCTGCGCAGCATCGCTCGTGCCATCGGGGCCTCGATGGGCCGCAAACAGCGATACCGCACGGTTGATCTGGTCGACGATCTTGCCGTTCCGCACATGCAACACGACGCGGGAAGCGGCGAGAAGCGCACTCCACGTCTCTTCGTCCATCAAGTCGCGGCGCACGGAGAAGACGTGCGGACGACCGCCATCGGCGGGGTTAATGCGACGCTGCGCCTCAGAAATATGATCCAGCGCATGCTGCATGTCCTGCGCATAGGATGCAGCCCGTTCGTTGACGATGACGAGATCGAAGATCACGCCGCGTGAGCGCAGATATTCATGGGCGCTCAGCGCTTCGCGGGCGATATCCATATCCATATCGTCATTGATGCGCAGACTGAAGATCGGGAAATCGCCCGAAATCGCAAGCGGCCACAGTGCGCGCTGCGAGGCGAGGCCCGTTTTCAGCGTTTCCGAATCCGCACGCAGATGCATGTCCGGGTAGGTCAGATAACGGCCAAGATGCTGGAAGGCCGCCGCCTGCTGCGAGGTGACGCCCACATGGCGCATCTGCACCTGCGTGCGTGTCCAGGCATGCACGAGTTCATGGGCAAACGCGTCCGGATGACGATAACGGTCAATCGCCTTGTCGACTTCCTCACGGCTCGGTGCGGCAATCGTCCAGAAAATCACGCTCACCTTCTTGCCCGCCGGCACGCGCACGGTACGGCGCAGCGACAGGATCGGATCGAGCGTGAAGCCGTCGGTGCTGGAAAGCGTCGCACCGGCATCGAAAGCCGCCGCTTCACGCAGCGAGCGGCCACGGCCGATGAACTTGGCGCGATCGGTCTCGAATTCCGTCGGGCGCGACGGGCCGGCATTGTCGGCAGCCAGATGCGCGATGACGGTGCCAGGCTCGTTCGGGCTGCGGCGGTTGCGCCAGGCGCGGATGACGTCGCCGCGGCGGCCGATCTCGGTCTGCACGAACATGCGCGAGAACAGCGGATGGGCGTTGTCGTCATCTTCAGACGCAATGACCGGCTCCATATAGGAGGTCACTTCGATATAGCGATCCTCGGAACCGACATTGAGCAGGGTGACACGGCGGCCTTCAGCATCGTGCTCGGTGGCGACAATGCATTCGACAACGCTCTGCAAATCCCCGGTGGTCTTGTGGAACTCGGCTTTGTCGTCGGTGAAGACCGTCTTGGTCTTTTCGCCTTCGATGACGCGCGGCTCGGCTGTCGCACTCCACCATTGTCCATTGGTGGTGTCGCGCAGGAAGATGAAGGTGCCCCACCGGTCCTCGGTCGGATCGGCCTTCCAGCGGGAAATCGCCTGGCCGTTCCACTTGGAATAACCTGCACCCGTGGAGGTGAGCATCGTCGAATAATGACCGTTCGACAGGAACACCACTTCACGGTCGCGCACGGCGGGATCGGCAATGGAGCGCACTTCCGCGCGCAATAGGTCCGCCTGTTCCTTGCCGGGCGTTTCCGGCTCGTATTTCGCACTCATGACCGGCACTTCGCGCGGCGCCTTTTCCTGCAGCAGCAGTTCGGCCGCTTCAATCACCGGATCGGAATGGAAGAGTTCGCGCAGCACGCCATCAAAAGCGACGTTCGCGACGGCCGCAATCGACATGCCGTGGTGGTGGGCATAATAGTTGTAGACCACCGCGCAGACCTTGCCATCAGGCACACGCGTCGGTGTGAAGTCCACCGCATCATGGAAACCGTACTGGCCAAGCGCACCAAGCTTGCGCAGCTTGTCGAGGTTTTCGAGCGCACCATCCGGATCGTACTGGCTGGCGAGGATCGACGCATAAGGCGCGATCACCGCATTCTGGCCAAGGCCGCGCTTGAGGCCAAGCGTCGGCACGCCGAAGTTGGTGTACTGGTAGTTCATGTTGTGATCGCGGGCGTTGAACGCCGCTTCAGAAATGCCCCATGGCGTGCCAAGGCGGCGGCCATGGTTCATCTGTTCCTTGACGATCAGATTGTTGGTCTGGTTGAGAATGCCACCCTGACGCTCCTGCATGACGAGCGGCGGCATCAGATATTCGAACATCGAACCCGACCAGGAGACCAGCGCGCCCTGCGCGCCGATCGGCACGACCTGACGGCCGAGACGGTACCAGTGCTCTGTCGGTAGATCACCCTTGGCGATGGCAAACAGGCTGGTCAGGCGGCATTCGGAAGCCAGAAGGTCATAGCAGGCCTCGTCCAGCTCCTTGCTTTCGACGCGGTAGCCGATCGACAGAAGACGGCGATCCTTGCGGTAAAGGAACGTGAAATCCATCGAGAAGGCGAGGTTGCGGCTGCGGTCTCGCAGCGATGCGAGACGCTGGCGCAACGGTTCCATATTGGTGAGATCGATGGCGCTGTCGGAAATATGCGCTTCACAGCAATCCACCAGCAATTGCGCCCAACGGGTCACTTCCGCGCTCTGCGCAGACTTCACTTCATGATCAACATTGGTCGCGAGTTTCTGGATGTCACGCGCAAGCACAGCGAGATTGATGACGCGGATCGATGCGAATTCATGCTCGCGCTTGACGGACGCCAGAGCGTTCGAGAAGCCGATGATACGCTCTTCGAGGCGGCGATGCAGCGGACGCAAGTTCTTGCGGTCGTCGGGCAGCGCTTTCAGCGTTTCGCGCAGGATGCCGGCGAGATCGCCGATACCATCCAGATTGCCCTGAAGATGCGCGGAAGGCGCCTCCGCCCACTGGCGGCAGGCCGACGAGACCGCAATCAGGTGGCCAGCGAGGTTACCGCTGTCCACCGCCGAAACATAGCGGGGGCCGAGCGTCTGCAACGTGTCCGTATGGTACCAGTTGTAGAGATGGCCGCGATGCTTCTCCATCTTCTCGACGGTCTGGATCGTGTTTTCGATCCGCTCGAGAGTATCGGCAAAGCTGATCCAGCCGAACTGACGCGCCGAAATGATAGAAAGCAGGTAGACGCCGATATTGGTGGGCGACGTGCGCGAAGCGACGATCGGCTCCGGCGTTTCCTGGAAGTTATCAGGCGGCAGGTGGTTTTCCTGCGGCGTCACGAAGGCTTCGTAATAACGCCATGTGCGGCGCGCGATCTTGCGAAGCTCGAAGGAGACGTGTTCCGAAACGAAAAGCCGGTCTTCGGTTTCAGCCGACTGGCTGACATACCAGGCAACGGCGGGAGACAGAACCCATAGAAGCGTGAAGGGAATGCCGATCAGGAAGGCGTTGTCGCCCGGCAGCGCCGCAAACAGCAGGCCGAGCATCGCCACCACGGGCGCATGCCACATCTGTCGATAATAATCGACGATGCTGCCCTGCGCGCTCGACTGCATGCTGGCGGCGGTACGCCATTCCAGCATCAGCTTATGGCTGACAAGCAGACGGTAAAGCGAGCGCGCAATCGCATCCGTCATCATGCAGGCGGCATCGGCGATGAAGACGATGCGCAGCGCCACCTGTGCGTTAGTCGCGCGGATTTCCGACCAGATGGTGTGGAAATGCGCCTGCGGCACGATATCGGTGGAGCGCGGCACGAGGCCGGAGAGCAGGGAAAGCGTGGGGGCTACGAACAGCGAGAAGATCAGCAGGATCTGCCAGATCAGCGCACCGAGGGGGTCCATGAAATACCAGCCGAGGATCGAGGCGAAGAACCAGGCGATCGGCGTCAGCGAGCGACGCAGATTGTCTACCATCTTCCAGCGGCCGATGGCGGTAACGCCACGGGCACGATCAAGGATGAAGGGCAGAAGCTGCCAGTCGCCACGCGCCCAGCGATGCTGGCGCGAGACTTCCACCTCATAGCGGGTCGGGAAATCCTCGACCAGCTCCACGTCGGTCACCAGCGCGCAGCGCGCGAAGGAGCCTTCAAGCAGATCATGACTGAGAATGGAGTTTTCCTCGATCCGGCCCTTCAGCGCCGCCTCAAAGGCATCCACATCGTAAAGCCCCTTGCCGGTGAAGGTGCCTTCGGAGGTCAAGTCCTGATAAACGTCAGAAACGGTGAAGACGTAAGGGTCGATACCGCGGTTGATCGAGAAGACGCGCTGGAAAACGGATGCGTCCTTGCCGGTGGTGAGCGAGGGCGTAACGCGCGGCTGCAGCAGACCGTAACCTTCGACAACCCGTCCGGACACCGGGTCGATCACCGGACGATTGATCGGGTGGTGCATCTTGCCGACGAGCTTGGTCACCGCATCGCGCATCAGGCGCGTATCGGCATCCAGCGTCATGACGTATTTCACGCCCTCCGGCACGACATTGGCGCCGCCGAGGAACGTCGTATCCTTGTCGCCGCGCAGCAGCATGTTCAACTCATGCAGCTTGCCGCGCTTGCGCTCCCAGCCCATCCAGCAGCCTTCGGCCGAATTGTAGATGCGGCGACGGTGCAGAAGGTAAAAGCGC
This sequence comes from Agrobacterium sp. M50-1, assembly GCF_049843495.1. Lineage (NCBI taxonomy): Bacteria > Pseudomonadati > Pseudomonadota > Alphaproteobacteria > Hyphomicrobiales > Rhizobiaceae > Agrobacterium > Agrobacterium sp. M50-1. The sequence goes on along the minus strand of NZ_JBBHZH010000006.1, from coordinate 172,546 downwards.
GTCTTGCCGTCAAAGGCATAACGGCTGTTCAGCGCCGCAAGCTCGCGCTTGGCGTAGTCGAGAATCTCGAGGTCATCGTCGGACTGTTCATACTGCGCATCGCGCCAGTCGCTCACCAGCGAGAAATAGATCTCGCCATGCGGATTGGCGAGATAATGCACCTCGATATTGCGCATCATCTCATCGACACTGTCGCGACTGGTCAACATGCAGGGCACGGCGACCAAGGTGCGGGCATCCTGCGGAATGCCGTTCTTGAACTCGTATCCGACCAGCCGGAAGGGTTTCACGAAAAAGGTGACGAGCGTGTTGAACAGGCCAGTCGCGCCTTCGGATGCCGGCAATGCGAACATCAGCAGGAAGGCTGTCACCACATACCACGGCATGCCCGCCTGCGCCAGAAACCAGCCGACGGCGAGCATGGCGAGCGCGGTGATCAGAAACACCGGCGCCGCAATCGCAAGCCAGTTGAACTTGCGCATCGCCCGGACGATATGCTGCGACACCAAAGGCCGGTAACCCAGCGCCCTTTCGAGTTCGAAACGACGCTGGCCCACGAGCACGGAGCCGACATTGACGGGATGCGTCTCGTCCGCCTCCGCAGGCGTATCGGCGCGCGCCATTTCGACAGCGGCACGCGCAACCTCAACTTCAGTCTTGGGAGAACGGCGCGCCAGAAGTTCGATGGTATTACGGTAGGTGTTTCGCGAACCGAAATCGAGCGTTTCGTAATCGGTCTCTTCGCGCAGAACCTTGTCGATATGGCTGACTTCCTCGAACCACACCGACCATTCGGTATCGTCGATTTCGCGCAGGCTCTTGACGATGTTGCCCATCGTCACGTTGCCGGATGCAAGACGGTTATGTTCCGACATCATGACGTTTTCGGCGTCGGTGCCGGCAGCATGCAGGCGTTCCTCGAGCCAGGCGACAGCGAAACCCGATGTCTGTGAGCCGTTACGGAGGCGATAGAGGAACTGCGTTGCGAAAGTCGGGTCGTCGACCAGCGTATCGACCTGCTTCAAAAGGGCCGCGGAGGCTTCCGCATCGTTCAGGCGAATGATCTCGTCAACGACCTCGTTCGCCTTCTGGCGCATGCGGCGCGAACGTTCCACGCGGATGGAGATTCGGCGAAGATTTTCGATAAGGACAAAACGGATGATCGACGGCAGCGCCCACAATTCGCCGATCTGCAGCGTCTTCGAGGTCTGGTAACCATCCACCAGCGCCGTCATGTTCTCGCGCGAAACCGTGCTGTGGGTGTGGGCGACATACAGCCAGCCGAGCGCCATGACCCGCGGGATAGTCACCCCGCCCACCGTCATCGTCGGCAGCTGGCGATAGAACTTGCGCGGAAAATCGCGACGGACTTCCTGGATCGCCTCTTCGATGACGTAGTGATTGTCGAGCAACCATTCCGCCGCCGGCGTTATCGTCGCACCATTTTCCGCGTCGACCGCCGTTGTGCGGTAGACCCGCAGAATTTCTTTCTCGTTCTCGCGATGACGCTCGAAGAAATCGAACTCCATGAAGCCGGGAAGGCTGTCGGCGCCGTCGCGCGAAAGCGCGGCGCCCGCATCATGCAGTTCCTCGACCGTCATATAGGACGCTCGGATCGAATCGTTGTGATCGATCTGCTTCGTCTCGGAATCACGGGCGGCGGCGGTCGGGGTAATATGAAATGACATCGGGCTCGTATTCTGAACTTTAGGGAAACTTGTTCGACTTGACCGGCATTTCGTCCATGGCGGGAACACACACGAAAATCAGGCCACGCTATATTTATGACTTATCCTGAACCTTCGGTGAACCGGACCGAACGCTGTGCGGAACGGCTCATCAAGCGCAGGATATCCGCAGACATGGCATCCTGCAGCGTCGTGATTCCAGGATGTTTGCGAGGCTGGCGATCGGTGCGGACAGGGTATTTTCGATTGGGGGAAGAAAATCGCGTCCTGCGGCCCGGCAATGCCGTTCCGACCGGATTTCGCATCCTCCCCGACGGCGAAAATTGTTCGCGCAACGTCCGATGATCCCCCGCTGACAACCTGAAGGGCAACACGGACCAAGAGGGCCCGCGCTACATCCGAAAGGAGCTAATGCCCCAGGACGTCAATAGTTCCATGCCACCTGTCGCGGCACGATGCAAGCGCTGAATTTCAGGGCATTTGCGGGCAGGCCACGCCCCTTACGCCTGTCTGCATATGCTGCTATGTCATTTGCAAAAGGCGCCGGAAAAAACGGCCGAACCCGGGACTTTAAAAATGACCAGACAGACAGCAAATCTCGCATCCTTTGCCAACCACATGCCGGACGTGGTGGCCATTCGCCGCCACCTGCACCGCAATCCCGAAATAGGCCTTTCGGAGTTCAAGACGTCGGATTTTATTGCCGAACAGCTGGTAGCAATGGGTTACAAGGTCACGCGGGGGCTGGCCGGAACCGGCATCGTCGCCACGCTCAGCAATGGCGACGGCACGCGCACGCTCGGCATCCGCGCCGATATCGACGCCCTGCCGATCCATGAGGAGACGGGTGCGGATTATGCAAGCGCCAATCAGGGCGTGATGCATGCCTGCGGCCATGACGGCCACACCGCCATGCTGCTCGGCGCGGCAAAGATCATCGCTGAGCGCAGGAATTTCGACGGGACCCTGCATCTGATCTTCCAGCCGGCCGAAGAAAATTTCGGCGGCGCCCGAATCATGATCGAGGACGGGCTGTTCGAACGCTTCCCCTGCGACGCGGTTTTTGCCCTGCATAACGATCCCGGCCTGCCATTCGGGCAATTCGTGCTGCGCGATGGGCCGATCCTTGCCGCTGTCGATGAGTGCAAGATCACCGTCAACGGTTACGGCGGCCACGGCGCCGAACCGCAGGATGCCGCCGACCCCATCGTTGCCGGCGCGAGCATCATCATGGCCTTGCAGACGGTGGTATCCCGCAATATCCATCCGCAATTGTCGGCGGTCGTCACCGTTGGCGCGTTCCATGCGGGTGCTGCCAGCAACGTCATTCCCGAAACGGCGGAAATGCTGCTGACCATCCGCTCCTTCGATCCGGGCGTGCGCGACGAGCTGGAAAAGCGCATCCGGGCGATAGCGCAAGGCCAGGCGGCCAGCTACGGCATAAGCGTCACCATCGACTACGAGCGCGGGTATAACGCCACCGTCAACCACAAGGCGGAAACCGACTATGTCGCCGATCTCGCCCGCCGTTTTGCAGGACCTGACAAGGTGGCCGAGATGCAGCGCCCGTCGATGGGTGCGGAAGACTTCGCCTATATGCTGGAGAAGCGGCCCGGCTGCTATTTCTTCCTCGGCACCGCCCGCACCGACAACGACCCGCCGCTGCACCACCCGAAATTCGACTTCAACGACGACATCCTGCCGATCGGAACCGCTTTCTGGGTTGATCTGGCCGAGGACTACCTGAAGGCATGAAGGACATGAAAAAGGCCGGTCGGAGGAACGACCGGCCTTTTGTTCTCAAATACCCTGATGAGAAAATCGGGAGGATCAGGGAACGAGACCGAATATGACGGCAGCGACAAACGCCACGCAGACGCCGACAAGAGCCGCATGAACCGAATCTTTCCAGTTACGCGGCGACTGGGGCTGCGAGACAAAGTCTTTTACTTTTCCTGCCTTGGAATAAGACATTGTGCACTCCCTTCCTGCTCGGCCCTTCAAAGCGGGCATTGCTTACTTCACGTAGAGAATAGCTTTATTCCCCACTGTTTCAGTAGAGATAAAATTCCATAAGATTGGCGCATCGGGAAAAATACGGATTGCGACTTGCCCACAGGTAAGCATCAATCTACCCATTGCCCGGGATCAACGCGCTGGAGGGCATTTCCGTTCAAAACCAGTGGCGGGCACGGAAAAGACCATGACGGATATCGACGCCATCATCATCGGAGCCGGGGTGATCGGACTGGCGACAGCGCGCGAGCTGGCGATGCGCGGCCTCTCCGTCATCATCCTCGAAAGCGAAAAGGAATTCGGCTCAGCCACTTCCTCCCGCAACAGCGAAGTCATTCACGCTGGGCTCTATTATCCGGCCGAAAGCCTCAAGGCCCGGCTTTGCGTGGAAGGTAAGGTGCGGCTCTATGCTTTCTGTCAAAGCCACGGCGTCTCATATCGCCGCTGCGGCAAACTCATCGTCGCCGCGAGCGATGAAGAGACGGCCATGCTCGCCTCCCTCAGCGAAAAAGGCAAAGCCAACGGTTGCGACGACCTTGAACTGATCGATGAGCGACAGGCACTCTCGCTCGAACCCGCGCTCACCTGCGTCGCAGCCCTGATATCGCCCTCGACCGGTATCATCGACAGCCATGGTTATATGCTGGCGCTCCTTGGAGACGCGCAGGATCACGGCGCTGCCCTTGCCCTGAACGCACCCTTCGAAAAGGCGGAAGTGATCCGCGATGGTTTCCGGATTCACGTCGGCGGCGCGGAGCCCACCAGCCTGACATGCCGGCTGCTCGTCAATTCCGCCGGACTTGTTGCGCCGATGGTGGCGAAAAAGATCGAAGGATTGTCGGAAGATTTGGTCCCCCAGGCGCGATTTGCCAAAGGCAGCTATTTTTCGCTGGTCGGCAAGTCGCCTTTTTCACGGCTGATCTATCCCGCACCTCACGCCCATGGCCTTGGCGTGCATCTCACTCTCGATCTTGCCGGCCAGGCCCGTTTCGGGCCGGATGTGGAATGGGTGGACACCATCGATTACGCCGTTGATCCCCGCCGTATGGAGGGTTTTGGCGATGCGATACGGCGTTATTGGCCGGGCCTTCCCGACCATGCGCTCATTCCGGCCTATTCCGGAATTCGGCCGAAGATTTCCGGTCCGGACGAACCGGCCATGGATTTCCGCATTGACGGGCCGGAAAGCCACGGCGTTGCCGGCCTCGTCAATCTCTTCGGCATAGAAAGCCCCGGCTTGACCGCCTCGCTGGCGATCGCCAACGAGGTCGCGGCACGGCTCGAGGTCTGATATCAACCTTACTCAACCGAAACGGGACAGCGCGCCCGCCATGATGTCAGGATCGACATTGCCGCCGGAAGCCACCGCAATCACTGTTTCGCTCTCCAGCTCATCGCCGTGAAAGAGGGCCGCCGCCAGCGCCACAGCACCACCGGGCTCGATGACGATCTTCAGCCGGTTGAAGGCGAGGACCATGGCCCGCAGCGCTTCCTCCTCGGTGACGGCGACGCCTTTCCCGCAAAGCCCGGCCATGATGGGGAAAGTAATGTTTCCGGGCTGCGGCGTGACGATCGCGTCGCAGATCGAACCCGAGGCCGTGGCGTTACGCTCGATCTTGCCCGAGGCAAGGGAGCGCGCCACATCGTCGAACCGCTCCGGTTCCGACGTCCTGACCTTGTAGTTCGGTGCTTTCGCTGCGAGTGCCAGGGAGATGCCGGAGGTGAGGCCACCGCCACCGCAGGGCACCAGAACCTCGGCTGCATCGATACCCAGTTCCGCGCCCTGTTCAGCAATCTCCAGCCCCACCGTCCCCTGCCCGGCAATGACCAGCGGTTCGTCATAGGGCCTGATCAGCGTCAGCCCACGCTCGCCCGAAATGCGATCTCCGATGGCGTCGCGATCTTCGTTCGCCCGGTCATAAAGCACCACCTCCGCGCCATAGGCGCGGGTATTGTCGATTTTGATCTTCGGCGCATCCGACGGCATGATGATGATGGCCGGAACGCCGTGCAGGCGGGCGGCAAGGGCCACGCCCTGCGCATGGTTGCCGGAGGAAAAGGCGATCACGCCCTTGGCGCGCACCTGCGCCGGCAGGCCAGAGACGGCCGACCAGCCGCCGCGAAACTTGAAGGAACCCGTCCTCTGCAGGCATTCGGCCTTTACGAACAGCTTTCGTCCGGCGATGTCGTCCAGAAAAGGGGACGACAGCAAAGGCGTCCGCACCGCATGGTTGCCGATACGCTTGCGCGCGGCCTCTATCATCGAAATATCTGTCATGCCCTGCCCCCGATAATGCGGATGTAACGCGGATTCGCGGGTACATTAGGAGGTCGCGATGAATTGCGAAACCGCCCGGAAAAGAAAAATCCCCGGACATGGCCGGGGATTTTTATCAGGTGCGATCAATGATTGTGCCGGGGCATCTTCTCTGCGATCCGGCGGAAATCCGCGGCTCCTTCCAGAACCGCGCCGTCCGAAAGCTGGGTTACCGACTGACGATAAATGCGCTGCCAAGGCGTCGCGTCCGCGGGAACAGCGGGTATACCGTCAGCCTTGCGGGCCGCAAGCTCCTCATCCGGCACCAGCGCATTGCACTCGCCCTTGTTGAAGTCGATGCGGATCACATCGCCGGTGCGGAGCCATGCCAGCCCGCCGCCTGCCGCACTTTCCGGCGAGGCGTTGAGGATAGACGGACTGTCAGCCGTTCCCGACTGCCGGCCATCGCCGATCGTCGGCAGGCTGGTGATGCCCTTTTTCAACAGCGCGTCCGGCGGCTGCATGTTCACGACCTCGGCCGAACCCGGCCAGCCGAGCGGCCCCGCCCCGCGAATGACGAGAATGGTGCGCTCATCGATATCAAGAGAGGGATCGTTGATGCGGGCGTGATAGTCTTCCGAACCATCGAACACCACGCATTTGCCCTCGAAAATGCCCTCGCGGCCCGGCTCGCTCAGATAACGCTGCCGGAATTCCGCCGAAATCACACTGGTCTTCATGATGGCGAAATCGAACAGATTGCCCTTGAGGACAAGGAAACCGGCCCGTTCCTTGAGCGGCTTGTCATAGGGCAGGATCACGTCGCGGTCGGTCGATTCCCGCCCGTCCAGATTTTCCGCCATGGTCTTGCCGGTCACGGTCGGACAGTTTCCATCAAGCTTGCCCGCCTGCAGAAGCTCCCACATGATGGCGGGCGTGCCGCCGGCGCGGTGATATTTCTCACCCAGCCATTTGCCGGCCGGCTGGATGTTGGCCAGCAGCGGAATGTCGTAACCATGGACCTGCCAGTCCTCTTCGCGAAGCTCGAGGCCTGCGTGTTTGGCCATGGCCGCCAGATGCGGCTGGGCATTGGTCGATCCGCCGATTGCCGAATTGACGCGGATCGCGTTCAAAAACGCCTCGCGCGTCATGATGTCGGAGGGCTTGATATTCTCGACAACCAGTTCGACGGCGCGGCGGCCGGTGCGATAGGCCATCTGACCGCGTTCGCGGTAAGCGGCAGGGATCGCGCCGCAACCGGTCAGCGACATGCCGAGCGCTTCCGCCATGGCATTCATGGTGGAGGCCGTACCCATCGTGTTGCAGTGACCAACCGACGGGGCCGATTCCAGCGCCGCCTGCAGGAACTCCTCCCGGGTGATTTCGCCCGCACCATATTTGCGGCGCATGCGCCAGATGACGGTGCCGGAACCGACCAGATCACCGTCATGATATCCGTCGAGCATCGGCCCGCCGGAAAGCACGATGGCCGGAATATCGACCGTGCTTGCTGCCATCAGCGCCGAAGGTGTGGTCTTGTCGCAACCGGTTGTCAGAACGACGCCGTCGAGCGGATAACCGTAAAGCACTTCCACGAGGCTGAGATAAGCGAGATTGCGGTCAAGCGCCGCTGTCGGACGCTTGCAGTTTTCGAACATCGGATGCGTCGGGAACTCGATGGGAACGCCGCCCGCATCGCGAATACCGTCGCGCACCCGCTTGACCAGTTCCACATGGACGCGGTTGCAGGGCGTCAGGTCACTGCCGCTTTGAGCGATGCCGATGACCGGCTTGCCGGAGCGCAGTTCTTCCGGCGTCACGCCGTAATTCATGAAGCGCTCCAGATAGAGCGCCGTCATGTCGAGATGGTCAGGGTTATCGAACCAGTCCTGGGATCGCAGGCGGCGCATGGATGTCTTGTCGTCGCTCATGAGATCGCTTCAGCCCTTGTCGCGGTTGTTGAGTTTTTCGAGGTAAAGCAGGATGCCGCTATGGTCGATATCGGCCCCGCCATCGCTAACGAAATCATCGAATTCCCGCGTCACCTGCTGGGTGAGCGGCAGCGTCAGGGACAAATCCTTCGCCGTTGCCAGCACGCCATTCAGATCCTTGAGCTGGAATTTGGACGGACCGCCCGGCACGAAGTTTCGCTTCACCATACGTTCGCCATGCAGTTCCAGAATTCGGCTTTCGGCAAAACCGCCGCGTATGGCATTTCGGAAACCTTCACGGGAGGCTCCGCCCGCTTCCACCAGCATCATCGCCTCGGCAACCGCGCCGATCGTGATGGCGACGATCTGCTGGTTGGCGAGCTTGCAAAGCTGGCCGGCGCCCGAGGGACCGACATAGGTAAGCCGGCCCATCGGCGCAAAGACATCCGCAAGACCCGAGATCAGGGCCTCGTCCCCGCCGGCCATGATGGCGAGCGTACCGGCCGTCGCGCCCGGCACACCGCCGGAAACCGGCGCATCAACGTGATGAATGCCGAGCGCCTCAAGCCGGGAGGAATGCTCGCGCGCGATCGGCGGCGCAATCGAGCTGCTGTCGATGACAACAGCGCCCTTTTTCAGCGCTTCGGCCACCCCGGCCTCGAACAGTACTTCGCCAACGGCCTTGCCATCGCTCAGCATGGTGATGACGATATCGGCGCCCTTGGCGGCTTCCGCCGGAGATGCCGCGAGAACGGCACCATCGGCAACCAAAGCCTCGGCCTTATCAACGCTGCGGTTCCAGACCGTGACCGAAAAGCCGGCGCCCAGAAGACGCCGGGCCATCGGCCCGCCCATCAGGCCTGTGCCGATAAAGGCGACCGACCGCTTTTTCTCCTCCCCACTGATACTCATTTCAGTGAACCTCCCAGCTCATCCTCGATATGAACCTGAATGATTTCCTCAAAGGAGCTTTCAGCCGTGAAGCCCAGCTCCCGAGCGCGCTTGGCCTCGAAACCGGGAGCCCAGCCCTCGCACATGCGCATGATCATCTCGTTCGGCTCGCGGCGGATGAGGGCGACAGCCTTTTCGCCTGCGACCTTGCGCAGAGCTTCGATCTGTTCGCCAACTGTGGCGCTGAGGCCGGGCATGGACAGGTTGCGGCGCGGACCGACCTTTTCGACGTCGATCGTTGCGCCATGGATCAAGAAACCGACGGCGGAACGCGGCGAGGCGTGCCAGTGGCGAATGCTTTCCGGCACCGGCAGAACCGCTTCCTGGCCGACCAGCGGCTCGCGCAGGATATTGGAGAAGAAGCCGGAGGCAGCTGCGTTCGGCTTGCCGGGACGAATGCAGATGGTCGGCAGGCGAATGCCGATACCGTCGAAGAAACCGCGACGGCTGTAATCGGAAAGCAGCAGTTCGCAGATCGCCTTCTGCGTACCGTAGCTGGTGAGCGGCGTGGTGTGGAATTCATCCGGGATCGGATAGGGAAGCGGCGCACCGAAGACGGCGATCGACGAGGTGAAGACCACGCGCGGCTTGTAACCATCCTTGCCGTTGGCAATGCGGATGGCGTCGAAGAGATAACGCGTGCCATCGAGATTGATGCGGTAGCCCTTTTCGAAATCGAGTTCGGCTTCGCCGGAAACAATCGCGGCAAGGTGGAAGATGACATCGGGGCGGGCTTCAACCAGCTTTTCGGCTTCGCCCGGCGCAGACAGATCCGCCGCGCGAGCATCGACCACACCCGAAAAACCGGCGGGCGCTTCAGGCTGGAAAACGTCGATAAGCGTGAACTTGTCGATCGGCTTGCCGCCGAGCGACCCGTCCTTGACGAGACGCTGCGTCAGCTTGCGGCCAACCATACCTGCGGCGCCGATGATTGCGATATGCATGTCTTCCTCCTCTTTGTCCCGGTCATTCTCCCGAGACCGAAAAAACATCATCGGCCAGTCGACCGATAAATTAGCTTGTAAGGTTGTCTGATAACCTTATATGATCGAGTTGAAAATAGTATTTTTTCACAAACCGGCAAAAGCAAGGGCGAAAGAGCCCTGTCCGGAAATTTAGGGCGGATTGGACGGAGAGGGTGGAATGACGATCGTGAGCGAACACGATATCGAGGAATTGCGGGTCTCGTTGAAAAACAGGCTCGGCGAGGCTCTGCTGCTGACATCGCAGGAAGACATGCTGCGCTATTGCCGCGACTGGCACGGCGACGTCACAAGTTCAGCCGTGGCCGTGATCCGCCCCCGGTCAACCAAGGAAGTCTCCGACACGGTTCGCGCCTGCGCCGAGCTCGGTCTCTCGATCATTCCTCAGGGCGGCAATACCGGGCTGGTGCTCGGCGGCATTCCCGATGCGCCGAAGCGTCAGGTTGTGCTGAGCCTCGAGCGCATGACCGCCATTCGCACCATAGACAGCGACGATTTTTCCGCCGTCGTGGAAGCCGGATGCATTCTGTCGGAATTCAAGGATGCGGTTCAGGACAAGGGCATGTTCTTCCCGCTGTCGCTCGGCGCGCAGGGCAGCTGCCGTATCGGCGGCAATGTCTCCACCAATGCCGGCGGTATCAATGTCCTGCGTTACGGCATGACCCGCGAACTGGTGCTGGGTCTGGAAGTGGTCCTGCCTGATGGCACCATCTGGAATGGCCTGTCGACACTGCGCAAGGATAATCGCGGTATTGATCTGAAGCAGCTTTTCATCGGCGCGGAAGGAACGCTCGGCATCATCACGGCGGTTGCCGTCAAGCTTTATCCTAATCCCGAACATGTCGAGACGGCGCTGCTCGGCCTCAATTCGCTTGACGATGCCATCAAGCTTTACCGCCGCGCCCGCCGCGAATGCTGTGACCTGATGTCCGCCTTCGAATTCATGCCGCCCGTCGCCTTCACGCTGGCGATCGAGGCGATACCCGACCTCAAAATGCCGATCGCCGGCGATTACCCGGCCTATGTGCTGATGGAAATTTCCGGCTCCGGCCTGGTGGATACCGCCGACCTGATGGGGCGTTTCCTCGAAGGCGTCATGGAAGACGGGCTGGTGCTGGACGGCGTCATCGCCTCCTCACGCGCACAGGCGCAATCGCTGTGGCTTTTCCGCGAGGGCATGAACGAAGGCCAAGCGCTGCGCGGCAGCCATATGCGCACCGATATTTCCGTGCCGCTGTCGAAACTCGCGGCCTTCGTGGCTGAAGCCGAGGCGGAACTGGCGGAAAAACTGCCGGAGTGCCTCGCGGTTTCCTACGGCCATGTCGGAGACGGCAACGTCCACCTCAACGTCCTGCCGCCCAATGGTTCGACGCCGGAAGAGCGCGACGCCTTCATCTACAAGTCGAAGACACTGGTCAACGAGGTGCTCGACCGCTACGTCGGCAGCATCAGCGCCGAGCACGGCATCGGCCGTCTGAAGCGCTCCGATTTCGAAAGCCGGCTATCCGATGTGCAGCGCCGGATGATCACGGGTTTGAAAAACACCTTCGACCCCGATTTGCGGATGAATCCCGGTTGCCAGATAACCCTGCAACCGGATAGCTAATCGAGGAACGGCAAAGGCGGCTGAAAACGCCGCCTTTGAAAAACCCGCTGAAGGCGAAGGAGGAAGTCGCCTGCCGCAGGGAAAAGAACCAATCGTTTCTGTGGAACGGGAGCAACCATGACGCTGGAGTTCAATCAGATACATCGCAACGACCATCTGCCCGGCCGGATCGCCGCGGAGATTGCGCGCGAAATCAATGATTCGAAGCTCGGCCCGGGCGACAGGCTGCCGACGGAACATGTTCTGGCGAAAACTTTCGGCGTTAGCCGCTCGGTCATTCGCGAGGCGATCGCGCAATTGCGCAACGAGGGTTTTGTCGAAACCCGGCAGGGCGTGGGCGCATTTGTCACCGATCCCCGGCAGAGACTATCCATCCGCATCGAACGTTCCCGACTGAACGACCCGGAGAATTTCCGCGATCTCTTCCAGCTTCGCATGCCGCTGGAAATAGAGGCGGCGGGTCTGGCCGCACTGCATCGCAGGCCACAGCAACTGACACGGCTGGCGGCGGCTTTGGAAAAGATGAAAACCGCCGATGACTGGTCAACGGAAGGCGTTGCGGCGGATCTCGATTTTCACCGCATTCTGGCGGAAGCGACGCAGAACGAATATTTCCTGATGTTCCTTGGCTTCATCGCGGAGCGCATCAGTTCCGCGATCAACATAGCATTCTCCCGCGCGGTTTTTGGCGAAATTCTCGAGGTGACGATCGCCGAACATGTGGCAATCTATGCGGCGGTCGAGAAAGCGGATGCCGCTGCCGCCAAGAACGCCATGCGCAAGCATCTGATCGGCGCAGCAAGCCGGGTCAATCTCGAACTGGATATCTTCTGAGCAGCGAAAGAGCACGCCGGCAAAGCTATAGGACAGGTTTACGGCTTTCCGGGAATTGAGAGGCGAAAGACGACAAATTTGTCGGCAAGGCCGCTAGACTCGTAGCAAAAGTCATACTAAGAAGAATGGGATTAAGTTGTCAGACATCCAGACAATAAGACCGCAGGAGGCGGCCTGTCGGATGCTGAAGGGGAGGACTACATGACCGGCACAAGGTCTATCGACGCTACTGCAATTTTGCCTGAAGATTTCGAAAACGCGCTGCTCGTCGGCCGCGTCTGGTCGAAAAGTGAAGGCGGCCCCTGCCCCGTCCTGCTCAAGGGCGGCGTGCTTTATGACCTCACTTCGCTTTCCCCGACCATGTCCGAACTTCTGGAAAAGAAGGATCTGGTGGAGCGGCTCGCCGACACCGGCACATTCGTCGCACTCGGCGCGCTGGAGGCGTTTCTGGACGGTTCCGCCGGCGAACTTCTTGCCCCCAATGACATTCAGGCCGTCAAGGCCGCAGGCGTCACCTTCGCCGACAGCATGCTGGAACGCGTGATCGAAGAGCAGGCCAAGGGTGACCCGCTTCGCGCGCAGGAAATTCGTGGGCGGCTGGCCCCGGTTCTCGGCGACAATCTCAAGGGACTTGAGGCCGGCTCGGAAAAAGCCGCCGAAGTCAAGAAACTGCTCCAGGAAATGGGCCTCTGGTCACAATATCTGGAAGTGGGTATCGGCCCGGATGCGGAGATCTTCTCCAAGGCGCAGGCCATGGCCTCGGTAGGCTGCGGCGCCCTGATCGGCGTTCACCCGAAATCGCAGTGGAACAACCCGGAACCGGAAGTGGTGCTCGCCATCACCTCCGATGGCCGCATCATCGGCGCAACGCTTGGCAACGACGTCAACCTGCGCGATTTCGAAGGCCGTTCCGCCCTGCTGCTCAGCAAGGCCAAGGACAACAACGCATCCTGCGCGATCGGTCCTTTCATCCGCCTGTTCGACGGCAACTTCACCATTGAAGATGTGAAGAAGTCACAGATTTCGCTTCTGGTCGAAGGCGAAGACGGCTTCACCATGACGGGCGTCAGCCCCATGGAAGCAATCAGCCGCACACCGGAAAACCTCGCTTCGCAGCTCTTGAACCGTAACCATCAATATCCAGACGGCGCCGTCTTTTTCCTCGGAACGATGTTCGCGCCGGTGAAGGATCGCCACGGCCCAGGCCTCGGTTTCACCCATTCCAAGGGTGACCGTGTCGAAATCTCCACGCCCAAGCTCGGTAAGCTGATCAACTGGGTCGCCACGACCGACGAATGCCCGGAATGGACATTCGGCACCGCGGCCCTGATGCGCAACCTGGCGAAACGAGGGCTGCTCTAGATATTTCTTCGGGAGGGGAAAATGCAAAAGACCATCAATCTCTTTTACCGGATTCTCGAAATCATTCTCGTCCTGCTGCTTGCCGGCATGTCGATCATGGTCTTCGTCAACGTCGTCATGCGTTATACGATGAATTCCGGCATCAACATCTCTGAAGAACTGTCGCGTTATTTCTTCGTGTGGCTGACCTTCATCGGCGCCGTGTTGACCTTCCGTGAGAATAGTCACATGGGCATCGAAACGCTCGTGATGTTCCTGTCGCGCCGCGCCCGCATCGTCTGCATGATTGCGTCGAACATCATCATTCTGGCCTGTTCCGCCATCTTCTTCTGGGGAACGTGGAAGCAGTCCGCCATCAATGCCAGCATGCATGCGCCCGTCACCAAGCTTTCGATGATCTGGGTCTATGGCATTGGCATGTTCACCGGCGGCCTGATGTTCATCATCGCACTGGAACGCCTGTACCGTTATGTGACCGGTCGCGTGACAGAGGACGAAATCGCCCAGTTCGCGGGCGAGAACCTCACGATCGAACAGCTTTCGGAGCGCTGATACCATGACACTTCTCGTTTTTGTCGGCTCTCTGCTGGGAGCCATGGCTATTGGCGTTCCCGTCGCTTTCTCGCTGATGTTCTGCGGCGTCGTGCTCATGTGGTACATGGGCATGTTCAACACCGCGATCATCGCCCAGAACATGATCTCGGGCGCAGACACGTTCACGCTGCTTGCCATCCCCTTCTTCATTCTGGCCGGCGAACTGATGAATTCCGGTGGTCTTTCCCGCCGCATCATCGACTTCGCGATCGCGCTCGTCGGTCACATCCGTGGCGGCCTCGGCATCGTGGCAATCGTGGCGGCCATCATCATGGCCAGCATCTCCGGCTCGGCCGCAGCCGATACCGCAGCCCTTGCCGCAATCCTGATCCCCATGATGGCGAAGGCCGGTTACAACATTCCGCGCTCCGGTGGCCTCATCGCCGCAGGCGGCATCATCGCTCCGGTCATTCCGCCGTCCATGGCCTTCATCGTCTTCGGTGTTGCCGCCAACGTCTCAATCACCCAGCTTTTCCTCGCCGGCATCGTTCCTGGTATTCTGATGGGCACATCGCTCATCATCGCCTGGCTGATCGTGGTGCGTAAGGACAACGTAAAGCCCCTGCCCAAGACTTCGGGCAAGGAACGTCTGCTCGTGACTGCTCGTGCCGGCTGGGCGCTCGGCATGCCTGTCATCATTCTCGGCGGCATCAAGGCCGGCATCATGACACCGACGGAAGCCGCCGTCGTTGCCGCCGCCTATGCGCTGTTTGTCGGCATGGTGATCTATCGCGAATTGAAGCCGGCGGACCTGTTTCACGTGCTCCTGCGTGCCGCCAAGAGCACCTCGATCATCATGTTCCTCGTCTGCGCAGCACTCGTCTCCGCATGGCTCATCACGGCTGCGAATATTCCGAACGAAGTGGCAGGCTATATCGAGCCGCTGATCGATCGCCCGATGCTGCTGATGGCCGCCATGATGGTGCTGGTTTTCATCGTCGGCACCGCACTCGACCTGACGCCGACCATCCTGATCCTGACGCCTGTTCTGATGCCAATCGTCAAGCAGGCGGGCATCGACCCGGTCTATTTCGGTGTCCTCTTCATCATCAACAACGCCATCGGCCTGATTACCCCTCCGGTTGGCGTCGTTCTGAACGTTGTCAGCGGCGTCGGCCGCATCCCGCTCGGAAAGGTTACGGTCGGCGTCTGGCCGTTCCTCGTTGCCGAAACCATCGTCCTGGCGCTGCTCGTGATTTTCCCGGACATCGTCCTCGTACCGCTGCAATATCTCCGTTAATCCACAACCTGTTTCTCGAACACAATCCAAGGGAGGATATTATGAGAAAGCTTCTTCTGACCACCACCGCCATCGCTTTCGCCGTTGGCGCCGCAGCGCCGGCAATGGCCGAATTCAACAGCCGCAACATCCGCGTTTCGAACGGCATCAACCAGGACCACCCGGTCGGCAACGGCATCAAGGCCATGCAGGCCTGCCTCGACGACAAGTCGGGCGGCAAGCTGAAGCTGACGGCATTCTGGGGCGGCGCTCTCGGCGGTGACCTTCAGGCGACGCAGGCCCTGCGTTCCGGCGTTCAGGAAGCCGTCGTGACGTCCTCTTCGCCCCTCGTCGGCCTCATCCCGTCGCTTGGTGTTTTCGACCTGCCGTTCCTGTTCGCCAATGACAAGGAAGCCGATGCCGTTATGGACGGCGCCTTCGGCGACATGATGAACAAGAAGCTGGAAGAGCAGGGCCTCGTAAACCTTGCTTACTGGGAAAACGGTTTCCGCAACCTCTCGAACTCCAAGCATGCCGTCAAGAAGTGGGAAGACTTCTCCGGCCTCAAGGTTCGCGTGATGCAGAACAACATATTCCTCGACACCTTCCAGAACCTCGGCGCCAATGCGACGCCGATGGCTTTCGGCGAAGTCTTCTCGGCGCTTGAAACCAACGCGATCGACGCGCAGGAAAATCCCTATGTGACGATCGACACCTCCAAGTTCTACGAGGTGCAGAAGTACATCACCGAGACGAACCACGCCTACACGCCGTTCCTCTTCCTCTTCTCCAAGCCGATCTTCGACAGCTACACGCCCGAAGAACAGACGGCCCTGCGTGAATGCGCAGTCGTCGGCCGCGACGAAGAGCGTAAGGTTATCCGCGAACTGAACCAGAAGTCGCTGGAAAAGATCAAGGCTGCCGGTCTCGAAGTGAACACGCTGTCTCCGGAAGAGCAGACCCGTATTCGCGAAAAGTCGATGGTCGTGTACGAAAAGCACAAGGCTGAAATCGGCGCTGATGTAGTCGACGCCGTTCTGGCGGACCTGAAGAAGATCCGCGGCCAATAATCCTGTCTGCATAAAATTGAAAACACCCGGAGGTTCCGCCTCCGGGTGTTTTTGTTTGTGAAAATGGCCGACAGAAAAAAGGCTGCCGAAGCAGCCTTTTCAAAAGATCACGCCGTGCGGTTCTGTCGGTTGGCGATGAGGTCTTCGACCACCGCCGGATCGGCGAGCGTCGATGTATCCCCCAGCGCACCAAAATCGTCCTCGGCGATCTTGCGCAGGATACGACGCATGATCTTGCCGGAGCGGGTCTTGGGCAAGCCCGGCGCGAACTGGATCTTGTCGGGTGTCGCAACCGGTCCGATCTCGTTGCGCACGTGTTTTACCAGCTCCTCGCGCAGCGCATAATCGCCATTCTGCCCCGCCATCAACGTGACATAACAATAAATGCCCTGTCCCTTGATGGGATGCGGATAACCGACCACGGCCGCTTCCGAAACCTGGTGATGCGACACCAGCGCCGATTCCACTTCGGCCGTGCCAAGACGGTGGCCGGAAACGTTCAGCACGTCATCGACGCGGCCGGTGATCCAGTAATAACCGTCCTCATCACGACGGCAGCCGTCACCGGTGAAGTATTTGCCCTTGTAGGTCGAGAAATACGTATCGATGAAGCGCTGATGATCGCCGTAGACGGAGCGCGACTGGCCCGGCCAGCTGTCGATGATGCAGAGATTACCGTCAGCGGGTCCTTCCAGCACATTGCCTTCGGCATCGACAAGCTGTGGCTGCACGCCGAAGAACGGCCTCGTCGCCGAGCCGGGTTTCAGATCGGTCGCACCGGGCAGCGGCGAGATCAAAATGCCGCCGGTCTCCGTCTGCCACCAGGTGTCGACGATCGGGCTCTTGTCTTCGCCGACCACATGGTAATACCACTCCCATGCTTCCGGGTTGATCGGCTCACCCACCGTGCCGAGTAGACGGATGCTGGAGCGCGACGAGCGCTGAACGAACTGGTCACCCGCCCCCATCAGCGATCGGAGCGCCGTCGGTGCGGTGTAGAAGATATTGACCTTGTGCTTGTCGATGACTTCCCAGAAGCGACCCTGATCCGGGAAGTTGGGCACGCCCTCGAACATCAGCGTCGTCGCGCAGTTCGCAAGCGGCCCATAGACGATGTAGGAATGGCCGGTGACCCAGCCGACATCGGCGGTACACCAATAAACCTCACCATCCTTGTAATCGAACACATATTCATGCGTCATCGACGTATAGACGAGGTAACCACCCGTGGTGTGCAGCACGCCCTTCGGCTTGCCGGTGGAGCCCGACGTATAAAGGATGAACAGCGGATCTTCCGCGCGCATCTTCACGGGCGGGCAATCCGGTTTCACGGTGGCGATTTCCTGATGGTACCAGATGTCGCGGCCGGGGGCCCAGCCGGTCTTGCCGCCGGTGCGACGCACCACCAGAACCTTGTTGACGATGACATATTGCTTGGCGGCAATATCGATCGCCTTGTCGGTGTTTTCCTTGAGCGGGATCGGCTTGCCGCCGCGCACGCCTTCATCGCAGGTGATGACGAAGGTCGACTGGCAATCGACGATGCGGCCGGCCAGCGCTTCCGGCGAGAAGCCGCCGAACACGACCGAATGGATCGCCCCGATGCGAGCGCAGGCGAGCATCGCATAGGCCGCTTCGGGTATCATCGGCATATAGATGGTGACGCGGTCGCCCTTCTTGACGCCATGCTTCTTCAGGACATTCGCCAGACGGCAGACGTAATCATAGAGCTGGTTATAGGTGATCTTCTTGTCGATATAGGGATTGTCGCCTTCCCATATGATCGCCGTGCGCTCGCCATGCGTCTTCAGGTGACGGTCGATACAGTTATAGGAGACGTTGGTGAGGCCATCCTCGAACCACTTGATCGGCACCCTGCCCTTGAAGGATGTGTTCTTGACCTTGGTATAGGGCTTGAACCAGTCGATCCGGCGGCCGTGCTTGTCCCAGAACTTTTCCGGATCCTCGACGCTCTCCTGATACCATTTCTGGTAACGCTCATTGTCGATGAGCGTGCGGGCCTTCGCCGATTTGAGAACCGGGTAGATTTTGGCAGACATGAACTCCTCCTGGAACCGATATGGCTTCTGACGTGGCCCGAGACTCCCACCTCAGGCATGTGTTGAATTCATAGCAGTTCAAATGCACACGGCAATTAGACAAAGGTCATTTGTTTCGCAAAGAATTGCAATTATGATGCAATCCGGTTATAGAGCGCCAATATCCCGGAAATCAGTGGTTGATACCACGCCCGCGACACCGGCGCGGACGGACAGAAGGACTGTATCTATGGCTCAACAATTGCTCATGCCAAAAGCTACGGCTGTATGGCTGGTTGACAACACCGCGCTGTCGTTCGATCAGATCGCCACGTTCTGCAAACTGCATCCGCTTGAAGTCAAGGCAATTGCCGACGGTGAAGCCGCGCAGGGCATCAAGGGCCTCGATCCGATCGCAACCGGACAGCTTTCCCGCGACGAAATCGCCCGCGCCGAAGCCAATCCGAACCATAAGCTGAAGCTTTCCGAGCCGAAGGTCCGCGTGCCGGAATCCAAGCGTCGCGGCCCGCGCTACACGCCGGTTTCCAAGCGTCAGGACCGTCCGAACGCCATTCTCTGGCTCGTTCGCAACCATCCGGAGCTGAAGGATGCGCAGATTTCGCGTCTCGTCGGCACCACGAAATCGACGATTGAGCAGATTCGCGACCGCACCCACTGGAACTCGGCCAACCTGACGCCGATGGACCCGGTAACGCTCGGCCTCTGCAGCCAGATCGATCTCGACCTTGAAGTCGAACGCGCCTCGCGCGGCCGCCCGCTGCCGACAGCCGAAGAGCTGGACAACACGCTGCAGCCGGCAACCGTGACGGAAGGTCTGGATTACAACTTCCAGCGCGAAGAAGACGAGCAGATCGACGCCGATGCGGTCTTCAAGAAGCTCTCCTCGCTGAAATCCACGCAGAAGGACGAAGACGAGGACGATCAGTACTGATCGTCGTTTTCGAATGCTTGAAACCCGGCCTCAGCGCCGGGTTTTTTGTTTATGGCCTTATCGCGTACCGAAGATGGCCGACCCCACACGCACACTGGTCGCGCCGAATTCGACGGCCGTTTCGAAATCCCCGGACATGCCCATGGAAAGCTTCTCAAGGCCGCACTCCCTGGCAAGCTTCGCCAGCAGCGCAAAATGCGGGCCGGGATTTTCATCGGCCGGCGGAATGCACATCAATCCCTCGACCTGCAATTTCAGCTCATCCCGGCAAAAGGCCACGAAAGCAACTGTCTCACGCGGATCGATGCCCGCCTTTTGCGGCTCAAGCCCGGTATTGACCTGAACATAAAACCGAAGGCCGCGGCCCTGTTTGGCGCATTCCTCGGCAAGCGCGCGGGCGATCTTTTCGCGGTCGACGCTCTCGACGACATCAAACAGCGCCACGGCATCCGCCGCCTTGTTGGATTGCAACGGGCCGATCAGACGCAACTCTATGCCGTCAGTCTTCTCTTTGAGTTTCGGCCACTTGCCCTGCGCTTCCTGCACGCGGTTCTCGCCGAATACGCGCTGGCCGGCATCGATGACCGGCTGGATCGCCTCCGCATCGAAGGTCTTCGAGACCGCGACAAGGGCAACATCCGCAGGCTTGCGGCCGGATTTTTCCGCGACATCACCAATGCGCTGCCTGACATCCTCAAGACGTGCTTCGATTTCCATCACAAGACCTTCATTTGAACCATTCGCAACGCTAACTAGACGCCGATTGCCTTGATGCCAAGCGGGTTTAGCACCATTTGAGGCGCGCTGGCCAAGATTGAACGCCCGAATGCCCCGCCAAACTTGACGCCCCGGTCGTTTCATGGTGAAGGTCAGCGCAAATTTTTCCCCTCGATACCCGGAATTCTAAACAATGGCCATCGAACGTTACAATCCTCGCGACGCCGAGCCGCGCTGGCAGCAGAAATGGAACGAAGACAAGGTTTTCGTCACCGACAACAGCGATCCGCGTGAGAAGTATTACGTTCTAGAGATGTTTCCCTATCCGTCGGGACGCATCCATATGGGCCATGTCCGCAACTACGCCATGGGCGACGTCGTCGCCCGCTACAAGCGTGCGCGCGGCTTCAACGTCCTGCATCCGATGGGCTGGGACGCCTTCGGCATGCCTGCGGAAAACGCGGCCATGCAGAACAAGGTTCACCCGAAGGACTGGACCTACCAGAACATCGCCACCATGCGCGGCCAGCTGAAATCCATGGGCCTGTCGCTGGACTGGACCCGTGAGTTCGCGACCTGCGACGTGGAATATTACCACCGCCAGCAGGCTCTGTTCGTCGACTTCATGGAAAAGGGGCTGGTTTACCGCAAGCAGTCCAAGGTCAACTGGGACCCGGTCGACCATACCGTTCTGGCCAATGAGCAGGTTATCGACGGCCGCGGCTGGCGCTCCGGCGCGCTGGTCGAGCAGCGCGAACTGACGCAATGGTTCTTCCGCATCACCGATTTCAGCCAGGACCTGCTGGACGAGCTGGACACGCTGGACCAATGGCCTGAAAAAGTGCGCCTGATGCAGAAGAACTGGATCGGCCGCTCCGAAGGCCTGTCGCTGCGCTGGCAGACCGTCGCTGAAACGGCGCCGGAAGGTTTCTCCGATATCACCGTCTATACGACGCGCCCGGACACGCTGTTCGGCGCTTCCTTCCTGGCGATCGCCGCCGACCACCCGCTGGCCAGGGAACTGTCCGCGAACAACCCTGATATCGCCGAGTTCTGCGACGAATGCCGCCGCCACGGCACCTCTTTGGCCGCGCTGGAAACCGCTGAAAAGAAGGGTATCGACACCGGCGTCAAGGTTGTGCATCCGCTGGACCCCAGCTGGGAATTGCCGGTCTATGTTGCCAATTTCGTGTTGATGGATTATGGCACGGGCGCGATTTTCGGCTGCCCGTCAGGTGACCAGCGCGATCTGGATTTCGCCCGCAAATACGATCTGCCGGTCGTGGCCGTCGTTGCCCCCGAAGGTCCCGATGCCGCGAACTTCGCCATCGGCGACACCGCCTTCACCGATGACGGCGTGATGATCAATTCCGGCTTCCTGAACGGCATGAATACGGCAGACGCCTTCGAGGCCGTCGTGCAGAAGCTTTCCGCGCAGACGCTGGGCAATACGCCGCAGGCCGAGCGCAAGGTCAATTTCCGCCTGCGCGACTGGGGCATTTCCCGCCAGCGTTACTGGGGCTGCCCGATCCCGGTCATCCATTGCGAAGTCTGCGGTGTGGTGCCGGTTCCGAAAAAGGACCTGCCGGTCAAGCTGCCCGACGACGTGACTTTCGATGTGCCCGGCAACCCGTTGGACCGGCACCCCACATGGCGCCATGTCTCCTGCCCGCAATGCGGCCATGACGCACGCCGCGAAACGGATACGATGGATACATTCGTCGATTCCAGCTGGTATTACACGCGCTTCACCGCGCCGTGGGAAGACGCACCGACCGACCCGAAGGTCGCCAATCACTGGCTACCGGTGGATCAATATATCGGCGGCATCGAGCATGCCATCCTGCACCTGCTCTATTCGCGCTTCTTCACCCGTGCGATGCGCGAAACAGGCCATGTGGACGTCAAGGAACCCTTCAAGGGCCTGTTCACCCAGGGCATGGTGGTCCACGAGACCTACAGCCGCGGTGAAGGCACAACGCGTGAATGGGTGCCGCCTGCCGAACTGAGGATCGAGGAAAACGACGGCGCGCGCCGCGCCTTCCTGCTTTCTTCCGGCGAAGAAGTGAAGATCGGCTCCATCGAGAAGATGTCGAAGTCGAAGAAGAACGTGGTCGACCCTGACGATATCATCGCATCCTACGGGGCGGATACCGCGCGCTTCTTCGTTCTCTCGGATTCGCCACCTGATCGCGACGTCATCTGGTCTGAAGCCGGCGTGGAAGGTGCAAACCGATTCGTCCAGCGCGTCTGGCGCATCATCGGCGAAGCAGCCGAACAGCTGAAGGGCGTGAAGCCGAAGCCGGCAACCGAAGGCGAAGGGCTGGCGGCCTCCAAGGCGGCCCACAAGACACTGAAGGCTGTCCAGGAAGATCTGGACAAGCTCGCCTTCAACAAGGCCATCGCCCGCATCTACGAACTGGTCAATGCGCTGGCCGGTCCGCTCGCCGATGTCGCTTCCGGCGGTAAGTCTGACGACGTCAAGGCAGCAGCGCGCGACGCCGTCGAAATCCTCATCCGCATCATCGCCCCGATGACGCCGCATCTGGCGGAAGAATGCTGGTCGGCGCTGGGTAATACCGGCCTCGTGGCCCAGACGCCGTGGCCAAGCTTCGTCGCTTCGCTGGTGGAGGAAAACGACGTGGTCATGCCCGTGCAGGTCAATGGCAAGAAGCGTGGCGAATTGACAATCGCGCGCGATGCGGATCAAGATGCGGTCCGAACGGCCGCCCTTGCGCTGGACGCCGTCAAATCCATTCTTGCCGGTGGCGAGCCCAAAAAAGTCATCGTGGTTCCGCAGAGGATTGTGAACATTGTTGTCTGACGTTTTTTCAAGATGGAGCCGCGCCGCGGCAGCGATTTCCGTCGTGACGATGGCTGGTCTTCTGGCAGGCTGCCAGGTGCGCCCGCTTTATGGCGAGGCCTCCGGAACCAAGGAGAGGCTGGCGGCCGTCAGCGTCTCCGAGACCGGTGGCAGGGTCGGGCAGGAAGTCCGCAATCAGCTGATCTTTCTGATGGCCGGCGGCGCGGGCCAACCAGCCACGGCGCAATATAACGTCAAAGTTTTTGTAAGCTCGAGCGCCACGTCAACGGAAGTGCAGAATTACGACCTGACGACCCGCGCGAACAACAATTACGATGGCCCCTATCCCGGCCGTGTCGTGATGAGCGGTCAATATGTGCTGACGCGCATTTCCGACGGTCAGATCCTGCGCTCCGCACGCCGCAGCGTGACGGCGCAGGTGGACCTGCCGCAGCAGGAATTCGCCAAGATCCGTGCAACTCGCGACGCCGAGAACCGTGCCGCCCGGGAACTGGCTGAAATCATCCGCACCGATATCGCCGCCACACTCGGCCGCTGAGAGCGGCGGCCGTGACGGAGATAAAGTCCCATGAATTCGAGCGCTTCGCCGAAAATCCGGCGGAGCGCTTTCGCGTTTTCGTACTCTACGGCCCGGATCGCGGTCTCGTATCGGAACGGGCGACCCTTATCGCCAAAAAGACCGGTATCGATCCCGACGACGCTTTCGCATCGCTGAAGCTGACCGCATCCGATCTGCAGGGCGACCCTGGCCGCCTGCTCGATGAAGTAAACGCCATCGGTCTTTTCGGTGGTGAAAAACTTGTCTGGATCAAGGGCGCCTCGGCCGAAAAGGCGCTGGTGGACGCCCTCCAGATTCTGGCGGAAACGCCGCCGGAAGCGAGTTTCCTGATCATCGAAGCGGGCGATGTCAAAAAAGGTACCGGACTGCGCAAGATCGCGGAGCCGGCACGCTCCATCGCCGCGATCCCCTGTTATGCCGACGATGCCCGCTCGCTGAATGCGCTGATCGATCAGGAACTATCCGCAGACAATCTGCGCATCGCGCCTGCTGCCCGGCAGAGACTGATAGAATCGCTCGGCGGCGACCGTATCGCTTCGCGCAACGAAATCCGTAAGCTCGCGCTCTATTGCCGTGGCGCAGACGTGATCGAAGAAGACGACGTTCTCTCCATTATCGGCGATGCCAGCACGGTTTCCGCTGACGATGCTGTCGACGCCATCCTGAAAGGCGACAGAAACGCCTTTTTCCACGCGACCCAGAAGATCGTTTCTTCGAAAACGCCAATCTTCCTTGTGCTCCAGGGATGCCTCAAGCAATTCCAGCTGCTTGACCAGATGCGGGCCGAAATGGATGAGAAAAAACTGCAGGCCGGTCAGGTCATGCAGACGCTTGGACGCCACATCCACTTCCGCAGAAAACCCATCATCGAAAGAGCGCTGCGAACATGGCAGCCAGCGGCGATCGCCCGCGAGATGAACCGTTTGCAGGCAGCCATCCTGCAAAGCCGTCAGCGGCAAAGCCTGGAGGAAAGCGTGGCCCTTCTGACATTGCTCTCCACCACGCTGCAGTCCGGCCGCGGCGGATAAACAAAAAGCCCTCGTGCTGGGTGCAACGAGGGCTTTTCAAATATTTGTACAGGATCTTCGTAAATCTGAGTTCAGTCGCCCTTGCCGGGCTCAGCAGAGAAATAAAGCTCCAGCTTGCCTTCAACGCCGTCCATTTCCTTGGCTTCCGGCATCGGATCCCGCTTGATTGTGATGTTCGGCCAGATTGCCGCATATTCGGCATTGAGCGTCAGCCACTTGTCGAGACCCGGCTCCGTATCGGGCTTGATAGCCTCGGCGGGACATTCCGGTTCGCACACACCACAATCGATGCATTCATCGGGATTGATCGCGAGGAAATTTTCACCCTCGTAAAAGCAGTCGACGGGGCAGACCTCAACGCAATCGGTATATTTGCAGCGGATGCAATTGTCGGTCACGACATATGTCATGATGAACTCCAGAATATGCAGGCCGGGTCTTTGGGCTTCGGAACACAAGCCGTCGCCCGGAATTCAGACAGGGCAATTTCGCAAGTGACGTAATGCCTTTGACTACAGATAGCAAGGATAAACAATTCTGAAAAACGGGTGTGACTTGGAGGTTTATTCTAATCTTTGCTTCCGTCACTGTCAGACAGAAACCTGTCGAGCGCCCTGCGCTCCTTTTTGGTGGGACGCCCGCTGCCTGGCTGGCGCAACGCCTGCTCGAGAGGCGTCAGCCTGTCTGAAGGTTCCCGTGGCGGTGTTTGGTCGTCATAGAGAAGTCTGGCTTCCTCATAGGGCCCACGCCGTGTTCCGCCGGACTTGACGACGAGCACCTTGTCCATGCGCTCAAAACCGATATCGAGCTTGTCACCCGCCTTCACCGCATGGCTGGGCTGGCGGATGGTAACCCCATTGACCTTGACGTGGCCCGACTGAATGTAGCCCTGAGCCAGCGAACGGGACTTGGCCATACGGGCAAAGAACAGCCACTTGTCCAGACGCTGTCGCGTGCTTTCCAGTGGCTGTTCGCTGCTTCCCATAGGCTTACTTCTTCAGCTGCTCCTTGAGAGCAGCGAGCTTTGCGAAAGGTGAATCCGGATCGAGCGGCTTCTCCTTGCGCGGCGGCTTGGCTTCGAAACGCTGCTGACCCTGCGGCTTTCCGCCACGGTCATTGCGTTCCGGCCGATCCTTGCGCTCCCCGCGATCATGACGATCATTGTTGCGGTTGTTGCCACGGTCGGGACGTCCGCCATCACGCTTGCGCTCGCCGTCGCCACTGCGATTGGCAGCTTCTCGGTTTCCACCGTCACGATTGCCGGGACGGCCTTCACCGCGACGCTCACCCTGTTCGCGGGCTCCCTCACCACGGCCTTGACCGCGATTGCCGGGACGACGGTTTTCGCCACGCTGATTTTCGTTGCGACCACCCGGACGCCACAGAAGGACGGGCTTGGGCTCGGCGGCTTCGGCGTTTTCCGGCGCGGCCTCGGCTGTGGCAGCCTCTTCGCTGGCAGCTTCCGCAACCGGCGCCTCGGCAGCTTCGCCTTCCGCAACAGCCGCCGTTTCGGACACCTGTTCTTCGGAAGCCGGCTCGTGCTCCTCGGTCTCGACGCTTTCCTCTTCAGTAGCAGCCGCTTCTGCGGCAACCGGGGCAGAGGCACCGGCGTGGCTGGCGAGGAAGGCCTGCGCCTCTTCCGCCGTCACCTGATCGGCGCGGTAACCAAGGCCCTTCAGAATTTCTTCCATGTCGTCGAGCGTTGCGCCGAGGATGGAAAGCATGGCCGTCGTTGTCGTGAAACGGCGACCGTCATAGGCGCCTTCCGGACGCGGCTGCTGGCCGGGCTTCCACTGCAACAACGGGCGGATGAGATCGGCCAGGCGCTCGAGAATGTCGATACGCACGGCGCGCTTTCCGAGGAAACGGAAACCGGCGAGCTTATAGAACATGCGCTCGAAGCTGGCATCGGTGACGACCGAGGTGCGGCCGGCGGCAAGCACCGGAATGAGATCTCCGTAACCCGGCTTGCCGAGGCCATCATTCTTCAAAGCCCAGAGCAGCGTGACAAGCTCCGCCGGAGCGGGCTTGAGAAGCGCGGGCAGGAAAACATGGTAGGCGCCGAAACGCACGCCGTAACGGCGCATGGAGGCGCGCGCGTCCTGATCCAGCGACTTCACGTCTTCGGCAACGTCGCGGCGGAACAGCACGCCAAGATTTTCGACCAGCTGGAACGCCAGGCCCTTCGCCAGACCCTGAAGGTCTTCGGCGCGGGAAATATCGTCCAGCGGCTTCAGCACGGTCGCAATCTGATGATTGACGAAACGCTCGACGCGCGCCAGCGCGTGATCACGGGCATTGCCGCTCAACTGCTCGTCGGCAAGCAGGATCACCCGCGGCTTCATGATGTTGTCGCCGGCCGAAAGGCGGGCTACCGGCTCGCCCAACCAGCGAACCAGACCATCGGAGCTCAAAGCGAGATCGCCGTTTCCACTGGCGTGCAGACGCGCGGCACGCGCCTCGTATTCGAGCGCGAGCGCCTTCTGCGCCGCAGCCTGCACGGCCTTCTGATCCGGCCCTTCCATTCCCGGCACCGGCGTGAACCGGAACCCGGCCAACTGGCCGACGTGATGTCCTTCTACAAAGACATCACCATTTACACTGATTTCAGCTTCAAGCATCGCATTCTCTCTCAGGCGCCTCATGAGCACAGATGTCCTGCGATCAACAAAGCGTTTCGTCAACCTTTCATGTAGCGCATCGGACAATCGATCCTCGATTTCCCGAGTCTTTTCTTGCCAGTGTGTCGGATCGGCAAGCCATCCTGGGCGGTTCGATACATAAGTCCATGTTCTGATCTGCGCAATCCTCGCAGACAAGGTATCGATTTCTCCATCCGTCCGGTCGGCGCGACGCACCTGCTCGGCCATGAAATCCTCGTTCACCGCCCCGCGTTTGACGAGGTCGAAATAGAGCGTGGAGATCAGGTCGGCATGCTGTGCGGGAGCGATGCGGCGATAGTCGGGCAGCGCGCAGGCTTCCCAGAGTTTTTCCACCCGCGAATCGGTGGTCGTCACATCGATGATCTCGGGATAACGCGACAGATATTCCAGCGCCTGCTGGTCGATTGCCGGCAGGGCGCGCGAAAGTCCCTGGATCGCCGGCGCGGCATCAAGGCTCAGGCGAAGATTGGCGATTGAGGAAAAATCAAAATTTTTCGTCCGCCACTGCAGCACCTTCACCGCGTCGAACTGATGGGTTTCGATCCGCTCCACCAGTTCGTCATCGAACGGATCGACACGCCCTGTCACGCCGAATGTGCCATCGCGAAGATGGCGGCCGGCGCGGCCGGCAATTTGGCCGATCTCGCCCGGATTGAGATTGCGGAACTGATAACCGTCGAATTTGCGATCCTGCGCGAAGGCGACATGATCGACATCGAGGTTGAGACCCATGCCGATGGCGTCCGTCGCGACAAGATATTCGACATCACCGGACTGGTAGAGACCCACCTGCGCATTGCGCGTGCGTGGCGAAAGCGCACCCAGCACCACGGCAGCACCACCGCGCTGGCGGCGCACCAGTTCGGCAATGGCATAGACCTCATCGGCGGAAAAAGCGACGATCGCCGTGCGCTGTGGCAAGCGTGTTATCTTCTTCTGACCCGCGTAGAAAAGCTGCGACAGGCGCGGACGTTCCACCACGGTAATTCCGGGCAGCAGCTTTTCGAGGATAGGGCGCATCGTGCCCGCGCCGAGCAGCAGCGTTTCCTCCCGCCCGCGCAGATGCAGCACCCGGTCGGTGAAGATATGCCCGCGCTCAAGATCGCCCGCCAGCTGCACCTCGTCGATCGCGACGAAGGCGGCCGTCGTCTCGCGCGGCATGGCTTCAACCGTGCAGACGGAATATTTGGCTTTGGGAGGTGAAATCTTTTCTTCGCCGGTAATCAGCGCCACATTCGGCGCACCCACCTTTTCAACGAGGCGGGTATAGACCTCCCGCGCCAGAAGACGCAGCGGCAGGCCGATGACACCGCTGCCATGCGCGACCATCCGCTCGATCGCGTAGTGGGTCTTGCCGGTATTGGTGGGGCCGAGAACGGCCGTGACACCGCGGCCGCTCAGGATCATGGGGCGAAAATTCAACGTACTATCCGCGAATCGACTTCAACTGCTTGCCGTGCCGCTCACCATTGCTGATGCTGGCCGCACGCACCACACATGGCAACGCCCGCTGACAAAGGCAATAGGCCTTGCCCGCAAAGTGGCGCAAGGCGACCGATCGACGGAATTTTCCGTGCAGATTCAGCAGGTTGAAGAAACAAAAAGAATCCGGCGAAAATGGAATCGATTCGGCTGCGGAACAGTCTGCGAACGAATCGAATACGAATCGCTGACTCCGCAAGATTCAGCTTTTGTTCTCCGCAATATCTGGTTGGCGAGCGCGCGGCCCATACCAGATTATGAATCCGGATAAGTCCTTGCCCGGATTCATCTTTACGGCAGGGCGTCGGGCCAGAAAATACCGGGATAGGCTGTCAAGCGACAATCCCGGAAAAGCCGATCCGAAGCATATGCGAAGGGCCGGATCAAAGCGCCTCGCCGGCAAGCAGACGCGGGGCATTCGCATCCGTCGTGCCGGCGGCCTGACCGATGAAATAGGATTTCAGACCCGGCAAACGATCCACGACGCCGAGACCGAAATCACGCATGACGCGGATAGGACCAATATCATTGGAAAAAAGCCGGTTCAGCACATCGGTCGTCACGCCCATCCGCAATGTATCGAAACGCCGCCAGGACTGGTAACGCTCCAGAACATTGAGAGAGCCAATATCGAGGCCCAGACGGTCTGCCTCGACGACCGTTTCCGCGAGCGCCGCCACATCCTTGAAGCCAAGATTGAGGCCCTGCCCGGAAATCGGGTGAATGCCATGCGCCGCGTCACCCGCAAGCGCAAACCGTGGCGCGACGAAGGAGCGCGCCAGCGTCAGACCCAACGGGAAGGCGCGGCGGGGACCGACGGGACGCAGAGGACCAAGCTTGTGACCGAACCGGCGCTCCAGCTCTTCTTCAAACACCAGATCGTCGGAGGCCACCAGCCTGTCGGCATCGGCCGTGCGTTCGGTCCAGACGAGCGAAGACCGGTTTCCTTTCAAGGGCAGGATGGCGAAGGGGCCCGATGGCAGGAAATGCTCCTCGGCGCAGCCCTCATGCGGTCGCTCATGTTCAACGGTCGTCACGATACCGGACTGATCATAAGCCCAGTGCACGGTCTTGATACCAGCCATGTCCCTGAGTGCCGAGCGAACCCCGTCACAGGCAATCAGCAATCGCGATTCGAGCGTCGACCCGTCGGAAAGGCTGATGGCCGTCGATTGCGGCCCCGCGGCGAAATCGGAAACACTGAGACCGTGGCGGATTTCTATGCCAAGGCGTTCGCACAGGCCCCGCAACGCACCCACCAGAGCGACATTCGGAACCATATGGGCAAACGGCCTGCCCTCCTCTACGGCACCGTCGAACGTCAGGAACACGGGACGCACCGGATCGGCGGTCTTCGAATCGGTGACGATCATCTTGTGGATCGGCTGGGCTTCCGGCTCGATCTCGGTCCATATGCCGAAAACATCGAGCATCCGGGTGGCCGCGGCGATGATGGCAGACGCACGCACATCCTTTACCCAGACATCCTCGGGAGCGGCCTCGACCACCTGCACATTCAGATGCCGGGCCGCCTGCTTGATTGCAACAGCAACGGAAAGACCGACATATCCGCCGCCTGCCACCACTACGTCCAGCATCACGCTTCTCCTCAAATCTTGTGCACGCATCATCGGCGCACTATAGACCATGTGACGTCTTCCTACAGCCGGAGCAGGCCGAAAAAATGTCGCATCCCTCGCAAACGTCAGACCCGATGGCCAATCTCATCGCCACGCTCGATCTCGAGAAGCTGGAGGAGAACCTGTTCCGGGGCGAAAGCCCGCAAATCGGCTGGCAGCGGGTTTTTGGCGGTCAGGTCATCGCGCAGGCCCTGATTGCCGCCCAAAGGACCGTGGATGACGACCGTTTCGTGCACTCGCTGCATGCCTATTTCATGCGCCCGGGCGATCCGCTGGTGCCCATCGTATACCAGGTAGAACGCATTCGTGACGGCGCGAGTTTCTGCACCCGCCGTGTCGTCGCCATTCAGCATGGCAAAGCGATTTTTTCCATGTCGGCTTCGTTTCAGATTTTTGAGGATGGTTTCGACCATCAGATCAAGATGCCGGATGTGACGCAGCCCGAAAAGCTGATGAGCGAAGAGCAGATGCAGGCGGCCTTCCTCGCCAAGGCGCCCGCTTCAATTCGCAAATACTGGAGCAACAAGCGCCCAATCGAGATAAGGCCTGCTTCGCTGACCCACTATATCTCGAAAGAAAAGCTGGAACCGCAGCAGGATATCTGGGTCCGCGCCGTCGGCGACGTGCCGGATGATCCGCGCCTGCAATCGGCCATTCTCGCTTATCTCTCAGATATGACCCTGCTCGACACCTCGCTCTATGCTCATGGAACGACGATCTTCGATCCCTCCATTCAGGTGGCGAGCCTTGATCACGCCATGTGGTTCCACCGCCCATGCCGGCTGGACGACTGGCTGCTCTACACACAGGATAGCCCCAGCGCATCAGGCGCGCGCGGTTTGACCCGTGGCAATATTTTCACCAGACAGGGTGAACTGGTCGCGTCAGTGGCGCAGGAGGGTTTGATCCGCAAAAGGGCAAATGATTAAATAATGTGCTTTTTCTGAAAATCGCACATTTAATAGACGCAAATTTTGGCGACAAATGCCCCTTTTTCAGACGCCTTTCATATAAGTTTTATATTTCAATACGTTAGATACACACTCAAAACTGGCACGCCCTTTGAATGTATGTCCTCAGTCGCTGTTACTGATCTGCCAGCGGCAGGAGAGTCGGCTCCGTGCCGAGGACAAAACAAAGGATGGGAAACCAGATGAAAATTGTGATGGCCATTATCAAGCCGTTCAAGCTGGATGAAGTGCGCGAAGCGCTCACCGGCGTCGGCATCCAGGGCCTGACCGTGACCGAGGTAAAGGGTTACGGACGCCAGAAGGGGCATACCGAGATTTATCGCGGCACGGAATATGCGGTGAGCTTCCTTCCCAAGCTGAAGATCGAGATCGCAGTTCCATCCGACGTCGTCGACAAGGCCGTCGAGGCGATCGCGTCTGCGGCAAAGACCGGGCAGATCGGTGACGGCAAGATCTTCGTCTACTCTATCGAACAGGCCGTGCGCATCCGTACCGGCGAAACCAACACAGAAGCGCTTTGAAGCACGGCTGACAGGGGAGTTTTCCAACTATGCAACTCAACAAGTTTTCAACGCTCGGCAAGCTGGGCGCCGCAGCGGCGGCCCTGATGGCCCCGGCCATCGCCTTTGCCCAGGATGCCGCGCCGGCAGCAGCCGCAGCGCCCGTTCCTGAAAAAGCCGACACCGCATTCATGTATGTCGCGACAATCCTCGTGCTGTTCATGATCCTTCCGGGTCTGGCGCTGTTTTACGGCGGCCTCGTCCGCACGAAGAACATGCTCTCCGTTCTCATGCAGTGCACCGTCATCACCGCGGTCATGATGCTCATCTGGGTCATCTACGGCTACTCTTTTGCCTTTGGTGGCGGCACCGGCCCCTATTTCGGCGGTTTCGGCAAGCTGTTCCTGTCGGGCGTTTCGCTTGACAGCACCTCGGCAACCTTCTCTGAGGGCGTCGTGATCTACGAATACACCTTCATCGCCTTCCAGATGACCTTTGCGGCCATCACGCCTGCGCTGATCATCGGC
This sequence comes from Agrobacterium sp. M50-1, assembly GCF_049843495.1. Classification (NCBI taxonomy): domain Bacteria; kingdom Pseudomonadati; phylum Pseudomonadota; class Alphaproteobacteria; order Hyphomicrobiales; family Rhizobiaceae; genus Agrobacterium; species Agrobacterium sp. M50-1. Next base: position 140,133 of record NZ_JBBHZH010000006.1, on the reverse strand, counting down.
GCCTTCGCAGAACGCGTGAAGTTCTCCGCCGTCATTCTCTTCACCATCCTGTGGGCCACCTTCGTTTATTTCCCGATCGCTCACATGGTCTGGGATGCGAACGGCCTGATCTTCGGCATGGGCGCTCTCGACTTCGCCGGCGGCACGGTCGTTCACATCAATGCCGGTGTTGCGGGCCTGATCGGCGCGATCATGGTCGGCAAGCGTACCGGCTTCGGCAAGGACATGATGGCTCCGCACTCCATGACGCTGACGCTCGTCGGCGCAGCCATGCTGTGGTTCGGCTGGTTCGGCTTCAACGCCGGCTCCAACCTCGAGGCATCGGGTGGCGCGGTTCTCGCAACCATGAACACCTTCCTCGCAACAGCAGCCGCCATCGTTTCCTGGTCGCTGGTTGAAAGCTTCACCCGCGGCAAGGCTTCCATGCTGGGCGCCGCTTCGGGCATGATCGCCGGCCTCGTCGCCGTAACACCTGCGGCCGGTTCTGTCGGACCGATGGGCGCGATCGTTCTCGGCCTCGTCGTCTCGCCGATCTGCTACTTCTTCGTCTCCGTGGTGAAGAACAAGTTCGGTTATGACGACACTGCCGACGTCTTCGGCGTCCACGGCATTGGCGGCATCATCGGCGCGCTCGGCACCGGCATCTTCACCTCGCCGCTGCTCGGCGGCACGGGCAAGGCCGATTTCTCCATCGCTTCGCAGGTCTGGACGCAGTTCGTCGCCGTCGCCATCACCATCGTCTGGTGCGCCGTCGTCTCGGCGATCCTCTACAAGATCGTCGACGTGATCGTTGGTCTCAGGGTTCCGGTCGAAGCCGAGCGCGAAGGTCTCGACCTCGCAACCCACGGCGAAGCCGCCTACCACTCCTGATATCAGGGAAAAGGGGTTCTCCATCCCCGCTCCCGAAAGAAGGCCCGCTTCGGCGGGCCTTTTTTCTTTGAGGCAACCCCGTAAACGCTCAAAAAACCGCATGGTTAATACGACATTAACCAGCAAGCGGTTAGTTTTCCCTGTCAATCCGGGATTTGGTCACCAGCCGAATCTTGCCGAAACCAAGAAAAGCGACGGGTTCAGGGACATGGGCAGAATGCATTCTCCGACATTCGATGGTCGTCACACACGCTTCGTGCTGACGGCGTTTTTCGTGCGTCAGATCATGGCTCTGGCCGGTTTCGCTCTGCTGGCCACGATCGCGCTGGGCATTGCCGCACTCGCCACATGGAATGTGGCGGATCCGAGCCTCTCCTATGCGACAGGAAACCAGCCTACCAATCTTCTGGGTTACGGTGGTGCGATTTTCGCCGATATTGTGATGCAGTTCCTCGGGCTTTCCGCAATCATCTCACTCCTGCCGGTTATCGCTTGGGCGATCGCACTGATCGCCGGTCGAAAATTCCACCGCATACCCGTCCGCCTTGTGGCCTGGATCGCTGGCGCCATTGTCTGCGCCGCCTCGCTGGGCTGTTTTCCTGCTCCCGTCACCTGGCCGCTTCCGAACGGCATCGGCGGCGTCATCGGTGACATGATCCTTCGTTTTCCGGCCCTTTTCATCGGCGCTTACCCCACCGGCACGATCGCCACGGTACTGGGTGTCATATTCGCGGCACCGGCTGCCTGGCTTATGTTGTTTGCCGCCGGCATTGTGGGCGGCCTGGACGATGAACTGGAGCGGGAAGAAGCTGCTCCTGTCGCCACCAGCAAGGCCCGCGCAGCCCGTGAGGCCGAAGAGGATGACGAAGACGACGGCGAAGGCTTTTTCGCCAATATGCTCGCCTTCGGCGCGCTTACGCATTACTGGTACATCACCCAGGCGCGCTTGCGCCGCCTGTTCGGCCTGAAGTCGAAGTCCCTGCACGATGAATTCGAACATCCCTATGACTTCAACGAATATGAATTCGGCACGCTGAACGAACCCTCTCGCCTCAAGACCGCAATCAACCGCCTCGACCAGCGCGCAGAGCCGTCTTTCGAAGAACGCGCCGCATCGCGTCGCCAGATGTCACCTCCATCCATCGCGCTCGATCATGACGAGGACATGGATGACGAACCGCCCTTCGACGCGGACGGACGCCGCCTGCCGGACGGCATTCTCTCCGACGACGAGGCCGACCAGAAATTCACCGCCAGACAGGCGACGGGACGCGGACAGCCCAGAATAACAGCGCCTTCCGCGCGCCCGAAGCCCAGCGAACGCGTGGCAAGGGAGGCGCAGGCCTCCTTCATCGCCGCCGACGGTTTCCAGCTGCCAACCGTTCACCTTCTGGCGGAGCCGAAAAATGTCGTGCGCGACAATATGCTGAGCGAGGAAGTGCTGGAACAGAACGCCCGCCTTCTGGAAGGCGTTCTCGAGGATTTCGGGGTCAAGGGCGAAATCATCCATGTCCGCCCCGGCCCGGTCGTCACGCTTTACGAACTGGAACCGGCGCCCGGCATCAAATCCTCGCGCGTCATCGGTCTTGCTGATGACATTGCCCGCTCCATGAGCGCGATTGCCGCCCGCGTCGCCGTCGTCCCCGGCCGCAACGCCATCGGCATCGAACTGCCGAACCAGACGCGCGAAACCGTGTTCCTGCGCGAACTGATCGGCAGCCGCGATTTCGAAAACAGCAAGGCCAAGCTCGCCATGGCGCTCGGCAAGACCATCGGCGGCGAACCCGTCATCGCCGATCTTGCCAAGATGCCGCATCTGCTGGTCGCCGGCACCACCGGTTCGGGCAAGTCCGTCGCCATCAACACCATGATCCTTTCGCTGCTCTACCGCATGTCGCCGGAACAGTGCCGCCTGATCATGATCGATCCGAAAATGCTCGAACTGTCGATCTATGACGGCATTCCGCATCTGCTTTCCCCGGTCGTTACCGATCCCAAAAAGGCCGTAGTGGCTTTGAAGTGGACGGTGCGCGAGATGGAAGAGCGCTACAAGAAAATGTCGAAGATCGGCGTGCGCAACATTGACGGCTTCAACAGCCGCGTGCAGCAGGCGCTCGACAAGGGTGAAATCCTTACCCGCACTGTCCAGACCGGTTTCGACCGCCAGACCGGTGAGGCGATCTACGAAACGGAAGAATTCGACCTGAAGCCCCTGCCCTATATCGTCGTCATCATTGACGAGATGGCCGACCTGATGATGGTTGCCGGCAAGGACATCGAAGGCGCCGTGCAGCGCCTGGCGCAGATGGCGCGCGCCGCCGGCATCCATGTCATCATGGCCACCCAGCGGCCATCGGTCGACGTCATCACCGGCACGATCAAGGCCAACTTCCCGACCCGCATCTCCTTCCAGGTGACGTCGAAGATCGACAGCCGCACCATCCTTGGTGAACAGGGCGCCGAACAGCTGCTCGGCATGGGTGACATGCTCTATATGGCGGGCGGCGGTCGCATCCAGCGCGTACACGGCCCCTTCGTTTCCGACAATGAAGTCGAAGAAATCGTCGCCTATCTGAAGACACAAGGGTCGCCGGAATATCTGGAAGCGATTACCGAGGAAGACGACGAGGAAGGCAATGGCGGCGGCACGGCCGGCGCCGGCAATTTCTCCGATTCCGAGGATCCCTACGATCAGGCCGTGGCCGTCGTGCTTCGCGATGGCAAAGCCTCCACCTCCTACGTGCAGCGGCGTCTCGGCATCGGTTACAACCGCGCCGCCTCGCTGATTGAACGCATGGAGCAGGAAGGCATCATCGGTCCCGCCAATCATGCCGGAAAACGCGAAATCCTCGTGCCAACGGAAGCAGACATCATCGAGCGGTAACGTCCGCAACCAAGCGGGGCGGAGAAGCGTTATTCCACGCTTTCAACGTCATGAAGCCGCCGCCTTTTATGCGGACAATCGCTGCGATGAAGGAGAATAGAATGAACGACCTCACCACCGGCGAAACGGCCAACGCAAACGCAACGCAAAATGGCGTGACGCGACGTGGCGTGCTGACGGCATTTTCCATGGCTGCGGTGATCGCCGGCCTGTCGCCGCTTGACGCCTTTGCCCAGGCGGCCGGCAATAGCGCGACCGCACAGAAAATCGCCAATCACTTCTCGTCGGTCAAAACCATGATGGGGGAGTTCGTCCAGTTCGGCCCGCGCGGTGAGCAGACCGGCGGCAAGTTTTACATCGAACGGCCGGGCAAACTTCGTTTCAACTACGAGGACCCTTCGCCCATGCGCGTCATTGCCGACGGCAAGAACGTCGTCATCGGCAATATGAAGCTGAAGACATGGGATCTTTATCCCCTCTCCAAGACGCCGCTCAGCCTGCTTCTGTCCGACAAGATCGATCTCGGTAACCAGAAGGTTCGGAACGTGAAGGAAGAATCGGACCTGACGACCATCGTACTGGGTGACAAGAGCGTTTTCGGCGATTCCACCATTACCCTGATGTTCGATCCGAAGACCTTCGACCTGAGGCAATGGACGACGACCGATGCCCAGAACAAGGACACGACCGTCATGATCTTCAACGTCCAGACCGGCGTAAACCTCGATGAACGCGTCTTCAGCATCAATTACGAGGAAGTCCGCAAAGGCGGCTGAGGCGTCAAGCCTTGGGGAAAATCTTCGAAAGGCGGCCCTGTGGTCGCCTTTTGCGTTTTACCGCTAAAATACATTCCCGTTTTCATCGCGATGTTATAAGCCTGCGCCCCGGAAACATGTCACGGGCCATGCGGTTCGCGGCGATAAAAGCGGAGCACATTCATGTCGTTTTCGATAACCACCTGGAACATCAACTCGGTCAGGCTCAGAATGCCGATCGTTGAGCAGTTTCTGGTGCGTTACAAGCCCGACATTCTCTGCCTTCAGGAAACGAAATGCCCGAATGGCGAGTTTCCGATGAAGCCGCTGAAGGCGCTGGGGTATGAGCACGTCATCATCCATGGCCAGAAGGGCTATCACGGCGTCGCCATCGCCTCGAAGATTCCGCTGACCGAAGATCATCGACAGGACTATTGCGGAATCGGTGACGCGCGGCACATTTCCGCGATTTTCCAGGTTGGGTCGCGCCGTGTGCGGCTGCATAATTTTTATGTGCCGGCGGGCGGTGACGAGCCGGATCGCTCAATCAATCCGAAATTCGGCCACAAGCTCGATTTCATCGAGGAAATGAAGGCGCTGCGTGCCGATGGCGTGCCCGGCACCTCGTCCATTCTCGTCGGCGATCTCAACATCGCACCGCTCGAAAATGACGTCTGGTCCCACAAGCAGCTTCTGAAGATCGTCAGCCACACGCCTGTCGAAACCGAGGGGATGCTTGACATCATGAAGCAGGGCAACTGGCTTGATCTGATGCGTCTGAACGTGCCTGAGACTGAAAAGATCTATACCTGGTGGAGCTACCGCGCCAAGGATTGGGAGGCGGCTGATCGCGGCCGCCGTCTTGACCATATCTGGTCTTCACAGGATCTCGGCCCCTCGCTTGAAAAAATCGACATATTGCGCGAGGCCCGTGGCTGGAACCGGCCATCGGACCACGTTCCGGTCACCGCCCAGTTCCGGTTTTGAGCCGGCGCGTTTGACTTGACGTCAGACGAAGCGGTTCTGCAACCGGGCCGCACCCGCCGCCAAAGACGCGATATTGTCGCGAATACGCGCCGATACGATATCGGCCACTTCCGGAAACTCCTCCACCAGCCGGTGAAAGAGGATGCGCGTTATGCGGATGACTTCGGAATCCTCAGCCGCGACGGCAGTGAACTTTCTTTCGCAAAGCGTGAAAAGCGCCAGCTCCGAAAGCAGCGCCCCTTTGCCCGGCGTCGCCTGCAGCACGGGCTTGCCATCCCGCCCGGCCGTGAAAAGCTCGAACTGGCCCGATGTCACCGCAAAGGCGCATTCTGCCGGTGAGTGTTCCCGGAACAATGTCTGTCCGGCGGATACACGGCGGCGTTCCGCACCGAAGGCGATGAGCCGCAGCTGGTCATCGCTGAACCCAGCAAACAACGGCACTTGCCCCAGCAGCATGATATCGTCCGTCAAGGCCATATTGATCGTTACTCCGGAAAACGCCTGCACACTATAGCGGTTTTCCAATATCAGCCCTCAAAATACAAGATGTTAGAACGCCGCGCCTTTCTGACGCGCGGCGTGAGCTTTAAACGACGAGATGAAAGTCGCAACGAGGTCCCTGCTCAGGGAACGATCTTGTATCCGCCGTTCTCGGTGACCAGAATTTCAGCGTTGGACGGGTCGCGTTCGATCTTCTGGCGCAGACGATAGACATGCGTTTCGAGCGTGTGTGTCGTCACCCCGGAATTGTAACCCCAGACCTCCTCCAGCAGGACGTCGCGTGTCACGACAGTGCTGCCGGCACGGTAGAGATAACGGATGATCGCCGCCTCCTTTTCCGTCAGCCGGATTTTCTTGCCGTCCTCCGTCGTCAGCAGCTTCTGGCTGGGCTTGAACTGATAGGGCCCGACGGTGAAAACCGCATCCTCGCTCTGCTCGTATTGGCGAAGCTGCGCTCGGATACGCGCCAGAAGCACGGCGAAACGGAAAGGTTTCGTCACATAGTCATTAGCGCCAGCTTCCAACCCAAGGATGGTATCGGAATCGGTGTCGTGCCCGGTCAGCATGATGATCGGCGCCTTGAAGCCGCCCTTGCGCAACAGCTTTACCGCCTCGCGGCCGTCCATGTCCGGAAGGCCGACATCCATGATCAAAAGATCGACCTGGGCGGTCTTGGCGGTCTGCATCGCCTGTGCGGCGTTTGCGCCGCTCAAAAGCGAGAATTCCTCATAGGGAGACAATTGCTCGGTCAGCGTCTCCCGAAGATCGTCGTCATCGTCCACCAGAAGGATAGTGCGAGCCGTCATTCGGATTCTCAGCCTTTCTTACTTTAGCGCATCAGCCCAAAAATCAGGTTCGATTTTCGAGAGGCACGATACGTAGTTTAAAAGAGTTAGAGCGTCCCTTGGGCGTCCGAAAAGACGCCTGGCGCTCTAATTATCAGCCAATTCAGCGGTTTGCCGATAAAAGGTCAACCCATTGCCTTGATATAACGAAGTGCTATGACTTCACGTTAAATAACCTGCAAAGCAAAATCTCGTGAAAAACATGAGCATACAGCCTGCAAGACAACGTAAACGCGCATCGACGCTCATGGTTCGGCCAGCCCCTTCGAAAATCAGCCGCGCCATCGTCCAGCTCGGACACCTCACTTTTCCAGCCGCGATCGGTCGTAATGGCCGCACCGTGCTGAAACGTGAGGGAGACGGAAAATCCCCCATTTCCACTATGCGCCTGCTTCACGGGTTCTATCGCGGCGACCGTCTTCCCGGCATCACCACGGCATTGCCGATGCAGCGAACACGGAAGTCCATGCTATGGTGCGACGAGCCACGCAACGCCAATTATAACAGGCTGGTCAAGGCGCCCTTCACCCCGAGCCATGAAGAGATGATGCGCAAGGATGGCCTCTACGACGTGTGCCTGGTGCTTGACTGGAACATCACCGCGAGAAGCCGCAACCGCGGCTCGGCGATCTTCATGCATCTGATCCGGCCGGGATATGAACCGACCGCAGGCTGCGTCGCCCTGCACCCCCGAGACATGCACCGCATTCTACCGCATCTGCGCAAGGACACAAAGATCCGGATCCTGTAACGTCGAGCCTACAGGCAGCCAACAAAAAACCCGCCATTAAGGCGGGTTTTTTTAGAAGGAAAAAGCCTGATATTAAGCGGCTTCGTCCTGAGAATCGTCCTCTTCAACAGTCTTGCCACGCTTGGGGCCCTTGGCAAGGTTGACCTCCACCAGGCGAACAGCCTCGGTTTCGGACATCTTGTTGACGGCGGCAATTTCGCGCGCCATGCGATCGAGAGCAGCTTCGTAAAGCTGACGCTCGGAATAGGACTGCTCCGGCTGGTTTTCCGCACGGTAGAGATCGCGCACAACTTCCGCAATCGCGATGAGATCGCCGGAATTGATCTTCGCATCATATTCCTGCGCACGGCGCGACCACATGGTACGCTTCACACGCGCCTTGCCCTGCACCACTTTCAGCGCCCGCTCGACAAAATCGCCTTCGGAAAGCTTGCGCATGCCGATGCTGACGGCTTTGGCGACGGGAACTTTAAGACGCATCTTGTCTTTTTCGAAATCAATGACAAAAAGCTCAAGCTTCATGCCGGCGACTTCTTGTTCCTCGATTGCAGAGATGGTACCGACACCATGAGCGGGATACACAATCGCTTCACCGGTCTTGAAACCGTGATGTGCTGGAGATTTCTTCTGCTGGGTCGTCATTCGTTCTAAAAACTCCCTGTTACATACCCGGGGATGCCGGGGTTGGGTCGGTCAGGCCCTGATGAGACGGGGGAACCGTCAGGTGACTCCGCACTGGTCCAGCCGTGCACGCAAAAACACACCTTCCCGTCTTGCGGGGTTCGATAACGTAAACGCTCGATATGTCACGGAAACCGCGTGCAAAAGAGGTGTTGCTTTCGTGGTGTTTTTGGGCACACAAATGCCACGCTGTGGATCAGTGTCGTTGGTGTACCACAAAAATAGGCGCAAATCAATAATTTGCTTCGACCGTGGCCGCAACATCACATGGCGGCCAAAGAACCGCCTAAAAATTAGCCGCAGAAATACTGTCAAAATGCTTCGTGACAGGCCTCATGGCAAAGGGAGCAAAAAAATTTCGTTTCCAAACTGCAGAAACACGAAAGCCTCTTAAACTCTTCGTAATTACACGCCAATATCCGATTCGACTGAAAAGGCAAAATCCGCAAATTGGCGATGCTTTTTTTAAATTAAAGTGTGATTTTTGGAGGAATCCACGTCAAATGGGCTACAGAAACAATCCAAAACGCGAAAAACAGATCGAAAAAGCGCGCCAGCAGGCAATTGCCGAAAATGTCCAATTTCTTGATCCAGGTATTCTTTATGGAAGGGCAAGTGCGGACGATATAGAATATTATTCCGCAGAGATGCTGGCGGCAAGCGCGGCCCACAGTTTCCAGGCGCTTTCGCGCTGGACGGGAGAAGTTCCGTACATCGGCATCTCCCAGGTGGAGGGCGTTTCGCCGCGGGACGTTCCGGTAACGGTTCTGACCATCATCGGCCGCAATATGCCTTTCCTTTACGATTCCGTCATGGGCGAGGTCACCAGCAGCTATCGCGGCCTTTACCTCGCCGTGCACCCAATACTGGTGCGCGACGAAAGCGCGCAGGCAGGCTATCGTCTTGCGGAACCGGAGGATGATCCCGCTGAAAATATCAGCCTCATCCAGTTGCATATCGCCCCACTCACGCAGCAGGCCGCCGCCGCACTGGAAGAGAAGCTGCGCTTCGTCCTGACGCAGGTCCAGTCGGCCTATCGCGACTGGCGGCCCATGCTGGCGAAACTTGACGAGGCGCTGGACGAATTGTCCAAGCGCGGCTCGTCGAGGCGCAAAACGGAACGGACAGAAGCGGTTGAATTCCTCAACTGGCTTCGCAATGACAATTTCACCTTCCTCGGCATGCGTGACTACACCTATTCCGGCAAGGGAAAGAACGCGAAGATCGAACGCGGCGACGGCGTTGGCCTCGGCAGTCTCAGCGATCCGGATGTGCGCGTGCTGCGTCTCGGCAAGAATGCCGTGACGACGACCCCGGAAATCCTTGCCTTCCTCGACGGCCCGGATTTCCTCATCGTCACCAAGGCCAACGTGAAATCCATTGTGCACCGCCGCGCCTATATGGATTATATCGGCATCAAACGCTTCGACGAGGACGGCAATGTCATCGGCGAATTGCGCATCGTCGGCCTCTTCACCGCCACCGCCTACACGCGCTCGGTCAAGCAGATACCCTTGCTGCGCGCCAAGGTCGCGGAAGTCGAACGCCATTTCGGCTTCGATCCGAACAGCCACTCCGGCCGCATCCTGCAGAACACGCTGGAAGCCTACCCCCGCGACGATCTCTTCCAGATCGAAACGGATCTTCTGATCCGCTTCGTTGAGCAGATCATGGAACTGAGCGACCGGCCGCGCGTGCGCGTGCTTGCGCGTATCGACCGTTTCGACCGCTTCGTTTCCGCCATTATCTTCGTTCCGCGTGAGGAATATAATTCCTATGTGCGTGAGAAGATCGGCGATTATCTGAGCAGGGTCTATGACGGGCATATTTCCGCCTATTACCCCGCCTTCCCCGAAGGCGCCGTCGCCCGCGTGCACTTCATCGTCGGCCGCACGGAAGGTAAAACCCCACGCATTGCCCAGGACAAGCTCGAAGACGCCGTCAGCGATATTGCAGCGCGCTGGATAGACCACTTCATTGCCCTGTCGGAGCCCGGTGCGCCGGTGCTGGAGGTGGATCAGGCCTATCAGGAGGCCTTCACGCCGGAAGAGGCGATCGGCGACATGCCCGATATTCTGGGTGCCGCGAAGGGTGAGCCGGTCCGCATCGAATTTTACCAGCAGGAAGGCCAGTCGGCCGACACGCTGTCCTTGAAAATCTTCCACCGCGACGGTCACCTGCCGCTTTCGCGCCGCGTACCGCTGCTCGAGAATCTCGGCTTCAACGTCATCAGTGAGCGCACCTTCGACATCGGCGTGGTTTCAGATGGCGAGAGGCGCGATATCGTTCTGCACGATATGGAACTCTCCGTCGCAGCCGGCACGACGCTCGATCTGCCGCATTACGGACCGAAGCTCGAAGAAGCCTTCCTTGCCGCCTTCTCCGGCAAGGTCGACAACGACAATTTCAACCGCCTGATCCTCACCAACGGTTTGACAGTGCGCGAAGTTTCCGTCCTGCGCGCCTATGCCCGTTATCTGCGGCAGACCGGCATCGTTTATTCGCAGGAGCATATTTCCGAAACGCTCTATAAATATCCTGATATTTCGCGGAATATCTTCGCGCTGTTCAAGGCCGGCTTCGATCCTTCTGTTGAGGAAAAGAAGCGGGTGAAGAAACTCGCCGAGATACACAGGGCAATCGAAGCGGCACTGAGCGGCGTTCCCAATCTCGATGAGGACCGCACCCTCCGACGTTACGTCAACGCCATCGACGCGACGCTGCGCACCAACTACTTCCAGAAGAATCCCGATGGCACGCCGCGTGACATTCTGGCGTTCAAGTTCGATCCCAAACATCTTGATGGCCTGCCCGACCCCCGCCCCTTCCGCGAAATCTTCGTTTACGGAACCGAGGTCGAAGGTGTGCATCTGCGCTTCGGCAAGGTCGCACGTGGCGGTCTGCGCTGGTCGGATCGGGGCCAGGATTACCGCACGGAAGTGCTCGGTCTCGTCAAGGCGCAGCAGGTCAAGAACGCAGTGATCGTTCCCGTTGGCGCCAAGGGCGGCTTCTTCCCGAAGAGCCTGCCCGCCGGCGGCTCCCGCGACGAGGTCTTCAATGCCGGCCGCGAGGCCTATAAGACCTATATCCGCACCCTGCTGTCCATCACCGACAATATCGTTGAGGACGCCATCGTGCCGCCGGCCGACACACTGCGGCTCGATGGCGACGATCCTTATTTCGTTGTCGCCGCCGACAAGGGAACCGCCACCTTCTCCGATACGGCGAACGGCCTTGCCCACGACGCCGGCTTCTGGCTGGACGATGCCTTCGCATCGGGTGGCTCGGCCGGTTACGACCACAAGAAGATGGGCATCACCGCGCGCGGCGCATGGGAAACGGTAAAACGCCATTTCCGTGAAATGGGCACCGACATCCAGACCACGCCATTCACCGTGGCGGGCGTGGGCGATATGTCCGGCGACGTTTTCGGCAACGGCATGCTGCTGTCGGAAAAGATCAGGCTGATTGCGGCCTTCGATCACCGCGACATCTTCATCGACCCGGATCCGGATACCGACAAGTCCTTTGCCGAGCGCAAGCGGCTTTTCGAGCTGCCGCGCTCCAGCTGGCAGGATTATGATCGTTCGGCCCTCTCCGGCGGCGCGATGATCATTTCGCGCTCCGAAAAATCGGTGACGCTGACGCCGGAAGCCGTGGCTGCCATCGGCATCGACAAATCGGTCGCCACGCCTTTCGAGATCATGACCGCCATCCTGAAGGCGCCAACCGATCTTCTCTGGTTCGGCGGCATCGGCACCTACATCAAGGCGGCGGTGGAAACCAATGCCGAGGTGGGTGACAGGGCGAACGACCCCATCCGCGTCAATGCAACAGAGCTGCGCGCGAAAGTCATCGGCGAAGGCGCCAATCTGGGCATTACCCAGAAGGGCCGCATCGCCTATTCGCTCTCGGGCGGGCGTTGCAATTCCGACGCCATCGACAATTCGGCGGGCGTGAATTCCTCCGACGTCGAGGTCAACATCAAGATCGCGCTCGCCTCCGCCGTTAATAGCGGCCGCCTGACGATGCCGAAGCGCAATCAGCTTCTCGCCTCCATGACGCCGGAGGTGGCGCAGCTGGTGCTGCGCAACAACTACCTGCAATCCCTGGCGATCTCGCTCACGGAGCGGCTGGGCCTCGCCAACCGGGAAGAACTCGGCCGCCTGATGAGCGCATTGGAGGCCACCGGACAGCTGAACCGCAAGGTAGAAACCCTGCCGAACAACGCCGAACTCAGCGAAAGATATGCCTCCGGCAAACCGCTGACCCGGCCGGAAATCGGCGTGCTTCTCTCCTATGCCAAGTTGACCCTGTTCGATGCCTTGGTGGCAAGCCCGCTTCCGGACGAACCCTATCTCCAGCATCTGCTGGTCGATTATTTCCCCGCCAAGATGCAGAAGAACTATGCCGACGATATCAAGACGCATCGTCTGCACCGCGAAATCGTCGCGACCGCACTCGCCAATGCCGTGGTTAATCGCGGCGGCCCGGGCTTCGTGCAAAAACTTGCCGATGCGAGCGGTCTTCTGGCCGCTGATGTCGTCAAGGCGGCGGTGATCGTCGAGGACGGTTTTGGTCTCAAACGTCTTTGGAGCGAAGTCGACGCGCTTGACGGCAAGATCGGAGGTGAAGTCCAGAACGGGCTTTATGCGACGATCACACGTATCTTCTCGGATGCGAGCAGACTTTACCTGCAAACCGGGAGTGCGGGCGCGGCGACGGGCGACATGGCGACCGAGATCGAGCGTCTGAAAACCGCGATCAAGACGCTGTCGCCAGCGGCAGCGAAATATCGCCGGGAGCTTGGCGTCACGGAAATCGACGGCGTTCCCCAAGCTCTTTTGGAGGAACTCGATACGCTTTCGCTGCTGGTCTATGTGCCTGAAATCATGCGCATCGCCGAAAGTGCGGGCACGACGCTCGCCCGCGCCGCCGAAAGCTATGCCACCGTCTCCTCGACTTTCCGTGTCGCGCGTCTGCTGGATGCCAGCCAGCGCATCACGCCGGCGGATCATTACGAGAGTCTGGCTCTCCTGCGCAGCCAGGATCAGATCTCCTCGTCGAGACGACGGATCGTCATCTCCGCGCTGACGGAATATGCCAAGGAAAAGGATTCGGTTCAGGCCTGGTATGCGGCAGACCGCGTGCGCGTCAATCGTATCGTCTCCGAACTCGGCGCGCTCAGCGACAGCGGCGATACCAATCTTGCCCGTCTGACGGTCGCGGCGGGGCTGCTTGGCGATATCGTTCAGGCACGCTGAGCGACAACCTTAAAAAACGCCATCCGGGTCACCGGCCCGGATGGCGCAGGCAAGATGAATGCACCGGCATCGCGCCTTTTATTTCCCGATTTTCCGATAGGACGATGAATGACTGTCCCTTCCCCCAATGCGGAAACAGTGATTACCAAACGCGGCATCTGGGGCTGGGTGATGTTCGACTGGGCGGCACAGCCGTTTTTCACTGTTGTCACAACCTTCGTTTTCGGGCCTTATTTCGTCGCCCGGCTCACCGATGATCCGATTTCGGCGCAGGCGACATGGAGCAACATGGCGACGGTGTCGTCGATCATCATCGCTCTCTTTTCACCCATTCTCGGTTCCATCGCCGACCAGTCGGGCGCACGCAAACCCTGGATCGCCTTTTTTGCCGTCATCAAGATTACCAGCCTCTTTTTCCTCTGGTTTGCCGCACCGGGTTCACCGCTCATCCTGCCGATCGTCTGTATGATCCTCGCCTCCATCGCGGCGGAATTTTCCATCGTTTTTAACGATTCCATGATGCCGCGGCTGACCAATCCGCAAAATGTCGGGCGCATTTCCAATCTCGCCTGGGGGCTCGGTTATCTCGGCGGCATGGTGGTATTGATTGCCGTGGTGACGCTTCTGGCCGCCAACCCGCAGACCGGGGTGACCATTGCCGGTATCAAGCCGCTTTTCGGCCTCGATCCTGCAACCGGCGAAGATGCCAGAATAACAGGTCCGCTCGCCGCGGTCTGGTATCTCATCTTCATTCTGCCGATGTTTGTGCTGACCCCCGATGCTGAAAAGGGTCTGCCCTTCGCAGCCGCGATCCGCTCGGGATTGGGGGAGTTGAAGATTACGCTGCGCGAACTGCGTTACCGCCCCATGCTGTTGCGGTTTCTGATCGCGCGCATGCTCTATCAGGATGGCGTTAATGGCGTTCTCATTCTGGGCGGCGCCTTCGCCGCTGGCATGTTCGGCTGGGCGACGATGGAAATCGGCCTTTTTGGCATTCTGCTCAATGTCGTCGCCATCGCGGGCTGCTTTGTCGCCGGGCGCGTCGACCAGAGACTGGGGTCACGAGTCACCATCCTCATCAGCCTGGTGCTGTTGCTGCTCGCCACGCTGGGCATCGTCTCCACGGAAAAGGGCTCCACCCTGTTCGGCTGGGTACAACTATCAACCGCTGACAATGGCGGCATCTTCGCCACCGGTGCGGAAAAGGCCTATCTCCTTTATGGCGTTTTAATCGGCCTTGCCTTTGGCCCGGTCCAGGCCTCGTCGCGCTCTTATCTCGCCCGCAACATCACTGTCGCAGAAGCGGGCCGCTATTTCGGCATCTATGCGCTTTCCGGGCGCGCCACGAGTTTCATGGCGACGCTGTCATTTTCCATAGCCACCTATATAAGCGGCTCCGCCCATATCGGCATGGCCACGCTCATCGTATTTCTGGGGGCAGGCTTCCTGCTGCTGTTGCGCGTTCCGGAAAGAGCGGCGGGCTGAAAGTCCGAAGCAGCAGCCGATGCGGTAGTCAAATCCAGCATCGGCCAGAATGAGGTAGAATCAGAGCTGGTCGAGTTTTTGCTGCAATGCGCGCAACTGCGCCTTCAACTCATCGATTTCAGATGCATTCGGTTTGCGGGTTTCTTTCGGCGCCTGCGGCATTGCAAAAGGTGTGAAGCCCTGCATCGCCTGGCGGAAGAGTTCCGTGTTGCGGCGGATCTGCTCTTCCATCATCTGCAGCGGCGCCTGGAAATTGCGGGCCAGCGAACCGTCGCCGAAGGCCTTGGCCATATGCTCCTGCATCTGGCTCTGCTGATCGGAGAAGGTCTTCATCGAATGTTCGAGAAATGTCGGCACCACCATCTGCATCTGGTCGCCGTAATAGGAGATCAATTGCCGCAGAAACGCCGTCGGTAGCAGCGTATTACCGGTTTTGGCCTCCTGTTCGACGATGATCTGCGTCAGGACCGCGTGGGTGATATCCTCTGATGATTTGGCATCCTGAACCTTGAAGTCCTCGCCGCGTTTGACCATCTGCGCCAGATCATCAAGCGTCACATAGGTACTGGTGCCGGTATTATAGAGCCGCCTGTTAGCGTATTTTTTAATGATTGTTTCGCCGTCGTGTTTCGCCATGCCCGCCTCCTCGCGATGATGGTATTTTCTTGTTTTTTGGTGTTATTGCTCTTCCCACCGCAAAGTGTATGCGCAAAACAAGCCCTCTGACAAATGTTTTGTGCATCGCAACAGTTTGTTTTTTGCGCAGCAATTTTTCGCAAGATTCCAGCGTGATTTAGCAACATCTTTTAAAGCAACTTTCGGCATTTGACTTGTATTGAAAGCTTTGCCAGTCTCCGCCCGCAAGTGAGGAGAAAACTGATGACCCTGCCTTCAATCGTGATTGCCAGCGCCGCACGCACCGCCGTCGGCTCTTTCAACGGCCACTTTGCCAATACGCCAGCCCATGAACTCGGGGCGACCATTATCAGTGCCGTGCTGGAGCGTGCCGGCGTGGCGGCGGGCGAAATCGATGAGGTCATTCTCGGTCAGGTCCTGACGGCGGGCGAAGGGCAGAACCCGGCGCGACAGGCGGCGATGAAGGCGGGCATTCCCCAGGAGGCGACCGCATTCGGTCTTAATCAGCTCTGTGGTTCCGGCCTGCGCGCCGTGGCCCTCGGCATGCAGCAGATCGTTACCGGCGATGCGGCCATCGTTATTGCCGGCGGCCAGGAATCCATGTCCATGGCGCCCCACTGCGCCCATTTGCGCGGCGGCGTGAAGATGGGTGATTTCAAAATGATCGACACCATGCTGAAAGACGGCCTCACCGACGCCTTTTACGGCTACCACATGGGCATAACAGCTGAAAACATCGCTCGCCAATGGCAGCTTTCCCGCGATGAACAGGACCAGTTTGCGGTCGCATCGCAAAACAAGGCCGAAGCCGCGCAAAATGCCGGTCGTTTCACTGATGAGATCGTTGCTTTCACAGTCAAAGGCCGCAAGGCCGATATCGTCATTGACGCGGATGAACATATCCGCACTGGTGCTTCCCTGGAAACGATGGCGAAGCTCCGCCCCGCTTTCGACAAGGACGGCACCGTGACGGCGGGCAACGCCTCCGGTCTGAATGATGGGGCCGCCGCCACGCTTTTGATGACGGAACAGGAAGCGGGAAAGCGCGGTATCAAGCCGCTCGCCCGCATCGCCTCCTGGGCGACCGCAGGTGTCGACCCACAGATCATGGGCACCGGTCCCATTCCCGCCTCCCGCAAGGCGCTGGCCAAGGCCGGCTGGTCGATCAGCGATATTGGCCTTGTGGAAGCCAACGAAGCCTTCGCAGCCCAGTCATGCGCGGTGGTGCGTGAACTTGGCCTTGATCCTGATATCGTTAACGTCAACGGCGGGGCGATTGCCATCGGCCATCCGATCGGCGCCTCCGGTGCGCGCGTCCTGAACACCCTGATTTTCGAAATGCGCCGCCGCAACGTGTCGAAGGGTCTCGCAACGCTCTGCATCGGCGGCGGCATGGGTGTCGCCATGTGTATCGAAGCACTCTGAAACCACCACCTGACTTGTCAGAAAGCAATTCCGGTTCGACGTACAATAGGTTAGAAGCGGCCTCCCATTGGCCGCATTTCTGTGGCCGGTAAGCGCGACGAAAAACTTCTGCAAGATATGGAAGCATCCTCGCATATGCAGGCGCTTCAATGACAGGTCATGGAGGCCGATATGAGCCGGGTTGCTTTGATTTCCGGCGGGACGAGCGGCATAGGCGCCGCAATCGCCCGCGCCCTGCAGGCGGCCGGCTACCGCGTGGCCGTCAATTACGCTTTCACAACGGACAGGGCGGAAGCATTCCAGAAAGAAACCGGCATCCCTGCGTTTCAGTGGGATGTGCGCGACTATGATGCCTGCGTCAATGGCATTGCGAAGGTGGAAGAGACTTTGGGTCCTGTCGAAGTCCTCGTCAACAATGCGGGCATCACCCGCGATGCGATGTTCCACAAGATGACACCGCAGCAATGGCGCGAGGTGATCGACACCAACCTCACCGGCGTGTTCAACATGACGCACCCCGTCTGGCCGGGCATGCGCGACCGCGGCTTCGGTCGCATCGTCAATATTTCCTCCATCAATGGCCAGAAAGGGCAGGCGGGGCAGGCCAATTACTCCGCCTCGAAGGCGGGCGATATCGGCTTCACCAAGGCGCTCGCCCAGGAGGGCGCCAGCCGCAACATCACCGTCAACGCCATCTGCCCCGGCTATATCGGCACGGAAATGGTGAGAGCTATACCGGAGAAGGTTCTGACTGAGCGGATCGTGCCGCAAATTCCCGTAGGGCGGCTGGGTGAACCGGAAGAAATCGCGCGCTGCGTTCTGTTTCTGGTTTCCGACGAGGCCGGCTTCATCACCGGCTCGACCATGACGGCCAATGGCGGACAATATTTCGCCTGAGGCCCATCCCCGCCCTGCCGGCTGCCTGAACTCAGTAAACTTTCCGTGATCTCGGCTTCGATAATTTTGCTGCGCACAAAAACTTGAAGATGAAATACAGGAAAGACAGGCCGCCTAAACCAATGAAAATACGATAGTTTTTGTATAGTTTAGAATGAGTCTAGGAAACTCTTGGCGACTCCTTAAGAGGTTTTTCTTGACATTTGCTGTCCTGTTTTGGTTTAAGAATGAAAACAACGTGTTGCGTCATACAGGCAGTCCATCATGCTGGTTTGCAGCTGCAATTACATCACCGATCACGATATCCGGGACGTCATTAACGAGCTCCTCGACGAGGACTGTTGGCAGCTTATCGTCCCTGCAAAAGTGTATCACGCGATGGAAAAACGCGGCCGCTGTTGCGGCTGTTTCCCGACCGTTGTCGACCTGATCATCAAAACCACTGAAGAATATCATGCCCGTCGCCACTCGACTGAGGCCGATGTTTTTGATTTTATGTCCCGCCTGAAACAATTCCATGAAGAGAACAGGAGAGCGGACATTGAAAGGCGACAAAAAAGTCATCGAGCGGCTTAACGAGGCCCTTTTTCTCGAACTCGGTGCGGTAAACCAGTACTGGCTTCACTATCGTTTGCTGGAAGACTGGGGCTACACGAAGCTCGCCAAAAAGGAACGTGCTGAATCCATCGAGGAAATGCAGCACGCCGACAAGCTGGTCGCACGCATCATCTTCCTTGAAGGCCATCCCAACCTTCAGACGGTTTCGCCCCTGCGCATCGGCCAGAACGTCAAGGAAGTTCTGGAAGCTGACCTTGCCGGCGAATATGACGCCCGCACCTCCTACAAGAAATCACGTGATATCTGTTATGAGGCTGGGGACTACGTCTCCATGAAGCTTTTCGAAGAACTGCTGATCGACGAGGAAGGCCATATCGACTTTCTCGAAACCCAGCTCGAACTGCTGGGCAAGATCGGCGAAGAGAAATACGGCCAGCTCAATGCCGATTCCGCCAACGAAGCGGAATAAGCACTGGCGACAGGACAGAAAAGGCGGCCTCGGCCGCCTTTTTTATTTGCCGGAAAGGTGCTGAAACTCCGCCACGACCTTTTCGTATACCGCCCGCTTGAATGGAACGATGAGTTCCGGCAGGCTTTCCATTGGCTTCCAGTCCCATGCGTCGAATTCAGCCGTGTGCCCTGTCGGCGGCGGATCGATCTGGATTTCGCTTTCGTCGCCCTCGAAACGGAACGCAAACCAGCGCTGCGCCTGCCCGCGATATTTGCCCCTGAGGCCGATACCGATCAATTCGGGCGGCAGATCGTAGTGAATCCAGTCGCTCGCCTCTGCAAGCAGGCTCACCGTTTTCATGCCCGTCTCTTCGTAGAGTTCGCGAATGGCTGCCGTCAAAGGCCGTTCGCCGTCATCGATGCCGCCCTGCGGCATCTGCCACAATTGCGGCGACCCGTCATATTCGGAATTGCCTTCCTTGATACGCCGGCCGGCCCAGACGAGGCCTTCAGCGTTCAGAACCATTATTCCCGCACAGGGGCGGTAAGGCAAATCTTCTGCTTTGATTGTCATGGGAAACCCGCACTGTCTCAACGCCGGAAATGGTCGCAGGCAAGGTTTACTGCCCCGCCTGCCCGGAAACAAGCGCGGAAACACCGACGATCTCAATACCGCGCCCGCCGGCCTCACGCGACCATTTCGAGATCGCCGCAACGCTTTCATTGAAGGCCGACGCAACGCCGATCGCCTGGCCATTACGGCGCGCAATCCGCTCCAGCTCGTCCAGCTTGCGCAGAATGGAAGCTTCGGTGACTTCGCCGTCGAGCAGAACATCGGCAAAGCCCTGCGGCGCGGAAATGGCCTTCGCGATCCCCCCGCTCAGCGACTGCGCCGAGGAGCCATCATCCAGAAACAGCAGGCCACGCTTGCCGACGTCGCGCATGACAGGCTCCAAGGCAGCCTGCTCGGCAAGAAAGCGCCCGCCGAGATAATTCATGACGCCGGTGTAGTTGGTAATTTTCGCCATGGAGCGATGCAGCCGGTCTATATTGACCTTGGCGGGATCACCCGCCAGCAGCGTGTCCGGGCCGGGATTGGTACCCGGATAACCGAAGGGTTCCAGCGGTATCTGAAGAAGAATTTCGTGTCCTTGCCGGCGCGCCTCCTGCATCCAGCGCTGCAGGCTGTTGCCGCTGGCTGCAAAACCAAGCGTGACCTCTGGCGGCAGTTCCCGGATCGCTTTTTGCGAACCCGTCTGGCTGAGACCCAGCCCGCCGACCACGATCGCCACCCGGGTGCCCCGTGCGCCAGACCAGGGCCGCGCATATTGCTCCATCGGCCGCAAACCGTCCGCACCAACGACCGGCAATCTGCCGAATGCGGTTTCTTCCAGCAGCTCCTCATTGGGCCGCGTCGCCATACGCGGATCCTGACCATAGGTCTGGCCGCTCATCAGCACCGGCCCGTCGCCCTCGCGGGGGCGGGGGGAGTACACCGATACGACATTGCCATCGGGCATTGTCTCGCGATTGATATTGGCGCCGGAGCGCCCGCTTTGCGGCTGCAGAGCGGCAGCATCACCGGGAGCAGTTACCTCGGCCGGTGCGGTTTCAGGTGTCTTTTCGGCAAGCTGAGGCTGTGCATCCGGCCCGCTCCCCGTCTTCTGCAAATTGCCGGGCGAAAGCGCCGTATAGACGGACAGGCCGCCGATCGAAAAAACCGCAAGCACCGATACAGCCATAATGACGGAAAAGCGCCGGTTAATACCGGCGCTTTTTTTCTGACGACCCAAAAGCGGTTTTCGCAGGTCCGAAGGCAATGAACGATCCGTCCAAACGGTTGGGCAATAGAAACAATGCGCCGGCTGGCCGGCGCACTATCTTACTGCTTGTTGACCACAGCCTTGTCCGGGTTCGGCGGGAAGGACGGATCCGTCTTGGCGCCGCGCAACAGGTCCAGCGCGTAGTTGAGCTGAATGTCGTCCTTTGCTTCCGGCGGCACGTAGGCGGAGGAACCCGAACCTTCATCCGTTTCGCTCTGGCCCTTGATATGGCCGGTCAGACTGGATTCGCCTTCCGTCGTGACGCGACCCTGCAATTCCGGCGGCAAAGGCTGCTCAACCTTGATGTCAGGCGTAATGCCCGTGCCCTGGATCGATTTGCCCGACGGCGTGTAATAAAGCGCCGTGGTGAGACGCAGCGCACCGGCCTCGCCGAGCGGAATGATCGTCTGGACAGAACCCTTGCCGAAGGAACGCGTGCCGACGACGGTCGCGCGACGCAGATCCTGCAGGGCGCCGGCGACGATTTCCGAAGCCGAAGCCGAACCGCCGTTGACGAGCACGATTACCGGCTTGCCATCGGTCAGATCGCCAGCCGTCGCGTTGAAGCGGCGGGTCTCGTCGGGATTGCGGCCACGGGTCGAAACGACCTCGCCGCGCTCGAGGAAGGCATCGGAAACATTGATCGCCTGATCAAGCAGACCACCCGGGTTGAGGCGCAGATCGAGCACGTAGCCCTTCAGCTTGTCAGCAGGCACATCCGCCTTGATCTTCTTGATCGCCTTTTCGAGGTCGTCATAGGTCTTCTCGGTAAAGGAGATGACGCGCAGATAACCGACATTGTCACCCTCGACGCGGGACTTGACGGCCCGCACGGCAATGACATCGCGCATGACGGTGAATTCGAGCGGCTTGTCGGCGCCCTGACGGATGATCGTCAGCTTGATCGGCGTCTTGACCGCGCCGCGCATCTTCTCGACCGCCTGCTCCAGCTTCAGGCCGCGAACCGGCGTACCGTCGATTTCCGAAATGAAGTCGCCGGCGAGAATGCCTGCGCGGGAAGCCGGCGTATCGTCGATCGGCGTGATGACCTTGACCAGCTCGTTCTCCATGGTCACTTCGATGCCGAGACCGCCGAATTCACCCTTTGTCTGGGTGCGCATGTCGTTGGCATCTTTGGCATTCATGAAGCTCGAATGCGGATCGAGCGAGCTGAGCATGCCGTTGATGGCATTTTCCACCAGCTTCTCGTCATCCGGCGGCGTCACATATTGTGCGCGCACGCGCTCGAACACGTCGCCAAAGATCGACAGTTCCTTATAGGTCGAAGGCCCGGCCGCCTGTGCCGGCATGCTCGCCGAATAAATCACACTCATCGCCGTGGCGCCCATAAGCCCACCGATAAGGAGAAGCGAAACCTTACGAATCATTGTGCGCCCTTCCGGTATTTTTTGTGGTCCACCACGGTTGGGAATCAACCGGTACACCATCTTTCCTGAACTCAATGTAGAGCGTTGGCCTGTCGGTTTCCAGCGCCAATGCTGCTGCACTCGCTACTCTTTTTGCACCCATGGAGGCGATGGGCTCTCCGGAGAACACGAACATGCCCTGCCGCGTCCTCACATTGTCCATGCCCGTCATCACCACATGATATCCGTTACCCGTATTGAGGATTATCATCCGGCCGTAACTGCGAAAATCTCCGGCAAATACCACGAAGCCGTCTGCAGGCGCCGTCACGATCGCTTCCGGTCCGCTCGCGACAACAATTCCCTTGGAAAAGTGGCCCGTTCCGTCCGCATCGCCGAAGCGCCGCAGCACCTCGCCGGTCACCGGCAACTCCAGCTTTCCCTTCAAACTCGCGAAGGGATATGCGGGCGCAATGCGGTTTTTATCGGGCATTCCAGCCTCGGCCGCGGCGCGTTCCTTTTCGCGTTCCGCCTCCGAAAGACGGGCCAGGCGCTGCTCCTCCGCCCGCGCCTTTTCCATCGCCTCACGCACCGAGGTAATCTCGCCTTCGAGCGAACTGACCAGCCCCTCAAGGCTCGTCGCCTTGCCCGCAAGCTCTTCAGATCGCTTGCGTTCCGCCTCCAGTTCGGCCGCCGTCTGGGAATTCTTTCGGTCATTTTCGGCAATCAGAAGGTCGAGGCGTTTTTCCTCTTCCAGACTTGCCGTCATCATACCCGTAAGATCACCCTTTTCGCGAGCGATTGCCTGCCTGACGTCGGTCAATTCTTTGAGAGCGGCGACGAGCTTGTCGGTTTCGCCACGAATGCCGGGCACAACGGCGCCGAGAAGAATGGCGCTGCGCACGGAAGCCAGTGCATCTTCAGGCGAAACGAGGAGAGCCGGTGGCGGATTTCTGCCCATGCGTTGCAATGCGGCCAGAACCTCCGCCAGCACGCCGCGCCTTTCCCTCAACGATGCCTTGACGCCATCCTCGCGGACCGAAAGCTTGGCCAGGCGATCCTCGCCGTCGCTGATCTTGGCTTCCAGCGCCTTGCGCCGGGCAGCCGATGCGATCAGCTCCTCGCGGATGCGCGCGCTGTCCTGATTGAGCGAGGCGATGCTTTCTTCGAGCGTCCTTGTCTTGTCTTCCGAAAGGCCGATGCTGTCGACCAGCTCCTCCAGATCCTGCCGGTTCTGGTCGCGGCGCTTTTCCAGCGTCCGCAGCGCATCCGGCGAGGAATCATCGCTGGCCGCCGGGGCGGCGCCCGCATCGTCACGCGAATGGGCCGCACCGCTCCCCATGACGAAAGCAGCAATAACCGCGCCTGCAAGGGCAGCGTGCTGTTTTCGTTGACGCGTGGTGTCCATGTGAGCTTTCTTTGATGCCGAAGCAGGAGCGCCGATATTAGGGATTTTGCCGCGATCTTCCAAGAGGCCTGAGAGAGGCCGCCGCCAAAGTCGTCCGTAGCCAGCGGTGTCGCGAAGCTTCATGTTGAAATTGAGACAACTCCCCGAAAGGAAACCCGTTCAAACGCGGTGATAGGGGTGGCCGGAGAGGATCGTGACGGCCCGGTAGAGCTGCTCGGCAATCAGGATACGAACGATCTGATGCGGCCATGTCAGCTTGCCGAGATTAAGAACAGCCGTCGCCCTGTCGTAAAGCGCGGGGTCAAGCCCATCTGCCCCGCCTATGGCGATCACAAGGTCACGTTTGCCGCTATCACGCAGATCGCCAAAAAATGAAGCAAAGGCGGGACTATCAAGTGCCTTTCCGCGCTCGTCCAACAGGACGAGAACAGCACCATCGGCCAGATGTTTCTCCAGCATCGCGGCTTCTTCGCGTTTGCGGGTCTCCGCATTGGAAGCACGGCTTTCCGCGACTTCGATCACCCGCGAAAACTCCAGCCCGATCGCCGGGCCAGTCTTTGCCAGACGCTCGATATAACGGGCCGCAAGATCCTTTTCGGGGCCGGATTTCAACCGTCCCACCGCAAAAATTGAAATCCGCATCGCAAACCTGCATTCGTCGTGACCCAACAGGGTCACGCTCTTAACAGCATAGCCTGCGGATTCCTATGCGGCCGGTCTGATTTCCGGCCAGAGGCGCCGTTTCCGAAGTCAGATATGATCTTCGGCAGAAACGATGCACTCGCTCAAAGGCTCACCGCATCAATGCAGCGTCTCTTCCGGCATATCCGGCGTCGCCCACATTTTTTCAATGTTGTAGAAGGCGCGGATTTCCGGGCGGAACACATGAACGATGATGTCGCCGGTATCGATCAGCACCCAGTCTCCGGTCTCGAGACCTTCGACGCGGGCGTTTCCGAACCCTTCATCCTTCATGTCTTTCAGAAGATGCTCGCAAATTGCCGAGACATGCCTGTTCGACCGCCCGGAGACCACGACCATGTAGTCTGCAAGCGCCGATTTTCCGGCAATGTCGAGAGATACGATATCTTCAGCCTTGGAGTCCTCGAGGCTCGCGAGGACGGTTTCGAGGGCATGGCCGGCGGCATCGGCGCCACTGTCCTGACCCTTCGGGATAGCAACAAATGCTTTTCCCTTGGCGTGTACTGTTGTCAGAGGTTTTCCTTTCCAAGAATGACAAAACAGGCACTGCGCGACGCGATTCTCTGCGTCACACAATGAAGGTGGCATCAAAGCATTAACTTTTCAAGATATGGGGCCCTCAACATCAGCCGCATACATCGTTTGTGATCGGAGCTGTCATTTTCGGCCATTGCGCAGCGCCGTGGAGCTGAGCGTGGAACGCGGTCCGTGAATGAAGACCCAGGCGGGGGCGCGTTTTTTCCACAGAACCCCGGCATCGTCCTCATCTATCCGCGCCTGGCTGAAGGCCTGCGCCATGGTGGAGGAGAGATAGGACAGGGTCGAGCCCGGTCGATCGATCACCGCGATTGGAAAAGTCTCGGCTATGGTACGCCATTTCTGCCAATGGTGAAAACTCTTCAGATTGTCGGCGCCCATGACCCAGATGAAACGGACGTGGGGATTTTTTGCCTTCACTTTGGCGAGCGTATTGGCCGTATAGCTCATCCCCAGTGATTTCTCGAAAGCCGTGACCTTGATGCGCGGATCGTGGACCAGCTTTTCGCAGGCCGCGATGCGATCTTCGAGGGACGCCAGCTCAGAACGGCTTTTCAGCGGATTGCCCGGCGTGACGATCCACCAGAGCTGATCGAGACCCAGCCTGCGCAGCGCAATCTCGGCCACAAGCGCGTGTCCTGCATGCGGGGGGTTGAATGAGCCGCCGAAAAGCCCGACGACCATGCCGCGTTCCACATGCGGCATGGTGAGATAACGTCTGTCGAGGCGCTTATCAGCCGGCAAATATCACGTCCGTGTCTGGCCGGTGCCATGCACCCGGTATTTGAACGAGGTGAGCTGCTCGACGCCGACCGGGCCCCGCGCATGCATCTTGCCGGTCGCAATGCCGATTTCCGCGCCCATGCCGAATTCGCCGCCATCGGCAAATTGCGTCGAGGCATTATGCAGCAGAATGGCCGAATCGAGTTCGTTGAAGAACCGCTCGACCACATCAGTATCCTCGGCGATCACCGCCTCGGTATGGTTGGACGAATAGGTGCCGATATGGTCGATCGCGCCGGAAATGCCATCCACCACGGCGACCGAAATGATCGAATCGAGATATTCGGTGCGCCAGTCCTCTTCCGTTGCCGGCACCAGACCCGTCACCACATCGCGAACGGCTTGCGAACCGCGCACTTCGCAGCCAGCTTCGATCAAGGCTTTGACGAGCGGCTCCAGATGCGTGGAAACGGCAGCGGCATCCACCAGCAATGTCTCAGCCGCACCGCAAATGCCGGTGCGGCGCATCTTAGCGTTGACGACGATACGTTTCGCCATGTCGAGATCGGCGGATTTGTCGACATAGATGTGGCAGATGCCTTCCAGATGCGCAAAGACCGGAACGCGGGCTTCCAACTGCACCCGGGCCACGAGGCTTTTGCCGCCGCGCGGCACGATGACATCAACCGTGCCATTCAGGCCGCTGAGAAGCGCGCCGACCGCCGCACGGTCGGTCACCGGCACCAGCTGAACGGCATGCTCGGGAAGACCGGCGATCTTCAGACCTTCCACGAGGCAGGCATGGATAGCACGCGATGAATGTTGCGAATCCGAACCGCCACGCAGGATGACGGCATTGCCCGCCTTGAGGCACAAAGCACCGGCATCCGCCGTCACGTTCGGGCGGCTTTCGTAGATCACGCCGATGACGCCAAGCGGCGTGCGCACGCGCTCGATCTTCAACCCGTTGGGGCGATCCCAGGCGGCAATGACTTCGCCGACCGGATCGGACAGCGCCGCAACCGAGCGAATACCTTCGGCAATGCCGGCGATGCGGGCATCGTTGAGCGTGAGCCTGTCAACGAAAGAAGCAGCAAGACCGGCGCTCTCGGCTGCGGTCAGATCCTTCCTGTTGGCGGCAAGGATCGCCTCCCTCGACGCCTCGATGGCGGAGGCCATGGCGAGCAGCGCACGGTTCTTCTGGTCCGTACCGGCGATGGACAACGGTCGTGAAGCAGCTTTCGCCTGAGCGCCGATGGTGATCATCAGCGCGTCGATGTCATGGCTCTGCTTCACGGCCTGTTCAGGCATGGACCTCATCCTTCTTTGCATGTTTAACTTTGACGGCGGCGCCGGTCATTACGAGGTCGTCGCGATGGATCATGGCCGCGCGCCCGACATAACCGAGGATCGCCTCGATCTCGTTGGACTTGTGACCGATGATAAGGCGCGCCTCTTCCGCATCGTAGCCCGCAAGACCACGAGCAACTTCACGACCTTCCGCACCGATAATGGCGATTGCATCACCACGGCCGAAATTGCCCTTCACCAGTCGCACGCCTGCGGGAAGCAGGCTTTTTCCGGCATAGAGGGCCTTTTCCGCGCCGGCATCCACATGGATTTCACCGGCCGGCTGCAATTGCCCGGCAATCCAGGTCTTACGCGCCGTCACCGGTGTGCCTGATGGTGCAAACCATGAAGAGCGCGCGCCGTTTTCGATGGCCTTCAGCGGATTGAGCGTCTTGCCTGACGCGATGATCATGCCGCAGCCCGCAGCGGTTGCAATCTTGCCCGCATCGATTTTGGTGCGCATGCCGCCACGCGACAGCTCGGAGGCCGCACCACCTGCCATGGCTTCAATCTCGGGGGTGATGTCAGCGATCGTTTCAAGGAATTTCGCGTCCGGATCGAGATGCGGCGGAGCCGTATAAAGTCCGTCAATATCCGATAGCAGCACCAGGAGATCGGCACCCGTCATGGTCGCCACACGCGCCGCCAGACGGTCATTGTCGCCATAACGGATTTCGGTGGTCGCAACCGTGTCGTTTTCATTGATGATCGGGATCGCGCCGATCTTCAGCAACTGGTTGATGGTGGCGCGCGCGTTGAGATAACGGCGGCGCTCCTCAGTATCGGAGAGCGTCAGCAGAATCTGACCTGCGACGATTTCATGCCGCGACAGGCTTTCGGACCATGCCCGCGCCAGCGCGATCTGACCAACCGCTGCCGCCGCCTGGCTTTCCTCCAGCTTCAATGCGCCCGAAGGCAAACCAAGCACGGTGCGCCCAAGCGCGATGGCGCCCGAAGATACGACCTGGACATCCGCACCGTTTTTCTTAAGCGCAGCGATATCTTCGCAGATGGCATCCAGCCAGTCTTTCTTCAGACCAGTCTTTCGGTCCACCAGAAGCGCCGACCCGATCTTGATCACGATCCGATGGTGGCTCGCCAGCGGCTTGCGCGTCAGGCTCATAGGCGGTCGTCCTCTTCTTCGGCCTCGCTATCCTCATGCGGCATCGACCGGTCGGGCAGGGCGGTCTCCCCGCCCCCGCTTGCCGAAACGATGATGTCGCGAAGCGCGCGCAGCGCTTCCGTCATGCCGATATGCGCGGCGGCAGACAGAAGAAGCGGCGGACGGCCGCAGGCCTTTTCCAGCTCCTTCGCCTTCTTTTTCAGTTCTTTTTCGTCCAGCACGTCGATCTGCGACAGCGCCACGATTTCCGGCTTGTCGGTCAGCCCGCCACCATAGGCGTCCAGCTCGGCCTTGACCGTCTTATAGGCCTTGCCGACCTTTTCTTCCTGCGCGGAAACCAGATGCAGAAGCACGCGAGTGCGCTCCACATGGCCGAGGAAGCGGTCACCGATGCCCACGCCCTCATGCGCACCTTCGATGAGGCCGGGAATATCGGCCAGCACGAATTCACGTCCGTCGATGGTCGCCACGCCGAGGTTCGGATGGAGGGTGGTAAAGGGGTAATTGGCGATCTTCGGCCGCGCGCGGGTCACGGTCGCAAGGAAGGTGGATTTACCCGCATTGGGCAGACCGACGAGACCGGCATCGGCGATCAGCTTCAGGCGAAGCCAGACCGTCTTTTCTTCGCCTGCAAGGCCCGGATTGGCATGGGTTGGGGCCTGATTGGTGGAAGACTTGAAATAGGCATTGCCGAAACCGCCATTACCGCCGGCGGCAAGACGAAAGCGCTGGCCTTCCTTTGTGAGGTCGACGATCAGCGTCTCATTGTCTTCCTCAAATATCTGGGTACCAACCGGCACCTTCAGCACCACATCCGCGCCCTTGGCGCCGTTTCGGGTCTTGCCCATGCCGTGCTGCCCGATCGAGGCCTTGAAATGCTGCTGAAAACGGAAGTCGATCAGCGTGTTGAGACCGTTGACGACCTCAATCCAGACATCACCGCCGCGTCCGCCATCACCACCGTCAGGACCACCAAATTCGATGAATTTTTCGCGCCGGAAAGACACGGCGCCAGCACCGCCATCACCGGACTTGATATAGACTTTTGCTTCATCGAGAAATTTCATCGGACTGCCGTTCTATCGGTTTGCGGGCGCGGCCGCCAATCGCGTTGCGCCAAACAAAAATATCGTCGTTTCGAATACAAGCGCTTCTTCACAAGGTCAAAGACTATCGTGCGGGAAGCCCCTGTGCGAGACAAGGCCGGTTTGGTGCAAACCGGCCTTGTTTTGATTGTCAGCGATGCGGCAGGACAAAATCCTCAGCCGTGATCATCGTGTCGATATGCGCCACCATGGCGGCGCGCGCCGTGGCGTAGATCTGGTGGCAGCCGGTCACCCGGAAGCCGAGTTTTTCCTGCACCCGCAGCGAAGCGGGATTATCCGCAAACACGCCGGAATGAAGGGTCACGCCCGGCATGCGGCGAAAGAACCGCTCGACCACGCCGGCCACCGCCTCGGTCATGTAACCCTTGCCCCAGTAGAAGCGGTTGAGCCAGTAGCCGAGATGCCACTCGCCGTGCCGCAACTCCACCGAGACGACGCCGATCAGGGTATCGTCGCCACTTGTGATGGCGAAATCCCAGTCGGGCAGGGTGCCGGAGGTGCGCAAGACCAGCCATTCCAGCGCATCCTGCTTGTGATAGGGCGCCGGAACGCGGGCGAGCATCTTGGTCACGGCGAAATCGCCCAGCGATTCCGCAATGCTGCCGGCATCGGAAAGCCGCTGCGGCCGCAGCACCAGTCGCCGCGTCTCAATGACGGGGCAGGGGCCGGGCGGCGCCACTGACGTGGCAGCCCGGCGGCGGGTCAGTTCGAGCGCGCTCATCCCATGTCCCCCCAGCTCTTCAGCGAAACCCAGGTCTTGCGGTCCAGCCTGTACCATTCGACCGGCACCATGCCGCCAAGCGCCAGCGAACCGACCATGCCGGAACCCTGAAACTGGAAACCGCATTTCTGGATGACGCGGCGCGAAGCGATGTTGGTGACGCGGCAACGCGCATCGATCTGGTCGATCTCACGCGTGCGGAAGGCCATGTCGATCAGCGCATGCGCCGCTTCGGTCATGTAGCCGCGGTTCCAGTAGGGTTCCCCCAGCCAGTAACCGATCTCCAGCGTCTTTTCGTCTTCCTGGGGTTCGAGCGCGCAGCAGCCCAGAAACTCGCCATTGTCCATACGGGTAATCGCATAGACGCACTTGCCAATCTCGCCAGCTTTGGAGCGTCGCACAAAATCCGCGGCGTCTTTGGCCGTGTAGGGGTGCGGCATACGCGACACCATGGTCGCGATATTGGCATTGTTGGCAAGATGGGCAAGGGCGTCGATGTCTTCTTCGTGGGGCTTGCGTAAAACCAGCCTCTGCGACAGTAAAACGGGGCAATCGCTCCTTGACCGATCGGGCCTCGGCCGCTCTTCGGGTGACCGTGATTGGTCAACCCTCAACAATTCAGCTTGCATGGTTCAGTCCCTCCATGAGGTTAAAGAAAAAGGGGAGTTGGGTGGTGCCCCATCTCCCCTGTTTTCTTGACTGAACCTGATACGTCTCAGCCGGGTCGATGGGACACCGGCTGCATATGACGCTTACCGGCTTATTCTGCGGCTTCCGCTTTCGGAGCCACGGATACGAATACGCGGCCGTTGGCCTTCGTACGGAAGTTCACGTTACCTGCAGTCAGTGCGAAAATCGTGTGGTCCTTGCCGATGCCAACATTGGCGCCCGGATGCCACTGCGTGCCACGCTGACGCAGAATAATGTTGCCTGGAATGACAGCTTCGCCGCCGAACTTCTTTACGCCAAGGCGCTTGGATTCGGAATCGCGACCGTTACGCGAGGAACCGCCAGCTTTTTTGTGTGCCATTGGAGTTCTCCTTTAAACCTTGTTTCCCGTGTCGCGCCGATCAGGCAGCAACGATGTCCGTGATGCGGACGACAGTGTGATGCTGACGATGGCCGCGCGAACGCTTGGAGTTCTGACGACGACGCTTCTTGAAGGCGATGACCTTCTTGCCGCGATTGTGCTCGACAACTTCAGCCTTGACGATGGCGCCCTTGACGAAGGGAGCACCGAACTTGGCGTCGGCGCCTTCGCCAACAACGAGAACTTCGGTGAATTCTACAGTTGCGCCCGCCTCTGCTTCCAGCTTTTCGATGGTCAGCACGGCGTCGGCCGCTACGCGGTACTGCTTACCGCCGGTCTTGATGACTGCGAACATTTTTTATCCTTTCATGTTCGTTCCGGCTCTGCCCGCATATGCAAGCTGGCCGTCTTTTTATCAGTCGGAATTTGGTAGAAACCCTTGGGAACAGAATGTCCCTTTGAATGTCTGCCGGTGAAGCCGCCTTTTAAGGGGCGGAATAAACGGAAGGCGCATTACGCCATCAATTTGGGTGCCGATTACGCGAGACGTCGGTTTATGTCAAGATGACGACGGCCCGAAAAGTAACTGTAACGCCAAGAATTTCATGCTTTTTCGGCGGGTGAAGCAGTCAGGTCTCGAAATTTGCCCAGCAAGTGTTTATATGGGCCTTCCAACAAGGAGCAGAAATGGCCCGCATAGACCAGACCGACGATTGGCGGGACCGCCATGCGCCGACAATTTCCGCCTTCGAGTCGCTTGCGATCGAGGCATATGGCCACCTGCCGGAAGAATTTCGCGCATTAACGAAGGATCTCATCATCGAGATCGCCGATTTTCCGACCGATGACGTGTTCGAGGACATGGCGCTCGAAACGCCTTTCGACCTTCTCGGACTATTCGAAGGGCGCGGCATCTCCGAACGTTTCACCATGGAAACGGGCGAAATGGTGAACCGCATCACGCTTTATCGCCGCCCCATTCTCGACTACTGGGCCGAGAACGAGGAAACGCTGGGCGATATCATCACCCATGTCCTCATCCACGAGATCGGCCATCACTTCGGCCTGTCGGATGACGACATGGAACGGATCGAAGAAAGCGCAGACGAGGCCGCCGCCGATCGCTGATCGGGGCGGCTATCGCCGCTCACTGCTCGCCGAGCTTCATGTCCGGATGGTATTCCTTGCCCTCGACCACCTTGGTCACGGCCTGGCCGCAATGCATGACGCCGCTTGCGGCGTTGAAGGCATAGCTCGGTGAACCCGCAAGTTCCCAGCCCTTGTTCAGCGCCTCGGTCACCCGGTGACAGAATTTCGCGTCGTCGGGACCGGTTATGAAACGATAGACCTTCACGTCTTTTTTGCCTTTCCTTTTGCGATGATATCGGCCATGGCGACCAGCCTCTCGGCCTCAACGACATGCAGGCGCTCGATCATGCGACCGTTCATGTTGATGACGTTCAATTCCACAGATTCCGGCTTTGCGAAAGCGGCAATGATTTCGCGCGCCTCCGCAACCGCCGTCTCGTCCGGCGCGAAGCACGCGTTGGCCGGCTCGATCTGGGCCGGATGAATCAGCATCTTACCATCGAACCCCATGGCGCGACCCTGCTCACATTCGGCTTCGAAAGCGGCGATATCGCGAAAGTCGTTCGAGACGCTGTCGATGACGTCGAGCCCGTAGGCGCGGGCGGGAAGCACAACCTGCATCATCCACGGTACGAGATAGGCGCGTCCTGGGAGGGCCGGAACCCGCGTTTCCTTGCGCAGGTCGTTGAGCCCGATGACGAAAGCCTCAAGCCGCGCATCCGGCGTATGGGCCGCGTCAGCAATCGAGGCGGCATTCAGCACACCAAGCGGCGTTTCGATCATCGCCCAGATTTTCAGGCGCTCCGGCGCATCCGCCTCAGCCAGAAGATCGGCCACTTCATTGATATCGGCCGGCTGTTCCACCTTCGGCAAAAGAACCGCATCCGGCCGGCAGGAAAGCACGAGCTGCAGATCCGCCTTTCCATCTGGCGTCGAGAGCGGATTGATGCGGATAACGGTTTCCCGCCCGCTGAAAGACTGCCCCAAAAACAGTTTTTCCAGATTGTCCCGCGCCTTGCCCTTCATATCGGGTGCGACGGAATCCTCCAGATCGAGAATCACCCCGTCACAATCGAGATCGCGGATTTTTTCCAGTGCCCTGACATTGATGGCCGGAACCGACAGCAGCGAACGGCGCGGCCTCACAAGAATATTTTCGGAAAAGTTGACCATGCCGCACTTGTGTCAAGCTTTTGTGACATCTGCAAGCTGACAATCCACTGAATCCTCTTGCAAGCCGGAAGAAGAAGGCCCACATTCGTCTGGATAGAAAGGTTTGGATCATGCAAGGCATACGTTCGTTTTTCATTGCCGCATCCGGCATTGCAGTTCTGGCGATAGTCGCCCTTTTCACGGCGTCGCTTACGGTCGCTTTCATCGGCGTGCTCGCGGTTCTCAGCGCTGCCCGCCTGCTTTCTGAGCGTTTGAAGCCGGCCCCCATTCCGGTCAAGCCGCGTAACCAGCGCGATATGCGCGTCTGGAACGACGGCAAGGGCACGATTATCGATCTCTGAGATCGTTTAATCCGGTCAAAATACGAGGACGCCGCAGAAGGCGTACCGAAGAACGCGGGTTTGCGCTTCTAAAGCGATCCGTTTTGCAGTATTTCCCGGCAGAACACATCCGGCGAGCTTTGCCCCGCGCCGGATTTTGTTGAAGGGAAAACGGGAAGCGACAGATGGAAAAGTTCACGAAGCTGACGGGCGTCGCCGCGCCCATGCCGGTTGTCAATATCGACACCGATATGATCATTCCGAAAGACTATCTGAAGACCATCAAGCGCACCGGCCTCGGCAAGGGCCTCTTTGCAGAGTCTCGTTATCTCGAGGATGGCTCGCCCAATCCGGATTTCGTGCTGAACAAACCCGCCTACCAGAACGCCCAGATCCTTGTCGCCGGCGACAATTTCGGTTGCGGCTCCTCGCGCGAACATGCGCCATGGGCGCTTCTCGATTTCGGCATCCGCTGCGTGATCTCCACCAGCTTCGCCGACATCTTCTACAATAACTGTTTCAAGAACGGCATTCTGCCTGTCGTCGTCAGCCCCGAGAACCTCGAAAAGCTGCTGGACGATGCGTCGCGCGGATCGAACGCCGTTCTTTCGATCGATCTGGAGCGTCAGGAAATCAGCGGCCCCGATGGCGGCACGATTACCTTCGAGATCGATGAGTTCAAGCGTCACTGCATGCTGAACGGGCTTGATGATATCGGCCTGACGCTGGAACATTCCGGCGCCATCGACACGTTTGAAAAGGCGAACGCCTCGGCCCGTCCCTGGGCCTGACCACATTTCCGCTCTTCAAAAAAGCCGATCCCGTACCAAACAGTACCGGATCGGCTTTTGCTTTGCTTGAAAAGCCGTTGAGGCGGAGATATGAAGCCCCCGATCCCGTCCGGCTGTGACAAGACTTTGCATCTGCAGGACGGAAACGAGTTTGACGCCGCGCTCGCCGCAACCGAAAACCCTTCGTGATGTTTTCCGGCGCGCCGCCCAAGGAGGGTTCTCATGACAGTCCGTTCGCTTTTCCTGCTGCCCGGTGACGGTATCGGCCCCGAAGCCATGGCCGAGGTCCGCAAGCTGATCGATTATATGAACAGCGCGCACAATGCCGGCTTCACTGTCTCGGAAGGCCTCGTCGGCGGCTCTGCCTATGACGCCCATGGCGTCGCTATTTCCGATGCGGATATGGAAAAGGCGCTTGCCGCCGATGCGATCCTGTTCGGCGCCGTCGGCGGCCCGAAATGGGATGGCGTGCCCTACGAGCACCGCCCGGAAGCCGGCTTGCTGCGCCTGCGCAAGGATCTCGAACTTTTCGCAAATCTGCGTCCCGCCATCTGCTATCCGGCGCTCGCCGCCGCCTCCTCGCTGAAGCCGGAGCTGGTCGAAGGTCTCGATATCCTCATCGTCCGTGAACTGACGGGCGGCGTTTATTTCGGCGAACCGAAGCAAATCATCGATCTCGGCAACGGCCAGAAGCGCGGCATCGACACGCAGATCTACGATACGTTCGAAATCGAGCGCATTGCCAGCGTCGCTTTCGAACTGGCCCGCACCCGTGACAACCGCGTCTGCTCGATGGAAAAGCGCAACGTCATGAAATCAGGCGTTTTGTGGAACCAGGTCGTCACCGAAACCCACGCCGCCAAGTTTAGGGATGTTCAGCTGGAACATATGCTGGCTGATGCCGGCGGCATGCAGCTGGTGCGCAAGCCCAAGCAGTTCGACGTGATCGTCACCGACAACCTCTTCGGCGACATGCTCTCCGACGTCGCCGCCATGCTGACCGGTTCGCTCGGCATGCTGCCGTCGGCCTCTCTCGGCGCACCTGACGCCAAGACCGGCAAGCGCAAGGCCATGTATGAGCCGGTCCACGGTTCGGCCCCTGATATTGCCGGCAAGGGCATCGCCAACCCCATCGCCATGATCGCGTCATTCGCCATGTGCCTGCGTTATTCGTTCAACATGGTGGATGAGGCGACAAAGCTCGAAACCGCAATCGCAAACGTGCTCGACAAGGGCATCCGCACCGCCGACATCATGGCCGAGGGCAGCCGCCAGGTCGGCACCTCCGAAATGGGCGATGCGGTTCTCGCCGAATTCAAGGCGCTTTCGGCGTAACGCCTGACGAAACCGGTTGGGCAGGCGGCACGTTCACCTGCCCATCTTCCTTTGGCAGAAGATGCTCATATCTTTTGTCAGTCAGCGTCTTCAGAAAGGCGACAATGGCGTCCACACGCTTGTCGTCCAGCGCCGGCGCGGATGTCAGTTCCGTCATGGCGATATTTTCAGGCACTTCCGGTGCATCCCATGTCTTGCCTGTTTCCGGATTGATCTGCCGGCTGGGCTTCTTGCTTTTGTATTTTGCATAAAACAGCACCACCGTGCGCAGGTCTCTGAACACCCCGTTGTGCATGTAGGGACCGGTAACGGCGACGTTGCGCAATGTCGGCACCTTGAACTTGCCGCGCTCAGCGGGATCGCCGGCCACAACAGGATTCTGCGCGAGCCCGAGATCGACCGCATCCGGCTTCGAGCCGTTGGCGGCTCTCACCGCCGTGTTGGCTGGAACGCCGATGTTGAAATATTTGTGGTTGGTGAAGAGGCCGTCTTCCAGCCCCTTGGCGCCGCGGATTTCGTGGCAGGTATTGCAATTGGTAAATTGCGTCGAGGAGATCAGGACCCGACCCAGCTCTTCCTGATCGGTCAGCTTCTCCTCACCGCGCAGGAAACGATCATATTTGGAATCGAAGGTGGAAAATTCATCGGAGCGCTCGAAGCTCGCCAGCGCCTTCGTCATCGCTGCATAGGCAGTGTCGTCGCTCGCAAAAACATCCTTGCCGAACTGCGTGCCGAAAGCCGCGACATAGTCCGGGTTTTCCCTGAGCCGTTTGACGACCGACGCCTTGTCCGGCATGCCCATTTCGAGGGGATTAAGCGGCGGACCGCCCGCCTGATCTTCGAGCAGAGAGGCGCGGCCATCCCAGAATTGCCCGCCGACATACTCTCCCGCCGCATTCCTGCCGAAAGGCGGCGTGAAACGGGCATAAGCTGCAGTCGGCGCGTTGCGGTCGCCCAGCGAAATCCCATCGTCGCCGAGAGAGACGTCCCGCCCGACCTTTTCGCTCTCCCGAGCATCGGAAAAACCGGCAGCCTGCATATGGCAGGTGGAACAGGCCATGGTGCGGTTCATCGAAAGGTTGGGATCGTCGAACAGCGCCGCGCCGAGCTTTTCCAGCGTTGCGTAATCTTCACCGCCATGGGCAGCCGCGCCGTTTGTGCCCAAAGGGGCCATCAAAATGGTCGCAGCGAGAGCGGCAGAGACAAAAAATCCGGGTTTCATCATCGGTAGGCACGCTCGATATAAATGCGCGAGGGCAGGTTCGGACCGGGCAATATGAAGCGGCTTTCGGTCCGGCTGCGCTTCACCGAACATGGATCACGGCAGACAACTCCGCTCTTCCATGCCCTATAAAATGATCTATAGCACTTTCCCGTGATCCAAGCCTACAAACTTTCGCAGCTTGCTCCACTTTGCCGCAGGTCTCATGGACCAAAGCCCTTAACGGTCAACCGCCTCTGGCGATGGCATGGAAAAAGGTGCCTGAGACAAATCCTCTCCTGCCGCCCGATGGCCCCAGCGGACGACCCTGCCCGTCAGCAATCTGGGCAAAGGGCTCATCGCTGCCGGCATCAGTAACCCGCGCATAATGGAATTCATGGCCGCGCAGAACATCCCCCGCCGTGCCGAGCGGGCCGCTTGCCGCAATTGTTGCCTGCCGGTAGCCGAGATTCATCTTGCGCGTCGCAAAGCTGGTGGCGTGCGACAGAAGCCCGGTCATTGCATGGGTCACCCCATCCGCATCTTCCAATGCCTCGCCGAGCACCATGTAGCCGCCGCACTCGCCATGAACAGGCTTTGTCGTGGCAAAGCGGGCAATGCCTGCCTTGAAACCAGCCGCATCCGCAAGCTTCCCGGCAAAAAGCTCGGGATACCCGCCGGGCAGCCAGCATATATCACAGCTGTCGTCGGGCGCCTCATCCGCGAGCGGTGAGAACGGCACGATCTCGGCCCCGGCCGCCTGCCAATGTTTCCTAAGATGCGGGTACAGGAAGGTGAACGCCGCATCCTGCGCCAGCGCGATACGCTGACCGGGCGGTGCAATCGCCGCATCCACCGAGCCTGGAGGCACCTCCACCGGCGTGGCGAGTGAAAGAAGGGCATCGAGATCGATGGATTTTTCCATCGCATCGGCCAGCCGTTCTATATGCGCATCGATCTCCGGATGTTCGCTGGCCTGCACCAGCCCGAGATGCCTTTCGGGCAGGATGAGCGAAGGATCACGCAGCACACAGCCGGCAACGGGAAGGCCGATTTTTTCGATCGCTTCCGTGCACAGCGTCCGGTGTCTTTCGCTGCCCGCCCGGTTCAGCACAACGGCCGCCATGGTAACGGCCGGATCGTAGTGAGCAAAACCATGGGCGACGGCAGCGGCCGTCTGCGACTGGCCGGACACATCCAGCACCAGCAGCACGGGAATGCCGAACAGCCGCGCCAGATCCGCCGCCGAACCCGTGCGATTTTCCGCAACCGGAATGCCGTCGAACAGGCCCATCGCGCTTTCGATCAGAACAAGCTCCGCGCCATCGGTCTGTTGCGAAAATAGATGCCGCAGCAAGTCCGGCCGCATGGCCCAGCTATCCAGATTAAGACCCGGTGTACCCGCGGCGAAGGTGTGGAAACCGGGATCGATGTAATCCGGCCCCGTCTTGATGCCGCGCACCTTGATACCGCGTCGGGCAAAGGCCCGGAGCAGGCCGATGGTCACGCTGGTCTTGCCGGAGCCCGAGCGTGGCGCGCCAATGATGATCGCCCGCACCGTCATGAACCGGAAACTCCAAGACGCGCGCGCATCGAAACAATCTCGCCGATAACGATCAAAGCCGGCGCTTCGAAATTTTCCCTGATTGCATCGTCAGCTATGCTTTTCAACCTACTGATGAAAATCCGCTCCTGCGCAGTCGTTGCCGACATGATGACGGCGACGGGCGTTTCGCCGGAGCGACCGCCCTGCATCAGAAGACCGGCGATCGTGCCAATATTCTTCAGTCCCATGTAAACGACGATGGGTTCCCGTGTTTTCGCCAGCGCCAGCCAGTCAATATCCTCTTCCGTGCCCGCTGCGTGGCCCGTGGCGAGAGTCACGGCGCGGCTGATGCCGCGCATGGTGGCGGGAATGCGGGCTGAAGCAAGCGCGGTGAACGACGAGGTCATGCCAGGCAATATGCGAAACGGAATGCCGGCATGGACAAGCGCCTCGGCCTCTTCCCCGCCACGCCCGAAAATAAAGGGATCACCGCCCTTCAGCCGCAACACCTTTTTGCCTTGGCCGGCAAAATCGATCAGCGAAGCGGTGATGTCATCCTGCGTTGCGGAGGGCTTGCCGCCCCTTTTGCCCGCAAAAACAATCTCTGCCTGCGGACCCAGAGCAACAACATCGTCGCTCACCAAAGCATCGCGCACGATGACATCGGCCTGAGACAGCGCCAGCGCCACTTCCAGCGTCAGATAACGCACGTCGCCCGGCCCGGCCCCTGCGAGCCAGACGTGACCGGCCTCGAAGACCGGACCTTTTGCGGCGATGCTGTTCAAAATCTGCGGTATCGACATTCTTCTTGGCTGCTTTTTAACGATGACGGAAAAAGCCGTCCCGGCTATAGAAATTCATATGGATACGGATGGAAAGACCCTTCGCCGCGGCTGGACCACGGGCACCTGCGCGGCGGCCGCCACGAAGGCGGCCTGCGCTGCCCTTTTGACCGGCGAATTTCCTTACCCTGTCGAGGTCGAACTTCCAAGCGGCGCGAGGCCGGCATTTTCCCTCGCCACCGAGGAAAAGGGTGAAAATTTCGCCCGCGCCGGTGTCGTCAAGGATGCGGGTGACGATCCCGACGTCACCCACGGCGCGCTGATCGAAAGCACGGTGCGACGAGGTCAACCGGGAAGCGGTATCATTTTCAAGGCCGGCAAGGGCGTAGGCATCATCACAAGGCCAGGCCTGCCCCTGCCGCCGGGAGAACCCGCCATCAACCCCATACCGCGCAAGATGATCGAAACAGCGATTCGAGAGGTGGCCGGGGAAAGTGCCGATTTCGAAGTCGAGATTTCCGTCCGCGACGGCGAGAAACTGGCGGAGAAAACCCTGAACGGCAGGCTCGGCATCGTTGGCGGTATTTCCATCCTCGGCACAACAGGCATCGTTATTCCCTTTTCCTGCTCCGCCTGGATCCACTCCATCTGGCGCGGCATTGACGTGGCGCGCGCGACCGGCTGCGCCCATGTGCTGGGCGCGACCGGCAACACCTCCGAAAAAGCCGGACAGGCGCTTTACGATCTGCCGGAAACCGCGCTGATCGACATGGGCGATTTTATCGGCGGCATGCTGAAATACCTGCGCAGCCATCCGGTCGAGCGGGTGACGATCGCCGGTGGCGTCGCCAAGATGACCAAGCTCGCGCAGGGAATGCTCGACGTGCACTCCAAGAAGGGACTGGCCGATCTTGATGCGCTGGCGGCATTGGCGACGGAAGCGGGGGGAGACGAAAGCCTCGCCATTGCGATCCGTCAGGCCAACATGGTGGCCCACGCCTTTGAGCTGGCCGAACGCGCAGGGATAGACCTCGGTGCGATCGTGGCGGAAAAAGCCTGGGTGACCGCAGCGGCGGCGCTGAAGACGCCCGCCATTGCGCTTGATATTCTGGTGTTCGATCGTCAGGGCACGCTCAAGGGGCGCACCGCCTCCACGCCGTCGCATCAGCCCTTCGCATCTTCTTTCGGAGATCGGAACCGCCGGACATAGTCGGTGCTATAAAGCGCGCTTTCACGAAAATCCGTCGAGGCAAGTCCACGTCCGACGAAGATCAGGGCCGTCCGCTCCACCGGTTCGGCTGCGAGCTTTCTTTCAATGTCGAACAGCGTTCCCCTGATAACCCGCTCATCCGGCCAGGAGGCGCGAACCACGATGGCAACCGGGCAATCGGAGCCGTAAAGCGGCGTCAGCTCTTCCACCACCTTGCCGATGGCATGAATGGCGAGATGGATGGCGAGCGTCGTACCCGTCGCACCGAAAGCCTTCAGCGTCTCACCGTCAGGCATCTTCGATGCGCGACCGGAAATGCGGGTCAGTACAAGGCTCTGCGCCACTTCCGGCACCGTCAGTTCCCGCTGCAAAGTGGCGGCAGCAGCGGCAAAGGAGGGCACGCCGGGCGTGACTGTATAATCGAGACCCAGTCGCTCCAGACGGCGAACCTGTTCGCCCATGGCGCTCCAGACGGAAAGGTCGCCGGAATGCAGCCGCGCCACATCCTTGCCGGCCTCCGCTGCGGCCACAAATTCCGCCTCGATCTCATCAAGCGAAAGCGCTGCCGTATCAACGATGCGTGCGCCGGGCGGACAATAATCGATGAGCGCCTTCGGAACCAGTGAACCCGCATAAAGGCACACGGGGCAGGCGGCGATAAGATCGCGCCCGCGCACCGTAATGAGATCGGCGGCACCCGGACCGGCGCCGATAAAATGAACCGTCATTGTTATTCTCCATGTTCGATGGCGCAGCCGCTATCTCGTGGGGCATCGTCAGTCGTTGCGATGGCCACCGTCACATCGCCAACCACAAGACGCGGCGCGACCAGCCTTGCATTCTCTCCGGCGGCGGCAAGCGCCGCCGCTTCACTGACACTTGGCGAGCCGGCATGATCAAGGCTTGCCTGTGAAAATGTCATTGTTTTCGAAGCGACCGCATCGAGCCGCTCCTGCGATACGATTTCCAACGACAGCGACAGGCTTTTTGCCGCTGCCGCAAGACCGGCTTCACCGGCTTTGAGCGGCGCAGTCGCCAGGCATTCTGCGGTCATGCCAAAAGCATGTTCTGCAGCACGCACGGCGGCCATGACAGCATCCGGACCCGCGCCCTTGCGACAGCCTATGCCAGCCACTGTCACCATGGCTTGACCCAGTTCCACTGCGTCACCGGCATTGCCGGACGCCAGCCCGACATGGAGCCGACAGCCACCACCCGCGACACATCCAGACGGATCATCGAACCGCCAAGCCGCGCATGGGCGGCAAGCAGTACCGCCTCCATTTCCAGCGTCACCGCATTGGCGACCAGCCGCCCACCCGGTTTCAGGACCTCCATGGCCCCCTCCAGCACGCCCGTTTCACTGCCGCCGCCGCCAATGAAAATCACATCCGGCGGAGGCAAGCCTTCAAAAGCTGCGGGAGCCGCGCCGATCATGACCTCAAGCCCCGGTACACCGAAAGCTTCGGCATTGCGGGCGATACGCTCCGCCCTTTCTGGATGCTGCTCTATGGCGATGGCGCGAAGCGAAGAGTGCGACAGCATCCATTCGATACCGATCGAACCCGAACCGGCACCGATATCCCACAACAATTCGCCCCGCCGTGGGGCAAGAGAAGACAGTGTCACGGCGCGGATCTCGCGTTTGGTGATCTGCCCGTCATGTTCGAACAGGCTGTCATCCAGTCCCTGTGCAAAAGGCAGGATACGGGCGCCCTCAGCCGCGACGACATCAATCGCCACCACATTCAGCGGGTCGATGTCTTCAAAGGCGAAATCAGCCGCCCTGACCTGCCGCTGCTGTTCCCGCTCTCCGCCTAGGGCTTCGAGCAAAACGAATTCCGACTGACCGAAATCCAAATCGGACAACAATTCCGCAATCAAAGCCGGGGCGTGAGCATCCGAGGTAAGCGCAATGATGCGCGCACCGGCATGGAGATACGGCCGCAAGAGATCGATGGAACGGCCGTGTAGCGAAACGCATTCGACCGATTGCAGCCCCCAGCCAAGCCGCGCCGCCGCCAGGGAAAAGGCGGAAGGCGAGGGATGACAAACCGTCTCATCGGCCTCGACATGCCGCAGAAGCGTGACGCCGACGCCATAAAAGAACGGATCGCCGGAGGCGAGCACACAAACCCGCTTGCCACGCAGCGCCAGGACATCACTCATATCCGTGTCGAACGGCACCGGCCAGCGCCGTGCTTCACCACGAATGGCCGCAGCCGCCAGTTCCAGATGGCGCTTACCGCCGAAAACGATCTCGGCCGCCTCTATCGCCTTGATCGCGTTCCGGCCCAGCCCCTCGAGCCCATCTTCGCCAATACCGACGATGGAAAGCCACGGCTTCTCTTTCTTTTCTGTGGAAGCATCGCCCGTTCCGGAATATTCAGACGCCATGACACGCTCCATACTCATCCTTGGCGGCACGGCGGATGCCCGCATTCTGGCCGGCAGGCTGGCAGAAGACTCCGGCTACCGAATTCTGCTTTCCATGGCCGGTCGCACACTCTCGCCGGTCGAACAGCCGGTGCCGATGCGCAGTGGCGGTTTTGGCGGTGCCGTAGGTCTTGCGGATTTCATTCGCACCGGGGGTTTCGATATTCTGGTGGACGCCACGCATCCCTATGCGGCGAAGATTTCCACCAATGCCGTTGAGGCGGCGCGGCTTGCCAAGGTCCCGCTTGTGGCGCTTTCGCGTTCCGCCTGGCAGCGCCAGCCGGATGACACATGGCATGGTGTCGACAGCGTCGAGCAGGCTGTTATTGCGCTCGGCAGCGAAGGCCGGAGCGTGTTTCTGGCTTTGGGACGGCAGGAGCTGCTTCCTTTCGAAGCCGCGCCCCAGCACAGCTATCTCATCCGCAGCGTTGACCCCGTGGAGCCGCCACTGAAACTGCCGCATGCGCGCTACATCACCGCGCGTGGTCCTTTTGCGCTGGATGATGAAATCCGCATGCTGGAAGAAAACCGCATCGAGACATTGGTCTCGAAAAATTCCGGTGGCAGCGCCAGCTATGGAAAGATCGAGGCCGCAAGACGGCTCCGCCTGCCGGTCATCATGATCGAGCGGCCGCGAAAGCGAAACGACGCGTCCATGAATGATGTGACGGTGCCGGATATTGCAGCTGCGCTCACCGCCATCCAACATCAGCTCTCTCTTCTCGAAAAACGCGGCGAATAAACCAGCGGTTCTATGCCGGATCGTTCAATCAATCGGGTTTCAACCGAACCGACGATGATGCAGGTGGCCATGTCAGCCATGTCGCTCGAGGCTTCCGAAAGAGGTACCACCCGGATACACTCATCCGCCCGGCCTGCTGCCCGACCGAAGATCACCGGCACAGAACCGGGCAAATGCGCCCGCAACAGATCAAAAGCGGTACCGAGCTGGTGCGGACGCGCCTTGCTGACGGGATTGTAGAAAGCCATGACAAACCCTGCTTCCGCCGCCGCAATCAGCCGTTTTTCAATGATGCTCCAGGGCTTCAGATTGTCCGACAGCGAAATGGCGCAGAAATCATGGCCAAGCGGCGCGCCGGCCCTCGCAGCGACCGCCAGCATGGCGGTCACGCCGGGCACGACGGAAAAATCGATCTCGCGCCACTCGGAAGGACCGCTTTCGATCGCCTCGCAAACTGCCGCCGCCATGGCGAAAACGCCGGGATCACCGCCGGACACCACGCAGACCTTGCCGCCGGAAGCCGCAAGCCGCAAAGCCTGCTCAGCGCGGGAAATCTCCTCGCGATTGTCGGACGCATGGCGACGCTGGTGCGGCCCAAGCGACAGGCGGTCGAGATAGGGAATATAACCGAAGAAATCCTCCGAGGCCTCGACAGCGGCAAGCGCCTCCGGCGTCACCTGCGCCGCACTGCCGGGGCCGAGGCCGACAACGACGAGCCTGCCGGTCATGGCTTTTCACCTGCGGAGGGCCTCGTTTTCCAGCCCGGCACCAGAACCAGTGAAAAATAGGGCGCAGGCGATGCATCACGTTCGATGAGCCGCACCGCATGACTGTTGGCCATCGTGCCGCGCTCGACATAAAGCGCTTCTTCAAGCTTACCGGCCTTTTCCAGCGCCCGGCGAATCTTTAGCAGGTTGCGCCCCACCTTCATGATCACCGCACCGTCCGTGCCGGACAGACGTTCCGTCAGAACATCTTCGCCAAGCGTGCCGGGAAGGACGCTCAAGATATCATCGCCTTGCACCAGCGGCAGACCGGCCATGGACCAGCAGCCGGACATGGCCGTGACGCCAGCAACAACCTCCGCCGGGTAGGACGGGGCAAGCCGCAAATGAAGGTGCATGTAGGAACCGTAAAACAGCGGATCACCTTCCGACAGCACGGCAACATTGCGCCCAGCTTCGAGATGCACAGCAATATCCTTCGCCGACTGATCAAAAAAGGCGGCGATCGCATCACGGTAATCGCTGCCGTTTTTGTCGCTTTCGACGGTTACCGGATAGACCAGCGGCATTTCCAGCGTACCGGGGCGGATGAAGGCTTCGACAATGCCGCGACCATTGCCGCTGCCACCCTTTTTGCAG
The DNA here is from genome assembly GCF_049843495.1 of Agrobacterium sp. M50-1. Classification (NCBI taxonomy): domain Bacteria; kingdom Pseudomonadati; phylum Pseudomonadota; class Alphaproteobacteria; order Hyphomicrobiales; family Rhizobiaceae; genus Agrobacterium; species Agrobacterium sp. M50-1. The sequence goes on along the minus strand of NZ_JBBHZH010000006.1, from coordinate 95,265 downwards.
AAGAAGGCGAGCACATCGGCATTTTCGATGGCGCGTACGGCTTTCAGCGTAAGGAGCTCGGGATCGCCGGGGCCAGTACCGACGCCAACGAGTTTACCCCTGGGATTTTCAAAAAGAGCAGCGCTCACAGGCCGGCCCTCGCAACCGCGTTGATTGCGGCAGCCGTCATCGCCGAGCCCCCCATGCGTCCCTTGACGATGGCATAGGGAATGCCGAGCGAACTTGCCTCCAGCGCGTCTTTCGATTCCGCCGCACCGACAAAACCAACGGGCATGCCTATGATGGCGGCGGGGCTCGCCGCGCCTTTTTCCAGCATTTCCAGAAGATAGAACAGGGCCGTCGGCGCATTGCCGATGGCGACCAGCGCGCCATCCAGCTTCTCGGCCCAGAGATCAAGTGCGGCGGCGGAACGGGTATTGCCGATCTTTTGCGCTATCTCCGGCGTGCGCGGATCGCGAAGGGTGCAGATCACATCATTATCAGCCGGGAGACGGGCGCGCGTCACGCCGTGGGCCACCATTTCAGCATCACAGAGAACGGGCTTACCGGCAAACAGGGCACCGCGTGCAGCAGCGACGAATTCAGGCGAAAACCGGAAATGGCTGGCCGCCTCCACCTGCCCGCAGGCGTGGATCATGCGAATGGCGATATCCGCCTGCTCTTCGGTAAAGGCGGATAAATCCGCTTCCTCGCGAATGATGGCGAAGGAGCGCTCATAGATCGCATTGCCATCGCGAATATAGTCATAGTCAGTCATCGGTCATCCTGTCGAAGCGCCGCACCGATCGCCCGTTTGCCCAGCCGGGCAAACAGGGTAGCGGCGGTTTCCCCGGGCTTATGTTCTTTTTCGTAAAGACGGGCAAGCCGCGAAAGCGCCGTCCTCTGATGCGGGAAAGGTAAAATGCCATCCGGCACGTCGCCGGCGCGACCTGCAATAGAAAAGGCCAGGCCATCGTCGGTGCCGGAAAAAGTGAGAAGCGACGGCACTGGGTGTGCGCAACCCTTGCCACAGCCGGAAATATGCAGCGTGAAGGAGCCATCTAGTAACGAAGCGCATTCCTCCGACGCAAAGGCGGCCAATTCACGGGTGGGAAGAAAAGCCGAAGCGCAGCCCGGCGCGCCGGGACAGACGGCGATGGAAGAGCGCGCGTCACCTGCTGTCGTTATGAAACCGGACGCCCCTGCAATCTCAAGCAGGGCGTTGCAAGCGGATGACGATCCAAAAAATAGCAGGCTATGGTTTGGGGATGGCCGTAAAGCCTTGATGTCTAGCGTACCGGCCCGTTCGCAGAGATACGACAAATTGCAGGCCCGGATTTGCCCGAAAGCAGGCGCGACAGCAACTGCGAAGCAATCCTTTCCCATCCTCATCAGTCCGAGAGGCGCAGAAGCCGCCTTGGCATCGTCCACAACCATCCGATCCAGCAGGCGATCACCACAGACCGCCTTTATCGTCGAGTGGTCCAGATCGCGGCCACGGGCAAGCGGTCCCTTGCCGGCCAGAAAGGCGAGCAGCAACACGACGATGTCCGCCGCCGCGCCGGTCTCGACCAGTCCCGCATTCAGCGCCCTGCTTTCCGGCCCGCCAACGAGCAATCGCCAGAAAGTCCGACCATCAAGCGACATTGCCTTCAGGCGGATATCGGCCAGTAAATCTCCCATGGCGAGGCGCCCGCCGCCATCAATGATCACAGACATTTTAGCGGCAAGTTTCTCATGGAGAACGAGCCTGTCAGCCTCTTTTCGAATCTCCGCCGCGAGAGGGCGGCCATCGGCAATTTCCGCGTCGTCCCGACCGGCGAGAGGCGAGGTCTCAACTGCCAGCCCCTGACGCAGCGGCAAATCCAGCGCAAGAACATCTTTTTCCAGGGCGCGGGCACTTTCCGGCGTCAGGCCGCGAAATTGCAGGCTGCCGCGTGCGGTAATGTCGATCAATCCGTTGCCATGCAGCTCGGCAAAATGGCAAAGCGCCGCCATGTCATGCGGGGCAATATCCGCCTCGATAGCGATCCGCGACAAAAAACCGTCGCCGGTGCGCATGGGAGCGGAGAGGGCCGGGCAGAGGCCACGGCGGCCAAAGGGCTGAACGGGATCGGCAGCGGCCATCATCACGCCTCCACCCTTTGGGCGCGCGGCAGGATCAGCATTTCAAGTTCCGCATCCACCGCGTTGCGGCGGCTGTGCCACAGCCCGCGACGGCGGGCGGATAAAAAGCGTTCGGCCATCACCTGCGCCGCTTTCGGATTTTCCCGCAGGATGAAATCGCGCACGTCCTCATTGCCGAAATAAGCGTCGTAGAGCGCCTCGATCAAGGAGGAGGACACCGCATGGGTGGTTTCGGCAAAGCCGACCAGCCGGTCCACGGTCTCGGCGAACTCCGCCGCCCCGCGCGGACCATGCCGCATCTGGCCGGCAATGAAGCGTGGGTTGACGGCGCGCGCGCGCACTACCCGCGTCAGCGCCTGCGTCATCGACCTAGCACGCGGGCGCGCCGGATCGGTCGTATCCAGCGCAACAATGTCAGCGACCCCGCCCAGTACATCCTTAGCAGCGGAGAAGCCGCCGATAAAGGCGACATCGGAAGAACCATCGAGGAGGTCGCGGCCCGGATCGTCACCGGTATGGACCAGAAGGTCGGCCCGCCTGACGAGTTCCACAAAACCGGTATCTTCGAAAATCTCCAATCCGTCCGCACCGCCGAAAGCGTGGCTCGCCGCCTCGAGATAAGCCTGCCCCAACTCCTCGCGTTCGTCCCATTTCCCGCTCGCAAGCTTTTCTTCGATGCCCGCACCATAGGTGCCGGGCGCGGAGCCGAAAATGCGCGCCGGAATATGCCCAAGCGCGGCGGCCTCTTCCGCGAGAGGATTGTCGCCCGGCGCTTCCTCCCGTCGCGCAACGGCCTTGGCGGCAGCGTCGAGAAGCGCGATCAGCGCCGGAAACATATCGCGGAACAGGCCGGATATGCGAAAGGTAACGTCGACACGTGGCCGCCCCAGGCTCGCCGGCGGCAAAACCTCAATGCCAGTGACCCGGCCGGTGGCGGGATCGTGGATCGGTCTCGCCCCCATCAGGTGCAACGCCTGGGCCACATCCTCACCGCCATTGCGCAGGCTGGCGCTGCCCCACAGATCGAAAACCAGATGTTTCGGCCAGTCGCCGTGGGACTGCAGATGATGGCGCAGCACCTCTTCGCCCGCCATGCGACCAAGCTCGAACGCCGTCGGCGTCGGCATGGTGCGCGGATCTGCGGCATAGAGATTACGACCCGTGGGCAGCACATCGAGCCGTCCGCGCGCAGGTGCGCCGGAAGGGCCGGGGGGGATATGCCGGCCATCAAGCGCAGCCAGCAGAGCAGCTTTTTCCGATTTTGCGCTTTCAAGCCTCAGAAGATCGGTCTCGCCTTCGGCGCAGCGGCCAAAAACATGCTGGCCGTCCTTAATGGCGAAATCCTTGAGGTCGCAGAGAAACGCGTCGATGCGCGACAGGGCCGCATCGGCATCATCCTTCACACCCACGCCCGCCTCAGCTGCAAGACCGGTCTCCAGCGCCTTTTCGACAATCAGTTTCGCCAGCCGGTCACGCCGGCGGCGATCCAGCCCATCCGCCTGTGCATATTCATCAACGAGCTGTTCCAGCGCTGACTGTTCCGGCGAAAGCCCGGCATTGACCAGCACCGGTGGAACATGGCCGATGGTCACGGCCGCGATACGCCGCTTGGCGACCGCCGCTTCCCCTGGATTAGAAACGATGAACGGATAGACTACGGGCAGCGAGCCGGTGACGATTTCGGGAAAACAATCACGGGAAAGCGCGACCGTTTTGCCCGGCAGCCATTCCAGCGTTCCATGCGCGCCCACATGCACGATGGCATGCGCATCTGCGACCCGCTGCATCCACGCACCGAAAGCGACTAACGCATGACGCGGCGGCAGGGCAGGGTCGTGGTAATCCACCCGGCGATCCTCGTTGCGGCCGCGATCGGGCGCTAGTGCCACGAAAACCTCTCCGAAACGGGCGACGCGGAACCGGAACGCACCATCAACCAATGCGTCGTCATCAGTTGCCGCACCCCATGTCACATTTACAGAGGCGGCAGCCACCGGTGGTAAGGCGGAAAAAAAAGCCTCATAGGTAGGAAGTTCAATTATCGCTTCCTGCTGTTCGATGCGGTCGAGCAGCGCCCGCGCGGTGTCGGGAATATCCTCGACCATATAACCGGCACCAGCGAGATCGCGCAGCATTTCGAGAACGCTTTGCGGCACATCGAGACCGACGGCATAACCGGTTCGCCCGGGTGCCGCACCGGGATAATCCGGCATCAGAATGACGATCCGGCGATCCCGTGGAGCGGCATTCCGCAGCCGCAGAAAAGCGGCGATGCGATTTGCCACCTGCTCGACGCGATCGGCCTCGGGCACATTGAACAAGCTCGCGCCACCATCCATTCGCGCCTGTTTGAACGAAATCGCACCGGCAAGAATCCGGCCATCCAGTTCCGGCAGAACGACATGCATGGCAAGATCGGAAGGATTGAGACCGCGCGCATTTTCCGCCCAGCCGTCCCGTCGCGTCGTCGCCATCACCACCTGAAACACCGGCACGCCGAGCCGGTCGAACAGGGTTGTGCCCTCATCATCCATCTGGCTGGCGAAGGCGGTGGCAGCAATGATGGCGGCGGCCTTGAGATCGGGCAGCACGGTTTCGAGGAAGCGGATCGCCTCACCATCCTTCAGGCCGCTGACAAAAATCGGCAGGGGTGCAAAACCGCGCTGCGAAAGCGCCTCGAAAAGCGTATCCACGGGTGCGGCGTCTGCCGCCAGAAGCATGGAACGGTAGAAGAGGATGGGCAAAAGGGGCGCACCGGCTGGAAAACCCGCGCAGGCTTCCGTCCAATCCACGACGCCCCTGCCGGGTCGGTAGAAACCGGCTTTCGGCAGCGGTTCGGCCTCGGTATCCGGCCATGCCTCACCCTTTGCAAGAGCGGTTAGACCAACGGCAAGCCGGCCCATATTTTCCTGCCCACCTTCACGGAAGAAGGAGAGGGCGGAGGCCAAAGTCCGCCGGTCGACGGTTGATGCCGCCTCGAGCTTTTCATCTCGGTCGCTGCATTCTCCCGGCAGGAGCAGCAGCCTTATGCCGCGCCTGCGCGCCAAAACGGAAAGCTGATCGACACCGTAGCGCCATCGTTCCGCACCGCCGAGAATCCGGATAATAATAACGCTGGCATGTTCCGCCGTCTTTTCGATCCACAGATCGACCGACATGGGGTGCCGAAGCTCGGACAGGTTGGCGGCTGACAGGGAGTGTGGTGCACCCTCCGTTCGCCGCCAGGCCTGTTCCAGCCCGGCCAGATCGCTTGCCGAAAAAGACAGCATCACCACATCGGACCGGGGCTGGTTAAGATCAACCGGCTCGATCAGGTCGTCCAGAGACGAGGATGTGGTGGCGAGGATGTGCATCGTCAGGCGGCCAGCATCTGTTCGATCTTTTCGCGGTTCAGGCCCTTTTCGCCGATGACGACGAGGCGGCTGCGGCGCTCCTCACCTGCGGCCCAGGGCCGATCGTAATAGTGGTTGACGCGGCTACCGACGGCCTGCACCTGCAAGCGCATCGGCTTTGCGGAAACTTCGATGAAGCCCTTGATCCGCAGGACATTTTCCGCAGCAGCCGTCTCGGCGATACGGATCGCCAGCGCTTCCGGGTCGGTGACGGCCGGCAGATCGATGACGAAGCTGTCGAAATCATCGTGCTCGTGATCAAGCTCGCCATCATGGTGGGTGCGGCGGTTTTCGATATCCTCTTCCACCGCAAGGCCAAGACCGATCAGCACGGCGGGATCGATAGCGCCATTGGAGGCCACGACTATCTTTGCCGCCTTTGGCAGATGTTCGAGAATATGCGCCTTGGCTTTGCCCAGGCCGGCATCGTCAAGAAGATCGGCCTTGGTCAGCACGATAAGATCGGCGCAGGCGACCTGATCCTCGAAAACCTCTTCGACCGGGTCATCATGATCGAGCGCCTCGTCATTGGCCCGCTGGGCGGCCAGCGCTTCCATGTCGTGCGCCACCTGCCCCTCGGCAAGGGCAGCGCCATCCACCACGGCCACGACGGCATCTACCGTCACACGGCTCTTGATGGCCGGCCACTGGAAGGCCTGCACAAGGGGCTTCGGCAAGGCAAGGCCCGAGGTCTCGATGAGGATATGCTCCACCTTCGGCTGGCGGCTCAGAATCTGTTCGATGGCGGGCTGGAAATCATCCGCCACCGTGCAGCAGATGCAGCCATTGGCCAGTTCGACGATGTTTTCTTCCGGGCAGCTTTCAATACCGCAGCCTTTCAGAATCTCGCCGTCGATGCCGATATCGCCGAATTCATTGACGATGATCGCCAGCCGCTTGCCGTCAAGCTTTTCGAGAAGACCGCGCAGCAGCGTGGTTTTGCCGGCCCCCAGAAAACCGGTAACGATGGTGCAGGGAACGCGGTCCAGAAGGGTGCTCATGATCTCTCCTCGGTAAAATCGAATGGGGGAATGCGCGCCACCATGCCGCGCTTTAATGGTTCGGGGCGGCCGCGCCAGGGCATCAGGCCATCGGGGGCGGCGGCCAGCAGCCGCGCGCCGGTCAACAAATCTTCGGCATCACCGGTCGTCAGCCCGCCGAATACATAGGACCAGCCATTGGCGCTGCGCAGCACGGCGCTGAGGCCGCGCTTGCAATTGGCAAGGCAATTGACGGAACGAACAGTAACACCCGTTTCCTCCGCTTTTGCCATGACGGCATCGGCAAGACGCGAACCGGGGCGCGGTTCGGCATTAGGATCGGCTTCATCGCGACAGCTTCTGCAAATGAAGACGGTCACGCCGGACGCCGTTTCGTCCTGCATGTTTCCACCCGTAGAAGAAGATGTCGCTGAAATATCCAAACCGTATCGTTTCCCGCGCCTTGCAAAAAATCTCGGGGTGCGGATGTCGAAAACGGCATGCGGACAGGCGCAAACCGGATGTTCGATCTAACCGACTGACCGGAGCACCCCGCCCGGCAGACGTTTTTCCTGAAACGGCAGGTCTCCTGGCTCGCGGCTTTGCACCCTGACACCGCCTTCCCGAACCATCTTCAAAGGTCCAGTGGCTTTACGGTGCGGGCTTACCGCTTACAGTTGCGGGGGCAGCCACGGAATGACCCGATAATCGGGTTGGAACCGTGTTCCCTCTTAGCTTTTCCCGTTGCCGGGGAAAGACCGTCAGTCCGTTACCCTTAGGCTGAACGGGCGTGAGGGTCAATGCTGCGGGCCCTGCGGCCGGCACATTGCCGGGTGCGGCAAATTGGGTATAGTCGCCGCTCCGAATGGCGGGGGCACCGGATCCCGCACAGCTGGATGAAAAGGAAACTGCAATGACACGCGACATCAGCGACAGCGAAGCCGAGCGCCACCGGCAGAAAATGGTCAACCGCAAAACGGTGCAGGATGCCGAAGTTGCGGAAAAGACCATAGAAAAAGGTTTGCTGATGATCAATACCGGCCCCGGCAAGGGCAAATCCACGGCCGCTTTCGGCCTTGCCCTGCGCATGCTCGGTACCGGGCGCAGGGTCGGCGTGGTGCAATTCATCAAGGGTGCATGGTCGACGGGCGAACAGCAGGCGCTGACGCTCTTCGGCGACAAGGTCGTGTGGCGCACTATGGGCGAGGGGTTTACCTGGGACACGCAGGATCTGAAACGCGATGTCGCAGCGGCGGCAAAGGCCTGGGAAGAAGCCAAGGTCCTGATGACCGACGACACCATCGGCCTGCTGATCCTCGATGAGCTGAACATCGCGCTCCGTTACGATTACCTGCCGCTGGAGGAGGTGGTCGAAACGCTTTCCAGCCGCAGGCCCGATCTGCATGTCATCGTTACCGGCCGCAACGCCAAGCAACCGCTCATTGACGCCGCCGACATGGTGACGGAAATGACGCTCGTCAAACATCACTTCAAGGCGGGCGTGAAGGCGCAGGCGGGGATAGAATTCTGACATGGCTGCACGCGTGCTGATGTTTCAGGGAACCGGCTCGGATGTCGGCAAATCGCTGATGGTGGCCGGCCTTGCCCGGGCGTTCGTCAGGCGCGGCCTGTCCGTCATGCCGTTCAAGCCGCAGAACATGTCGAACAATGCAGCCGTGACCGCCGATGGCGGCGAGATCGGCCGCGCACAGGCGCTGCAGGCGCGGGCGGCGGGCGTGCCGCTTTCCGTGCACATGAACCCAGTGCTCCTGAAGCCGCAGAGCGAAACCGGCGCACAGGTGGTGGTGCAGGGCAAGATCGCCGGCAATGCCAAAGCGGCCGATTACCAGCACATGAAGGCCGGACTGATGCCGCGCGTGCTGGAAAGTTTCGAGCACCTGAAACAGCAGGCCGATCTGGTGCTGGTGGAAGGGGCAGGCAGTGCCTCCGAAATCAACCTGCGCGCCAATGACATCGCCAATATGGGATTTGCGAGAGCTGCGGACGCGCCTGTGATCCTTATCGGCGATATCGACCGGGGCGGCGTCATCGCCAGCCTCGTCGGCACCAAAGCCGTACTCGAAGCTGAAGACGCGGCGATGATCGAAGGTTTTATCGTCAACCGCTTTCGCGGTGATCCGGCCCTGTTTTCCGACGGCATGTGGATAATTGCGGAAAAGACCGGCTGGGCCTCCATCGGGCTTCTGCCGCATTTTGCCAGCGCCGCAAAATTGCCGGCGGAGGATGCTCTCGGGCTTTCCGGCCCGGCTGAGCGAAAGCCGGGTGCGAAAATCCGCATCGCAGTGCCGATCCTGCCGCATATTTCCAATTTCGATGATCTTGATCCCCTGGACATGGAACCGGATGTCGAACTGATCCGAGTGCGTCCGGGCGAAACAATTCCAACCGATTGCCGGCTGGTATTGCTTTGCGGCTCGAAATCCACCATCGCCGACCTCGCCGTTCTGAAGAATGCCGGCCTGGACATTGATATCAAGGCGCATGTGAGACGCGGCGGCTATGTTCTGGGTCTCTGCGGCGGATACCAGATGCTTGGAAAAACAGTTGCCGATCCCGACGGTATCGAAGGACCGCCAGCGACGGTCGAGGGAATGGGCCTGCTGGATGTCGGCACAGTTCTGACAGGTGACAAGCGGCTGATTTCCGTTCGCGGCACGAGTTTCGACGGCGTTGATTTATCCGGCTACGAAATGCATGTCGGCGAAACCACAGCCACAACGGCCTATCTGCCGTTCTCGACGCTCGATGGGCACAATGATGGCGCCGTCTCGCCCTCTGGCCGCGTCTTTGGCACCTATATTCACGGTCTTTTCGCGGATGATCGCCAACGCGGCGCGTGGCTGGAGCGTCTCGGCGGGCAGGCCGCGGGTCTGAACTATGATGCGCAGGTGGAGACTGTCCTCGATCATCTTGCGGTCCATATGGAGCAGCACCTCGACCTCGACCGTCTGCTGGCTATAGCGCGATAAGGATCGCCAGAAGTCCGAACAGGCCGATCAACAGCAGATCGGCCACCCGCGCCAGTCGCAGCGCCCTGCGAATATCCTCCGCAACAAGCGTCGCCCTCCCGCCTTCACCCATGAAGCGCGCCTCGATCATCTGCCCGCCATAGGAGCGTGGGCCTGCAAGCGCGAAGCCCAGAGCGCCGGCCAGCGCCGCCTCCGGCCAACCGGCGTTGGGGGAACGGTGATGACGGGCATCGCGACGTATCGCGGCAATGGCCCCGCCGGGTGATGCGCCTTTCACGAAGAACGCAGACATTACGAAAAGACCGCCGCTCAGTCTCGACGCCGGCAGATTGACCAGATCGTCCAGCCGGGCCGAGGCCCAGCCGAAGGCCTCATGGCGGGGTGAGCGATGGCCGATCATGCTGTCAGCCGTGTTGATCGCCTTGTAGGCCGCGCCGCCCGGCAGGCCCAATAGCCCAAGCCAGAGGGCAGGAGCGACGATGCCGTCGGAAAAATTCTCGGCCAGGCTTTCAACCGCCGCCCGGCAGATCGCCGCTTCGTCCAGCTTTTGCGGATCGCGTCCGACGATCATCGATACCGCCTTGCGGCCGCCTTCCACACCCTCGCGCTCCAGAGCAATGGCGACAGCCTCCACATGCTGCTCAAGACTTTTCTGCGCCGGAAGCGAGGCGCCCAGCACGGCAACCAGCAAAATGCCGAAGGGCAGAAAAAGCAGGGCGGATTGCGCAAACCACGCAACAAGCAGCGTCAGCCCGACGAAACCGGCCAGAGCCGCCACACCTGCCGCCTTGCGCTGTGAAAATGACGCGTTCTCCCGGTTCCATTTTTTGTCCAGCAGCGCGATAAGCGAACCGATCCAGGTAACGGGATGGCCGATGCGTTTGAACAGCCAGTCCGGATAGCCGGTCAGGCGTTCGATCAAGAGCGACAGGAAAGCGAGAGCAAAGAACATGGGCGAAACAGTACCAGAAAAGGCGCAGGCTGCGATCCGTCACGGCGGCAATCTCGGCAGGGCGCGTCTGATGTTTCCTGAAGCGCCGGAACCGTGGATCGACCTATCGACCGGGATCAATCCGCACTCCTACCCGCATTCCCCGATCCCCGCCAGCGCATTCGCCCGCCTGCCGGAACCGGATGCCGCCGAAGAATTGAAACAGCTGGCTGCAGCCCATTTCGACGCGCCTTCCGCCCGGCATGTGGTGCTTTCACCCGGCACCCAGATGCTGATGCCATTGCTGGCTCAGATCGCTATCGCCCGTGGGGCCAGGAGCGGCGCCGTGCTTTCACCCGCTTATGCGGAACATGCCCGGACCGCACGCATGGCCGGACTTGCCGTGACCGAGGTGGAAAACACCCGGGAGCTATCGGCTCACGATTATGCCGTGGTGATCAATCCCAATAATCCCGATGGCCGCATCACGGATCGCGCGGCGTTGCTCTCGCTAGCCGAAGCCATGCGCCTCAAGGACGGATTGCTCGTCGTGGACGAAGCCTTCATCGAGACGGGACTTGCCGAAAGCCTCGCGAATGCCACCGGTCAGGAAGCGCTGGTGGTCCTGCGCTCTTTCGGCAAATTTTACGGCATGGCGGGCGTTCGGCTGGGTTTCGCCATTGCACAGCCCGATATCGCCGCTGAACTTGAAGCAAGGCTCGGCCCCTGGGCGGTTTCCGGCCCGGCGCTTCATATCGCGACGCAGGCTCTGGCGGATAAGAAATGGCAATCTTCCATGCGTCTGCGCCTTGCCGAAGACTCCCGGCGCATGAATGACCTGCTGGAAAAAGCAGGACTGGCGATTGCCGGCGGCACGTCCCTTTTTACTCTGGTGCGCACCCCCCGCGCCACCGAACTGTTCAGCCATCTTGGCCAACACGGCATTCTGGTCCGCATTTTTGATGAAAGGCCGAACGACGTGCGTTTCGGCCTTCCCGGGAGCGAAACGGAGTGGCAGCGCCTTAAGGAGGCGCTGTCATCCCCCGGTTATTCCTCGAAGGTGTAGGTCTCAATCGACTCCGGCTTCATTTCGATGGAGAAGCCCGGTAGTTTCGGCGGCATGTAAGCGGCGTTTCTGATATCGCAGGGTTCGATGAAGTGCTCGTGCAGGTGGTCGACATACTCGATCACACGACCTTCCTTCGTGCCTGATACCGCCAGATAGTCGATCATCGACAGATGCTGCACATACTCGCAAAGGCCGACGCCGCCGGCATGAGGCCAGACCGGCAAATTGTATTTGGCGGCAATCAGGAGAACCGCCAGCACCTCGTTCAGGCCGCCCATGCGGCAGCTGTCGATCTGCACCACGTCAATTGCGCCTCCGGCGATGAACTGCTTGAACATGATGCGGTTCTGGCACATTTCGCCCGTCGCCACCTTCACCGAGCCGATGGCAGCGCGGATCTTGCGATGGCCGGCAACATCATCCGGGCTGGTCGGTTCTTCGATGAAGAAGGGCTTGGAAAAGGCGAGCTTATTCACCCACTCGATTGCCTGATCAACTTCCCACACCTGATTGGCATCGATCATCAGGTAACGGTCGGGCCCGATCACCTCACGAGCAATAGTGAGACGACGGATATCGTCCTCCAGATCGCGGCCGACCTTCATCTTCACATGGTTGAAACCGGCATCGATGGCTTCCTGGCAAAGACGGCGTAGCTTGGCGTCGTCATAGCCAAGCCAGCCGGCCGACGTGGTATAGCAGGCGTAACCTTCGTTCTTCAGCGTCTCGATACGTTCCTTCTTGCCGCTTTCGGCTTTTTTGAGGATCGCGAGCGCATCATCACGGGTCAGCACGTCGGTCAGATAGCGGTAATCGACGATATCGGCGATTTCTTCCGGGCTCATATCGGCGACAAGCTGCCACACTGGCTTGCCCGCCTTCTTGGCCAGCAAATCCCAAACCGCGTTGACAACGGCGCCGGTGGCGAGATGCATCGCGCCCTTGTCCGGGCCGATCCAGCGCAGCTGGCTGTCGCTGGTCAGATGCCGCCAATATTTGCCGGGGTTCTCGGTGACGGTGGCAAGATCGGTGCCGACCACCAGATGACGCATCGCTTCGATGGCCATGCAGCAGATGTCATTGCCGCGGCCGATGGTGAAGGTCAGCCCGTGGCCTTTGAGACCCGCCTCATCGGTATCGAGAATAACATAAGCCGCCGAATAATCCGGGTCGGGGTTCATCGCATCCGAACCGTCGAGACTTTGGGACGTCGGAAAACGCAGGTCGAAAACACGCAGATCAGTAATTTTGGTCATGGCCGTTCACTCGCGATCAGTGTCAAAGGAAATCGTTCAATCGTGGTGGAAGGTCTCTTCCATCATCGCCCACCACTCGCCTTCCTTGCGGCTATCGAGTGGTTGCTGGCAGGGAATCGTGAAGGACCACCATTCCTGGTTCTTGGGGCTTGCAGCCATCTTCGCCATGTCGGCGCTGATATCGGTGCCGTAATATTCCCAATAGCCGAAGAGCAGATTTTCCGGCTCGCGCAGGAAGATCGTATAATTGCGGATATTGCAATCGCTGATGAGCGCCAGAATTTCAGGCCAGACGGCGGCGTGCAGCCTTTTATATTCCGCGATCATGTCAGGTTTGACGCCTATGACCATGCCCATACGCTGCATGAAAAACTCCGTTATTGCTTGATGGTGGCGAGCGCAGCGCGCAGCTTTGTCTGCGGCAGGCCTAGTCCCAGCCGTTCCGCCGCGGCAATGACCGGAGCGAAGCGGCGACGCCTCTTTTCGTCGTGGTTGCCGGCGATATCAGCCAGCCGATGCGCGAGAAAGGGATTGCGCAAACGTTCCCGCAATTGACCGATATAGGTCTGCGCTTCGTCTCCCATGCCTTCGGCTGCAAAAACCGGCAGAACCTCGTCCCGCCATAGCGTCTCCAGATCTGCAACGAGAGCATCGTCGGCCATTGCCTGACGCACCGTCTCATCCTTCCCGCGCGCATCCTGCGTCCAGCGTTCCGCCAGATAGGAATGGCCGAGATTGAGCAGGAAAAGCTTCAGCTTTTCATAGTGATCGAGATCGTCGGTCAGCACCACGGCAGGGTGAGTGCAGGGGAGGACAAGACCATCCTGGCTCTCTATCGCCCAGAGCGCATAGGGTTCCGCCACAGCGCCGACCGGGTCGATGGGCTCGGAGACGATGCGGTCCACCAGACTATTGGCGAAACGGCACTTCTCATTCAGATAAAAGGCAAAACCTGCCGGCAATTGCCATTCGTCGGCAAGCCGGCGAATAACCTCTTTCAGCCTTTCGCCGTTACGCGGTACAAGCTCACAGGGGAAGATGGACACAGGCGCTTCCGGATTGCTCTGAAAACGCTCCAGCAGCAACATGCAGAGTTTCGCCGGAAAGCTTTTCGGTACGATCGTGAAATCGCCAGCAAGCCGGGCATTATCGGCTGAATCCAACTCATAACCGCGATCGCCCGTATTGGACAGAATGACATCGGCCCCGCAGGCAAGACGGCGCACATCGGCCCAGTCGGTCGCAGCGGTCAGCGCCCGCGCGACAGCCCTGCCTTGAATTTCCTCATCCACTTCGTGCCCATCACGGATACCGCGAATACGCACGGGGTAGGGCGCGCCGCTGTTCAGCGCCGCAACACGCTTCAGGCTCTCCGCATTGCCGGTCGTCTGGACAATCGCGATGCGCCCGAGCGCTTCACCCTTGTCCAGCGCCTGCGAAACAAAGAGATCCGCATGCGCCAGGAGAAAGCGGCTGGTGCCGAATTGCAGGATGGGCGTATCGGACGTCATGCGACCTCCACCATGCCTTTGATCACTCCGGCCTTCGGATCGGTCAGGTCGGCGAATCTGGAGGGCACATCGGCAAGCGTCATGCGATGGGTGATCAGTGCCTCCGGCACCTTGCCTTCCCGCAGCGCCCGCAGGACGCGCTCGAAATCCTGAGGCGTGGCATTGCGGCTGCCGAGCAGTGTCGTCTCACGCTTGTGGAACTCCGGATCGTTGAAGCTGATATCGCTGGCGACGATGGAGACCAGCACATAGGAACCACCATGGCCGACAAAGGAAAAGCCGCGCTCCATGGCTTTCGGATTGCCGGTCGCATCAAAGACCACATCGAAGAAATCGCCGTCGGTGATTTCGGAAAGACGATCCTTGTCATCGTCGCCAAGTGTCACCGTATGCGCAACGCCAAGATGCTCCTTGCAGAAATCCAATCGGTCGGTACGTCCATCGATCATCGTCACTTCGCCGCCATCGAGAACGGCGAAAACCGCAACGGCCATGCCGATCGGCCCGGCGCCGACGATCAGGACCTTCTGCCCCTTCTCGACTGCCCCCCGGCGCACCGCATGCGCACCGATAGCCAGAAATTCGGTCATCGCCGCCTGGTCGAGGCTCAGCCCCTCCGCCTTCAGCACGAATTGCTGCGGCACGCTTAGATATTCGACCATGCCGCCATCACGATGAACGCCGAGCACACCGATATCGCGGCAGCAATTGCTCTTGCCCTTCAGGCAGGCGCTGCATTTGCCGCACGAGATATAGGGAATGACGGTGACCACATCGCCCGCGGACAGATGGCTGCCTTGCGGCGCCTCTTCCACTGTGCCGGAAAGCTCATGACCCATGATACGCGGATAGGAAAGATAAGGCTGGTTGCCCGTGAAGATGTGCAGATCTGTGCCGCAAACACCAATGCGGCGAATGCGCACTAGAACTTCACCTTCGCCACGCGCTGGTTTCGGCAGTTCCTTGGGGACGAGTTGACCTGGGGTTTCGCAGAAAATCGCCAGCATGCATCACCTGTGGGAAAGGGAATAAAAACGAATGGCGTTACCGCCAAAGACTGCCGCATGGTCCTCTGCCGGCACGATATCGCGGCAGAAATCCAGCCATGCCTGATAATCGCCGGCCAGCCGCAACACCGGCCAGTCACTGCCGAAAATCACGCGGTTGCCACCAAAGAGTTCAAGAATGGTCTCGGCATAAGGCCGCACAGCTTCCGGCCGCTGCTCACCGCGCTCGGTCAGCAGACCGGAGAGCTTGCAATGGACATTGGGAAGAGCCGCCAGAGCGGCCATATCCTTACGCCAGTCGCTGTAGTGACCGGTAGCAATCAGCGGCTTCGCGCCATGGTCGATGACGATGGGCAACTGCGGATGGCGACGGGCGAAGGACAGCAGATGCGGCAGATTGGGCGGCAGGACCAGCGCATCGAACGCCAGACCGTGCTTTACCAAAGCCGCCACAGCGGGATCGAGCGCCGGGTCATCAATCCAGGCAACATCCTCCATGCCCTGCAACATCGGACGCACAGCTTTGAACGCCGGATGTTTTGCCCGGCGAGCGATTTCGCTCGCCGCGTCGGCGGACTTCATGTCCACCCAGCCGACCACGCCCTTGATGAAATCGGTCTTTTCCGCCAGTTCCAGCATGAAATCCGTGTCGGCCGCCGTCTCCATCGTCTGAACCAGCACGGTGCCCGAAACTCCGGCAGCAGCTAGCAAAGACGACAGATCGGCGGGGAGAAAATCCCGGTAGATGGCGGCGAGCGACGGCGGCGGCCATTGCCCGGCACGATCCTTCATCAGCCAGAAATGCTGGTGGGCGTCGATAATCATACCTCAAGCCTTCCCGACAGGCGTAGGCGCACCTTCGGCAATCAGGCCACGCCTGTGCAGCTCGGACCAGAATTCATCCGGGATCGACTGTTCGAACCATTCAATATTCGAAGCGAGCTGCTGCGCATTGCGCGCACCCGAAACAACAGTGACGGAAGCCGGATGGGCAAGCGGAAACTGCAATGCGGCGGCCTGCAGCGATACGCCGAGTTCCTCGCAAACATCCTGCAGCGCATCGACACGCGTGAGAATATCGGCAGGCGCGTCAGCATAATTGAATTTGCGGTTGCCAGCCAGAATGCCTGAATTGAATGCACCAGCGACAACGATGCCAACGCCGCTTTCAGCGCAGCGGTTCATGAAAGCAAGGCTCTGTTGCTCCAGCAGCGTATAACGGCCGGCGAGCATGGCGACGTCGATGTCGAAGACATCCATCGCGTCACTGACAATTTCCCACTCGTTTACGCCAAGGCCGATGGCCCCGGTCGATCCTTCCTCGCGCAACTTTCCAAGCGCCCGGAAGCCGCCGCCCGTGGTCAGCTGCTCCCAATAATGCTGATGCTTTTCGCCATGGGTGTAGGAACCGATATCATGAACATAAAGAATATCCGGCTTCAGAACCCCCAGCCGCTGCTGGCTTGCCTCAAAAGAGCGCAGGATACCGTCATAGGAATAATCATAGACCGGGCGGAACGGCAGGGGCGCAATATAGGCATCCGCCTCCGGACCGACGGTCTCGTCAGGAACCATCACACGGCCGACCTTGGTGCTGAGCGTATATTCGCTCCGGTCATGCTCCGTCACCATGGTGCCCAGGCGACGCTCCGACCGCGTATAGCCATAAAACGGCGCGGTATCGAAATAACGCATGCCGCTTTCCCATGCCTTGTCGAACGCACCCTTGGACTCTTCATAGGGCGTGACGCGGTAGAGATTACCCATCTGGGCGCAACCAAGGCCCATGACCGTGACGTCTACGGCGCGGCGCGGCAATTTACGTGTATCGGAGACTTTCATCGTAGGGACTTCCTGAATTTTTAGCTAGAGCGGGATGTTGAAAACCGCATCTCAAACAGGTGAGGCGCGCCGCCACTGGGCGGCGCGCCGTCATGCATCAGTAAAGAACGTTCTTGGCTTCCGGCTTTTCGATATTGTCCTTGGTGACAACAACGACGCCGGTATCGACGAACTTCTCAACCTTCTCCTTGTTGATGAGCTTGGAAATGGTCTCTACGCCCTTTTCACCCATCTGATAGGAACCCTGCACCACGATACCGGCCAGCGTGCCATCCTTGACGAAGCTCTGAAGGTCTTGATTGCCGTCGAAGCCGATGGCGACGACCTTGCCGGCCTTGCCGCTCTGGGCGAGAGCGCGGCCAACGCCGATTGCCGTCGGCTCGTTAGCGCCGAAAATACCCTTGAGGTCGGAATTGGCGGCCAGAACGTCGGTCGTCTGGTTCAGCGCGGTGGCCATCTGCGACTGCGAGTAGAACGGTCCGACAATCTTCAGATTGGAGTTCATCTGGATATAGTCGGTGAAACCGCCGACACGGCCGATTTCGGAACCGGCGCCGGCGACATAGGACATGACGGCGATCTTGCCTTCTTTGCCCACCTTGTCGATCAAGGCCTGCGCTGCCAGTTCGCCGGCTTTCTTGTTATCGGTCGCCAGGAACGACTGGTAATATTGCTCCGAGCCCTTGGCGAGCTGCGAGTCGATCAGGACGACGGGAATACGGGCTTCCCAGGCCTTCTTGACGGCAGGCACCAGCGCATCCGGATCGGAAGGTGCCAGAACAATGCCCGCAACCTTACGGTTGATAGCGTTTTCCACCATGTTGACCTGGTCGGCAATCGCCGATTCAGCAGCCGGACCCTGGAAGGTCATGGTATTGCCGGAAGAGTTCTTCATCGCCGCGTCGGCGCCCTTCTGGACGTTCTGCCAGAAGGTGGAGTTGACGGTCTTGACGATGACGGCGATTTCACCGGCCTGCACGGTGGAAACGCTCCACAGCGCGATTGCGGATGTCAGAAGGGCAGTCGCAA
Organism: Agrobacterium sp. M50-1; assembly: GCF_049843495.1. NCBI lineage: Bacteria > Pseudomonadati > Pseudomonadota > Alphaproteobacteria > Hyphomicrobiales > Rhizobiaceae > Agrobacterium > Agrobacterium sp. M50-1. The sequence goes on along the minus strand of NZ_JBBHZH010000006.1, from coordinate 77,152 downwards.
TTTTCTTCATTTCTTCCTCCGTGATGTCGGCATACCGGGCCTCCCCTGCCGATCTTTTTTGCGGAAAGGGTCCGCAGCCCTTTGATCAGCGGCGGTTGCGCAGCTGGTCGATCCAGACGGTGACCAGAATGACGAGGCCGATGATGATCTGTTGCGTGAAGGCGGAAACGCCATTCATATTGAGACCATTGCGCAGGATGCCGATGACGAAGGCGCCGATGGCCGTACCGGAAATCGTGCCCACGCCGCCGATCAGCGATGTGCCGCCGATAACGGCGCTGGCAATCGCATCCAGCTCATACATCACGCCCTCATTCGGCTGGGCGGTGACGAGGCGAGACATCAGCACGCAGCCCGTCAACCCGGCGAGCGTGCCGGACAGAATGTAGGTGAAATTGGTAACGCGGGCGACGTTGACACCGGAAAGGCGTGCAGCATCCGCATTGGAGCCCACGGCATAGATGTGGCGGCCGAGGATCGAGCGGTTGAGCATGAAGGAAACCGCAAGCGCAATCACAACCATCAGGATGACGGGATAAGGAATGCCGGGGAAAACGACATTCGGAAAGCCGTCGTCACCGATATTAACGATGCGGAAGAGGGCGCCGTTGCCAAGTTCGCCGAAGGATTCGCCAAGGCCTGAAACGGCGCGCGCACCGGTGATCTGCAGCGCCACGCCACGGGCGATCAGCATCATGCCGAGGGTGGCGATGAAGGGCGGTAGCTTGAAACGCGTGACCAGCAGCCCGTTGATGAAACCACAGAGCGATCCCGTCAGAATGCCGAGCAGCATGCCGATCGGCACCGGCATGCCGAGTTCCTTCACCGCAAGGGCGGCGACCACACCGGCGAGCGCCAGCACCGAACCGACCGAAAGATCGATGCCACCGGTGATGATAACACAGGTTGCACCAATGCCGAGCAGAGCAATGGAGGTGACCTGCAACGCAATCGTCATGCCGTTATTGACGGTGAAGAAGGCGCTGCTGGTGGCGGAGAAGACCGCGACGAGAGCGAACAGGCTGCCGAGCGCAGCAAACTTCTGGATGATGTCCTTCTGGCGGTCGCTGACAGCAAAGCTCTTCTTGGGTTCTGCAATATTGGCCATGTCGTTCCTCACTGCGCGGCCCGGCCGTAACCGGACGCATACCGCATGATTTCTTCCTGATTGGTCTTGGCGGTTTCGAGTACGCCCGTGATGCGGCCCTGATGGAAGACCGCGATGCGATCCGTCAGCCCCAGAATTTCCGGCAGTTCCGAACTGATGAGAACAACGCCGATGCCCTGTGCGGCCAGCTCGTCCATGATCTTGTAGATCGCGAATTTGGCGCCGACATCGATGCCGCGTGTCGGCTCATCGAAGAACAGCACGCGCGACTGGCGAAACAGCCATTTGCCGATGATGATTTTCTGCTGATTGCCGCCCGAAAGCAGCCGCACCGTCTGCGCGATCGAAGGGGTGCGGATATTCAGAAGGTCGACGTAGCGCCTGGCGACATCGTCGTGCTTCTTGAAGTCGATCAGCCCGAAACGGTTGGAAACCTCGCCGAGATTGGCAAGCGTCGTATTGGCCGCCACCGACATCTTGATGGCAAGCCCATCGCTTTTGCGGTCTTCCGAGAGATAGGCAATACCTTCTTCGATTGCGTCCTGCGGCGAGCTGATCGAAAGCTCGCGCCCATTGAAGGTGATCTTGCCGGCATCAAGCGAATCGGCCCCGAAGATCGCCCGCGCGACTTCCGTTCGTCCCGCGCCCATAAGTCCGGCAAAACCGAGGATTTCACCACGTCGCAGCGAAAAGCTCACATCGCTGAACACGCCATTGCGGGTCAGACCTTCAACGGAGAAGATGATGTCTTCCGTTGGGCGCGAGGTGCGCTCGGGGAATTTATCTTCCAGCGAACGCCCGACCATGCGGGTGACGATGTCATCGACGGTAATCGAGGCGAAATCGTCGGTCGAAATATAACGTCCGTCACGCAGCACCGTCACACGGTCGACGATCTCGGCCATTTCATCGAGACGATGGGAAATGTAAACGATGCCGACGCCGGAGGCCTTCAGGTCCCGGATAACCTTGAAGAGAAGGCGGGTTTCCTGCTCGGTCAGCGAAGAGGTCGGCTCATCCATGATGAGCACTTCCGCATCGAGCGACAGCGCCTTGGCAATCTCCACCATCTGACATTGGGCGACCGAAAGGCCGCGGACGATCTGGTCGGGGTTGATATCAACACCCAGCCGGTCGAGACAGCGCTTGGCATCGAGACGCAGCTTCTTGCGGTCAACGAGGAAACCGCGACGCGGTTCGCGCGCAAGATAGATGTTCTCGGCGACGGAAAGATGCGGAACGAGGTTGAGTTCCTGGTGAATGATGGCGATGCCGGCGGCTTCGGATTCGAGCGGCGATGCATATTGCACCTTCACGCCCTTGTGCAGGATCGTGCCGTCGCTCGGCTGATAAACGCCGCTGATGATTTTCATCAGCGTCGATTTTCCCGCACCATTCTCACCGCAGACGGCATGCACTTCACCGCCGCGCAAATCAAAATGCACGTTGGACAGCGCTTTGACGCCCGGAAATTCCTTGCTGATATTGTCGAGACGCAGAAGGGTCGAACGCTCCGCGCGCGCCATCTCCTCAGGCGAAAAATCGCCCCGAACTGTCGATGCGCCCTGCGACATCTGGAAACCTCCCACCCGTATCCCCGCTCCACCGGGGTTCATGAACAGGTCAAATGGTTAGGCCGGTTTTTCAGAATGGTCAAGCCAATTAGGCCAAAATTTGCGAACCCACATTCGAAACGGAAACAGCATATCGAAACTATATCGATAATAGTCATTTATTTTCATATAATTAAGTAATTCCTTGCGCATTGATACGCTTGGCGTTACGGTAAGGCCAAATACGGATTGAAGAGAGGGCTCGTCGGAAAACACATGAGTGGTCAGGCCAAAATAGCGGAACCGCGCAGGCTTTATCAGCAGATTGCGGACCAGATACGTGAACTCATCGATATGGGTGAATTCCTACCCGGTACGCGGCTTCCCGCCGAACGGGAACTGGCCCAGAAGCTCGGCGTATCAAGGCCTTCGTTGCGCGAGGCGCTGATTGCGCTTGAAATCGACAACACCGTCGAAATTCGCATGGGGTCCGGCGTCTATGTATCGGCGGAAGCTCTGCAGACAACCCATCATACAAAATCCCTTGGCGACAGCCCCTCCGAACTGATGCAGGCACGGGCCGCGCTGGAGGGCGCGACCATCGTGCTGGCGGCAAGCCGGATGACCGATGAGACGATCGCTACCCTCCGCCAGATACTCAACACCATGCAAAGGGAAATCGAGGCCGGTCGCAAACCTCTAGATCAGGACCGGCTATTTCACGTCACCATAGCCGAACAATCCGGTAACAGCGTTCTGGCCCGAATGGTGGCGAACCTCTTCGATGAACGCCACAGCCCCATTTCGGCCCAGCTTCGCGTAAAATTTGAAGACCGCGATACCTGGACACATGCGCTTCAGGAACATGAAGCCATTCTGGCGGCGCTTGAGCTTAAAGACCCGCTGCTGGCGCAGGCGGCCATGCATACCCATCTGGAAGGTTCGAAGAGGCGCTGGGTGGAAAGCTGATTTTGAAACATAGCAGGCAATATATACCGGGAGGAGGATAACCCGTGAGTGAGAATTCCGAGGCGACCATTTTGCTGAACGCCAATGACAATGTCGCGGTGGCGCGTCGGTCCATTCCGGCCGGCGGCGCAACGGGCAGGGGAGATCTGGCGGCGCTCGAGCTGATCGGGCGCGGGCACAAGGTCGCCCTCAAACTCATCAAATCCGGAGACGAGGTGCTGAAATACGGACAGGTGATCGGTATCGCCACGCAGGATATCGAGCCCGGCCGACATGTTCACCTGCACAATCTCGCCATGGTGCCTTCCGAGCACGCGCATCAGTTCAGTGTCGACATTGAAGAAAAGGGTATGCTGCCGGAAGCCGAGCGCCGGACCTTCAAGGGGTTTGACCGCGGCCTCGGCGGCGTCGGAACACGAAACTATATCGGCGTCATCGCTTCGGTGAACTGTTCCGCCACGGTGTCGCGTTACATCGCCGATTATTTTAACAAGCAGGGCGGCCTAGATGGTTTCGACAATGTCGATGGCGTCGTGGCGCTGACCCATGGCGGCGGCTGTGCGCTGAATACGAAATCGGAAGGTTATCGCCTGCTGATCCGCACCATTCAGGGTTATGCCCGTCATCCCAACTTCGGCGGCATTCTGCTGATCGGCCTCGGCTGTGAAACCAACCAGATCGCCCCCATCCTCGAACATTACAAGATGGAAGAGGGTGAGCGACTGCGCACCATGACGATCCAGCAGCATGGCGGCACCCGCAAGACGATCGACGCCGCGATTGCAGAGATCAAGGCCATGCTGCCGATGGTCAACGCCGCCAGCCGCACCGAGCAGCCACTCTCCAAGCTGAAGGTGGCGCTGGAATGCGGTGGTTCGGATGGTTATTCCGGCATTTCCGCCAACCCGGCCCTGGGTTATGCCTCCGACCTCATCGTCCGTAACGGCGGCACCACAGTCCTCTCCGAAACGCCAGAGATTTACGGCGCCGAACACCTGTTAACGAAGCGCGCCGTCACCCCTGCCGTCGCCGAGAAGCTCTTGCAGCGTATCGACTGGTGGCGGGATTATACCGCCCGTAACGGCGATGAACTCAACAACAACCCCTCCCACGGCAACAAGCTCGGCGGCCTGACCACCATTCTCGAAAAATCGCTGGGCGCAGTCGCCAAGGGCGGCTCCATGCCGCTGAAGGCTGTTTATGAATTCGCCGAGACCGTGACGGAGCAGGGTTTCGTCTTCATGGATACGCCAGGCTACGATCCCGTTGCCGTCACCGGCCAGGTTGCCGGCGGCTGCAACGTCATCTGTTTCACCACCGGCCGCGGCTCGGTTTCGGGCTTCAAGCCGGCTCCCTGCATCAAGATCGCCACCAACTCCGAAATGTATGAACACATGAAGGAAGACATGGATATCAATTGCGGCGAGATCGTTACCGGCGCTGAAACCATCGAAGAATCCGGCAAACGAATTTTTGAGCATATTCTGGCGGTGGCTTCCGGCGACAAGACCGTCAGCGAGATCTACGACTACGGCGACAATGAATTTGTGCCGTGGCAGGTTGGGGCCGTGACCTGAACCCTGTGGCGCCAAGATTGTCCCACGTGAAACAAAAGGCCCGGAAATCAGTTTCCGGGCCTTCGTTATTCCTGGTTGTTTCCGCGCTTAGTGGCGGAAGTGGCGCATGCCGGTAAAGACCATCGCCACATTATGCTCATTCGCGGCGTCGATCACTTCCTGATCGCGCATGGAGCCGCCCGGCTGGATGACAGCGGTGGCGCCTGCGGCAATCGCAGCGAGCAAGCCGTCGGCAAAGGGATAAAATGCCTCCGAAGCGACGGCGGAGCCGCGTGTCAACGGTTCGGCAAGGCCAAGAGCCTTGGCGGCATCTTCCGCCTTCTGGGCAGCGATACGGGCGGAATCCACACGGCTCATCTGGCCTGCGCCGATACCCGCGGTCTGCCCGTCCTTGGCGTAAATGACGGCATTAGACTTCACATGCTTGGCGATCTTGAAGGCAAATTTCATATCTTCAAGTTCCTGCGGCGTCGGCGCACGCTTGGTAACGACCTGAAGGTCCAGATCTTCAACCATGCCATTGTCACGGCTCTGCACCAGAAGGCCGCCCGAAACGGTCTTGGCCGTAATCCCGGCTGCGCGCGGATCAGGCAGGCCGCCGGCGGTCAGCAGGCGCAGGTTGGGCTTGCGGGCGACGATGGACTTGGCTTCTTCCGTCACGTCGGGTGCGATGATGACTTCCGTGAAAAGCTTGACGATCTCTTCTGCCGTTTCCGCATCCAGCGTGCGGTTCAAGGCGATGACGCCGCCAAAGGCTGACACGGAATCACATGCCAGCGCGCGCCGATAGGCTTCGGCAAGTGTCGGGCCCGTCGCCACACCACAGGGATTGGCGTGCTTGATGATGGCCACGGCCGGCGCGTTTTCCGGCAGGAATTCCGCCACGAGCTCGTAAGCTGCGTCCGTATCATTGATGTTGTTGTAGGAAAGCTGCTTGCCCTGAAGCAGAGTGGCGGTCGCCACGCCAGGGCGCTTTTCGCCCGTCAGGTAGAAACCGGCGCTCTGATGCGGGTTTTCGCCATAGCGCATCTTTTCCTTCAGCACGCCGCCGATGGCGCGGTAATCCGGCGTCTCGATCGCGAGCGCCTCAGCGAACCAGTTGGAAATCACCGCATCATAGGCAGCAGTGCGGGCATAGGCCTTGGCGGCGAAACGCTGGCGCAGCGCATAGGATGTCTGGCCGTCATCAGCCTGCAAGGCTTCAACCAGGTCAGGGTAGTCGGACGGATCGGTGACAACAGTGACATAGGCATGGTTCTTGGCGGAAGCCCGGATCATCGCCGGACCACCAATATCGATGTTTTCGACCGTCGTCGGATAATCGCCGCCCTTGGCGCGAACTTCCTCGAAGGGATAGAGATTGATGACCGAGAGATCGATCGCCTCTATACCGTGCGCCTTCATCGCTTCAATATGCTCCGCGTCATCGCGAATGGCCAACAGGCCGCCATGGACATTGGGGTGCAGCGTCTTGACGCGGCCATCCATGATCTCAGGAAAATTCGTCACGTCGGAGACATCCGTTACCGGCAGGCCTGCTTCCGCAATGGCTTTCGCCGTACCACCGGTCGACAGGAGCTTGACGCCAAGCTTCGACAGAACCGTCGCCAGCTCGATAATGTCAGTCTTGTCGGACACGGAAAGAAGCGCCGTGCGGATTTTGACCTTATCGGGGGCGGGGATTTTTTTGGACACGACGGCCATCAGGCATACTCCGTTTAACAGGGAGGACAGGCTGGAATGGGATTGATCCAGCAATTGCCGCCGCGTTAACACAGCTTACCGGATTAATAAACAGCGGGGATGCCGAACGGCGTAAACTATGGCGGTTTTTGCCCCGCACCGCTGGAAATTTCCTAGGCCTGGCGTTCGATCAGCCAGCGGATTTCCCGCGTATTCGCAAGATTGAAGGGGAGCTCGATCTGCTGCGACGGCCGCATGCCGGACGCATCGGCCATGAAGACATCCTCGGTGACAAAAAGCTCCAGCCCGGGCGCCGAAAACAGCCAGACGGTTCCATCCGCCGCCTCCAGGTAGACCGCCTCTTCGTCCCGCTGATGCAGCTGAATGTGAGGATGAATGTGGAAACGCGAAACAGCCGAGATCGACTGCAATTGCGTTTTTGCCGCGTTCTCATCAGCCCGAAGCAGATCCCGTCCCTTTATCTTGGTACCGGCCGCATTCAATTCTATTTTCCGCTCGTGATAGCAGCCGAAATTCTGCAAATAACCGTCATGAGACGCCCACAGGATGTCATTGCCATTTGCATCCGTTCCACGCCGGCTGTCGACATGGCTGACGCCAGATACCATGATCGGACCAAGCAGCCGCGAGCGCGACAGTCTGCAGGATGATGTATCCGCAAGCGTGACGGCGGAATGCGCGGCCGTGGAACGGCTGGCCCGCTGATATTCCGGCGCGGCATTTCGCGGAAAGCCTGAATTGACGATGAAGCGGTTCTTGCCGCAGGACATTTCAAAAGACAGGCAACCCGAATGGGCATTACGTGAAAGCTCCGCAGAAGCGGGATACCCCGTATCGACGATGATGACCGTATCGTCCGTCGCAAGCCGGTGGTAGTTCACATCCGGCAGGACTTTGGAAGGCCGGCCGGCGGTTTCATCATAGCGCAGCACGGAAACAAGCTCATTGGCCAGTGTGGCTGTGGCGCCGTTGAACAGCGCGAGATCGCCGCCCTGATGCCGGAAGAACCGGATCGCCGGAAACATGCGGTCTATCGCCGGCACCAGACCTGAGGGCAGATCATGGCCGAGATTGATATAACTTTGTCGCAGCGGCAGGAGATCGAGCAGCAAATCCAGCATGACCCGTGGGTTGCGGGAAACATGCCCGCCATCGGGCAGAATCTGGCGTTCCATTTCCTGAGCCAGCTTCATTCCGTTCCGGGTAATCCGCGACTGGCGCGTAGGCATGGCGATGGAGGCCATGGCAAGCGCGATTCTTATCCTCAACCGCGCTTCACCGTCAGGCGCATGTTTGACGATTCTTTCGAGATACCGCACATGAAAGGCAAGGCTTTTCAGGAAACGGCGATAAAAACCGGCATCGGCCTCGTATAAAACCACCGGAGAGTGCGAGAGCCAGGCTATCAGCCTCTGCGCCGCGATTTCCGGCGACCAGGCGATACCCGCAAGCCGTTTGCCATGAAGCACCATCCATTCGGCGACGATGCGGCGAGCCCGCTTGCACGCCTCGCTCGATTTATCGGAACGAATATGCCGCAGCCAGGTGAATGCATGCAGCCGTTCTTCAAAAACTGCCGAAGGGTAGTCCACTTGAAAAGGCGAAGCGCCGCCGGTTTCGACGACACGCCCGGCCAGCGCGATACGGCCCCGCAACAATTCCTCGGCGAAATAGGGATCGATGGCTCTGAGATCGGTCGGCGCCGCCACCAGACCGTCGGGTACACGATTGGCAAATCGCGACACATGCAGGCGCAAAGGCGTAAGGCCGACACACAGATGACGATACGCCATCCGCGACAGAAGACCGGCGGCATTCATGCTGCCTGCAAAGGACCCTAACAAGCTGTGTTTCCCGTTTCACATGTTTTGTTTTTATCAGTGAACCGCGACGACCGGAACGTTTTCGATAAATATCTAATGATTCGCGAGAGCTTGGCTTTTTTCTACTTCTTACGCAAGACACTGCTAAAAAACCCATCGACGCCGCCGAACATATCAGGCGTCGTGCGAAGATCGCCATCGGCGTTGATAGCCGCTTCCATTCCGGGCCAATCCTCGCGGCGCACGGCAACGCGCTCCACGCCGGGATTTTCCGCCAGAACCTGAGCAATCATCTCCTCCCCTTCGGAAGGATCAAGGGAGCAATTGGAGAAGACCACGAGACCGCCGGGAACAACAAGGGTCAACGCCTGCCGCAGCATCTGGCCCTGAAGAGCGGCCAATTTGGCGATATCGTTCTCATCCTTGGTCCAGCAGACATCAGGATGTTTGCGAAGTGTCCCGGTGGAAGAACAGGGCGCATCAAGGAGAACCGCGTCAAATAGCTGTTCTGGCTGATACTTCAGCATATTCGCCTCCACCGTCTCGGCATTTAAGCCAAGTCGATCGAGATTTTCCCTAAGGCGACGAAGACGGTTGCCGGACTGATCCAGCGCCGTCACCCTGGCGCCCGCCAGCGCAAGCTGGGCAGTCTTGCCGCCCGGGGCCGCGCACAGATCGGCGACACGCTTGCCTGAGATATCGCCCAGCAGCCTGACAGGCATGCTCGCCGCAAGATCCTGAACCCACCATGCACCCTCGGCGAAACCTTCGAGCGATGGAATCTGCCCCTCAAATTCACCTAGTCGCACGCTGCCATTCGGCATCAGCGTACCGCCCAGTTTCTCCGCCCAAAGAGCGGGATACGCCTTGATCGTGAGATCAATGGAGGAGGGCGTCAGCTGCGCCTGGGAAATCCTTTGAGCTACCTCATTCCCGTAAGCCGAAACCAGCCGCGCGTAGAACCAGTCCGGCAGCACGGGAACATCGGCGACAGCCTTTTCGATCTCCGCTTTTTCACGACCGAGCCTTCTGAGAACGGCATTCACCAGCTTCACGAAACGCCGGTTACGCGGATCGCGGTGAGCTTGCTCCACGGCGAGATCGACAGCGGAATGATCAGGCACGTCGAGGTAAAGTATCTGGGCCGCACCGACGACAAGGACGTGATGCAGCGATCGCGCGCCCTGCGGCAGCGGCCCATCGAGCAATATCGATAATGCCGTTTCAATCCGGGGCAGGTGGCGAAGCGCGCTGTTGACGATGGCCCTTACCAGCGCCCGGTCGGCAAGCGATAGGGCTCGATAGACGGGATTGCCGTTCTCGCTATCAAGCATCCCATCCAGCGAGGTCTTCTTTTCCAGAACGGCCGCCAGAATGCGGGTGGCGGCAATGCGCGCGGCAAGGCCCGGCTTATCCTGGAAAGACGAAGGGCCGTCTTCACGGCCCCTCCCATTTGCCGGTCTCGGTTTTCTGGACCGCGCCGGCTTATTCTGAATATCGGATGTCAAGACCACGGCCCCTTGCGCTCGTTTTCATTGGCTTGTCCCCAGCCTGTTTTGGGAACAGAGCCTGATTTGCGCAGAGGTCTATCACCCGAGGGCTGCGGCGTCGATCCTCGCGGAGAAAACTCCTGCGCCATGGCCTGCAGCGCCGCCACGCGGTTTTCCGTGTTCGGATGCGTGGAAAAGAGATTGTCCATACGCTCGCCGGAAAGCGGATTGATGATGAACATATGCGCCGTTGCCGGGTTACGCTCCGCATCGTCATTGTGAATGCGCTGCGCCATGCCCGAAATCTTCTGCAGGGCGGAGGCAAGCCAGAGCGGGTTACCACAGATTTCCGCGCCGCGTCGGTCTGCGGAATATTCCCGCGTGCGACTGATCGCCATCTGCACCAGCATTGCCGCCAGCGGCGCGACGATCATCGCAACCAGCACACCGATAAATCCCAGTGGATTGTTGTTGTTCTCCCGATTACCGCCAAAGAAGAAGGCAAAATTGCCGAGCATGGAGATCGCGCCAGCCAGCGTGGCGGTGATTGTCATTGTCAGCGTATCCCGGTTCTGCACATGCGCGAGTTCATGCGCCATGACACCGGCCACTTCCTCAGGGGTCAGACGCTCCAGCAACCCGGTGGAAGCCGCAACAGCGGCGTTCTGCGGATTTCGTCCAGTCGCGAAGGCGTTGGGCTGCGGGCTGTCGTAGATATAGACCTTCGGCATTGGCAGGCCGGCATTCTGCGACAGATCGCGGATCATATGAAAAAACTCGGGCGCATTGGCCTCATCAATCTCCCGCGCATGATAGGCGGAGAGGACCATTTTGTCAGAATTCCAGTAGGAGAAAAGATTCATACCGGCCGCAATAAGCAGCGCAATCATCATGCCGCCCTTGCCGCCAATCAGAAAACCGACACCCATGAACAATGCGGTCATGAAGGCCAGAAGCATTGCCGTGCGCATCATGTTCATCCGTTAAACTCTCCTTCTCACTCACCGGGAATATTCCGGGGTTTATAAAGCCAATCAGATTATATAATCTGGTAAGCGGAAAACGTATTTCAATATCCCGTCATAGGGAGGATTTCATGCAAAATGCGGACAATGACAATGCCACGGACGGCAGCCTGGAAAGGGCCAAGCAGCTGTCGCCGGCGGCTCAACGGGCTTTGAAGGAAGCGGAAGAACGCCGCAGACAACAGGCGGATCTCCAGTTGCCGCCGGAAACCGGCGGTCGCGGCGGCGCTGAACCCGTACGTTTCGGTGATTACGAAATAAAGGGCCGGGCCATCGATTTTTGAGACCACAAACAAAAATACCCGCCAAAGGCGGGTATTTTATAATTAAAACAATTAGTTACTACTTTTGCTCAAGAAGACGGCATACCGCTTCAAGCTGTTCCAATGTCCGGTAACCGATACGGATCTGCCCGGATCCACCTTTGTGGCTGATCTTCACATCGAGTCCGAGAGCATCGGATAAGCTGCGTTCAAGCGCGATCGTGTCGGAATCCTTTTCCGCAGCAGGTCGCTTCTCCGCGACATCACCCTGCGACTTGATATCATTCTGCGCCAGGCGCTCGGCATCACGCACCGAAAGTCCCTTGGACACGATTGTTTTCGCAAGCGTCGCCGGATCGGATGTGGAAACAAGCGCACGCGCGTGACCTGCGGAAAGCGAACCATCCGCCAGCATATCACGTACCGGATCGGGAAGCTTGAGAAGCCTAAGGCTGTTGGCAACGTGGCTTCTGCTCTTGCCGATAATTTCGCCGAGATCATTCTGCGTATAGCCGTGTTCGGCGATCAGCTGTTCATATCCCATCGCTTCTTCGAGCGGATTAAGGTCTGAACGCTGTACGTTTTCGACAATCGCCAGTTCCAGCGCCGTGCGGTCATCCACATCACGAACAATGACGGGAACGTCGGTAAAGCCTGCCAGCTGCGCTGCGCGCCAGCGTCTTTCACCCGCAATAATCTCGTAACGGTTGACTCCAACCGTTCTCACGACCACAGGCTGAACGATTCCGTGCTGCCGAATCGAAGCTGCAAGGTCCTGCAACTCATTCTCATCGAAATGACGACGGGGGTTTCTTTGGCTGCGAGCGATGAATTCGATCGGAATGGTACGGTCAGCATTAACAGCGCGCTGAGGCTCACCCACCGGCACTGGTTGATCCATTTCTCCGATCAATGCAGCAAGACCGCGCCCTAGCCGACGCTTGGAAAGATCATCACTCATAAGATATTACTCCATACATTCCGGCAAACGTCAGGCGGCTTTACGCAGACGCTCTCTCTGGATCACTTCGGACGCCAGCTGCAAATAGGCCTGGCTACCGGCGCATTTCAGATCGTAAAGAATTGCCGGTTTACCATAAGAAGGCGCCTCGGAAACACGCACGTTGCGTGGAATGAGCGTGTGGTAAACCTTTTCTCCGAGATGCGTACGCACATCGGACACAACCTGTTGTGCAAGATTGTTTCGCGCGTCGAACATCGTCAGAACGATGCCCTGTATATCGAGCTGCGGGTTGACCGACCCGCGAATCTGACTGACCGTGTCCAGCAGCTGGCTAAGGCCTTCCAGCGCGAAGAACTCGCATTGCAACGGCACTAATACAGAATGCGCCGCCGTCATGGCATTCATGGTCAGAAGATTGAAAGAAGGGGGGCAGTCAACGAGAATATAGGAGTAACCTCTGGCTTCCTGTGTTTCCATGGCTGCGCGCAATAGAAAAACGCGGTTGGAAACATTCGCGACCTGCATCTCGAAACCGAGCAAATCCATCGTGGAAGGCACTATATCGAGATTAGGAACCGCCGTGGGAACAGCGACTTCCGCAACGCCATGATCCCCCACCAGAAGATCATAGGACGAAAGCTTGCGCTCCTTGCGATCGATTCCAAGGCCGGTACTCGCATTCCCCTGCGGGTCCAGATCTACGATCAGCACCCGCTCACCAATAGCCGCCAGCGCGGTAGCCAGATTGATGGCGGTGGTTGTTTTACCAACGCCACCTTTCTGGTTAGCAACTGCGATAATCCGGTTTTTTTCAAAAGTCATACCGCACCTGGCCAGTTCGTCAGCGCCTCAAAGTGAGGTTGCTGATTTCAAGAACAACAGAATCTGCCTCAATGGCACTCTGATGTTTTACCAGATCAAACTCCCAGCGACCATGTGCTTTCTGCACTTCGGAATCATAATCCCGGCCTTTATTAAAATAGGCCTTGAGATTTGGATTATTCTGCGCCCAGGGATGAATATAGTCGAAAAGCAGATCCAGTTCGGCGAGCGCACGCGCTGAAACGGCGTCGCAATTCTCGATGACTTCAGGCGCCGTTTCGATTCGGACCGGATGTACCGCACCTCTTGCGCCGGTTTCCTTCAGTGCAATTCGCAGGAATGCCGCTTTTTTATTGTTGCTTTCAACGAGATCGACCCAGCCATCGCCAAGCTCAGCTAGGAAAATTGCAGTGACGATGCCTGGGAATCCGCCGCCGCTTCCAAGATCGATCCAGTTTTTCGGGTGAGGGGAGAGCTGAAATATCTGCGCGCTATCGGCGACATGCCGGCTCCAGAGCTCGGTGAGAGTAGAGGGCGCGACCAGATTTGTGGTTCTGTTCCACTTCTTAAAAAACTCGACAAAATGTTCGAGTCTTTCCTGTGTTTCACGTGAAACACTCTGGCCGTTTATCTTCATAATCCGACTCGCTATTGGTGCATGCGTATTTTTTCATTTCGCGTTGCGGAGTCCTTCCGCAAAAGTGCGAGCAGCAGCGATATCGCAGCCGGTGTCATGCCGTCAACACGAGCGGCCTGCGCAATATTCTCAGGACGGGCTTTTTCCAGCTTTTGTTTAAGCTCATTGGAGAGGCCGGAGAGATCCTTGAAGTCGAAGTCATCGGGTATTTTTCTATCTTCATCCCGTTTTATATCAACGATGTCAGCGCTCTGCCTCTGCATATAGACCGCATAGCTCGCCTCGATGTGCAAGACATCGGCAACTTTTCTGTCCAGCGCTCCTAATTCCGGCCAATGTTCGGTGAGGGCCTCCAACGTCATATCGGGATAGGCGAGCAATTCATAAACGGAACGGCGCTGGCCATCCTGATTGAGTTTCAAACCCTGTTTTGCCGCTTGAGAGGGGCTGATGGAGATTGCCTTCATCAATTCCCGACCACGATCCAGATCGGAAATGAACTTCGCGAAGCGTTCCCGCCGCTCAAGACCAATGATACCCGCCATCTGGCCGACCGGTGTAAGTCGCAGATCCGCATTGTCCACGCGCAGAGAAAGGCGATACTCCGCTCTTGATGTAAACATGCGGTATGGTTCACTGACGCCCTTCGAGGTCAGATCATCGATCATGACACCGATATAGGACTCGGTGCGGCTGAAATAAACCGGATCGGTATCGCCCGCATAAAGCGAAGCATTCAGACCGGCCACAAGACCTTGAGCACCCGCCTCTTCATAACCCGTCGTGCCGTTGATCTGGCCAGCAAGAAACAGCCCCGGAATCTTGCGGCATTCCAGAGATGGCTTCAGCTCGCGCGGATCGACATAGTCATATTCGATCGCATAACCCGGCTGGAGAATCGTAACCTGTTCAAGCCCAGGTATCGTCCGGATAAATTGCTTCTGCACGGAAGCGGGCAGGGAAGTCGATATGCCGTTGGGATAGATCGTATGGTCATCGAGACCTTCCGGCTCAAGAAATATCTGGTGACCGTCCCGCTCACCGAAACGGGTGATTTTGTCCTCGATTGATGGGCAATAACGTGGACCAACCCCTTCGATCTGTCCGGAATACATCGCCGATAGATGAATATTCTCCTGAATGATCTTGTGACCTGCAGGCGTGGTGCGAGTGACGCCACATTCGATCTGGGGATTAACAATATGATCGGTCATGAAGGAAAACGGGACAGGATCCTCATCAGCCGCCTGACGATCCACCGCATTCCAGTCAATCGTACGCCCGTCCAGTCGGGCAGGGGTCCCTGTTTTCAGACGACCCATAACAAGACCGAGCCGCGAGAGCGTGTCCGAGAGACCTAGAGACGGCATTTCTCCTACGCGGCCCGCCGGAATCTTTTCGGAACCGATATGAATGAGACCACGTAGGAAGGTGCCACTCGTGAGCACAACGGCGCCGCAGGGAATCCGGCTACCGTTTTTCATGATGACCGCTGCGACCCGATCATCGGCCATTTCAATATCGAAAGCATCGCCCTCAATAACGGTCAGATTTCCAATCGCATCGATCTCACGCTGCATCGCCTCGCGATAAAGCCGTCGATCGGCCTGTGTACGCGGCCCGCGAACAGCGGGACCTTTCTTGCGATTGAGCATGCGGAACTGAATACCTGCCGCGTCGGCAACGCGGCCCATTAAACCATCCAGCGCATCGATCTCACGGACGAGATGCCCCTTGCCGAGGCCGCCAATAGCGGGGTTACAGGACATCAC
Organism: Agrobacterium sp. M50-1; assembly: GCF_049843495.1. Taxonomy (NCBI): domain Bacteria; kingdom Pseudomonadati; phylum Pseudomonadota; class Alphaproteobacteria; order Hyphomicrobiales; family Rhizobiaceae; genus Agrobacterium; species Agrobacterium sp. M50-1. The sequence continues at coordinate 61,445 of NZ_JBBHZH010000006.1, read as the reverse complement.
GCCAATCGTCTCGCGCTTGTGGGTCACAAGGGCGGTTTTCGCGCCATGCCTCGCAGCCGCGGCTGCGGCTTCGCTGCCCGCGTGACCACCACCAATTACAATGACATCGAATGACTGGTGCATATCCTTGCGCCCTGTTCCGTCAGCATCAACATCACGGTCTCAGCCGCCGATGTTTCACGTGAATCATTTTCCTATGCAGAATTCCGAGAAGATCACGCCCAGCAAATCTTCCACATCAACACAGCCAGTGATCCGTCCGAGCGATGTCGCGGCGAGCCTTAAATATTCCGACCTTATAGCAAGGTCAGGGGTCGCGGAATCGAGCGCATCACTAACATAGTTCAGCGTCTCTTCAAGTCGTTTTTTATGACGGGCACGGGCGGGAACCAAAGTCTGGCCGGCGCCGACACGCTTTTCTATCTCCTGCTTGAGCACCGAACGCAATTCGTTCAGGCCTATTCCTTCTTTGGCTGAGATAGACAAATCATATTGATCGTCCAATGTAGTGGGATGAAGTGCGGCTTTTGTTCTAACCCGGAGATAGCTCCGATTTTTGAATGATTCGAGAGATTGTTTCGGGGTCGAATCATTATCCTGCAGCAGTAGAATAAGATCCGCCGTTTCCGCCGTCAGAACCGCACGCCGAACGCCTTCCAGTTCCACGACATCCTGTGTTTCCCGTATTCCTGCCGTATCGAAGATCCGGACCAGATAACCTTCCAGATTGATGTCGACACTCAAGACATCTCTCGTCGTGCCGGCAATGTCGGTGACGATCGCAACGTCTCGGCCGCTGAGGGCATTCAAGAGGGTGGATTTGCCCGCGTTCGGTTCGCCAACGAGCGCAACCTTGAACCCGTCACGAATGATTTCGCCACTTCCGCCTCCCTGGAGATGATCCTGGATTTCCCCGCGCAACTGCGCCACTGCGTCCCAGACCTGTGCAGCCACCGAATCCGGAACATCCTCTTCGTCTGCAAAGTCCAGTTCCGCTTCTATAAGGGCGCGAGCCCGTGTCAGGCGACTGGCCCAGCCATCATAGAGCGCCGATAATTTACCGGTGCTCTGTTCCACCGCCAGCCGCCGCTGCATTTCCGTCTCGGCCTGCAACAGGTCTGCCAGACCTTCGACCTCAAGGAGGTCCATCTTCCCGTTATCGAGGGCTCTACGGGAAAATTCGCCAGCGTCGGCAGTTCGAAATCCCTCAAGGTTTTCGAGTTCGGTAAAAATCGAAGCCATAACCGCGCGACTGCCGTGGCTATGAATTTCGACGCAATCCTCGCTGGTAAAAGAATTAGGCGCTGGAAAGGTGATTACCAGCGCCTGGTCGATCACCTCATTATTTCGATTCCGAATCGAGCAGAGGGTGGCCTTTCGTGGTGATGGAAGCTCCCGACCCGTCAGCATTTTCAAGGCATCAAAAGCCCCTGGCCCGCTGATCCTGAGAACAGCGACGCCAGCCGGCAAGGCACCGCTGGAAAGCGCATAGATCGTATCGGCGGAAGCTGCCATCATTTACCTCTGTCTAAAACAGTCAAGCCGCATCCGAGTGAACGGATACGGCTCTACAGATTTTGTGATGAATCCGGCTAAAAGTTCGGATCAGGTATTCATCGATTCGAAGAAATCGGAATTGGTCTTTGTCTGCTTCAGCTTGTCGATCAGGAATTCGATGGCGTCCATCGTTCCCATCGGCGCGAGAATACGGCGAAGAACGAAAATCTTCTGCAGATCCTGGCGCGGCACCAGCAGGTCTTCCTTACGCGTACCGGATTTGAGAATATCCAGCGCCGGGAAGATACGCTTGTCGGCAACCTTGCGGTCTAGCACGATTTCCGAGTTACCGGTACCCTTGAATTCTTCGAAGATGACTTCGTCCATACGGCTACCGGTATCGATCAGCGCCGTGGCTATAATCGTCAGCGAGCCGCCTTCCTCGATATTACGGGCAGCACCGAAGAAACGCTTCGGGCGCTGCAGGGCATTGGCGTCCACACCACCGGTCAGGACCTTGCCGGAGGAGGGAACGACCGTGTTGTAGGCCCGGCCAAGACGGGTGATGGAATCGAGCAGGATGACAACGTCGCGGCCGTGTTCGACCAGACGCTTCGCCTTTTCGATGACCATCTCAGCGACTTGGACGTGACGGACTGCCGGCTCGTCAAAGGTGGAGGAAACAACCTCACCCTTCACGGAACGCTGCATGTCGGTCACTTCTTCCGGACGCTCATCGATCAGGAGAACGATCAGATAGCATTCCGGATGGTTTGCCGTGATGGAATGGGCGATGTTCTGCAGCAGAACAGTCTTACCCGTGCGCGGCGGCGCCACGATCAAGCCGCGCTGGCCCTTGCCGAGCGGTGCGACGAGGTCGATCACACGCGACGATAGGTCCTTGGAGGTCGGAACATCCAGTTCCATCTTGAAGCGCTCATTCGGGTAGAGCGGCGTCAGATTGTCGAAGTGAACCTTGTGGCGGATCTTTTCGGGATCGTCGAAATTGATCGTGTTGACCTTGAGAAGTGCGAAATAACGCTCGCCTTCCTTGGGGCCGCGGATCGGGCCTTCGACGGTATCACCGGTCTTCAGCGAGAACCGGCGGATCTGCGAAGGCGAAATATAGATATCGTCCGGACCGGGCAGATAGTTTGCATTTGCGGACCGCAGGAACCCGAAACCGTCCTGCAGGACTTCAACGACGCCTTCGCCGATTATTTCGATGTCCTGGCTCGCGAGAACCCTGAGGATTGCGAACATAAGCTCCTGCTTGCGCATGGTGCTCGCATTTTCAACTTCCAGGGATTCAGCAAAAGTCAGCAAGTCGGTAGGCGATTTGCTCTTAAGTTCCTGAAGCTTCATTTCAGCCATGAAGGAAAGACCGTTTGATAATGTAATTTGGGGGAGGGCGTGTTCGCGAATCAGATGCTGTGGGAGATACCGCAGATGACTGAATAATTCACATGCCACGAAGATGAGTGGTCCGAAAATAGCGATTGAACACGGCCGCTGCAAGAGGAAAGCACGAATTCCGCGAAATTTATCGTCGCATCGTCTTAACCGAAGGGTTTCACAACCACAAGTATGACAATCAGGATCATCAGTACGGTCGGAACTTCGTTCATCAACCGCCAGTGACGGGCAGGTCTTGTATTTTCATCCCGCGCAAAACGCTTCGCGCTGCGGGTGAAATAAACATGCGTCGCGGTCAAAAGCACCACCAGCCCGATTTTCGCATGCAGCCAGCCGCCGGAAAAACCATAAACCGACCATGCGAGATAAAGCCCCAACGTCCAGGATATCATCATTGCCGGGTTCATGATGACCTTGATCAGCCGCTGCTCCATGACCTTGAAGGTTTCGGATTGCTGCGAACCGGCGGGCGCATCGGTGTGGTAGATGAAAAGCCGCGGCAGGTAAAAAATTGCCGCCATCCAGGAAATCACGGCGATGATATGCAGCGCCTTGATCCAGAGATAAAGATCGGCCGGATCGGCATAAAATAACAGGGCGACGAAAGCGGCAAAGACGCCAAGCGCGATGCCGGCGCGCGCAGCCGCCCGGTTGCCGGAAGGGGCGGAGGTTTGTTTTTCGTCGCTCATGCCCCGGCTCCGCCGCCGCGCACGCGCTGCACCAGCCGGGTCACGTTTTCCGGGTCGGCCTGGGGGGTAATGCCATGGCCCAGATTGAAGATCAGCGGACCCTGTCCCAGCGCCTGCAGCACGGCATCGATGCCATCCTGCAAGGCCTTGCCGCCGGCCACCATCAGCATGGGGTCCAGATTGCCCTGCACAGGGCCTTCCTTCTGCAAGTCTCTGGCGAAACCGAGCGGCACAGACCAATCGAGCCCGATGGCGTCGGCGCCCGTCTTGCGGCGATAATCTTTGAGAAGATAACCAGCTCCTTTGGCGAAGGCGATGATCTTTGCCGAGGGCCGGCGGGCGCGCACCGATGCGATAATGCGGGCGACCGGCTTTATCGCATAGTCCTCGAATTCCTTTTCACCGAGCACACCGGCCCAGGAATCGAAAATCTGAACCGCATCGGCGCCGGCGTCGATCTGCGCCACCAGATAATCGGCGGAAACATCGGCAAGAAAAGCCAGCAGCTTTTCCATAGCGGCCGGCTCCTGATAACCGAACAGCCGCGCCGGAGCCTGATCCGGTGTTCCATGTCCCGCGATCATGTAGGTCGCAACCGTCCAGGGCGCGCCGCAAAAGCCGAGAAGCGTCGTTTCCTCCGGCAAGGTCTTACGCAAACGGGAGACGGTTTCGAAAACAGGCGAAAGATGCGCCATGACATTTGCGGCATCCAGCTTCTCGATACCACTGACATCGATTGGGTCCATGGCAGGACCTTTGCCTTCGCTGAAGGAGACGTTGCGGTGAAGCGCGTCGGGTATCACCAGAATATCGGAAAAGAGAATTGCGGCATCCAGCCCGAACCGGCGAATGGGCTGGAGAGTAACCTCCGTCGCCAACTCGGGATTATAACAGAGATCGAGAAAACTTCCGGCACTCTTCCGCGTTTCCCGATACTCGGGAAGATAGCGCCCTGCCTGTCGCATCAGCCAAATGGGCGGCGGTGTGACCGTCTGCCCGTTCAACACTGTCATAACCTTGCGTTCGCTCATCACACCCAGCTTCTAAAAAATAAAATCAAAGAGATTTAAAAGATTTTCTATTTCTTAGAGTCTGTGGGTAGCAAGGATTAAAATCATTCCAGTCGAAATGCCGCAGTCGCAGTGTCTGTCTGATTACTGAGGATATCGTCGATGTGATGGTTTTAAAATAATCCGGAAAACCAAAATTTATTGAATTGTTTCATTTAGTTATAGCTGAGACAGAAAACCGCATGTCTGTGGATAATCTGGGGAGAGTTATTGAACAACTCCACATTCTTCAAATAATTCACAGGTGCGCCGGCGATGATTGAAGCCACTTGCGGATTGTGGAAAAACACCACTTTATTCACGGCGCGGTTCGGCCCGCAGGGCAATTCGGGGATTTGTCCCGGTTTATCAACAGCGGGAGAAAAACAGCGTGGAGAACAAAAAAAGCTTCTTCCATCTGCACCTGATTTCGGACTCAACGGGAGAGACTCTGATGTCGGCCGGTCGCGCCGTTTCGGCCCAGTTCCACGCCTCAATGCCGGTGGAACATGTTTATCCGATGATCCGCAACCAGAAACAGCTCGCGCAGGTGGTCGACCTCATCGACAAGGAACCGGGCATCGTTCTCTACACAATCGTCGATCAACAACTGGCGGAGTTTCTGGATCTGCGGTGCCATACGATCGGTGTGCCGTGCGTCAATGTCCTGGAACCGATCATAGGCATCTTCCAGACCTATCTCGGTGCGCCCTCCAGACGGCGCGTTGGCGCGCAGCACGCGTTGAACGCGGACTATTTTGCCCGGATCGAGGCGCTTAATTTCGCCATGGATCATGATGATGGGCAAATGCCGGAGACCTATGACGAGGCTGATATTGTCATCATCGGCATCAGCCGCACATCGAAAACACCAACCAGCATCTATCTCGCCAACAGGGGAATAAAGACCGCCAATATTCCTGTTGTTCCCAATGTACCGCTGCCCGAAAGCCTCTATGCCGCCACCCGGCCGCTGATTGTGGGCCTGGTCGCGACATCGGATCGCATATCGCAGGTGCGTGAAAATCGGGAGCTGGGCGCGACGGGCGGATTTGACAGCGGGCGTTACACGGATCGCGCCACCATCATGGAAGAGCTGAAATATGCGCGCGCGCTCTGCGCCCGCAATAATTGGCCGCTGATCGATGTCACACGCCGCTCCATCGAGGAAACGGCCGCCGCGATCCTTGCACTCCGCTCGAGGACGCGATAATCCGGATCGCACCATTCGGAGCAGACAGTCGATGAAACAAGAGTTGATCCTCGCCTCGTCCAGCGCATCCCGTCAGATGCTGATGCGCAATGCGGGGCTGACATTTTCGGCAATTCCGGCCGATATTGACGAGCGTGCGCTCGATGAACAGCTGGAACGAGACGGCGCCAGCCCGGAAGAGGTTGCACTGGAACTTGCCAAGGCCAAGGCTCTTGCGGTCGGCGCGCTCCATCCGGAAGCACTGGTTCTCGGCTGCGACCAGACCATGGCGCTTGGTGCCCGTGTCTATCACAAGCCAAAAACCATGACGGAGGCCAAGGCGCATCTGCTCTCATTATCCGGCAAGGTGCATCGCCTTAACAGCGCTGCCGTTCTTGTCCGACATGGGGAGGTGGTGTGGCAGACCATTTCCAGCGCCGAGCTAGCCGTCCGAACATTAAGCGCGGAATTTGTCGCCCGTCATCTTCAACGGGTGGGCGACAAGGCCTTGAGCAGTGTCGGTGCTTATCAGCTCGAGGGCGAGGGAATCCAGCTATTCACCTCGATCGACGGTGATTATTTTACCATTCTCGGCCTGCCGCTTCTGCCGCTTTTATCGAAACTGCGCGACATGGATGTCATCGATGGCTGATTCACGTGAAACATTAACCATAAACGCCTTCGTTGTCGGTTACCCCATCAAGCATTCCCGATCACCTATCATCCATTCTTACTGGTTGAAGAAATTCGGGATTGCCGGTTCCTATAAGGCCGTTGAAGTCTCTCCCGATGATTTCGCAAATTTCATTGCAGCGCTGAAGGAAGGCAAACCGGGCACGCCTGTAGGCGGCAATGTCACTATTCCCCATAAGGAAGCGGCCTATCGGCTGGCAGATAAACCCGACGCTCTGGCGGAAGAACTCGGCGCCGCCAACACTGTCTGGATGGAGGAGGGCAGTCTTCGCGCCACCAATACGGATGGTTACGGTTTCGTCGCCAATCTCGATGAGCGGCACCCGGGCTGGGACAAGACCGAGCGGGCCGTGATTTTGGGTGCCGGTGGCGCAAGCCGGGCGGTTATTCAGTCCCTGCGTGATCGTGGTATTGCCGAGATCCATGTCCTGAACCGTACCGTCGAGCGTGCGCGCGAACTGGCTGACCGTTTTGGGCCGCGGGTCTTTTCCCACCCCCAGGCAGCGCTTCATGAGGTCATGCAGGGCGCCGGGCTTTTCGTGAACACGACATCGCTCGGCATGGATGGAACAGAAGCGCCGCATCTCGATTTTTCGCCGCTGGCCGCCCAGGCCGTCGTGACCGATATCGTCTATGTGCCTTTAAAGACCCCGATCCTGAAAATGGCGCAAGAGCAGGGCATTGCGACAGTCGACGGATTAGGCATGTTGCTTCATCAGGCAAAACCCGGTTTCAGGCGATGGTTCGGCAAAATGCCTGAGGTCGATGAAACCCTGCGTTCTCTCATCATCGAGGACATGGAGAAACATTGATGATCGTCATCGGTCTTACCGGCTCGATTGGAATGGGAAAAACGACGACCGCCAAGCTGTTTGCCGGGGAAGGGGTCCCAGTTCTCGATTCGGATGAGGTCGTGCATGGGCTATACCGGACCGAAGCAGTTCCGCTGATCGAGGCAGCCTTTCCCGGTACCACCGTTTCCGGTGTGGTGGACAGGCAGAAACTCGGCGATGTCTTACGGAAGAATCCGGCTAATTTTGGCAGGTTAGAGGAAATCGTGCATCCGCTGGTGCGCAAGAGGCAGGACGCTTTTCTGGCTGCGGCAAGGAAAGACGATCGGCAATTCGCCCTCCTCGATATTCCCCTGCTGTTCGAAACCGGTGCGGAAAGCCGCGTCAATAAAGTCGTGGTGGTAAGTTGTGCGCCGGAGATTCAGCGAGAGCGGGTTTTGTCCCGACCCGGCATGACGGAAGAGAAATTCGAAATGATACTCGCGCGACAGACGCCCGATGCGGAGAAGCGCCGGCGCGCCGATTTTATCGTCGATTCCGGAAGTGGTGTCGAAGCAGCACGGGATCAGGTAAGAGAGATATTGCAGAAACTGGCCGCTGAGTCGCGCCGCGGAGAGATGAATGCGTGAGATCATTTTCGATACGGAAACCACGGGCCTTGAATCGAAGCTGGACCGTGTGATTGAAATCGGCGGTATCGAGCTAATCAACCACTTTCCTACCGGCCGCACGCTGCATCTTTATATCAGCCCGGAAGATCGCAAGGTTCATCCCGACGCGCTTGCCGTTCACGGCATTACCGACGAGTTTCTGAAAGACAAACCGAAATTCGCCGAAGTCGTCGACCAGATTCGCGACTTCTTCGATGGTGCGCGCTGGGTGGCGCACAATGCCACATTCGACATGGGCTTCATCAACGCGGAATTCGCACGCCTCGGCATCGAACCGGTGTCCGCCGAGCTGGTGACGGACACGCTTTCGCTTGCCCGCCGCAAGCATCCTATGGGGCCGAACTCGCTGGATGCGCTTTGCCGGCGTTACGGTATCGATAATTCCCACCGTACCAAGCACGGCGCGCTTCTCGACTCCGAACTGCTGGCCGAAGTCTATATTGAGATGATCGGCGGGCGTCAGACGGCGCTCGGTTTCGGTTCCGCCGCCAAGCAGGAAACTATTGTCATCGAGGACGATGTGCCGCTTGAGCCGCTGCAACGGCCGAGCCCCTTGCCCTCAAGACTGGATGCGGAAACGGTCGCGGCCCATGGCAAGCTCGTTCTCGGCATGGGCGACAAGGCAATCTGGAACCGCTACCAGAATTGACGCCTGCTGAGGCGTTGAAATGGTACTCTGGCCAAAGAAAAACCCGGGCGAAGAACCCGGGTTTTGTTTTATCTGCAATGCCGCGCGGTGGGCGCCGCTTAGTTCGGTACAGCCTGAACCTGGGCCTTGGCCTGTTCTTCGGCAACGCGCTGCGCAAACATCTGCGCGAAATCGATCGGGTCGATCATCAGCGGCGGGAAGCCGCCATTGCGGGTGACGTCGGCGATGATCTGGCGGGCGAAGGGGAACAGCAGGCGCGGGCACTCGATGAAGAGTACCGGCAGCATATGTTCCTGCGGGAAGCCGGCAATGCGGAACACGCCGCCATAAACCAGCTCGGCCGCAAACAGGACCTTGTCGCCATCCTTGGCTTCCGCATTCAGTGTCAGGACAACGTCGAAATCCGAGCCGGAGATCGGGTTTGCGTTGACGTTGACATTGATGTTGATCGAAGGCGCATTCTCACGGGCCTGAAGCGAACGGGGAGCACCCGGATTTTCGAAGGAAAGATCCTTGATGTACTGGGCAAGAATGTTGAGGGAAGGACTTACTGCGCCCTGTGCACCATTTTCAGCGGTCATTACGTTTCCTCACGGCGTGAATTCGTGGAAGGCGGTCTATCATTTCGACCGGGGGCTTACAACCCTTCGTGATCGGGTCATGGTGATCCATTCCGCCCGGGATCAGGGTTTGGGCAGGTCGCGATCATCAGGTTTGCGCGACCATGGGGAACCCTTTGGCTCCTCGCGGTGAAACTCCTCTTCATCAAGATCCACCACCTTCGAATTGCCCGCATGTCCCGGACCATTGCGAAAGCCGGAAAAATCACCGGGCTGAGGACCGGCTTGCTGGCCGGGCCGCCTAAACGAACCCGCAACGACGACCCGCGGTCCGAAGGCTTTCCAGAAAAAACGCCGTACGACCGGCGACAGAAGCAGAAGGCCGAGAATGTCGGTAATGAAGCCGGGAATGATAAGCAGGATCCCGGCAACGACGCGCATGGCTCCATTCACCAGCTCATCCGCCGGCTGCGCGCCGGTACGGCCCGCATCCTGAAGGTTTCTCACCATGCCGATGCCGCCGAGACGCAGGATCAGGAGCCCCAGAAACGACGTGAACAGGACAAGCGCCAATGTCAGCCACAAGCCGATCGCTTTACCGACGATAATGAAGCCGGCAATTTCGAGAATGGGCATCATCAGGATGACGATGGGGAGAAAGGAAAAACGCATCTTCTAGCCTTGCGTGTGCATCTCTGGCAGATTGCCGGTTCCCGGGACACCGATGATTGAATCTGCACATTTGAATGATGATAAGATGCAGACTATATGATGGTGAGGTTTTCGAATTTAAATGGCGGTTTTGGTAAAAGATGGGCTTTAGCGACTTTATCACATTGTTTTTTCTCGTTGCAGCGGTGCTGATCTTCTTTCAGTTGCGCAGTGTCCTTGGCCGCCGCACGGGCAATGAGAAGCCGCCATTCGACCCCTATAGCCCGCGAGATGTGGCAAAGGGGCCCGTTGCAGACGATAACAAGGTCGTGACCTTGCCGAAACGCAGCGAGGCAGAGGATGAGAACCGCTTCGCCGAGGCGGATGCGCTAGCGCCCGTCGATACGCCGCTCAACGCATCATTGCGTGAGGTGATGACCAGGGACCCGTCTTTCGGTCCCAAGGAATTCCTGAACGGCGCTCGCATGGCTTATGAAATGATCGTCATGGGTTTTGCCGATGGCGATCGAAAGACGCTCAAGAACCTTCTGTCGAAGGAGGTTTTCGATGGTTTCGAAGCGGCGATTTCCGAGCGGGAAGGTCGTGGCGAGGTGGTGAAGTCCACCTTCGTGGGCATCGAGAAAGCAGATATTACCCAGGCCGGTGTGCGCGATTCCGAAGTGCAGATCACCTTGAGGATCATCAGCCAGCTGATTTCGGCGACCTATGACAAGGATGGCAAGCTGGTGGATGGCGATCCGGATGCGGTAGCGGAGGTGGATGATATCTGGACCTTCTCGCGCGATATCCGCTCGCGTGATCCGAACTGGAAGCTGATCGCCACCGAATCCGAGCAATGACCGCACCTTTTTCGATCGAGGAAGTTTCTTTCAGCGACCTGCCCGGATGGCGGCAAGACGATCCGGGCAAGCTTTTTCCGGCGATGGCGACAATCCTGTCGCACCTTAGGAACGCAAAACCCTACAGGACCGGCGCGCTCGGGATCACGGCAGCGGAACTGGTTTCGCTTCTGGATAGTGCTGAGAAAAACCCAGCAAACAGTCCGGAGCAGGCGCGCCGGTTTTTCGAAACCAATTGCGTGCCTTTCAGGATTTCTTCGGCTCCGGGAAAAAGCGGTTTCGTAACCGCCTTTTACGAACCCGAACTGGAAGTGTCATCTGAACACGACGACATTTGGCGTTATCCGATTTACCGCCGGCCGCCCGAACTGGTGGATATCGACGATACCAATCGGCCTGCCGGTTTCGATCCTTCCTATGCTTTCGGCAGGGCGGGTAAGGACGGTATCTCCTATTATCCCGACCGCCAGGCGATCGATGAAGGGCATCTGGAGGGCAGGGGCCTTGAGATTGCCTGGGCGAGATCGAAGGTCGACCTGTTTTTCGTCCATGTGCAGGGTGCGGCACGTCTGGTTTTTCCTGACGGCGCGGTAAAGCGCATTACCTATGCGGCCAAGGCCGGGCATGCGTTTTCCCCGATTGGCCGTCTGCTTCTCGATCGCGGAGAACTTGATCCGAAAACCGTGTCAATGCAGACGATCCGCAAATGGCTCGCTGACCATCCCGACAAGGTGGATGGGGTGCTATGGCATAACCGCTCCTATATTTTTTTCCGGGAGGCGGATGTCGCTGATCAGGATATGGGGCCGATCGCCGCCGCAAAGGTGCCGCTTGTCGCCGGGCGCGCGCTTGCGGTGGACAGGCTCATCCACACGTTCGGGCTTCCCTTCTTCATCCATTCACCGTCGCTAACTCATCTCGATGACGGAAAACCTTTTGCGCGGCTTATGCTGGCGCTGGATACGGGTTCAGCCATTGTCGGCCCGGCCCGTGGCGACATCTTCACCGGCTCCGGTTTCGAAGCAGGAGAGCTTGCCGGTACGGTGCGCAACGAGGCCGACTTTTATATACTGATACCGCGGGTTGCTGCGGAGAGGTATCGGTGATGAAGAGCAGTCGCAAGCTCGGCAAGGAAGAACGCATTCTATGGGGAAAGGTCGCAAAAACCACGCGGCCGATCTCCGGCAGACTGGAAGATTTGCTGGCTTTCGAGGACATGGAGGAGCCTCTGGTTGAACCCGAGGTTTCCCAGACCGGCAAAAGCAGCTTTCCGCGCATGCTTGCGGAGCCGGCCGAGCCGCCATCAGCGGCTCCGGACAAAAAGCCGAAAATTCATCAGCCGATGGAAAAACCCGTCAAGCGCAAGCTCACCCGTGGCCGGCTACCGCTGGAAGGGCGGATCGATCTGCACGGTATGTTCCAGAGCGAAGCCCATGCGGTGCTGCTTGATTTTCTGTTGCGCGCGCATGAACGTGGTCTCAGGCATGTGCTCGTCATAACGGGCAAGGGGCGTTCCATTGGCAGCGATGGTGCGTTGAAAAGGGCGGTGCCCATGTGGTTTTCCAAACCGGAATACCGCCACCTGATTTCATCCTATGAGGATGCATCCGCCAATCACGGCGGCGACGGCGCTCTTTATGTGCGACTGGCGCGTCGGCGGGGTGAAAAGTCATGACGCCCTTTGCGGAGGCAGTGCGGCAGCTTCGTGAACGCAAGGGCGTGACGCAGAAACAAATGGCCGCCGCTATCGGCGTGTCGCCGGCTTATCTTTCGGCGCTCGAGCATGGCAAGCGTGGAAAGCCGAGCTTCGATCTGCTGCAGCGTATCGCCGGATATTTCAACATCATCTGGGATGAGGCGGAGGAATTGTTCTTTCTGGCCGGCTCGTCCGACCCGAAAGTGGTGATCGACACCATCGGCCTGCCGCCGCAATATACGGCTTTCGCCAACCGTCTCGCACGGGATATTCGCAAGCTGCCGCCGAGTGTGGTAGAGGAACTGTCAGCCTTGCTGCAAAAAAGCCGTTCTTGCGATTGAAACCCCTCTATCCCCTGCTTTATTCAGCATCCTGAAGCATGCGGCCTTTGGGATTGGGTGTAGAATTTCTATAGTCGCATGTCGGATTTGAGTGATTCGCTGGCTTCAGGCCTTCTCACTGGAAACCTGGCCAGGAAAACTTTGGAAAGAGTACTTATGACCGAAACATCGTCAAGCGAAGTCGGCGCGAATGCGGAATATGGAGCCGATTCGATCAAGGTTCTCAAGGGCCTTGATGCCGTGCGCAAACGGCCCGGCATGTATATCGGCGATACCGATGACGGTTCCGGCCTGCATCACATGGTCTATGAAGTCGTCGACAACGCCATCGATGAGGCTCTCGCCGGTCATGCCGATCTGGTGACGGTGACGCTGAACGCCGATGGCTCCGTGACGGTGACGGATAACGGACGCGGCATTCCGACCGACATCCATTCTTCCGAAGGCGTTTCCGCCGCCGAAGTCATCATGACCCAGCTGCATGCTGGCGGTAAATTCGACCAGAATTCCTACAAGGTGTCCGGCGGCCTGCATGGCGTGGGCGTGTCGGTGGTCAATGCGCTCTCGGTCTGGCTGAAGCTCAGAATCCGCCGCAATGGCAAGCTGCATGAAATCGGCTTCACCCATGGCGTTGCTGATGCGCCGCTTTCCGTCATTGGCGAATATGAAGGCCGTTCGGGCACGGAAGTCACATTCCTTGCAAGCCCGCAAACCTTCACCATGACGGACTATGATTATGGAACGCTGGAGCATCGCCTGCGCGAGCTCGCATTCCTGAATTCCGGCGTGCGCATCCTGCTCACCGACAAGCGCCATTCTGATATCAAGCAGGAAGAGCTGCTGTATGATGGCGGCCTCGAAGCCTTCGTCCGTTATCTCGACCGTGCCAAGAAGCCGCTGGTGGACAAGCCTGTCGCCATCAAGGGCGAAAAGGATGGCATTACGGTTGAGGTCGCGCTCTGGTGGAACGACAGCTACCACGAGAACGTGCTCTGCTTTACCAACAACATTCCCCAGCGCGACGGCGGCACCCATATGGCCGGTTTCCGCGCGGCGCTGACCCGTCAGGTGACCTCCTATGCCGAAACCTCCGGCATCCTGAAAAAGGAAAAGGTAAGCCTGCAGGGTGAGGACTGCCGCGAAGGTCTGACGGCCATTCTTTCCGTCAAGGTTCCCGACCCCAAGTTTTCATCGCAGACGAAGGACAAGCTCGTTTCGTCCGAAGTGCGTCCGGTCGTGGAAAGCCTCGTCAACGAAGCGCTCTCCACCTGGCTGGAAGAACATCCGTCCGACGCGAGAATCCTCGTCGGCAAGGTTGTGGAAGCGGCGGTTGCCCGCGAAGCCGCCCGCAAGGCGCGGGAACTGACGCGCCGCAAGGGTGCGCTCGATATTGCCTCTCTGCCCGGCAAGCTTGCCGACTGCTCCGAGCGCGATCCGGCGAAATCCGAACTTTTCCTCGTTGAGGGTGACTCCGCTGGCGGTTCGGCCAAGCAGGGCCGCTCGCGCGAAACGCAGGCGATCCTGCCGCTGCGAGGCAAGATCCTCAATGTCGAACGCGCCCGTTTTGACAAGATGCTGTCCAGCCAGGAAATCGGCACGCTGATCACGGCACTTGGCACGTCCATCGGCAAGGACGAGTTCAACGCCGACAAGCTGCGTTACCACAAGATCATCATCATGACGGATGCTGACGTCGACGGCGCTCACATCCGTACCCTGCTGTTGACCTTCTTCTTCCGCCAGATGCCGGAACTGATCGAGCGCGGCCATCTCTATATCGCCCAGCCGCCGCTTTATAAGGTCACGCGTGGCAAATCCGTGCAGTACCTCAAGGATGAAAAGGCGCTGGAAGAGTACCTCATCTCCATGGGTATCGAGGAAGCATCGCTGACCCTCGGCTCTGGCGAAGTGCGTGTCGGCGCCGATCTTCGCGAAGTCATTCTGGATGCGGTGCGCATGCGCTCCCTGATCGACGGGCTGCATTCGCGTTACAGCCGCTCGATCGTGGAACAGGCCGCCATTGCCGGCGCGCTGAACCCCGAGCTTTCGGCCAATGCCGCCCGGGCTGAAGAAACCGTTGCCGAAGTGGCGCGGCGTCTCGACATGATTGCGGAAGAGACCGAACGCGGCTGGTCCGGCACGGTGCTGGATGATGGCGGCCTGCGCTTCGAGCGTATGGTTCGCGGCGTCAAGGAAGTTTCGACGCTGGATATGGGTCTCATCGGTTCGGCCGATGCCCGTCATATCGATCAGCTCGCAGCCCGCACGCGCGACATCTACGTGACGCCGCCGGTTCTGCAACGCAAGGACGGCACCATGGAACTGCCAGGCCCCCGTGCGCTTCTGGATGCGATTTTCGCCGCCGGCCGCAAGGGTCTTTCCATGCAGCGTTACAAGGGCCTCGGCGAAATGAATGCCGAGCAGCTTTGGGAAACGACGCTTGATGCCAACGTCCGCTCGCTTCTGCAGGTCAAGGTCAACGATGCGACCGATGCCGACGGCCTGTTTGCCCGCCTGATGGGTGACGAAGTGGAGCCGCGCCGCGACTTTATCCAGGAAAATGCGCTGAGCGTTGCAAACCTCGACATTTAACCTTGTGGAGCGTTTCGCGTAACGATTCACGTGAAACGAAACTTTAACAAAAGGCCCGGCGGAAATTGACCGCCGGGCCTTTTGTTCTGTGCGGACAAGCTGAAATCAGTCGGTCTTGCCCGTGAAGCGTCCTTCAAAAGCCACGTCTGAAAGCGGCAGACGCTTGCTCGGTACTTCCCGTTCCGCCAGATCGTCAGGAAGAACGGACTTGTCGGTCAACGTGCCGATGGCGACCCCGGCCTCCACCTTGTAGCCTTCTGGAATATTCAACCTCTCAACGATCTGGTCTTTCAAGATGCCGGCCATGCCGTGAGCGTGGTAACCGAGCAGATGCGCCTGCATGGCAAGCGAAAACCAGGCCGCACCGGCATCGAAGGAATGGGTCGCGGATGGTTTTTTCTCACCGTCGCGCGAGATGTTATGGTCGCGGGAAATGACGAAGAGCAGCACAGAGGCGTTTTTAGCCCAGCGCTGGTTTCCCTCCACCAGCAGTTCCACGAAAAGCGGCCAGTCTTCGCTGTCCTTGTGCGCATAGACAAACCGCCATGGCTGATAGTTGGAGGCGGAAGGCGCCCAGTGCGCCGCATCCAGAATGGTTAGCAGATGCTCATGCGGCATGGCGCCGCCGTCGAAGGCGCGCGGAGACCAGCGATCGAGAAAGAGGGGATCGACGGGATATTCGGATTGCCGGGAATTGCTGTTCGTCACGGGCTATGTCCTTTTGATTGCCGGGAGGGAAAAGGTATTTTTCGAAACTTGGCGTAGTCAAGGGGTGACAAGTATGAATGCATCGTTCATATATGCATCACCTTGTCTGACAACCGGGAGAGAGTTCCATGAAATTGATGCGTGTTGGCCAGCCCGGCCAGGAAAAACCTGCAATCCTCGACGCGGAAGGAAAAGTCCGCGATCTGTCCGCCCATGTGAAAGATATCGGCGGCGACGCCATTTCTCCCGAGGGCCTCAAAAAGATCGCCGCGATCGATCTGAGCACGCTTCCGGTCCTGAATGAAGATCGCATCGGCGCCTGCGTTGCGGGAACCGGAAAATTCATCTGCATCGGTCTCAATTTCTCCGACCATGCCGCCGAAACGGGTGCCACCGTACCGCCGGAACCGGTCATTTTCATGAAGGCGACCTCGGCCATCGTCGGTCCGAATGACAACGTCACTATTCCGCGCGGTTCTGAAAAGACCGACTGGGAAGTCGAGCTCGGCGTTGTTATCGGCAAGACCGCCAAATATGTCTCGGAAGCCGATGCTCTCGACTACGTTGCCGGCTATTGCGTTTCGCACGATGTTTCCGAACGCGCCTTCCAGACGGAGCGTGCCGGCCAGTGGACCAAGGGCAAGTCCTGCGACACCTTTGGCCCCATCGGCCCCTGGCTGGTAACGAAAGAGGAAATTACTGACCCGCAGAACCTCGGCATGTGGCTGAAGGTGAACGGCCAGACCATGCAGAACGGCTCCAGCAAGACCATGGTGTACGGCGTTGCCCACGTTGTCTCCTATCTCAGCCAGTTCATGTCGCTGCATCCCGGCGATGTCATTTCCACCGGCACCCCTCCCGGCGTCGGCATGGGCCTGAAGCCGCCGCGTTACCTGAAGGCTGGTGATGTCGTGGAACTCGGTATCGAGGGTCTCGGTTCCCAGAAGCAGACCTTCGTCGCCGACATCTGATCGCCACAGCGTTCAACGGAAAGTGAGGCGCTGGCGGGAAACCGCCGGCGCCTTCGATTTTGTGCACCTGCGAAAAGCTGCTATGGTTGAAAAAAAGAGCGTGATCGCGAGGGAGGCGTCATCAGTGTTCTACCACCTCTATGAAATGAACCATGCGGCCATGGCGCCGCTGCGTGCCGGTGCCGATATGATGCGCCAGGCCTGCAACAATCCTATGAACCCGCTTTCCAGCACGGCTTTCGGAAGAAGCCTCGATGCCAGCTTCGAGGTTTTCGAACGCCTGACGCGCCGTTATGTCAAGCCGGAATTCGGCCTTGCCACGACTATTGTCGATGGCGAGACCGTCGCCGTTGCCGCAGAGACCGTCTGGTCGCGTCCGTTCTGCAATCTCGTTCATTTCAAAAAAGAAATCGATCCTGCCCGCCGGCCCGAGCCGAAGGTGCTGCTGGTTGCGCCGATGTCCGGCCATTATGCCACATTGCTGCGCGGCACCGTGGAGGCCTTGCTGCCTTCGGCAGATATTTACATTACCGATTGGGTCGATGCCCGCATGGTGCCGGTGAGTGATGGGACCTTCGATCTCGACGATTACATCAGTTATGTCACCGAGATGCTGCGCGAGATAGGTCCGGGGGCGCATGTGGTCGCCGTCTGTCAACCGTCCGTGCCTGTTCTGGCCGCCGTTTCGCTTATGGAGGCCGATGGCGATAAATTTGCACCGGCATCCATGACGCTGATGGGCGGTCCGATCGATACGCGCATCAATCCCACAGCCGTCAATGGTCTCGCCACGGCGAAGCCAATCGAATGGTTCCGCGACAATGTCGTCATGCAGGTGCCGTGGCCGCAGCCCGCCTTCGGCCGCAATGTCTATCCCGGCTTTCTGCAACTCTCCGGTTTCATGTCGATGAACCTCGACAAGCACATGACGGCGCATAAGGATTTTTACCTCAACCTCGTCAAGAATGACGGCGATTCCGCCGAAAAGCACCGCGAATTTTACGATGAATATCTTGCTGTCATGGATCTGACGGCGGAGTTCTATCTGCAGACGGTGGAAACGGTCTTCATCGACCATGCGCTCCCGACAGGAAAGATGCAGCATCGGGGCAGGGCGGTCGATCCCGCCGCCATTCGCAATGTTGCATTGTTCACTGTGGAAGGGGAGAATGACGATATTTCGGGCGTCGGCCAGACAAAGGCCGCCCATGATCTCTGCAGTAACCTCTCCGAAAGCAAGCGCGCCCACTACATGCAGCCGGATGTTGGCCACTATGGCGTCTTCAACGGTTCGCGTTTCCGCAAGGAAATCGTGCCGCGCATGCTGGATTTCATCCGCAAGCATCAGACTGCCTAGGGTAAGATGGCGGGTGGTGCCGCGCATTTGCGTGGCCAACGGACGGACGAATCGGCTATGAAGGGTTCATGTTTTCGCTCCTCAGAAAATCCCTGAAGTCACCGGCGCCAAAGAAGGTTGCTCCGAGCCAGCGCACCGTCGCAGTGGCGGGCCGGCAGGTGCCGATCACGGTCAGGGAAAATCCGCGGGCCACGCGCATCACCTTGCGCATCGAACCGGGCGGTCGGGCGCTGAAACTGACGATCCCCATGGGCCTGCATCACCGCCAGGTGGATGATTTTCTCGAGAGGCATCAGGGCTGGCTGGAAGGCAAGCTTCTGAAATTCAGCCTCGATGACGGTTTGCGTCCGGGCGCTACCATCGATATCAGAGGCATATCCCACCGCATTGACCATACCGGCAGCCTGCGAGGGCTGACACATATCGCGAAAGACGCCGATGGCGTCGACGTTCTGAAAGTCAGCGGCGCGCCGGAACATCTGAGACGACGGATCGCGACATTCCTGAAAAAGGAAGCGAAGGCCGATCTGGAACGGCTCGTCGCCGTTCATGCCAGCGCTGCCGGCCGGCCGGTGCGGTCCATCAGCATGAAGGATACACGCAGCCGCTGGGGCTCCTGTTCCCATGATGGAAACTTGAGCTTTTCCTGGCGTATCGTCATGGCCCCGGAAAAGGTCATCGATTATCTTGCCGCCCATGAGGTCGCGCATCTGAGCGAAATGAACCACGGTCCGAAATTCTGGGCCTTGTGTGAAAAGCTGTGCCCGCACACCAATGAGGCCAAGGACTGGCTGAAACGCCACGGCTCCAAACTTCACGCCATCGATTTCGATTGAAACCTGCGGCACGGATCGCCATCTGGATTCACGTGAAACATTCCATCGGGAATGGGTGCGATTTGGCTCGACTCTTGTCGCATTTCATGTCAGGTCGCGGGTATGAAACCGGATATCAAGATTTGCGGATTGAAGACACCGGAAGCGCTGGAGCGTGCCGTCAGGCGCGGTGCGTCCCATGTCGGTTTTATTTTCTTTGAAAAAAGCCCGCGCAACATCGAGCCCGATATTGCCGGCAGGCTGGCGGAAGCCGCCCGTGGCGCCGCCAAGGTGGTCGCGGTCACCGTCGATGCCGATAATGATTATCTCGATGAAATCGTTGATCTCGTAAAACCGGATATCCTGCAGCTGCATGGCAATGAAAGCCCGGAACGGTTGCTGAACATCAAGGCGCTTTATGGCCTGCCCGTCATGAAGGCGATTTCCATTCGCGACGCCGCTGATCTTGCCAAAATCGACCCTTATATTGGAATAGCCGATCGTTTTCTGCTGGATGCCAAGGCGCCGGCGGGCTCCGACCTGCCGGGTGGTAATGGCGTCTCGTTCGACTGGACCATCCTGCGATCACTTGACGGAAGCATCGATTACATGCTTTCCGGAGGGTTGAACAAGGACAATGTCGCTGAGGCTCTGGCGGAAACCAAGGCAAGCGGACTAGATTTGTCGTCCGGTGTCGAAAGCGCGCCGGGCATCAAGGATCTGTCCATGATCGATGCATTTTTTGATGTGGTGAATGATTGGTCGAAAGGCCCAAAGGGAGCTTGAAGTGAACGACGCGCCAACACCCAATTCTTTTCGTGCTGGTCCCGATGAGGACGGCCGTTTCGGCATTTACGGAGGTCGCTTCGTTGCCGAAACGCTGATGCCACTCATTCTGGATTTGCAGGCGGAATGGGACAAGGCCAAGACCGATCCCGCGTTTCAGGCGGAACTCAAGCATCTCGGCGCGCACTATACCGGTCGCCCGAGCCCGCTTTATTTCGCCGAGCGCCTGACGGCGGAACTCGGTGGCGCGAAGATCTATTTCAAGCGCGAAGAGCTGAACCACACCGGCTCGCACAAGATCAACAATTGTCTCGGCCAGATTCTGCTTGCCAAGCGCATGGGTAAGACCCGTATCATCGCGGAAACCGGCGCCGGCCAGCACGGCGTTGCCTCCGCCACGGTTGCTGCGCGCTTCGGCCTGCCCTGCGTCGTTTACATGGGCGCGACGGATGTTGCCCGTCAGGCCCCAAACGTCTTCCGCATGAAGCTTCTGGGCGCTGAGGTGAAGCCGGTCACGGCCGGTCATGGCACGCTCAAGGACGCCATGAACGAGGCTCTGCGTGACTGGGTCACCAATGTCGAGGATACCTATTATCTGATCGGCACCGCGGCTGGCCCGCATCCCTATCCGGAAATGGTTCGCGATTTTCAGGCGGTCATCGGTGAGGAAGCCAAGGCGCAGATGCTGGAGGCGGAAGGCCGTCTGCCGGATCTGGTCGTGGCGGCCGTGGGCGGTGGATCGAACGCCATCGGCATCTTCCATCCTTTCCTCGATGACAAGAATGTCCGCATCGTCGGTGTTGAAGCCGGCGGCAAGGGTCTTTCGGGTGACGAGCATTGCGCTTCCATCACCGCCGGTTCGCCGGGCGTGCTGCACGGCAACCGCACCTATCTGCTGCAGGATGACGACGGCCAGATCAAGGAAGGCCATTCCATTTCCGCAGGTCTCGACTATCCCGGCATCGGGCCTGAACATTCCTGGCTGAACGATATCGGCCGCGTGGAATATGTGCCGATCATGGACCATGAGGCGCTGGACGCCTTCCAGATGCTCACCCGCCTTGAAGGCATCATTCCGGCTCTGGAGCCGAGCCATGCTTTGGCCGAGGTCATCAAGCGCGCCCCGGAGATGGGCAAGGATGAAATCATCCTGATGAACCTTTCCGGCCGTGGCGACAAGGATGTCCACACCGTCAGCAAGTTCCTTGGAATGGATGTATAAGATCATGACTGCACGTATGGACAAGCGCTTCGCCGATCTGCGCGCTGAAAATCGCCCGGCCCTGATTACCTATTTCATGGGCGGCGACCCGGATTTCCAGACCTCGCTCGGCATCATGAAAGCGCTGCCGGAAGCCGGTGCTGACATCATCGAACTCGGCATGCCTTTTTCTGACCCAATGGCGGATGGTCCGGCGATCCAGCTGGCAGGCCAGCGCGCGCTGAAGGGTGGCCAGACCCTGAAGACCACGCTCGATCTCGCCCGCGAGTTCCGCAGGCAAGACGATGCAACGCCGATCGTGATGATGGGCTATTATAATCCGATCTATATCTATGGCGTCGAAAAGTTTCTGGAAGACGCGCTGGCGGCTGGCATTGATGGCCTGATCGTGGTCGATCTTCCGCCGGAAATGGACGATGAACTCTGCATACCGGCGCTTGCGCGCGGCATCAACTTCATCCGTCTGGCGACGCCGACTACGGATGGCAAGCGTCTGCCGACTGTCCTTAAAAATACCTCAGGTTTCGTTTATTACGTCTCGATGAACGGCATTACCGGTTCGGCGCTTCCCGATCCCTCGTTGATCTCCGGCGCTGTCGGTCGTATCAAGGCGCATACGGAACTGCCGGTCTGTGTCGGTTTTGGTGTCAAGACGGCCGATCATGCAAAAGCGATCGGTGCGGTGGCAGATGGCGTCGTGGTCGGTTCGGCCATTGTCAACCAGATTGCGGGCAGCCTGACCAGGGACGGGCAGGCGACCGCCGATACCGTGCCGGCCGTTACGACGCTGGTAAAAGGACTTTCAACGGGCGTGCGTGCGTCGCGCCTTGCCGCTGCGGAATAAGCGCGCGGCCCAGTCAGGAGTAGACAGTTGAACTGGATCACTAATTACGTTCGGCCGCGGATCAATTCCATGCTTGGCCGCCGCCCGGAGGTTCCGGAGAACCTGTGGATCAAGTGCCCGGAAACGGGCGAAATGGTCTTCCACAAGGATCTGGAAGACAACAAGTGGGTCATCCCGGCTTCGGGTTACCATATGAAGATGCCGGCCAAGGCGCGCCTTGCCGATCTTTTCGACGGCGGCGTCTACGAGGCGCTTCCGCAGCCGAAGGTGGCGCAGGACCCTCTGAAATTCCGCGATTCCAAGAAATACACCGACCGTTTGCGTGACAGCCGCACGAAGACCGAGCAGGAAGACACGATCCTTGCAGGTGTCGGCCACTTGAAGGGCCTGAAGATCGTTGCCGTCGTGCATGAATTCCAGTTCATGGGCGGTTCGCTCGGCATTGCTGCCGGCGAAGCCATCGTCAAGGCCTTCGAGCGTGCGATTTCCGAGCGTTGCCCGCTCGTCATGTTCCCGGCCTCCGGCGGCGCGCGCATGCAGGAAGGCATTCTTTCGCTGATGCAGCTGCCGCGCACCACCGTTGCAGTGAACATGCTGAAAGAGGCCGGCATGCCCTACATCGTGGTTCTGACGAACCCGACGACGGGCGGTGTTACGGCGTCCTATGCCATGCTGGGTGACGTGCATATTGCCGAGCCGGGCGCCGAAATCTGCTTTGCAGGCAAGCGTGTCATCGAGCAGACCATCCGTGAAAAGCTGCCGGAAGGCTTCCAGACCTCGGAATACCTGCTGGAACACGGCATGGTGGATATGGTCGTCGACCGCCGCGAAATCCCGGACACCTTGGCCAATCTGCTCAAGATCATGACCAAGGCGCCCGCTGACAACGCAAACGCTGTCGTACTGCTGGCCGCTTCGGCCTGAGGAAAAAAATATGTCGCCCGGAGGCATAAACTGCCTTCGGGATGATGCTATACGTTGCATGATTTCATTTTTTGGTGCGGCGGACAAATGGCAAGCAAAACGCCTGAAAGGCGAACGGAAGACATGACGAAGCCCGCGATCGGTGAGGCCGAAAAGATCATTGAAGAGCTGATGCAGCTCCACCCCAAGGGGTTTGATCTTTCACTCGACAGAATTTCCCGTCTTCTTGAAAAACTCGGCAATCCCCAGAACAGAATGCCGCCGGTGATCCATGTGGCCGGCACCAATGGCAAGGGCTCTGTCAGCGCCTTTTGCCGGGCCTTGCTCGAATCGGCAGGACTTCCTGTTCATGTCCATACAAAGCCGCACCTAGTGAACTGGCATGAACGCTATCGCATCGGCGTCGCCGGTGAGAGAGGCCGCTTCGTTGACGACGCTGTTTTCGCGGACGCGCTGCGTCGCATCGAAATCGCCAATGAAGGCCAAAAGATCACCGTTTTCGAAATTCTGACGGCAGTGATGTTCCTTCTTTTTTCGGAACATCCAGCCGATGCGGCGATCGTGGAGGTTGGTCTGGGTGGGCGCTTCGATGCAACCAATGTGATCAACAATCCTGCTGTCTCTGTCATCATGCCGATATCGCTCGATCACGAGGCCTATCTCGGTGACCGCGTGGAGCTGATCGCCGCCGAAAAGGCCGGCATCATGAAAAAGGGTTCGCCCGTCGTCATCGGTCATCAGGAATATGATGCGGCGCTCGAAACGCTGGTCGCCACGGCGGAACGGCTCGGTTGCCCGGTATCCGTCTACGGGCAGGATTTTTCCGCCCATGAAGAATTCGGCCGCATGGTCTATCAGGATGAATTCGGTCTGGCCGATGCGCCGCTGCCGCGGCTTCCCGGCCGTCACCAGCTTGCCAATGCCGCCGCCGCGATCCGCGCCGTCAAGGCCGCCGGTTTCGAGGTGACGGAACGGATGATCGAAAAGGCCATGACCACGGTGGAATGGCCAGGTCGTCTGCAGCGTATCCTGTCCGGCAAAATTGCTGAAATGGCCCCGAAAGATGCGGAAATCTGGGTCGACGGCGGTCATAACCCCGGTGCGGGCGAGGTCATCGCCGAGGCCATGGCTGGCTTTGAGGAAAAGACGGCACGCCCGCTGTTCATCATTGCAGGTATGATCAACACCAAGGATCCGGTAGGTTACTTCAAGGCCTTCGCAGATATCGCCGAATATGTCTTCACCGTGCCGATTGGCGGCACGGATGCGGCGATCGACCCCGTGGTACTTGCCCATGCCGCCTTCGATGCTGGCCTCGTGGCAGCGCCAACATCGTCTCTCACGCATGCCTTGGAGGAGCTGTCGCGCCGCTTCGATCCCGAGGGACCAGCGCCGCGCATCCTGATCGGCGGCTCGCTTTACCTTGCGGGCAATGCGCTTGCCCTGAACGGCACGGTTCCCCAATAAAAAAGCCCGGCATCTCTGCCGGGCCTTTTTTCATTCCATTGATATTTTTATGCGGCGCCGGAAATCCAGGCGGAAAGCGCTGTCTTGGGAGCAGCGCCAACCTTGATATCAGCCACTTCGCCGCCCTTGAACATGGCAAGGGTCGGGATTGAGCGCACGCCGAACTGGGCCGCCAGTTCCGGGTTTTCGTCGATGTTCAGCTTTGCGACCTTGACCTTGCCGGCCAGCTCGGACGAAATTTCCTCAAGGCTTGGCGCGATCATCTTGC
This sequence comes from Agrobacterium sp. M50-1, assembly GCF_049843495.1. Classification (NCBI taxonomy): domain Bacteria; kingdom Pseudomonadati; phylum Pseudomonadota; class Alphaproteobacteria; order Hyphomicrobiales; family Rhizobiaceae; genus Agrobacterium; species Agrobacterium sp. M50-1. The sequence goes on along the minus strand of NZ_JBBHZH010000006.1, from coordinate 36,736 downwards.
ACGGGCCGCACCATTCGGCCCAGAAATCCACCACGACTGGTTCGGCGGATTCCAGGACTTCGGACTGGAAGTTGGCGGCATCGACTTTTACGGTAGCCATATCTGGCTCTCCTTTCAGCTAATCTTTTCCGCTATCGATGTGATGCGGGCGCGTCGGAATTTCAATGCCCCGGTATCTCACTTTGTCTTTATTGCGGCAAGAGCCTCTCTCATCGCATCGTCACCAACCGCTATAAAGGCAGCATTTTCCGTATAGATCAGCGCGCAGACAAATTCTTTGCCGGGGTAGAGCGGTGCTAGAATTTCGCGATAGATGGCAAGCTGCGCCGTGTGGGAGAAAGGTATTTCACGCGCTTCGCGCGGCGGCACGCGGTTGGTCTTGTAATCGACCAGAATGACGCGATCCCCTTCAACCGCCAGCCGGTCGACGCGGCCGGAGACGGCGTATTGCTGCCTGCCAATCGTCATCGTGCCCATGATCGACACTTCCGCGCGGCTGTTAGCTGAGAAGGCCGGTTGCACCGCCGGCTCGGACATAACGCGCAGAACCGCCTTTATCAAATGTTCGCGCTCGGCGGCAGGCCAGAAACGGGCCGCACGCTCCGCATAACGGCGGGCAGCTGCTTCCCGCTCCAACTCTGTAAAATCCGGCAGGGCTTGCAGCATGCGATGCACTAGCCGGCCGCGCTGCAGCGCCAGCGAGGAGGCATCGGTTTTCTCGCCGAAAAGCGGCGAACGCACGGCGAGATCATCCGCACCATCATCAATGATGGTGCCCGCACCGGATGGGCTGAGCGGCCTCGGCAAGGAGGGCAGCACCGGCAAGGGAGCGAGAAGCCCGGCCGGAAGGGCGTAATCTTCCTGCTGCTGCGTTTCCGGTAGTTTTTGCGGGACGGATGTCGTGCGAGCCTCGGATTTGCGCCAGACAAGCCCCTGCCATTCCTCGCCATCCGCCATGAAAAGCTGCGGTTTGCAATGGTCTTCATTGTTGGCAAGCGCCGCCTTGACGATGGCATGCCAGCATTCGGGATTTTCCTTCTGGCCGCGATAACCGCAGACGACAAGGTGATCGGCAGCGCGCGTCATCGCCACATAAAGCAGCCGTCGATATTCGTCCTCGGCGGCCGTCTTCAGTCGTTCTTCGTCCGAGCGGATGAGATGATTGGAAAAACCGCTGCCGGGCAGCCACACCGGGAAGGCGTCCTCACCCGCTTCGACGAAGCGCAGTTTCGGCACATGGCTGTGGTTGAAGGCCTTCGAACCGCCATCGACGACAAAAACGACCGGCGCTTCCAGGCCCTTGGAGGCGTGCACGGTCATGATGCGCACTTCGCCGCGATCCTTGTCCTGCTCGCGCTTCACTTCAGGAGAATCGGTTTCCAGAACGGACAAAAAGGCCTGCAGGCCTGGCAGGCCGGTTCTCTCGTGATCCAGCGCGAAGGAGAGGAACTCATCCAGAACGTCGCTCGCCTCGTTGCCAAGCCGGCCGAGGAATTTCTTGCGTCCGTCATGCAGGGTGAGGACCGCTGCAAAGAAATCATGCACCGTGGCCGTTTTCGAAAGCGCGATGAAGCCTTCCAGCTTGGCGGCAACGATGGAAAGATGGCTATTCTCTTCCTTCGAAAGGATTTGCAGCCGTTTCCAGACGCTCTCCGTTTCCGATCGCGTGGCTGCAATGTCGAAAACGTCATCTTCCGTCAGGTTGAAGAGCGGGCTTTTCAAAAGTGCAGCGAGTGAAAGGTCATCTTCGGGCAGGACAACGAAATGGCCGAGCGCCAGAAGGTCCTGCACGGCAATGTGGTCGGTCAGGCGAAGGCGGTCGGCACCGGCAACGGGAATGTTCTTGCGCCGTTTCAACTCCCGGGTCAGCGCATTGACGAAGGCATGGCGTTTTCTGACAAGCACCAGAATATCACCGGGCTCGACGGTGCGCGCGACGCCTTTTTCGATGATGGTCTCGCTTCCGATCATGTCGGCGATACGCGCCGCGATACGGCGGGCAACGATGGTGGCTGGCGCGCTTTCCCGCAGCGCATCGAAGGGGGCCGTCCAATCCTCTTCGTCTTCAGTGGTTTCCGGCGCCACCATGTCCCAAACCTCCACGGTGCCCGGATGGCCGGCCCGGTTGGATCGGTGTTCCACCGGTTCGTTATCGGCGCTGAGACCGCTGGCGTTATTCGGGTCTGAAAACACCTGGTCGACAGCGGCCAGCACATCCTGCGTGGACCGGAAGGATAGCGGCAGGCGGATGCGGTGAAAGGCCTGCTCCACAGAATCGACGCGCCTTTTGGTCTCTTCGCGCTCCTGCGAAAACCGTTCCGGCCGGGCGCCCTGGAATGAATAGATCGACTGTTTTTCATCCCCCACGGCAAACAGCGTGCGCCGCCCCAGGCGGGCGCTCTCGCCCGTGAAGAAATCCGCCGCCAGCGACTGGATGATCGACCATTGCACCGGGCTCGTATCCTGCGCCTCGTCAACGAGAATGTGGTCGATGCCCTGATCCAGCTTGTAGTGTACCCAGGCGCCCGCCGTATCGCGGTTGAGAAGGTTGGCCGCGCGCTCGATCAGGTCTTCAAAATCGAGCTGGCTTCGCTGTTTCTTCAGGTCTTCAAAATCGCCGATCAGCCTTTCGGCCAGAACAAGGGCGCATTTTGTCGCCGCCAGCATCCGCACCAGACGATAACGGTTGCGGCAGGAAACAGCATGGTCACGCGCCAGCGTCAGGGCATCGAGAAGTTCGGGGGCGGATTTCTGCATGCCCTTGTTGATGACATAGGCATCCGATTTCTTTTCCCCCTTGGCTGTCAGCAGCGCCGCTTCGATGAATTGCATCCGCTGGACGGGGTCCGGGTGGCGTTTTGCCTCCCTGAGCGCATAAGCGACATCGATGACGCGTGATCCGCCTACCTCGTCGGCAAGGGCCAGATAGGTATCGAGCGCGAGGCCGGAGAGGCCGGGCAGAGGCCAGAAGGCGGCTGCCGCGGTTTCTTCGGTTTCCCCATCTGCGATCTGCATCGCGTGCCGCAACCGGGCATCGATGCCGCCAAATTGTTTGGCGTCGAGCAGAAAACCACGAAGGGCGCTGCGATTGGCGATGATGGCGGAGAGCAGCGCTTCCAGCCCGCTTTCATCGGCGAGATCGAGCACATAGGCTAGCGCCTGCGCCAGTTCCGCGTCGCGCTCCGTTGAAACCGCCGTCAGAAGTGAGCGGCGCGCCTCGGCCAGTAACGTGGTCGCTGCGCGGTCATCGAGAACGGAGAAATGGCCGGCGACATTGGCTTCCAGCGGAAACTGGTGCAGCAATGCCTCGCAGAATGCGTGGATCGTCTGGATTTTCAGCCCGCCCGGTGTTTCCAGCGCCTTGGCAAACAGCCTGCGCGCTTCGGCAAGCTTGATGCGATCCGGCACCCTGCCTTCGATGACGGCGATGCGATCCTTAAGATCGGAATCCGGCAAAGTAGCCCATTCCGCCAGGCGGTCGAAAACACGGCTCGACATTTCAGATGCCGCGGCCTTGGTATAGGTGAGGCACAAAATCGCCGAGGGCCGGCAGCCGGCCAGAAGCAGGCGGATGACGCGCTGGGTCAGGACATGGGTCTTGCCTGAGCCGGCATTGGCCGACACCCATGCGGAACTGGCGGGATCGGAGGCAAGCCGCTGCCGGGCGCTGGTCCAGTCAATCCAGCTTTCAGGCGTGTCGGCGGCGGGGCCGGCATCGAAGGGATCAATCGTCATCGCCGTCTCCCGGTTCTGTCGTCGACCATTCCGAAACGCGGGCGAGGTGGTCATATTCCCCACCATAGGATTGTTGCTCTTCCGGCACGAGGCGGGAGGCGAAGCCGTTTTCGCCTTCGCGCAGAGAATGAACGAATTTGGTGAGCTGTTCGATTGAATCCGTCGCAAGCTCAATCGCCGATTTCGGCGGTCTTTTGCCGCTTCGGCTGGAATGTTCGTTATTGACCTGATCGGCAAAGAAGCGCTCGCCCGGCCGCAGGCGAACATAAATGAGATTGTCAGGCGTGGGCGAACCGGCTTCGCGGAAGGCGCCGCGCATCAGCGCCGCCGCTTCCAGCGCAAGCTGCGGATCAAGCAGCGCGCGCGCCTGATTGACGGACGGCGCAAGCCCTGTCTTGTAATCGATAATATCCGCGTGGCCGTTTGTCTTGATGTCGATGCGGTCTGCGATCCCGGTCAGCCTTATGCCCGCCTCGGCGATTTCCTGCCCGGCGCGTGCCTCGAAAAAGCTGTGGCGGATGGATGGATACCTTTCTTTTTCCCACTCGATAAAGGCGCGCGCCACCGCTGCAAAACGCGGCCGCCAGATGACATCCACATGGGGAGGCAGGTTTTCCGCATCGAAACACGCATCGAGAATGCGCTGCATGGCCGAAAGCGAGGCCGGCGTGCCGGGAATATGCCCTTCGCGGGAATAACGCTCGATGATCGCGTGATAGAGCGTGCCGCGATCGGCGGCGTTCGGGTCACGGTTGAAGGGGGCAAGCGGGTCCAGTTTCAAGATGCGTCGCGCATAGATCGAATAGGGGTCCCGGCGCAGGCGGCCGACTTCGCTGAAGGAATAGCGCGTCGGCTGCAACTCGGCCGGCGGCTTCGGGGCAGGGCGCTTTGCTGCTTCCTGATCGATGCTTTCATCCATCAATCCCGCCCAATGGCGATAGGTCTCGCCCCGCTTCTTCAGGCTGCCGGCAAATTTCTCGCCGCCCAGCGCCAGTAGACGCTGCAGCCAGCGTGAGGCGACGGCGGGTGTCGAGCCCTGCCTCAGCGCGCGGGTGTAAAAAATCTGCCGGGTGCCATTTGCCATCTCGAAATCATGGGCCAGCTGGCCGATGCGCCGTTCCGGCGGCTCCAGCCCAATCGCGGTCTTCATGGTGCGGGACAGAAACGGATTATTCGCCGTCTGGCCGGGCCAGAGCCCTTCATTGAGGCCGCCGATGACGACGGTGTCGACACTTTGCAGCCGTGCCTCGAGCGCGCCGAAGATGAAAATGCGTGGATGGCGCATCGATCGTGGCTTGATCGATTCACCGGCCACCAGTGCCGCAAAAATATCGATCCATTGCGGCCCGTCAGCATCGAGGATTTCGCCGCTTTCCATCAGTTCGCCGAACAGTTCGGAAAGCTTGTCTCCCGCTTCACCGGACCAGAGCGCAGCAAGATCGTTGTTTTCATCCGCACAGATGGCTTCGACCACGCGGCCCGTCCGCTCCGCCCAGACGGACAGCGGCAATTTATCGGTGAAGGCGCGGCCGGATCTATCTTTGCGGACAAAGGCAGATCCGAGCGGTTCTGTCGCAATGTCAATCCGACGTGCCAGATCGCGCGCGGCCTCCGCGCTTGCCTCCGGCAGCGCCAGCCGCCAGGCGGGCGGGTGCCGGTCATCGCGCTGCGCCGCAAGCTGCGCATCCAGAACCGCTTTCAGATTGCCGATTTCGGTTTCGACACGGCCGCCGCGCAGCGCGATCAGTTCCAGCGCTTTCGAGGCTTTCGCGAAAGCTTCGTCGGAAAGCCCGAAACGGCTGAGCGGGTGTTTCAGAAGGGAAATAATCGGCACCGGGTCGCCGGGCCTCAGAATGGCTTCTAGCGCCAGCTGCGTCAGCCCGGCTTGCGGGGTGGCGGAAAGCGGCGTGCCGGCCGAATCGTCGGCTTCGATGCCGAAGCGCTGTAACTCCGTCGCCACGCGTCGCGCCAGTCCGCGGTCCGGTGTAATCAGGGCCGCTTGCGACGGGCGACCAGCCCCCGGCGCTTCAAGGGCCAGCCGCAAAGCCACTGCGATGGCCGTTGCCTCCTCGCGCTCATTGGCGGCTTCAATAAGCGTGGCGGCTGCGAAAGCATCGTCGAAAAAGCCGGGTTGCCTGTCTTCGCGCCAGCGATTCCAGTCGCTGGTGGATTTGGCCGGTGCGAGTGCGGCCGAAAACACCGCTGCGCGCTTTTCCAGATCGCCGTCAATGGCGCCAATCTGATCCACGTCATCGCGCAGGATGCCAAGCTTCTGCAGCAGCATATAAAGCCCGTATTGCGAATGGGTGCGGCTCGAAGGATCGGTCGGGTCCTCGGCAATCGCGTGCCATTGTTCCTCCGGCATGGCGAGGTCGAGGCCCGGAAGCACAACGGTGCCCTGCGGCAGGGCGGCAACGGCGGCGATGAGATCGGCTGCCGCAGGAATGGAGCCGGTCGACCCTGCGACGATGATCGGTCCCGTATCCGGCAGATCGGCAAGCCGGTTAGCTTCCGCCCGCAGAATGGCGTTGCGATGCCGGCCGGCGGACGAACGGTTGAGTTCGGCAAGCCGCGCTGGCCAGAAGACGCTGGCGATCCGCAGGAAATCCGCGGTCAGTTGCCACCATTGCGCGTGATCGCCGGTATCGAGATGCTGAAGCGCTTCCCAGTCCTTTTCTTCCGTATCCATGGCATCGATCACCTCGCCAAGCGCACGCGCCAGCCATATGGCGTCGGCGGGGCTGGCGGGGGCGACAAGCGGCGAATCGGAATGGATGGCCCGGATAGCGTCCGGCAGGCTGTTGCGCCAGGCGAGAATGAGACGCGCCAGTTCGATGAGCCGGCCGGTGCCGGAAATCGGCGGCGCCAGATCCATGATCTCAGGGTTTTCGATCTCGAAGAAGCCGCTATCGTCATCCGTCTCACCCAGAGGCCGGATCAGCGGTAGAATGGCGGATCGGCCGCCCAGAAGATCGACGAATTCGGAGCGCAGCACGCGGGCGGAGCGCCGCGTCGGCACATAGATTGTCACCTTGGCGAGCGATAGCGGATCGGCCGGATCGTATTTATAGCCTGATGTCAGTGTCCCATCACACAGCGTTTCCGCGAGCGTCTTGAGGAACGGTGTTCCCGCAGCGATCGTCAGGACGCGCTTTGCGTGGTGAGTAAGGGTCATGCAGAGCGTTTTTCCCTGAATTGCCGTATAATGCTTTCGGCGTCTTCTATTGCGTCAGGCGTGCCGACGGTAATCCAGTGGCCATCCAGAGAAAGCCCGAAAAGCCGGTCCTTTTCGATGGCGCGATCGAAATAGATATTGAGATTGAAGGCATCCGTCGGCGCATCGTCCAGCAGGCGCGAATCCATGGCGATGGCGCCGGCATAAACCACCGGGGTCGGATCACCGTCGCGATAACGCGACAGTTTCCCGTCATCCGCCAGGTTGAAATCCCTCTTCCCATTGTGTCCGGTGGTGCGATCCATGTCGACGCAGAGCAGGGCCATATCCATGCGGGCGGGATCGAAGAATTGCGCAAGCTTGCGCAAGTTGCTGACCGCATTCAGCTGCTCGCCGATCCAGAAAAGATCGGCATTCATGACGAAGACCGGCCCAGGTTCCAGAAACTTCAGGCCCTTGGCAAGCCCGCCACCGGAATTCATCAGCTGCGACTGCTCGTCGGAAATCAGCATTTTGGCGTCGGTGCGGTTTTCGAGATGGGCAATCATCTGTTCGGCGTGGTGATGCACATTGACGACGATTGTCTCGACACCGGCTTCGACAAGGGCATCGAGCGCATAGTCGATCATCGGCTTGCCGGCGATTTTCACGAGCGGCTTCGGGATTGTATCCGTGATCGGGCGCATCCGCGTGCCAAGCCCGGCGGCCAGCACCATCGCGTTTTTGATCGTCATCGTGGTCAACCGTCTTTCAGTCGTTAAATTCCATGCCCATGCGCAGGCACCAGTCTCGGAGAAGTCCAAGTTGCGGATGCGAAAGCGCTGCACTGAGATAGCGGAACGTTCTCGGCATATGTTTCATATAACCGGGTTTTCGATCCCGTTCCAACAGCCTCACCCAGATACCGGCAAGCTTGCAGTTGCGCTGTGCCGACATGATGGCGAAAGCCTTGAGGAAAGCGGCCTCATCGAAAGAAGCCGTGTTTCTTCTGCTCTCGATATAGTGCGAAAGCAGGCGCGCTTGCAGCCCGGGTTCGATGGTAACGCGGGCATCCTGCACGATGGAAGCGACATCATAGGCAGTCGGGCCGATCATCGCATCCTGAAAATCGATCAGGCCGACTTGCCGTATGCCGCTGTTCTGCGGCTGCCAAATAAGGTTGGGTGAATGGAAATCGCGCAGCACAAGTCCCGTCTCACAGTCGGCTAGCTGGTCGACCAGCCGGTCCCATAAAGCGTAATAGTCGCTTTTTTCACTATCGGTGAGGGGTTTGCCGCGTTTATGCGGCAGATACCATTCCGCCAGCAGCGAAACCTCGATCTTCATCGCCTGCCGGTCGAAGAGGGGGACCTCATAGGCGCTGCCGTCACCCACTGGCAGCAGGTCGGGCCGCGGGGTCTGGTGAAGCGCCGCGAGACAGGCGACGCTTTGCAGATAGCGGTCCTCTATCGGCGTCCCGTCAGGCGCCAGCACGCCCTCCTGCCCGAGGTTTTCCAGCAGGAGAATGCCCTGATCGGTATCCGCCGCCAGAATCTCCGGCGCGCAAAAGCCGCTATTTCTCAGATAATTGCCAATAGCCACGAAGGAACGAGCATCCTGGGCAAGATGGGCGATTTCCGCATAGGTTTTGCCATCAGCGACGATCGCTCCCCGCATGGGGCGTCGCCAGTCCATCAGGATAAGATGCCGGCCACCAGTTGAAACGGTCTCATAGGCGCGTGTAGAGGCGTCACCGCTCAGAAAGCGCCGGGCCGCGTCGCCCCTGCCCGTTTTTGCGAGAAATGCGCGGATGGCGAAAACGCGTTCAAGCCGTGCTTTCAGTTTTGCCGGAGCCTCGATGGAGGCGAGCCGCCCTTCGCCGGAATGTGTCAGCGTAAGTGTTACGGTCTGTTCCGGCGGTAGAATCTCGGCGGCGATATCCGGCCACTCGATCAGGCAGATGCCGTCCTCCAGCATCTCATCGATGCCGAGTTCGTCCAGCTCGGAAACATCCGAAAGCCGATAAAGATCAAGATGGGCGACCGGAATGCGGGCGTCATAAGTCTGGATGATCGTGAAGGTGGGGCTCGGCACTTCGAGATCGGGCTCATCCGCCATCGCGCGGATGAAGGCTCGGGCGAGCGTCGATTTGCCGGCGCCGAGATCACCGATGAGTGCGAGGCAATCGCCGGGTTTCAAAGCCAGTGCGAGGTCTTCACCGAGCCTGATGGTGTCCTTTTCTCCCTCGAGAGGAATGGTGATCGGCAAGATGTCTTCGCTCATTCTGCGGCGATGGAATGCGGCCGTGTGCCGGAAGGAATGCGGCAGGTGACGATGGTGCCGTTGCCGGGCCGGCTGTCGATGCTGACCGTGCCATGGTGCAGGCTGACAAAGCTTTCCACGATGGAGAGGCCAAGCCCCGCACCGGTTCGCCGCCCGCCATTACCGCGCGTCGCGAAGCGGTCGAACACGCTCTTCAACATGTCTTCAGGAATGCCGGGACCCTTGTCCGCCACCGAGAACACGAAGTCACCTTCGCTGCGCTGGCAGGAGAGCTGAACCGAAGACCCTTCCGGGGCGAAATTGATCGCGTTGGTCAGCAGCTTGATGAGTATCTGCTTCAGGCGCTGGTGATCAGCCACGAGACTGCCGAGATGGGTCGGCGCGATGATCTCGAGCGAAATGCCGCTCTCCTGCAGCCGGTCGGCGATCTGTACAGAAACGTCTTCAAGCAATTCGTTCAGATCATTGTCCGAATAATTAAGCTGCATGATGCCGGCATCCACGGTCGCGAGATCGAGAATGTCGTTGACGATGGTCAGTAGTACGGAGGATGAGGTGGAGATATGATCGAGATACTCCGCCTGCCGGTCCGTCAATTGTCCGATGCCCGGTGTTTTCAGTAGATCGGTGAAGCCGATGATGTTCGTCAGCGGCGAGCGCAGCTCGTAGGAAACATGCTGCACGAAATCGTTCTTCAGCTCGTCGGCCTTCAAAAGCGCGTCGTTCTTTTCCTTGAGCGCCCGCTCGGCCCGCACGCTGTCGGTCATATTGACGAAGGTCAGCATGGTTTGTGCATCCGGCAGCGGGATGATGGCATAATCGAGCACAAGGCCTGAAAGCAGTTCCAGCGTCCCCTGCCGCGAGGGCCGCTCATCATCGAAGCTGGTGATGAACTGGCTGAAGGCGCGCCAGCCGTCCGGCCTGTCATAGGATGGCGCGCAGGCGGTTTCGATAGCGCGGATATGGGTGCCGGTCTCGGCCTGTTCCGCGGTCACGCCCCAGAGCGCCCGGAATGCCGGGTTGGAGAGGCGAATGCGTCCATCCGCACCGAATACGGCGACACCTTCGGCCAGATGGTCGATGGTTTCGCCCTGCACCTTCACCAATGTGTTGTAACGCATCTGCAGGTCGACCTGCTCGGTCAGGTTCTCGAAAACCCAGGTCGCGCCGCCCTGCGGATGGGCGGTTGCGATAACCCGCAGGGTCTGGCCGTTCGGCAGGTGCCAGAGATCGGTCTTGGTATCCAGCGAACGATAGACGGAGAGCGCTGTCTCCTTCCAGTTCTTCCAGTTCAGCTGTTCCGGCAATTTGCCGGCGGTGCGCAGCCTGTCCAGAAGCTCGGAATTATCAGGACTGGATTCGAGGAAAACGAGGTCGAAACCCCAGAGAGCCGCGAAAGCCTGATTGTAGAATTGCAGCCGCTGCCGGCCGTCGAAAATGGCGACGGGTGTTGCCAGATGATCGAGCGTTTCAGCGTGGCTTTTGAGAACCCGCTTGAGTTCCTCGCTGATGGTTTCGGCTTCCGTTGCGTCGATAGCGATGCCAGCCGAGCCGCCAGCTGTCTTGATGTCAACGACGTCAAAGAAGGTGCGGTTTCCGGAAACAACCGTCGAAATACGGTCGTGATAGGGTGATTCGGGTGTTGCGGCCGCGCGTATCTTCTGCCGGGTAACCGTGTTCAGCAGCTCGCGTTTTTCATGAACGGCCTGGTCGGCGTCACGTGCATCCACGGCATGCGCATAAGCGTGGTTGACCCAGGTGAGTTCGCCTTCGCCATTGCGCCGCCAGACGGGTTGTTCGATGGAATCCAGAAGCTCCTGAAATGTGGAAACCGAAGCGATCAGGCGCTCGCGCTCCACCTGCAATTCAGCCAGTTCCGCGCGCAGATTGTTGAGCGCGATGAAACGCGCAAAGGCATTGCCGCCGGAAACCCGGCCTTGAACTTCAATGACTTCGCCGCGCTGCGTTTCAATGGTCAGATCGAAACTCTGCGCGTGGCTGCGGAGTTTTTCGATGGATTTTTCAAGCTGGCTCGCGGATGCCGGTTTCAGCCAGCGGCCAAAGGCCAGAAAATCGTGATCCGCCTGCGGCACACCCGTTTCGGCCGGCAGCTGCCCCAGAAATTCGGGCCGCTTGTCTGCGCCGTCCCAGATAACGATGCGGCGGCTCTTGTCGGAAATCAGCGCCTCGTATTTCGCGATCTTGTGGTGGGACTGGGCAAGCGCCTGACGGTATTCGCTGCTCTCCGCCTCGATATTGCCGCGCTGGCGCACCAGCCAGACAACGGAAAACAGCGTTGCCGAAAGCATGCCGACGAAAAGCGAATAGGTGATGGTTTCTCCGGATGAAAACAGCCGTGCGCCGGTCTTTGCCACAAGCCCGTCCTGCGCCAGCGCCATGCTTGCCGAGCCGGCCAGAAACGTGCCCGACATCAGAACGGGAAGCCTCGCAAAGCCTGTCCGAACCGCACTGAATACCAGCCGGCAACGCGCAAGAGCCGCGCTCAATGCCACGCCCGCATGCGTGTTTTCAACGCGTTGAACTGTCTGCTTGCGCAGATCCGAATTGTGAACCGTCATCCCCGGTCTGTCTCCGTCCTATGTGCCGCATCTTCGACAAGACATCCCATTTCGTCCCCGCCGCCCTTTGGCGTGTCCGAATCAAGTCTGATGACAATACCGTCTTCATAAATCTGCGGGAAGGGAGCGCGCAAAAAAGATGCCGTGCGCTTTGTCAAGCGCACGGCATCTAGATATTGTGTAATTTCAGTGGATATTAACTATGAAATTAATATCTGTAGTGTTCCGCCTTGAACGGACCTTCCTTCGAGATGCCGATATAATCTGCCTGAAGGTCGGAAAGTTCGGTCAGGCGCACGCCAAGCTTCTCGAGATGAAGGCGCGCAACCTTCTCGTCGAGGTGCTTCGGCAGCACGTAAACCTCGTTCTTGTATTCGCCCTGCTTGGTGAAGAGCTCGATCTGGCCCAGCACCTGATTGGTGAAGGAAGCCGACATCACGAAGGACGGGTGACCGGTGGCGTTACCGAGGTTCAGCAGGCGGCCTTCGGACAGAAGGATGATGCGATTGCCCTTCGGGAACTCGATCATGTCGACCTGCGGCTTGATGTTCGTCCACTTGAGGTTACGCAGTGATGCGACCTGAATTTCATTATCGAAATGGCCGATATTGCCGACGATGGCCATGTCCTTCATCTCGCGCATATGCTCGATGCGGATCACGTCCTTGTTGCCGGTGGTGGTGATGAAGATATCAGCGGAAGAGATGACATCTTCCAGACGAACGACTTCGAAACCGTCCATGGCGGCCTGAAGCGCGCAGATCGGGTCGATTTCGGTGACCTTCACGCGGGCGCCGGCGCCCTGCAGGGAAGCGGCCGAACCCTTGCCCACGTCGCCGTAACCGCAGACCACGGCAACCTTGCCGGCCATCATCACGTCGGTTGCGCGGCGAATGCCGTCCACCAGCGATTCCTTGCAGCCGTATTTGTTGTCGAACTTCGACTTGGTGACGCTGTCGTTGACGTTGATCGCCGGGAAGGGCAGCAGGCCCTTCTTGCTGAGGTCGTAAAGACGGTGAACGCCTGTCGTCGTTTCTTCGGTGACACCCTTCAGCGCGTCGCGCTGCTTGGTGAACCAGCCAGGGGAAGCCTTGAGGCGCTTGTTGATCTGCGCGAAGAGGATTTCCTCTTCTTCCGAACCGGGATTGGACAGAACGTCCTCGCCGGCTTCAGCGCGTGCGCCGAGCAGGATGTACATGGTGGCGTCGCCGCCATCGTCAAGGATCATGTTGGAGAGGCCGCCATCGGCCCACTGGAAGATCCTGTCGGTATATTCCCAATATTCCGTCAGGCTTTCACCCTTGACGGCGAAGACCGGAATGCCGGCTGCTGCAATTGCCGCCGCCGCATGATCCTGCGTCGAGAAGATGTTGCAGGAGGCCCAGCGAACATCCGCGCCCAGTTCCTTCAGCGTCTCGATGAGAACGCCGGTCTGGATCGTCATGTGAAGAGAGCCGGTGATACGAGCGCCCTTCAGGGGCTTGCTTTCGCCGAATTCCTTGCGGCAGGACATCAGGCCCGGCATTTCGGTTTCGGCAATGTCCAGCTCCTTGCGGCCGAATGCGGCAAGGTTGATATCGGCGACGATGTAGTCCTTCTCAAGGCTCATGAAGTTCTCCAGATCAGAAACGCCGCGCCTTGCGGCCCGGCTTTTAAACGTAGCTGCGGTTTAGCAGGCCACGAACGATCTGGCAATGATGATATAAAGAAGTCTTTATGTCTTTATATGGTGCTGATTCAGGCTTCTTCGCCGAAGCGGTCGGCGACCAGCGCCTCTAGCGCCTCGAGCGCTTCTTTCGCCTGATTGCCGCTTGCCTCGACATAGACGCTGCATCCGGGGCTTGCGGCCAGCATCATGAGACCCATGATGGAGGTGCCGCCAACGGTCATACCATCCTTGGAAACCGTGATCGTCGCGTCGAACCCTTCGACCATCTGCACGAATTTGGCGGATGCCCGGGCGTGGAGACCGCGTTTATTGATGATCGGTAGTTCCCGGGTGAATGGCGACATGGGCTGACTTCTCACTTGCCGCTTAAAACGCGGCTGGCGACGTTGATATATTTGCGGCCGGCATCGGATGCATCCTGAAGGGCCTTGTCCATATTATCTTCGCTGCGAACGCCGGCAAGCTTGATCAGCATGGGAAGATTGACCCCTGCGATGACTTCGACATTGCCATTATTCATGACGGAAATCGCGAGATTGGAGGGCGTGCCGCCGAACATATCAGTCAGGATGATGACGCCATTGCCGTCATTGGCGCGCGCAACGGCGTCGATGATATCCTGCCGGCGCTGATCCATGTCGTCTTCGGGACCGATACAGACCGTCTCGATCAATTTCTGGGGACCGACGACATGCTCCAACGCATGGCGAAACTCCTCAGCCAGCTTGCCATGGGTGACAAGCACTAGTCCGATCATGAAATGCTCCCTTGCACACGCACTCTCATTGCCGACTATCGCAACGCGGCAATCCTGTCCATCGGTGGGATTTCATCTTGATGAGGAAAATGCGAATCGCAAGCCTAAAATCGCCTGAATCATGGTCACTTCACATTCGTTTTAAAAAGATTCTGAGCAAGTGCAGCAAATTTTCCATAGGGCGTAAGACTGGAAAGCGGAATACGTAAGAGCGGAAGATGCCCGCCGCAGGGCAGCAACAACACCTCGTCATCTTCTGGAAGTCTTGGGTTTTCGGGTGAAAGAACTGTCGTGACGGCGAAATGTAGTGGCGCGCGCGCAATGCTTTTCAACGAAACAATGCCGCTGCCGCGCAATTCCAGCAGCCCGGCGATTGTTTCCGGCCGCTCGGCGATGATGGTTTCGCCATCGCGATACACGAAAATCTGATCGTCCGCGATCAGAGCCGCCTGCAATCCGCAGCGTTCAGCCTCCGTCAGGAAGCTGAAGGCAAGCTCGCTTTTGCCGCTGCCCGACGGTCCGGTAAAGAGGATGCCGGTGTTTTGAACGACGATGGCGGTCGCATGCAGGTTGAAGCGGTCAGCGTTCATGGGTTTCGGCCGCCGGCAGCGACAGGGTGAAGCGCGCGCCGGAAATCACGCCATATTTATCAACGACATTTTCCGCCCGGAGACTGCCGCCATGGGCTTCGGCGATCTGGCGGCTGATGGAAAGGCCAAGGCCGGAATTCTGGCCGAACCCTTCGCTCGCCGGCCGGTCGGTGTAAAAGCGCTCGAAGATCCGGTCGATATCTTCCGCCTGAATGCCGGGCCCGTTGTCCTCCACCTGCACGATGCAGCGATCCTTGTGACGGGAAAGGCGCACGGTGATGCGGCCACTTTCCTCGGCAACGAAGGAGCGCGCATTCTCGATGAGGTTGGTGACGATCTGGCCGATGCGGAGATCGTGACCGTTCACCACGAACGAGGTCTTTGCGCCCGCTTTCCGGTCGACAGAATAGTCAATCGTCACGCTTTTCTTTTTGGTGCTGATCTGGCGGGATATGTCCACCAGACCCTTCATCAGCACATCGAGATCAAGCGGCGAGGCGTCAGCACGCGCCAGCTCGGCATCGAGCCGCGAGGCATCCGAAATGTCGCTGATCAGGCGGTCGAGACGGCGCACATCGTGGAAGATGATTTCGGTCAGGCGCTGCTTGGACTCTTCGGTCTTGGCGCGCGGCAGGGTTTCAACGGCGCTGCGCAGAGAGGTCAGCGGGTTCTTGAGTTCATGGCTGACATCGGCGGCGAAACTTTCGATGGCATCGATACGGTCGTAGAGCGCCGTCGTCATTTCACGCAGCGCAATCGAGAGATTGCCGATCTCATCCTGGCGCGCCGAGAAATCCGGTATCTCCTCACGGGTCCTTGCCCCACGGCGCACGCGGATCGCGGCGGCCGAAAGGCGCCGCAGGGGCGTGGCGATGGTGGAGGACAGGAGCAGCGACAGCACGATATTGACGAGTGTGGCAATGCCGAAGACGCGCATGATCGCGAGGCGCTCCGCATGCACGATCTTGTCGATATCGCCCGCCTGCGTCGACAGAAGCAGAACGCCGAGCACGGCCCGGAAGCGCTGTACCGGCACAGCCACAGAAACGATCAGCTCGCCCTTTTCGGTCACGCGCACAACGGCACCACGCACGCCGGTCAACGCATTCATCACTTCCGGATAGATCGAGCCGTCACCGCCCGGCGCTTCTTTGTATTGCGGCAGGCTGCTCGGCTGCAGCATGCGGTTGAACATGCTGGTAAACCAGTCGCCCCAGGTCTGGGTTTCCGGCGTCACCGGCGGCAGATCGAAGCGCAGCACCTGGCCGCGCGAATAAAGATGGCGGGAATCGAGCAGCAGGTTGGCATCGGCATCGAACAGCCGTGCGCGGGTGCGTGTCGGTGAAATCAGCCGCCGCAGCACCGGCGCCACCCGTTCCGGATTGATCGGGAAACTTAAGTCCTCGTCATTGGGGGCAGGGGTAATGCTCTGCCCCGCCTGCAATTCGAGCAGCTTTTCCGGATTGATGGTGATCGAGTTGGTGTCAACCGAGGCGGAAGCCGAGACCGCACCGGCGATGATTTCGCCCTGCGTCAACAGGCTCTCCACGCGCGCGTCGATCAGCCCTTCGCGGAACTGGTTGAGATAGAGAATACCGCCGACCAGAACAACCGTTGCCGCAACGTTGAAGAAAAGAATGCGGCGCGTGAGGCTGGAAAACACCGCATTACCGAAAATGCGCCGGATGATCGTCAGCGGATGGATACGATGGCGGCGCTCGCTGCCGCGTTCTTCGGCATCGTCACTATCCGAGACGGTTTCCGGCGTTTTCTTCAACACGTATTCTAGTCCTCGCCACCACTCTTCGGGTGGTCTCTTCCGATTTGCGCGCCGGTTCAGGCCGCTTCGCGGAAGCGATATCCTACGCCATAAAGCGTTTCAATCATATCGAAGTCGCCATCGACCAGTTTGAACTTCTTGCGAAGGCGCTTGATGTGGCTGTCGATGGTGCGGTCGTCCACATAGACCTGTTCGTCATAGGCGGCATCCATCAGCGCGTCGCGGCTTTTCACCACGCCGGGCCGCTGCGCCAGCGAATGCAGGATGAGGAATTCGGTGACGGTCAGCGTCACCGGCTCACCCTTCCAGGTGCAGGTGTGGCGTTCCTGATCCATGGCGAGCTGCCCGCGCTCCAGCGTGCGTGCTTGCTGGTCGGCGGTCGGCTTCAGCACGCTGCCGGTTGCGGCGGAAGCCTCGCGGCTGCTGGCGCGGCGCAGGATGGCTTTCACGCGTTCCACCAGAAGGCGTTGCGAGAAGGGCTTGGTGATGAAGTCGTCCGCACCCATCTTCAGGCCGAACAGTTCGTCTATCTCTTCATCCTTGGAGGTGAGGAAGATAACCGGCAGATCCGACTTCTGGCGAAGGCGCCGCAAAAGCTCCATACCGTCCATGCGTGGCATCTTTATATCGAAAATGGCGAGCTGCGGCGGACGGGCGATCAACCCGTCGAGCGCGGAGGCGCCGTCGGTATACGTTTCGACCCGGTAGCCTTCGGCTTCGAGCGCGATCGATACCGAAGTCAGAATATTCCGGTCGTCGTCGACAAGCGCGATCGTCTGCATGTAGTTGGTCTCCATCGTCATTTTCTCGTAACTCCCGACATTCACCCAGCCAAGGTTGCGCGCCGCGAGCCACTCTCTTGAGTATAAAGGTGGAACAAATTGTGGCAAAGGAAAACTCGCTGCCAAATCGCCCGGCAGGAGTGAGGGGATTTTGCGGAAAGGCCGCCGTTGGATTTTAATGCGTCTTCAACCGATTTAAAAAGAAATAAAATCTTTTAAATCGATTAATATATTGAAATCACTAAGTTTTTTAAAGTCTGGCTCTTGCGTTTCCAAAAACCGCCACGTATTTTCCGTGGAAATTTCAACGGCCTTATCGTCATTAACAAGGAACGCGTCATGAACGAGCTTGGGGTTCATAATCCTGCCAATGGAGTTGCAGAACTCGGACTGGGCGAGGCCTCCCGCGTCTTTTATAACCTCAATGAGAGCGAATTATACGAAGAGGCGATCCGCAACGGTGAGGCCGAACTGACCATCGATGGTGCGCTTCGCGCCGTCACCGGCCAGCATACGGGCCGTTCGCCGAAGGACAAGTTCGTGGTCCGCGACGCCTCCACCGAAGACACCATCTGGTGGGATAACAACAAGCCGCTGTCGCCGGAAAACTTCGAGCTGCTGCGCCAGGACATGCTGGCCCATGCCGCTGGAAAGACCCTCTATGTTCAGGACCTGATCGGCGGCGCCGATGAGGAAAACGCTCTGCCGACCCGTGTCGTCACAGAGCTTGCCTGGCATTCGCTGTTCATCCGCAATCTGCTGATCCGTCCGAAGCAGGAAAAGCTTTCGGGCTTCAAACAGAAGCTCACCATCATCAACCTGCCGAGCTTCAAGGCCGATCCCGCCCGTCACGGCGTGCGTTCGGAAACCGTCATCGCCTGCGATCTCACCAACGGTCTCGTCCTCATCGGCGGCACCTCCTATGCCGGTGAAAACAAGAAGTCGGTCTTCACGGTGCTGAACTATCTGCTGCCGGCCAAGGGCGTCATGCCCATGCATTGCTCGGCCAATGTTGGTCCAGAAGGCGATTCTGCCGTGTTCTTCGGCCTTTCCGGCACCGGCAAGACCACGCTGTCGGCTGATCCGTCGCGCACGCTGATCGGCGATGACGAGCATGGCTGGGGCGAGCACGGCATCTTCAACTTCGAAGGTGGCTGCTACGCCAAGGCGATCAAGCTTTCGGCTGAAGCCGAGCCGGAAATCTACGCCGCGACCCGCCGTTTCGGCACGGTTCTCGAAAACGTAGTGCTGGACGAAAACCGGGTTCCTGATTTCAACGATAACTCGCTGACGGAAAACACCCGCAGCGCCTATCCGCTGCACTTCATTCCGAATGCATCGGAAACGGGCATTGCCGACCATCCGAAGACGATCATCATGCTGACGGCGGATGCCTTCGGCGTGTTGCCGCCGATCGCCCGTCTGACGCCGGAACAGGCCATGTACCACTTCCTCTCCGGTTACACTGCGAAGGTTGCAGGCACGGAAAAGGGCGTGACGGAGCCGGAAGCGACGTTCTCAACCTGCTTCGGCGCACCCTTCATGCCACGCCACCCGGCGGAATATGGCAACCTGCTGCGCGAGCTCATCGGCAAGCACGGCGTGGATTGCTGGCTGGTCAATACCGGCTGGACCGGCGGTGCCTACGGCATCGGCAAGCGCATGCCCATCAAGGCGACCCGCGCGCTTCTGACGGCAGCGCTGACCGGCGACCTGAAGAATGCGGAATTCCGCACGGACGCGAATTTCGGTTTCGCGGTGCCGCTGTCGCTTGATGGCGTCGATAGCGCGATCCTCGATCCGCGTTCGACCTGGGCCGATGGCGCAGCCTATGACGCGCAGGCGAAGAAGCTGGTCTCCATGTTCGTCACGAACTTCACCAAGTTCGAAGATCACGTCGATAGCAAGGTTCGCGATGCTGCACCGGGCCTGCTGCTTGCGGCTGAATAAATAGAGCCTCATTCGTGAGGAGGAGGGGACCCGGCCTTGTGCCGGGTTCTTTCGTTTTCTCCGCTGTTTTCATTTTTTGCGATCTGTGGCATCACCGGCGCGGAGAAAGATCATGGCCAGCGACCCGCTTTACATCAGCAACCGTATCACCATCGCCGGCTGGGAGCTGACGGAGCAATTTGTGCTGGCCGGCGGGCCGGGCGGCCAGAACGTCAACAAGGTCTCGACGGCGGTTCAGCTGTTTTTCGACATTGCCAATTCGCCCTCCCTGTCGGAGCGGGTGAAGGTGAATGCCCTGCGCCTCGGTGGCAGGCGTGTGTCGAAAGAAGGCGTGCTGATGATCGAGGCGAGCCGGTTTCGCAGCCAGGAGCGCAATCGCGAAGATGCGCGCGAACGGCTGAAGGAGCTGATCCTCGAAGCCGCCGCCCCGCCGCCGCCGGTGCGTAAGGCCACCAAGCCGACCAAGGGCTCGGTCGAGCGCCGCCTGAAGGCGAAGTCCGGCCGCTCCGATATCAAGAAAATGCGCGGCAAGCCCTCGGGCGAATAGGGGCCAAATGTTTCGCGCTTGTCATAGAGCTTCAAATATCGTCTGGTAAGCCTCCCTACAACCAAGGAGGGTGCTATGGGTCTGTTCAATTTCATCAAGGAAGCGGGAAAGAAGCTCGGTATCGGCGGCGATGATGCGCCCGATGTCGAAGCGGTCAAAAAGGAACTCGCTTCCCACGATCTCGGCACGGACAAGGTTCAGGTCGAAGTGGTGGACGACAAGGTCGTTCTGAAGGGCGAAGTGGCCGATCAGTCGGTTTTTGAGAAGGCGGTCATCGCGGTCGGCAATACGCTCGGCATTTCCAAGGTCGAGGCCGGCGAGCTGAAAGTGGCCGAAGCGCCGGCGAAAGAACCCGTCTTCTACACCGTCAAGAAGGGCGACAATCTCTGGAAGATCGCGGAGGCGCAATATGGCAAGGCCAATGGCGCGAAGAACAACATCATCTTCGAAGCCAACAAGCCGATGCTGACCCATCCCGACAAGATTTATCCCGGCCAGGTCCTGCGTATTCCCGACCTTGCGTAATAACGGTTTTTAACCGTCGCAATGGAGATGCCGCCTTGTGCGGCATCTTTCACAATTTGCGAAGCGCCACCGTATCGATCAGGTGGTTCTTGCCTTTGCGTAGGATAAGGTCGGCGCGCGGGCGCGTCGGCACGATGTTCTGGCGCAGGTTTTTCAGGTTGATGTTCTGCCAGAGGCCTTCGGCAATGCTGAGCGCCGCTTCTTCACTGATGGACGCATAACGGTTGAAGAACGAATTGGGATCGCGGAAGGCGGTTTTTCGCAGATTCATGAATCGGTTCACATACCAGTTGTGAATGAGATCCTCATCCGCGTCGATATAGATCGAGAAATCGAAAAAGTCGGAAACGATCGGCACAATCCGCCCGCCCGCCGGCAGGTCGCGCGATTGCAGCACATTGATGCCTTCGAAGATCAGAATATCCGGCTGGTCGATGACAGTGAACTCGTTCGGCAGAACGTCATAGGTCAGGTGTGAATAGCGCGGTGCTTTCACATTCGGTTGGCCCGCCTTGATCGCCGACAGGAAACGCAGGAGCGCGCCGATATCGTAGCTTTCGGGAAAGCCCTTGCGCTCCATCAGGTTTTCGCGCCGCAGAACCTCATTCGGATAAAGAAATCCGTCTGTCGTGATGAGATCAACCTTCGGGCTGGAAGGCCAGCGCGCCAGAAGCTCCTTCAGGATACGCGCCGTCGTCGATTTGCCAACCGCCACAGAGCCGGCAATGCCGATGACAAAGGGCGTCTTGTTGACGTCAGCCATATTGAGAAAGCGGTTGCGCTGTTCGAACAGCAGCTGTGACGCCTCAACATGCGAGGATAAAAGGCGCGACAGCGACAGATAGATGCGCCGCACTTCGTCCAAATCGATAGGGTCGTCCAGCGAACGCAGCCGTTTGACCTCGTCGGCGGAAAGCGTCAGTGGCGTGTCGGCGCGAAACTTCGCCCATTCTTCCGAACTGTAGAAATGGTAGGGTGAATATTCATCCGGCCGGAAATGATCGAGTGTGCTCGGCATGCCTCTCTCCCCGCTGCCTGCCTCGACATTCATGGTGTCGGCCTCGCCGCCTTTTCCGCAAGGCCGGTTTGTCCGGTCCGGCGCTCCAGCTCGGCAAAAACGTCGCTTAAAGGAATGTCGGCGATCTTCAGTACCACCAGCAGATGGTAAAGCAGATCGGCGGCTTCGTTCTTCAGCCCGTCGTGGTCTTTCGCGATGGCTGCGATGACGGCTTCCACCGCCTCTTCGCCGAGTTTTTTCGCCGCACGTTCCTGGCCGGCAGCAACCAGCTTGGCCGTCCAGGATTCGTCAGGAGAGGCAGCGGCACGGGTCGCGACGATGCGTTCCAGATCGGAGAGGGAAAATGCGCTCATGAGAAGTTCCTGCAATCAGTCGAGACGCATGGCGATGCCATGCTCGGCCATGTAGCTCTTGGCTTCGCCGATCGAATAGGTGCCGAAATGGAAAATGGAAGCGGCAAGCACTGCGGTCGCATGGCCATCCCGAACGCCTGCCACCAGATCATCAAGCGTTCCGACGCCGCCAGAGGCGATGACGGGGACGCGAACCTGATCGGCAATGCTGCGGGTCAGACCAATATCATACCCGCTTTTGGTGCCGTCACGGTCCATCGAGGTGACGAGCAATTCACCCGCGCCGCGTTCGACCATTTTGATGGCGAATTCAACGGCGTCGATACCGGTCGGCTGGCGCCCGCCATGGGTAAAGATTTCCCAGCGGCCGGCTTCCCCGTCCTTCGAAACCCGCTTGGCGTCGATGGAGACGACGATGCACTGGTTTCCGAACTTGTCGGCGGCCTGCGCGACGAAATCAGGATCCTTCACCGCTGCGGAATTGATCGAGACCTTGTCGGCACCGCAGAGAAGCAGCTTGCGGATGTCAGCCACGGCGCGGACACCACCGCCGACAGTCAGCGGCATGAAGCAATGATCGGCCGTGCGCGATACCACGTCAAAGATCGTGTCGCGATTGTCTGAGGAGGCGGTAATGTCTAGAAAGCAGAGTTCGTCCGCTCCCGCCGCATCATAGGCTTTCGCCGCCTCGACGGGGTCACCGGCATCGATCAGGTCGATGAAGTTCACGCCCTTGACGACACGGCCGTCTTTCACATCAAGGCAGGGAATAACACGGGCTTTGAGGGTCATGCGTTTACCTCCTTAGCGGCCTTGATGAGGGCAAGCGCCTCGGCAGGATCGATGCGCCCATCATAAAGCGCGCGGCCCGAAATCGCACCCTCGAGCTTTGCGGCATCCGGCTGCAACATGCGTTTGATGTCTTCGATAGAGGCAAGGCCGCCGGAGGCGATGACCGGGATCGACACGGCATCCGCCAGTTCCAGCGTCGAGGCCCAGTTGATGCCTGCCAGAATGCCGTCACGATCGATATCGGTATAGATGATGGCCGCCACACCTGCGCCTTCGAAACGTTTGGCGAGTTCGATGACGCCGAGTTCGGAGGCTTCCGCCCAGCCTTCCACGGCAACCTTACCGCCCTTGGCGTCGATGCCGACGGCGACCTGCCCGGGAAAACGCTTACAGGCTTCCAGAACGAGAACCGGATCACGCACCGCCACGGTGCCGAGAATGACGCGCGCAAGCCCACGGCTCAGCCACGCTTCGATATGATCGAGCGTGCGGATGCCGCCGCCGAGCTGCACCGGGTTTTTCGTGGCTTTCAGAATGGCGTCGACCGCCTCGCCATTGACGGTCTCACCGGCGAAAGCGCCGTTGAGATCGACGACATGCAGCCATTCGAAACCCTGATCCTCGAAGGCCTTCGCCTGTGCGCCGGGGTCCGTATTGTAGACGGTGGCCTGCTCCATATCGCCGAGTTTCAGGCGAACGCATTGGCCGTCTTTAAGATCGATTGCGGGGAAAAGAATCATGTCAGGGCTTCCAGCGCAGGAAATTGGAAATCAGGGCGAGGCCGAGCGTCTGGCTTTTTTCCGGATGGAACTGCGCGCCCGCCATATTGTCACGACCGACGAAAGCCGTCATCGCGCCACCATAATTGGTGGTGGCGATGACATCCGTCGAGTGCTTGGCCGACAAATGATAGGAATGCACGAAATAGGCGTGCAGGCCGTCCGCGCCGGTCTTGATACCGTCGAAAAGCGGGTGAGCGTGGCGAATTTCCAGCGTGTTCCAACCGATCTGCGGGATCTTCAGGCTGGGATCGGACGGCGTCATTTCAACGACATCGCCCTCAATCCAGCCGAGCCCGGTGCTGACAGTCTTTTCCAGCCCGCGCGAGGACATGAGCTGCATGCCGACGCAGATGCCGAGGAAGGGGTGCGCTTTTTTCTCGACGGCTTCGATGAGTGCGTCATGCATGTCGGGCACGGCGTCGAGGCCCGCGCGGCAATCCGCATAGGCGCCGACACCCGGCAGGACGATGCGGTCCGCCGAGGCGACGTGATCCGGCTTGTCGGTCAGGTCGATTGTTGCATTGATGCCGGCTTCGCGGGCGGCACGCTCGAAAGCTTTGGTGGCCGAACGCAGATTGCCCGAACCGTAGTCGATGATCGCGACGCGCATGTCAGCGCCTTCCATTCAAGTCGAAAAGAAACGATCCTGCGGGATCGTTGACGAAATTTTTGTCGCCGCTCTTTTGCGGCGAAGGAGACCAGACCGGCTGGGACAGCTGTTCCGCCGTTTCGGCGTCTTCGGAGAGACCGGAGAAATATATGTCTTCGGCGCTCGAAAGATCAGGGGCGGAAACGACTGACGTCAGCTTCCAGCCTTTGCGGATCAGGTGCCGGACGAGAAAATTGCGTCCCTCCAGCGCCGTGATGATCCCGATAGCGAAACCGCAGAGAAGGCCAACTGGTTCGAATCCGGCTAATATCGAGATCTGGCCGGCCAGGATGAGCGCGATGATGACGACGGCCGTCGCCAGCCAGAGCCGGTTGATGGCGAGCCAAAGCCAGGGCGCAATCAGGGCCAGCCAGACGAAACGGTCGGCAATGAAGCGGGTCGTCTTGTGGTCCCTGTCCGGCCCGTTGGGGGCTTCCAGAACGAGATAGCTTGTCATGGGCTTCCTGACAGCTTTGGCGTCAGGCCAGCATGCCCTTTGTCGAGGGAACGCGGCCTGCCTGCCGGGGGTCGATCTCGGTTGCCGTGCGAAGAACGCGGGCAACGGCCTTAAAGCATGTTTCGGCGATATGATGGTTGTTGGCGCCGTAATGGTTCAGGATATGCAGCGTGATGCCGGCATTCTGGGCGAGCGCCTGAAAGAATTCGCGCACCAGCTCGGTATCGAAGGTGCCGATCTTCGGTGCGGAAAAATTGACGTTCCAGACGAGAAAGGGCCGGCCGGAAATATCGACGGCGGCCTTGGTCATCGTCTCGTCCATGGCAAGATCGAGCGAGGCATAACGGGTAATGCCGCGCCGGTCGCCCAGCGCCTTGGCAATCGCCTGGCCGATGGCAATACCGGTATCTTCCACGGTGTGGTGGTCATCGATATGCAGGTCGCCCTTGACCTCGATCTCCATGTCTATCAGGGAATGGCGGCTCAGCTGGTCCAGCATATGGTCGAAAAATCCCACACCGGTGGAAATTGTCGACTTGCCGGTGCCGTCGATATCCACGCGCACCGAAACCGCGGTTTCGTTGGTCTTGCGGATAATCTCGCCTTTACGTTCTGCCATTTTGGCCGCTCCGTGAAAATGTTGCCGTTCCTTATCAGCACGGGACACAAATATCCAGTTGTTCCATCGTCTTGCATGACACGCCGAAAACGGTGCGTCGCCGCGAAGATTGCAATCGTGAAAAGCAAACTTACATAGAAACCGAGAAGGGCCGCATCCGGCCCGTTAACCCCAGGCCCGGCAGGGCAGACAGGTGTTTGATGACAACAATTATTACAGTCAGAAAGGGCGGCAAGGTCGTCATGGCTGGCGATGGCCAGGTGAGCCTTGGCCAGACGGTCATGAAGGGCAATGCCCGTAAGGTTCGCCGTATCGGCAAAGGTGAAGTGATTGCCGGTTTTGCCGGTGCGACGGCGGATGCCTTCACGCTGCTCGACCGTCTTGAGAAGAAACTCGAGCAATATCCGGGCCAGCTCATGCGCGCCGCCGTCGAGCTCGCGAAGGACTGGCGCACGGATAAATATCTGCGCAATCTTGAAGCGATGATGCTGGTGGCCGATAAAACCACCACGCTTGCCATCACCGGTAATGGCGATGTGCTGGAACCGGAACACGGCGCGATCGCCATCGGTTCCGGCGGCAATTACGCCTTTGCGGCGGCCCGCGCCATGATGGACACAGACAAGTCCGCCGAAGAGGTGGCGCGCCAGTCGCTCGATATTGCAGCCGATATCTGCGTTTATACTAACCACAATCTCGTCGTCGAAACCCTCGACGCTGAGTAAGCTCAATTTCTCACCAATGGGTCCTGTGGGCCGGGCCTGGATGGCCGGCCGGAGCAGGAAAGCCGAGAGGATAGAATGACAACTTTTTCTCCCCGGGAAATCGTCTCGGAACTCGACCGCTTCATCATCGGCCAGCATGAAGCCAAGCGTGCGGTCGCGATTGCGCTGCGTAATCGCTGGCGCCGCCAGCAGCTCGATGAGAGCCTGCGCGACGAAGTCATGCCCAAGAATATTCTGATGATCGGACCGACAGGTGTCGGCAAGACGGAGATTTCGCGCCGTCTCGCCAAGCTTGCCGGCGCCCCCTTTATCAAGGTCGAAGCCACGAAGTTCACCGAAGTCGGCTATGTTGGCCGCGATGTCGAACAGATCATCCGCGATCTGGTCGAGATCGGCATTGGCCTCGTGCGTGAAAAGAAACGCGCAGAAGTGCAGGCCAAGGCGCATCAGAGCGCCGAGGAACGGGTGCTCGATGCGCTGGTGGGATCCACGGCATCGCCCGGCACGCGTGAAAGCTTCCGCAAGAAGTTGCGTGATGGCGAGCTGGACGACAAGGAAATCGACATCGAGGTGGCGGATAGCGGCTCGGGCATGCCCGGTTTCGAAATTCCTGGCATGCCGGGCGCCAATATCGGCGTTCTCAACCTGTCGGAAATGTTCGGCAAGGCCATGGGCGGACGCACCAAGAAGGTGCGCACGACGGTATCAAAATCCTATGCCGATCTCATCCGCGACGAATCCGACAAGCTGCTCGACAATGAAATGATCCAGCGCGAAGCGGTGAAATCGGTCGAAAATGACGGCATCGTTTTCCTCGACGAGATCGACAAGATCGCCGCCCGCGATGGCGGCATGGGCGCGGGCGTCTCGCGTGAAGGCGTGCAGCGCGACCTGCTGCCGCTGGTCGAAGGCACCACAGTCTCGACGAAATATGGCCCTGTCAAAACCGACCACGTCCTGTTCATCGCATCGGGCGCGTTCCATGTGGCGAAGCCTTCGGATCTTCTGCCGGAACTTCAGGGTCGCCTGCCGATCCGCGTCGAGCTGAAGCCGCTGACGAAGGAGGATTTCCGCCGTATCCTGACGGAAACGGAAGCAAGCCTTATCCGCCAGTACAAGGCGCTGATGGCGACGGAAGAACTGAATCTCGATTTCACCGATGACGCAATCGATGCTCTGGCCGATGTGGCCGTTCATCTCAATTCGTCGGTCGAGAACATCGGTGCGCGTCGCCTGCAGACGGTGATGGAGCGCGTTCTGGACGAGATTTCCTTCAACGCGCCGGATCGCGGCGGCTCCGCCATCAAGATCGACCAGGAATATGTCAAAAAACATGTGGGCGATCTCGCCGCCGACACGGATTTGTCGCGCTACATTCTCTGAAGACTTCGGGGATCCGAGAAAGAAGAGTGCGGCCATATTTGCCGCACTCTTTTATTTTATCCGCCTTGTCTCGCATTCAGCCCGCATTTTGTTTATGGGAAGGGCTGCATTCCGGTTGGAACCGCTTTAGTGGAATGATCCGGTTTTTCCAGCGTATTTCGCTGGCAGAAGCCGCAGGCTTGAGAAAAGGCATTCGCTCGTGCGCAAAACTCTTCTGGCATTTGCCGCTGCTTTGACGTTTACCGTCGCCGCGTCTTCTTACGTCGAAGCCGCGACGGTCGTTCCGCCGGGCAATCGCAATGCCGAACAGCCGGGCGTGCCCGGTGCTTCCGCAAAAAGAACCAAGGCGTCTAACACCTCTTTCGAGCGCAAATACCAGAAGGTCATCGAGCTTTTGTCCTCCGACAAGGCCCTGATTACCAAGATCAAGTCGACGGCCGGGCGCTATGGCATCGATCCGATCCATATGATCGGCGCGATCGTAGGCGAGCATACCTATAATGTCGACGCTTATGACCGGCTGCAGTCCTATTACGTCAAGGCCGCCTCCTATGCCGGCGGCAGCTTCCGTTTCGGCTACAAGGACGAAACCATCGCGCAGTTTCTGACGCATTCGCAATTTGCCAAATGCCAGTCGAAAAAGGATTCCTACGGCCTCTGGAATTGCCGTGAAGACGTCTGGGACGATAGTTTCCGTGGCAAGACCGTTGATGGCGTTGCCTATCCGAACAACCGTTTCAGCGCCGTATTCTTCCAGCCCTTTTATGCCGGCCAGACCTTTGGCCTCGGCCAGATCAATCCGCTGACGGCGCTGATGTTGTCCGACATGGTGTCGAGAACCTCCGGTTACGAGAAGCTGGATGAAAACGACGCCACAGCGGTCTATACGGCGATCATGGACCCGGACCGGTCACTCGCCTTCATGGCCGCCTCCATCCGCAAGTCTATCGATGATTACCGGTCGATTGCCGATATGGATATTTCGAAAAATCCGGGCGTGACCTCCACGCTTTATAATGTCGGCGGGTCGCAGCAGCGTGCTGCCGCGCTTGCCCAGAAGAACCGCCAGCGCGCCTCGGGCGGGGAGCAGCCCCTGTTGCCAGAGGAAAATTATTACGGCTGGCTGGTGAACGACCGCATCAAGGACCTGCAGGCTCTTTTATAGAAAAAGGCGACTATCACCCGCATTATTTCCAAAACGGAAATAATATTTGGCTGCCTGCCGCAATTGACGAGCGCCCGTCTCCGCGTCCAATCTGTGCTTCCAGAATAGAGGAGGCGCATGTGAGCCGCACGAATAAATTCGGTCTTTCCATCGATGACAGGCTTTATGCCTTTTTGACTGACGACGTCCTGCCGGGCAGGGGTCTGGACAGTGAGGCGTTCTTCGAAGGTTTTTCGACCATTGTTCACGAGCTTTCTCCGAAGAACCGTGAATTGTTGGCAAAACGCGACGCCCTGCAGGAAAAACTGGATGGTTGGTATCGGCAGAATGGTGCTCCGGTAGATTTTGACGCCTATGAGAGCTTTCTGAAGGAAATCGGCTATCTGCTGCCGGAAGGCCCAGACTTCAAGGTGGAAACCAGCAATGTCGACCCTGAAATTGCTGCCGTTGCCGGCCCGCAGCTCGTCGTTCCCGTTATGAATGCACGTTATGCACTGAATGCCGCGAATGCCCGCTGGGGTTCACTTTACGATGCGCTTTATGGCACGGACGCCATTTCCGATGCTGACGATGCAGAAAAGGGCAGGGGCTATAACCCAAGGCGCGGCGAGAAGGTCATCGCCTGGGCTCGCAACTTCCTCGATGAATCCGCGCCGCTGGAGACGGGAAGCTGGTCCGATGTGACCGGTTTCAAGATCGAGGATGGCCTGTTGCAGCTCGCCACCGGCGACGCCAAGACTGGCCTCACGGATGCAGCCCAGTTCAAGGGTTTCAGCGGCGAGGCGGTAAAGCCTGCAACGATCCTGCTTGGCAAGAACGGTTTGCACACCGAAATCGTCATCGATCCCTCGACCGAAATCGGCAAGGGCGACAAGGCGGGCATCTCCGATGTCATTCTTGAATCGGCGCTGACGACCATCATGGATTGTGAGGATTCGGTTGCTGCCGTCGACGCCGAGGATAAGGTGCTGGTTTATGGCAACTGGCTTGGCCTGATGCGCGGCGACCTGACGGAGGAGGTTTCGAAGGGCGGCAAGACCTTCACCCGCAGCCTCAATCCGGATCGCTATTACACGGCTCCCAATGGCGCGGCGCTGACGCTGCCGGGCCGTTCCCTGATGCTGGTGCGCAATGTCGGTCATCTCATGACCAATCCGGCGATCCTCGACAGGGACGGCCGCGAGGTGCCTGAGGGCATCATGGATGCCGTCGTCACGGCGCTGATCGCTCTTTATGATGTTGGCCCGTCCGGGCGTCGTCAGAATTCCCGTGCCGGTTCGATGTATGTGGTCAAGCCGAAGATGCACGGGCCGGAGGAAGTGGCCTTCGCCAATGAAACCTTCAGTCAGGTCGAAAAGCTTGTAGGCATGACGCCGAACACCATGAAAATGGGCATCATGGATGAGGAGCGCCGTACCACGATCAACCTCAAGGAGAGCATTCGCGCTGCGAAGGATCGCGTCGTTTTCATCAATACTGGCTTCCTCGACCGCACGGGCGACGAAATCCACACCTCGATGGAAGCAGGTCCGATGATCCGCAAGGGCGATATGAAGCAGGCGGCGTGGATCGCTGCTTACGAGAACTGGAACGTTGATATCGGCCTCGAATGTGGCCTTTCCGGTCATGCGCAGATCGGCAAGGGCATGTGGGCCATGCCGGATCTGATGGCGGCGATGCTGGAGCAGAAGATCGCGCACCCCAAGGCTGGCGCCAACACGGCCTGGGTGCCTTCGCCGACGGCGGCGACGCTGCATGCCACGCATTATCACAAGGTCGATGTCGCTTCGGTGCAGGAAGGATTGAAAAGCCGCGGCCGTGCAAAGCTTTCCGATATTCTGTCGGTGCCGGTCGCGCCGCGTCCCAACTGGACGCCGGAAGAAATCCAGCGTGAACTCGACAACAATGCGCAGGGTATTCTCGGATATGTCGTGCGCTGGGTCGATCAGGGCGTCGGCTGCTCCAAGGTGCCCGATATCAACAATATCGGGCTGATGGAGGACCGCGCCACGCTTCGCATTTCCGCGCAGCACATGGCGAACTGGCTGCGCCATGGCGTGGTGACAGAGGAACAGATCGTCGAGACCATGAAGCGCATGGCCGCCGTGGTCGATACACAGAATGCGGGTGATCCGGCCTATCTGCCGATGGCATCCGATTTCGACGGATCGGTGGCATTTCAGGCGGCTGTCGAACTGGTGCTGAAGGGCCGCGAACAGCCGAATGGTTACACCGAACCGGTTCTGCACCGTCGTCGTCTGGAACTGAAGGCCAAACAGGCGGCCTGAAACCGTCAGCAGTCCTGAGAAACAAAAAAGCCGCCGGGGGATATCCACGGCGGCCTTTTCTTATCCGTTATCTGATCCTTACTGGATCACGACGACTTTCGTGCTGCGGCCAGGGCGGACGCGGCTGTAGAGGTCGATGACGTCCTGGTTGATCATGCGGATGCAGCCGGAGGAGGCGGCGGTGCCGATCGAGGCCCATTCGGGCGAACCATGGATGCGGAACAGCGTATCCTGTCCCTTTTCGTTGAAGAGATACATGGCGCGCGCGCCGAGCGGGTTGGAAAGGCCCGGGCCCATGCCGGCCTCGACATACTTGGCCACTTCCGGCTTGCGGTCCGCCATTTCCTTCGGCGGATGCCACATCGGCCATTCCTGCTTCCAGGCGACATAGGCTTCACCGGCCCAGGCGAAGCCCGCCTTGCCGACGCCGATGCCGTAACGAACCGCACGGTTGCCGGAGAGGATGTAATAGAGGTAACGCTCGCGCGTGTTGACGATGATGGTGCCGGCGCGCTCGGATGTCTGGAATTCGACGATCTGACGGCGGTACTTCTCGTTAACGCGGTTGATCGGAATGGCCGGCAGCGCATAGCCCGCATCGGTCACGGGACCGTAAACATCGTTGAAGATCTGGACGGTCTCAACCTTCGCCGGAACGGGGTCAGCAACCGGTACTGACGCTGCGATCTTGCCGGATGTCGGAACGGAGGATTGGGAGGTAGTTTCGGCGCAGCCGGCCAGAGCCAGTGCTGCCGTCAGACCGAGTAAGGTCAATGGAGTGCGGATGCGCATGTCGTTCTCGCGGAAAATTCGCCAAATTGTGCGAAGGAGTAGGCTTAATTGGATAAATCGGTTATTTTCCATTAAGCCGCTCTTGGCAAGCCGTTGCGCCGCCGGGAGGCGGTTGCGCCTTTAAAATTGCCGGTTGATTGCCTTTTTGCAACAATAGGCCAAACGCTTCAGCAGCCTTTATCCATGACTATTCTTTCCGTTACCAACAATAATCCGTTAATCGACGGACGCCAGTCGGACAAGGCGATGCTGGTGCGCCGCGGCGTTCAGGTGCTTCTGCACGAAATGCGCCATTCGGTGTTGCCGGAGTTGCCGCTTGCAAGCGGGCGACGGGCCGATCTCATCAGTCTGTCGGTCAAGGGTGAAATCTGGATCATCGAAATCAAATCCTCCATCGAGGATTTCCGTGTCGATCGCAAATGGCCTGAATATCGCCTGCATTGCGACCGGCTGTTCTTCGCCACCCATTCGGAGGTTCCGACCGATATATTCCCGGAGGAATGCGGGCTGATCCTGTCGGATGGGTATGGTGCCCACATGCTGCGCGATGCGCCGGAACATAAATTGCCGCCGGCGACCCGCAAATCGGTGATGCTGGATTTTTCAAGAACCGCTGCGACCCGGCTGATGCTGGCGGAATGGACAACCGGGCGCAGCTTCGGCGAATAATACCGTTACTTTGGGGCGCGTTTCGCGAGAATGCGCTGCAGGGTGCGCCGGTGCATATTGAGCCGGCGCGCCGTTTCCGAAACGTTGCGCTCGCACATTTCGTAAACGCGCTGAATATGCTCCCACCGAACCCGGTCTGCCGACATGGGGTTTTCGGGAACTTCGGTCTTTTCACCCTTGCGCTGCGTCAGCGCATTGAAGACATCATCCGCATCGGCGGGCTTTGCCAGATAGTCCAGCGCCCCAAGTTTCACGGCGGTAACGGCGGTTGCAATATTGCCATAGCCGGTCAGAACGACGATCTGCGTATCGTCCCGGTTCTGCCTGATCGCCTCGATGACTTCCAGACCATTGCCATCCGCAAGCCTCAGATCGACCACCGCGTACTTCGGCGGCGCAGCCCTGGAGCGGGCAATACCGTCACTCACCGTCTCGGCCGTATCGACGGCAAAGCCCCGTGTTTCCATTGCCCGGGCAAGCCGGCGCAAAAACGGGCCGTCATCATCGACAATCAGCAACGACCTGTCGGGTCCGATCGGATCGCCGTCGTCCGTTGGCGCGCTGATGGAGTTGTTCTCGTCTTCTGTCTTCATGTTTGCGGCCTTCCGGCAACTTCGTCGGCTTTGTTTTCTTCTTCTTATCGCCGCTTCAACGTGGATGGTAAAGTCAACGGTTTCTTTTATCGTCCATAAGTGCTCGAGGCCAGACGATTGTGACCCTTGCTCCCTTTTCGCTTGTGCCACGATTTTCAAAAGTGACACTGGCGCCGGAGCGCTCCAGCAGGGTCTTGGCGATGAAAAGCCCGAGCCCGAGCCCGCCCGCCCGTGTGTCGTTGTGACGTTCGGTCACATAGGGCTCGCCGATGCGGGCAAGCACATCATGGGCATAACCCGGCCCGTCGTCTTCAATGATGACGGCGACGTTCTGCTGATCGTAATCCACCGTTACGGTGACCTTTTCCCGCGCATAATCCACGCCGTTTTCAATGAGGTTGCCAAGACCGTAGATGATACCGGCATTGCGGATACCGACCGGCTCGTCGGCGCGATTGTTCTTGTCAACGAGTTCGAGGCGGATGCCGAATTCCCGGTGCGGCGCCATCACCTCCTCGATCAGCGAGGAGAGCGGCAGGCGGCGCATATGTTCTTCGTTGTCGGTGGAAAGAGAGGTGAGCCGGCGCAGAATATCGCGGCATCTTTCGCTCTGGCTGCGCAGCAGCGCTATATCTTCGCCAAATTTTTCGTCATGCCCAAGTTCCCGCTCCATCTCCTTCGCGACGACGCTGATTGTTGCGAGCGGCGTGCCAAGCTCATGTGCCGCGGCCGCCGCCAACCCATCCAGCTGTGAGAGATGTTTTTCCCGCTCCAGCACCAGTTCGGTTGCAGCCAGCGCATCCGCCAGCTGGTTTGCCTCATGCGAAACGCGATAGGCGTAAAAGGCCGCAAACGAGGTCGTGGCGATGATCGCGACCCAGGTGCCGACATGCAGCAGAAGCTGGATCGGCAAAACCTCGCCGGGATACCACGGAACCGGAAAGGGAGAAAAAGCGATCGCTGTCGAGCAGATGACGGCAAAGGCGAGAAGAATAAGCGAGTGCCGAAGCGGCTGTGAGGCAAACGCTATGATGACCTGCACGCAGATCAGCGGCGCGAACGGATTGGAGAGACCACCCGTGATGTAGATAAGCGCCGTCAATTGCAGCAGGTCGAAGGCCAGCAGCAATGTCGCTTCCCAGGGCTCCAGCCGATAAGTTGAGGGAAAACGGGCGGTGAGAAACAGGTTGGCGAGCGCCAGTGCCGCAATCAATAGGCCGCAGGCCAGAAGCGGCAGGGGGAAATTGAGCCCGAAGGCAACAAGCAGGATTGTCGCCGTCTGTCCGGCAACCGCCAGCCAGCGCAGCCAGACAATGGTCTGCAGCCTTATCCTGCGGCTGGCGCGGCCAAGCCTCGTGGTTTCGATCGAATGGCCAGCCACTTTTGTCTCCTTTACCCTATTCAGCGTCATCACGTCCCGCGCGGTTTTGCACGGCTGGTCGGCAGCGCCGACGCCGGGTCTTCCGGCCATGGATGGCGTGGATAACGCCCGCGCATGTCCGCCCTCACATCCTTCCAGGACCCCGCCCAGAAGCCGGGAAGATCGCGCGTCGTCTGTATCGGCCTGTGTGCCGGCGAGGTCAATTCCAAGAGCAGCGGCAACCGCCCCTGCGCAATGGACGGGTGGGCTCTCAGCCCAAAAAGCTCCTGTACACGGATGGAAAGCGTGGGTTCGCTGGCATCGTAACGGATAGGGTGCCGCTGGCCGGTCGGTGCTTCGAAATGCGTGGGTGCCAGCCTGCCGAGGTCGCGCGCCACCTCACGCGGCACCAGAGACAGGATTCCTTCGGAGAGACTACCAGACCGAATGTCCTGCAGGCTGCGCGCGCCGTTCTGAAAAGGGACGAACCATTCGTCCAGCCGCGAAAGCAAAGCCTCGTCGCTGACATCAGGCCAGGGGTCGCCGATACTGGCGTTCAGAAAGCCGATTCTGTCGCGCAGCTGCAGCGTCTCTTTCGAAAAAGGAAGAATGTCGATGCCGAATTCCCTGATACCATTGGCGAGCGCCTGTGCCGCCTGTTCACCCTCGGGGCGGGGCAGGGGTGTTTCGTCGAGGATGATGGCGCCAAGCCGCGTCACCCTTCGCGCGCGCGCCTGGCCGCTCGCCCTGTCGAAAAGCAGCTGGTCCTGCTGAACGATGAGGTGCGGCATCCGCTCTTCTATATCGACCCTCTCGATGCCCGCCGCCGCAAGGATGCGCGGTTGCGCCGCCCGTCCGGTAATATCGGCCACGACAAGCATCTTGTTCGCCGCCAGACGCTCGGTCTCGGCAAGCTCCCCGCCCCGCCCATTGGCCATCACATAACGTCCGCGCGCGCCACGCTGGAGCGCGATCCTGTCCGGATAGGCATGCAGCAGGAGCGCACCGGCCTCACCCGGCAACTCGGCTGTCGCGGTTTTATCGCCGATCGCATCGAACAGCCTCGATGCCAGCTTGCGCGCCGCCTGCGCCCTTTCGCTTCTGTCGGAAAGAAAGCGTCGCAGCCGTTCATCGAGATCGATGTCGTTTCCGCCGAGCCCCTGTTCCGTCAGCATGACGGCGAGCATCGCCGCCTTTTTCCCTGCACCCTCGCTCGCCGCCGCAATCACCATGGCTGCCAGCCGCGGCGGCAGCGAAAGGCCGCGCATCAGACGACCGCGCTGCGTCAGCGCGCCGCCTTTGTCGAGGGCGCCCAGATTTTTGAGAAGCGCCACCGATTCTTTAAGTGCGGCTTCGGGGGGCGTATCCAGAAAGGCAAGAGAAGACGGGTCCTGAACACCCCAATGGGCGAGATCGAGCGCAAGACCGGCAAGATCGCTCGCCAGAATTTGCGGTGGCGTAAAGGCGTTGAGCGCCGCCGTCTGTCCCTGATGCCACAGGCGGATCGCAACACCGGGTTCCGTTCGCCCGGCGCGGCCCGCCCGCTGGTCGGCGGAAGCGCGCGACACCCGCACCGTTTCGAGCCTCGTGATTCCGGTTGCCGGTTCGAAGACGGACAGTCGCTGCAATCCGCTGTCGATCACGACACGCACGCCATCGATGGTAATGGATGTTTCGGCAATCGAGGTGGCCAGCACGATCTTGCGCCGTCCTGCCGGCGCCGGCTTTATCGCTGCGTCCTGCTCCTTCTGCGAAAGATTGCCGTAAAGCGGGATGATATCCGTATCATTGGGAAAACGCCCCTCCAGCCGTGCGGCCGTTCGGGTAATTTCCGCCTGTCCCGGCAGAAAGGCAAGGATGGAGCCGGTTTCCGATGTATGGGCTTCGGTGATCGCCCTGGTGACTTTCTCTTCAATCGGTGCGCCCTGCCAACGATCCTCATAGCGGACGTCGATCCAAAACGTTCGCCCAAGGCTCTGAATGACCGGGGCGTCTGCCATGAGCGCGCTGATGCGTTCGACATCGAGAGTGGCGGACATGACGAGGATGCGCAGATCGTCTCGCAATCCATCCTGCACGTCGAGTGCAAGCGCCAGCCCGAAATCGCCATCGAGCGAACGTTCATGAAACTCGTCGAAAATCACTGTCGAAACGCCGGCAAGTTCCGGATCGTCCAGAACCATGCGGGCAAACACGCCTTCGGTCACCACCTCTATCCGGGTTTTTGAGGAGATGCGATTGTCGAGCCGCATGCGGTAGCCGACAGTTTGCCCGACTTCTTCGTGAAGCAGCTCGGCCATGCGCCCGGCCGCGGCCCGGGCGGCAAGCCGGCGCGGTTCGAGAAGAATGATCTTGCCGTCACCCCGCCAGTCCTGCTGCAAAAGATGAAGCGGCACCAGCGTCGTTTTACCCGCGCCCGGAGGGGCTGAAAGAACTGCGCGCTTCGCCCCGGCCAGGGCCTCGGCGATATCGCCCAGAACGGCTCTGACGGGAAGTTCGGGCAATTCAGTCTTCATAGGGACGGACGTTCTGGTCATGCAAACAGGCCTGCGGCGATTTGGGGGTAAGTGTCTTATATGCCGTTTCTAATGCACGACCCTGCGCTTTGACAGCCGTATGTAAGGATAAGGCAAATGCTCCGCCGGCAAAATTGCGGTTCCCGGCGCGCTATTTGCAATGAGGCATGGAGGGGAGACATCCGGCCTGTGGTGAAACGTCTGAAGATTCCGCCCCTTTCCCC